>CAZYJR010000037.1:0-37807 GCA_964647905.1 uncultured Desulfobacterales bacterium | reverse complement strand
AAACAGGACGGGGGGTGACCCTGCCGAGCCGCCCCCCTCGAGCCCTGACCCCACATCCCTTCTAACCGGCGCTGCGCATACCCAGATCGAACGCCTTGAGATTGGACTCCAAAAAGGCCTTCTTCGTAGAGGTGGATATGGTCTCCTTCATAGCATCCGCGGTTATGGCCAGGACGCCCGAGCCTATCAGCCCCCCCAGCATGACCATGTTCAGGCTCAACGGGTTTCCGGCCTCCTCGGCCAACTCGTTCCCTCGAAGGGCGATCACCCTGTTCACCTTCTTGGATATCAGATCCATCATATCGTCCACAGGCGGATACGTGCCCCGGCCTATGGACACGGTGAACGGGGGCAAGGGCTGGACATTGGTGATGACCAGGGTCTCGGCATTGCTCTTGGCCATGGCCCGCAAGGTCTCCAGGGGCTCGAACCCGACCAGGATGTCCGCTTCCCCGTTGGATACTATGGGACTGGTCACCTGCCCCATGAGAACCGCCGACTCCACCACTCCGCCCCTCTGGGCCATTCCGTGGATCTCGCTGACAACGGCCGGTATCCCCCCTGCCAGTGCGGCCTCGCCCAGGAGTCTGGATGCCAGGAGGTTGCCCTGGCCCCCTACACCAACGAAAACACATCTCTTAGTGTCCATATCGATCTCCCCTCGGTGTTAGAACTCTTCCCTATACTGACGCCGTCAATCTTCAATAGGACCTCGCTGTCTTAATCCTTCAAAGGAACGATAGCGTTTTCCGGGCATACTTGAGCGCATACGGCACATCCGACACACATGTTCTTATCGATGATAACCTTTTCTTCACGGATATACATTGCGGGGCATGCCAGCTGGTTGATGCAGTCCCTGTGATTTCGGCATTTCTCATAGTTCACCCGGAAGGGCCTGGCCTTGGCTTTCCTGCCCACCGCCCGTGCGAACAGCGGGCAGAGCTCCTCGGAAATGACCACCGATACCCCTTCATAGTCCATGGATTGGCGCAAGGCCTCCATGGTCTTGTTCAGCTTGAACGGTTTGACCACGTGGACGTCGTTGACGCCGCAGCCGCGCACAACGCCTTCGATGGAAACGCGGGTCCTGTCCACGCCCATGGCCTGTGTGTCCACGCCCGGGTGGGGCTGATGTCCGGTCATTGCGGTGGTGCCGTTGTCCAGGATCACCAGGGTGAACTTGTGGTTGTTGTGAACGGCGTTTATCAGCCCGGTTATCCCTGAGTGGAAAAAGGTGGAATCACCGATGAAGGAGACGACCTTGCGGTCGCTCGCCCTGGAGAACCCGCAGGACGAGCTCACAGAGGATCCCATGCATATGAGGAAGTCCGCCATGGAAATGGGCGGGAGAAGCCCCAGGGTATAGCACCCTATGTCGGTCGGGTGTACCGCATCCGGGCCGTATACCTGCTTTACCGCATAGTAGGTGGCCCTATGGGGGCATCCGGCGCACAGGTTGGGCGGCCGCCCGGGCAGACTCGGGAGATCGGAGAGGTCCACCTGCGTCCTTCCCTTGTACTCCACTCCGAAGTACTCGGCCACGGCCCGCCTGACCATTCCCGGGTCATACTCGTAGAGCCGCGAAAGCCCGCCTATCCCCTTGCCCTTGATTGACACGGAAATCGAATTCTCCTGCGCCAAGGCCTTGAGCTCGGTCTCCATGACCGGCTCCAACTCTTCGACCACCAGGACCTTTTCCAGCCCCTCCAGGAAACGGCGGGACGATTCCTTTGGGAAGGGCCAGGACATGCCCACGCGGAAGAATCTTACCCTGTCTTCGAGCCCCAGGTCTTTGAGGGCGTCCTCCACGTAGTCGACGCTCACACCGTTGGCCACCACGCCCCACTTGCCTTGCCCCGTAACCCTGTTCCCGGGCCACTGCTCCGACCTCTCCTCGGCCCTGCCCACCTTCTCCAGGAGGACCTTGTGGAGGTTCCTGGAGACCGCGGGTACGGTGACCAACTGGAAAGGGTTCTTTTCAAAGCTCCCCTCGGCCTTGAGCGGCTTCAGCCTTCCCAGTTCCACCGCACCGCGGACGTGGTTCAGGCGGGTCGTTGTCCGCAGGATCACCGGGAGGCCCAGGTCCTCGGACAGATCGAACGCGGCCGCGGTCATGTCCTTCATCTCCTGGGTGTTCGTGGGCTCCAGCATGGGAAGGCCGGATAGCCGGGCGTAATAGCGGTTGTCCTGCTCATTCTGGCTGGAGAACATGTAGGGGTCGTCCGCGTTCACGATGACCATGCCGCCTTTGACCCCTACATAAGCCAGGGTCATCAACGGATCCGCAGCCACATTGAGCCCCACGTGCTTCATGGTGACCATGGTCCTGAGGCCGCAGGCGGCCGCCCCGGCCCCCACCTCCAAGGCCACCTTCTCATTGGTGGAGTACTCGAAGTAGAGATCCGTTTCCCGGCCGATATGGAAGAACTGTTCGGGGATCTCCGAGGAAGGCGTCCCTGGATAGCAGGTGGCGAAGGCAACCCCCGCCTCCAGCGCCCCCCTGGCGATGGCCTCATTGCCCAAGAGCAACATCTCTTTGCCTGGAGCGTCGGTCAATAGCTTGTGCATTTTTTCCCCCTGATTTTCCTTGGATTAGACCCCTGATCGCGTGCCGGGGGGCACGGAAGGGGCCGCTACACCTTGAAGCTCTCACTGATGCCCGCGTACTTCTTGCGCAGCTTGGGCTTCTCGATCTTTCCGGTGGGATTCCTCGGGACTTCGTCAAAGAAGACCCTGCGGGGCCGCTTGTACCGCGGCAGCCGCCCGCAGTACTCCAGGACCTCCTCTTCACTCATCTCCTTGCCGCGCTTGACCTTGACGACGGCCGCCGCTATCTCGCCCAGGCGCTCGTCCGGGATTCCGATCACCGCAGCGTCCTGCACCTTATCGTTTTCCATCAGGAAGTCCTCGATCTCCACCGGAAAGATGTTTTCCCCTCCGGTTATGATCACGTCCTTCTTTCGGTCCACCAGCCAGATGAAACCGTCTTCATCCAGCCGGGCCATGTCTCCGGTCAGTAGCCAGCCGTCAAAGATCGTGTTCGCGGTGGCCTCCGGGTTCTTGTAGTACTCCTTCATCACCCCGGGGCCCTTGACCATCAGCTCCCCGGGCTCCCCGGGCGGGACTTCCCTGAGCTCGTGGTCCACTATCCTGCACTCCCAATCGAATCCGGGCCTGCCTATGGAGCCGACCTTGTGGATGTTCTCCAGGCCCAGATGCACGCACCCCGGACCGGTGGTCTCGCTCAACCCGTAAGTGGTGTCGTAATCATGTCCGGGAAAGACCTCCCGCCATCTCTTGACCAGGCTCGGAGGGACCGGCTGCGCCCCTATGTGCATCAATCGCCATTGGTCCAGCTTGTAGTCGGAGAGATTCACCTCCCCGCTCTCCACAGCGATCAATATGTCCTGGGCCCAAGGCACCAGCAGCCATACTATGGTGCCTCCTTCCTCTGAGACCGCCTCCAGGGTCCACTCCGGCTTAATGCCCTTCAAGATGACCGCCGGCGCCCCCACGATGAAGTTGCCGAACCAGTGCATCTTCGCCCCGGTATGATAAAGGGGGGGAATGCAGATGAAGTTGTCCTGGTGTGTCTGGTTGTGATGCCTGTTCTCTATGACGCAGGCGAACTCCAGGTTGCGGTGTGAAAGGAGAATGGGTTTGGGCCGCCCCGTGGTCCCGCTGGTGAAATAAAGGGCCGCCTCGTCCGTAATCTCCAGGGGCGTCTTGGGATCCCGGGTCCCGCCTTGTCCTAGGAAGTCTTCGAAGGCCACGGCGTAATCCGGCCTGTTTTCCTCCGAGCCGATGTAGACCCGTGTCTCCAATTCCGGCAGGGCGCCGTGGACGGCCTCGATCCGCTCCACGAACTCCTCGCCGAATACCAGCGCCTTTGCCTCGGCTATCCGGAGGCAATACCGGATGTCCTCCGCCGTGAACCTGAAATTCAATGGAACCGCCCAGGCCCCTGTCCTCAGTATGCCGAAGTAGGCAGGCAACCACTCCAGGCAGTTCATAATCAGATGGGCCACCTTGTCGCCCTTCCCCACACCCCTTTGCATCAAGGCGTTTGCCACCCGGTTGGCCTGCTCATCAAAGTCCCGCCAGGTGATCTCCCTCCTGATGCCTTTCGCCGGCTCCCGCTCCACCAGGGCCTTCTCGTCACCGTACATCCTGGCGTTACGCGCCAGTATCTCGGTAATGATCATCGGGCGCCTCTCTAATGAAAGCTATAATTTAGCTACAAAGTGACCGTAACCGAAGCCGGGGTGGCTGTCAATGAAAATGAGAGCTCAACTGGTGTCTTATGGCGCTTGACCGGGGTGTGTTCTTCAGTGAACCGATGCACGGGCGAACGGGAGAAAGGGTGAGTCGGGAAACTCGGTGGAGAGCGTCTCCAGGACCCGGCCCGCCTTATCCGGGCTGCGGTTGAGCCCGTGCAGCCGGGCGAGTTGAAGGAGCGCCTGCTCGCGCAGGAATGATTTCGGATCGCCAGCAATAGGGTCGAGCGCTTCTATGGCTTCCTCGTAGTCGCCTTTTGCCTCATGGCAGGCCGCCAGGGCCAAGCCGGTCATGTGGCGGTATTGCGGCTCCCCGGCCATCTCGCTCCGGAACTCCCGGTACAGGTCCATGGCCCGGTCGTAGCGGCCTTCACGGAACTTCATGCGGGCCGCTTGGGGCAGGGCCAGCTTGCTCACCCGGGCCAAACGGTGCTCCGTGGTCACCTTCTCGAACAAGTCCGCAGGAAGAGGCTCCCCGCCTGACCTGAGGGCATGATAGGCAGAGCTGTAGGCCTCCTGGGCCCGCTCCTCAACGTATCCCAGATAGGTAATCGCCCCGAGGTAAACAACTGCGGCCGCCGCAAGGGCGATCCCGGTATAAGTCAGTGCTCTTGCGTTCCTGCGCGCGAAGTCAACGGCCCGCTCGGTCAGGGTCATGAATTCATCAGAGCCCTTGAGCAAGTCCTTACGTGTCGTCTTCTTCCTGGCCATCGAGCGGTCCTCCCTGTATGAGAATCGGGCCTTCAAGAGAGTGCAGGGGCGACCCGAGTCATGTGCGTCTGAGTAGCAAAGGGGGCGGTGGCAGTCAAGACAAAATGACTGCTTGCCGTACGAGACAGAGTTGTCGTATATTTTTTTGTTTAAGATGAATTTGGAATCATTGGAATGGCTGATGTCTTTTCCCCCGAGCATCTCTTGGCATGGTTCCAGGCGCTCCCTTCCTGGCCTATCTACGCGATGCTTGCGATCAGCGCGTTTGTGGAAAACATATTCCCGCCCATCCCGGGGGATACGGTCACCGCAATCGGAGCGTTCCTGGTCGGCACAGGCAGGCTGAATTTCCTGGGGGTTTATGCGGCCACCACGGCCGGCAGCCTGGGCGGGTTCATGGCGCTCTTCGGCATAGGCCGCATACTGGGGCGGCGCTTCTTCATAGAGAAGGACTACCGGCTTTTCCGCGCGGAGAAGCTCCGCAGGGCCGAGGAGTGGTTCCGGCGCTACGGATACCTGCTGGTGGCCCTAAACAGGTTTCTCCCTGGGGCCAGGAGCGGCATCTCACTGGCGGGGGGCATCAGCCGGCTCAACACCGGGCATGTGGCCTGCCTCGCCCTTATCAGTTGCGCCATCTGGAACCTGGCCTGGATGATGCTCGGCTACTCGTTGGGCTCCAACTGGGAAAGCGTTGAGTCCACTCTCCAGGCCGTCATGACCCGGTACAACACCGCGGTCGGGATCCTTCTGCTCCTCGCGGCGGTCGCAGCACTCCTGATCAACCGCCTCAAGTCCAGGAACAAGGGGGCATGAGTCCGGTTCACTCTCCCGCTCCCTACCCCCCGTGCCTGAGCCCGCCGGAATCCAGCATGCATCGGTCCTGCTCTCTCTCCAGTTCATTCATTTTTTGCCTCAAGGCCTTCAACTCGGCCTCTTTGGCCCTCAACTCCGCATCGTTTTTACATGGCCTGAATTCCACCTTATTATATTTTTTGTTAAGCTTTTTAAACTCTTTTTGAATCCTTTTAAGCTTCTTTTTCGTCTCTTTATCCATCATGCGGACTTCCCTTGCCCCCGGCGTCTCATCAAGGGCGTGAAGACCGCCGGGGATGGAAAAGTAGGAGGCTGTAAACGGCCGCCGCTTCGACCCGGTTATCACAAAACCCTGCGGGATGGCAAGAAGTCGGGGAAATTCACTGGAGGGCTGCCCGAAAAGCCCGGGTAAGCGAGGACACGACGCAGAGGACCCTGCGCGTTCCCGCCTCGAAAAACGCCTCCGTGGGCGTGACCCCGCTATCCCCGCTCACCCGGGGTCGGGTGGTCCCTCCCGGACCGGTGAAATGAGCGAGCAGGGTCTCATACGCCAGGTTCAACCGCTTGAGCTTCTCCTCGGCCCTTGCTCGCAACCGCGGATCATGGGAAAAGCGGTCGGGGTGCCAAACCCGGACCAAGTCCATGTAGGCGCGCCTTGCCTCCTCGACCGACCCGCACTCTTCCAACTCCAGGAGGTCCAGACACCGACCTAAGTCCATAAGCTCCTCCCAACGGGGGCCGGGCCGGGCCTGAGACGACATGAATCAGGCGGCCCCGGTCTTTTCGATCTTTGCCCAAGAGTCCCTCAAAGGGACGGTTCGGTTGAAGACCGGGCGCCCCGGGCGGGAATCCCTGCTATCCACGCAAAAGTACCCGAGGCGCTCGAACTGGTATCGCCCGCCGGGCTCCGCGCCGGCCAACCCGGGTTCGAGCCGGCAGGAGGTCAGGACCTCCAGCGAGTTCGGATTCAAGGCCTGTTTCCAGTCTTCCCCCCCGGTCCCGCCGGCCGGATTGGGCTTGAGGAAGAGCCGGTCGTAGAGCCTCACCTCGGCCTCCAGTGCGTGGCGGGCCGATACCCAGTGGAGCGTCCCCCTGACCTTCCTCCCGTCAGGGGAGTCCCCGCCGCGGGTATCGGGATCGTATGTGCAGCGGAGCTCAGTGACCTCGCCGGTCTCCGGGTCCTTCACCACCCCGGTGCATGTTATGAAGTAGGCGTAACGGAGCCTGACCTCCCGGCCCGGGGCCAGCCTGAAGTACTTGCGGGGCGGATCCTCCCGGAAGTCGTCCCTCTCGATATAGAGGACCCGGGAAAAGGGCACTTTCCTGGTCCCCATGCCGGGATCCTCCGGGTTGTTCACCGCCTCCAGCTCCTCCTCCATGCCTTCCGGGTAATTCTCTATCACCACTCTGAGGGGTCTCAAGACCCCCATGACCCTGGGCGCGTTCAGGTTCAGATCCTCCCGGACGCTGTGCTCCAGTAGAGCTATATCGACCAGGCTCTCCTTCTTGGCCACGCCTATTCGCTCGCAGAACACACGGATGGATCCGGGGGTGTACCCGCGGCGGCGCAAGCCGCATATGGTGGGCATCCTGGGATCGTCCCACCCGCTGACATGACCGCCCCTTACCAGCTCCAACAGCCTTCGCTTACTCAGCACCGTGTAACCCAGGTTGAGCCTGGCGAACTCGATCTGCTGCGGGTGGAAGACCCCCAACCGCTCCAGGAACCAGTCGTAGAGCGGCCGGTGATCCTCGAATTCCAAGGTGCATATGGAGTGGGTGATCCCTTCGATGGAATCACAGAGCCCGTGGGCGAAGTCGTACATGGGATAGATGCACCACTTGTCTTCGGTGCGGTGATGGGAGGCGTGCATGACCCGGTAGATGACGGGATCGCGCATGTTCAGATTGGGGGCGCTCATGTCGATCTTTGCCCTGAGCACGTGCTCTCCCTCTCTGAATTCCCCCCTCCTCATCCTGTCAAAGAGATCCAGGTTCTCCTCCACCGGCCTGTCCCTGTAAGGGCTGTCTCGCCCGGGTTCTGTCAGCGTCCCCCTATACTCGCGGATCTCCTCCGGTCTCAAGCTGTCCACGTAAGCCTTTCCGTCCCTGATCAGCCGGACCGCGTAGTCGTGGAGCCGGTCGAAGTAATCCGAGGCGTAGTAAAGGCGGTCGCCCCAGTCAAAGCCCAGCCACCGCACGTCCTCCTTTATGGACTCCACATACTCGGCCTCCTCCTTGACCGGATTGGTATCATCGAACCGCAGATTGCAGAGCCCCCCGTACTCCTCGGCAAGGCCGAAATTGAGGCAGATGCTCTTGGCGTGCCCGATATGGAGGTAGCCGTTGGGCTCGGGAGGAAAACGCGTATGAACCCGCCCCCCGTTCTTTCCATTGCGCACGTCCTCGCTGATGATATTTCTTATAAAGTTCTGTCTGGGGCCGTTTTCGCTTGCGGTCATATTTCGTGAGAATCCTCTCCTTTCTTTGACAAAGACGTCTCTGGCCTCAAAAGAGATTCGTTTTCAGTCTTCAGCGATACATCTCCTCTATTTTATCCGCATATTTTTCCTCGATCACCCGCCGCTTGCACTTGAGCGTGGGGGTCAACTCCCCTGTTGACTGAGTCCACTCGTCGGGCAGGAGGCGGAACCTCCGGATCTGCTCGGCCCTCGCAAACGAGCGCATATACTTTGCAATGACCTTGTCGTAGAGCTTTTGGACCCTTTCATTGCTCACCAGGTCTTCGCGGTCCTTGAACTCGACCCCCACCTTGCCGGCCCACTTGGCGAGCTCCTCGAAATTGGGAATAATCAAGGCCGACAGATACTTTCTCCGGTCGCCCACGACGGTCACCTGCTCGATGAAGCGTGATCCCTTGAGGGTGTTCTCGATGTTGGACGGGGCTATGTTCTTTCCCCCGGCCGTAACAATGATCTCCTTTTTCCTCCCCGTTATCACCAGGCACCCGTCCTCATCCACCCTGCCCAGGTCGCCGGAGCGGAAAAATCCGTCCTCGGTCATCACCTCCCTGGTGGCCTCTTCGTCCTTGTAATACCCCATCATCACCTGGGGTCCCCGGAACAGGATCTCTCCGTCCTCGTCGATCCTGATCTCGGTGTCCTTCAGGGCCGGACCCACGGTGCCCGGTTTGATCCTGCCAGGGCGATTGACATTGGTCACCGGGGTGGTCTCGGTCAGCCCGAAGCCTTCCAGGATCGTAATGCCCATCCCGAGGAAAAACTCCGCGTCAAAGACCGCGAGCGGCCCTCCCCCCGAGACCGCGAACTTGAGCCTGTCCATTCCTATGGCCGCCCTGAGCTTGGAGAATACCAGCCTGTCGGCCAGGGCGTACTTGATTGCCAAAAGCCCTTTTCTGGGTAGATCCCTGCATGCGTATGGGAGGTTCTCAGCCGCCACCTTGACCGCCCATCCGAAGATCAAGCGCTTCGCCGCCTTGGCTTCTCCGGCCTTGGCCAGGATGCCCGCATGGATCTTTTCATAGAGACGGGGGACGCTGACGATCAAGGTGGGCCGTATCTCCACCATGTTCTCCTGTATCTTGGAGAAGTCCTCGGCGAAATAGACCCTCCCGCCCACACCCACCGAGAGGTAGTAGCCGGCCGTCCGCTCCAAGGAGTGGGAAAGGGGGAGGAAGGACAGGAAGGTATCCTGATCGTCTATCAACTCACTGAAGTCCGCCAAGATCTGATTGACGTTGCTCACGAAGTTTCCATGGCTCAGCATGACGCCCTTAGGCGGCCCCGTGGTGCCCGAGGTATAGATGATCGAGGCCAAATCGCCCCTGCGCAAGGCCCCCAGTCGCCGGTCGAACTCCGCTCGGGTGTCGTGCCTCCGCCCTTCCTCCATGGCCCGGGAAAGGGTGTACACTCCTCCGGCTGCCGGCTCGACCTCGTCGAACACGATGATCGTCTTCAGGCGGGGGAGGCGGTCTCTGACCTTGAGCACCTTTTCCAGGTGCTCTCCGGTGCCCACGAAGCAGACCCCGGCGTCTGAATGCTCCAGTACGTAATGGGCCTCTTCAGCCGAGTTGGTCGCGTAAACGGGCACATCGGCAGCGCCTATTGAGAGAACGGCCTGGTCCGCAACCCACCACTCCCAGCGGTTGGGGGAAAAAAGACCCACATTGTGTCCGGGCTCCACGCCGGAGTCCATGAGGAAGGACGCCACCGCCCTTATCCTCTCGTCCATTTGGTTCCAGGAAATCTCGCGGTACCTGCCTTGCTCCTTGTACCCCACGCAGGCCCTGTCGCCGTACCTGGCGACTTGTTTCTGGAAAACAGCGGCCATGGATTGCTCGTCATGTTGTGTCAAGATATCCCCTCCATCGTTGCGGTTCGCGGCGGTTGTCCAATTGACTCCACATATTGACCGATAAGCCGGAAAAGTCAAGACAAGTTGCCCCCTCCCACTACTTGCAAGACGCCTCGGCCTCCCCGCTTCCCCCAGGGCCCGGGAACACGAGGGGAGGGATCGGTGCACAGCGTGACGGATTGCAGACGTTGCTTGGAAAGAGGGGCGTCTTGTGCTAATAGGCTGAAGCAAGTCATCGGCCGGTCCGCCGGCCGGTCGAATTCGGCAAGGGGGTTTCTCCATGACAACGGATCCGGACCGGGGTGTCCACCGCATAACGGGTCCCGGCAAGGACTATGTCCTGGTGGGCACGGCGCACGTCTCCAGCAGGAGCGTGGACCTGGTCGAGCGCGTAATACGAGAGGAGAACCCGGACACGGTGGCCGTGGAGCTCTGCGAGTCACGGCACAGGGCCCTCACCCGGAAGGACCACTGGAAGGACACGGACCTGATCAAGGTTATCAGGGAGAAGAAGGCCTCGGTGCTTCTCATGAACTTCATTCTGGCCCACTTCCAGCGCAGGCTGGGAAAGAACCTGGGGATAAGACCCGGCGAGGAAATGGTCCGCGCCGTACAAACAGCCGAGGAATGCGGGGCGCGAGTACACCTCGCTGACAGGGACATAAGGGTCACCCTCACCCGCGCCTGGCGCATGATGAGGACCCGGAGCAAGATCAAGCTCTTTTTCCAGCTCTTGACTTCTTGGGGCGAAGTGGACGAGCTGACCGCCGAGGACATTGAAGCACTGAAGGAGATGGACGTACTGGAAGGCCTGCTGGTGGAGATGGGAGAGGCCCTGCCCGAGGTGCGGCGGACACTGATCGAGGAGAGGGACAGCTACCTGGCCGAGAAGATCCGCACGGCCCCCGGTCCGAAGGTGGTGGCGGTCGTGGGAGCGGGACATGTCCCGGGTATCCTGAGGAACTGGGAGGAAGAAACGGACCTCTCGGCCCTGGAGAGGATCCCGCCGCCCGGTCCCTGGAGAGGCGTTTTCAAGTGGGGCCTTCCGGCGCTGGTGGTGGGTTTGATCGCAGCCGGCTTCTTCAGGGCGGGATCAGCGGCCGGAGGCGACATGATCCGCTGGTGGATAGCGGCCAATGCAATCCTTGGAGGACTGGGAGCGGCTGCGGCCCTGGCCCACCCGGTCACCATCCTCTCCGCTGTTGCGGCCTCGCCCCTCACCTCCCTGAACCCGATGATGGCCGCGGGCTGGGTCGCGGGCCTGGTGGAGGCCTTCTTGGGGAAGCCGAAGGTCCGGGATTTCGAGGCCCTTTCCGAGGACCTGTCCTCTTTCCGTGGTTTCTGGCACAACAAGATCACCAGGATCCTCTTGGTGGTGGTCTTGACCAACATGGGAAGCTCGCTGGGGACCTTTGTGGCCATCCCACTGATGGTCAAGGCCTTTGCCTGAGCCGCCGAGACCGGGGCCGACGGTCCGCCGCAAATGAGGAGGAAGGAGGAAGAGGCCGAAATGGAAGTGGTGTTCTGGGGTACAAGAGGCTCACTGCCGCCGCCTTTGAATGAACGGGCCGTTCGAAGCAAGGTTCGGGCCGCAATCCGCAAGGCCCTGGGAAAAGGCCTGGGACCGGACTCGGACGTGGACGACTTCATGGACCGCCACCTCCCGTTCAGCGGGCGGGCGACCTACGGGGTGAACACCTCGTGCGTGGAAATCCGGGATGGCGATCACTCCCTGATCTTCGACGCCGGGTCCGGGATAAGGGATCTCGGAAACGAAATAATGCGCCAGTCCTCCTCCGCCAGGCGCCGCGAATTCCACATCCTATTGTCCCATCTGCACTGGGACCACATACAGGGGTTCCCCTTCTTCGTACCCGCCATGGAACCCGGCAACAGGATAACAATCTACGGATGCCATCCGGACCTGAAGGCCGCCTTCGCCGTACAGCACGGCCCTCCTTTCTTCCCGCTGGGCCTGGCCGGGCTGGGTGCGGATCTGAGTTTCGTACACCTGGACCCGGATGACGACTCGGAGATCGCAGGGTTCAAGGTAACGCCCAAGGAACAGAACCACCCGGGCAAGTCCTATGGATACCGCGTGGCCCGGAAAGGCAGGACGGTGGTATACTCCACGGACGCGGAACACAAGAACGACAAGGAATCAGAGGGTGCCCCTTTCACCGGGTTCTTCCACAGAGCCCACCTCCTCATATTCGACGCCCAATACACCTTTGCCGATGCCTGCACGATCAAGGAGGACTGGGGGCATTCCAACAACCTGGCCGGGGTGGAGCTGGCACAAAAGTCCGGGGTGAGACGCCTTTGCCTCTTCCACCACGACCCCAACCACACGGACGAGGAGCTGGACCGCCTCCTGGTGGAGTCCCGCGAGCTCGCCGCGTTCCTGGAAAAGGACAGCGACCTGGAAGTGACCATTGCTTATGACGGCCTGAGGCTGGTGATATGAAACCCGGGGCCTACTCCACCACGCCTTTACGAAAGAAGGCACGGACCCGATCCGCAGGATAGCCCAGCGACTCGAGGACCGCCCTCGTCTCAGCCCCTCGGGGCCCCGCCGGATCCCCCGCCACCGCCGGTGTCTCCGATAGACGCGGAGCCGGCGCCGGCTGCTCCATTCCTTCCCTCATGACGATCAGGTCCCTGGCGCGATTGTGGGGGTGTCCGCTCACCTCGTCGATCCCCAGGACCGGGCTCACGCAAGCGTCGCTCCCCTCGAATATCCCGGCCCACTCGTCCCTGGTCCTGGTCCTGAAGACCCGCTCGAAAAGGGCGTGCATCTCCGGCCACCGTGCCCTTTCGTTCTGGTCCGGGAGCTCCTCCTGATCCAGACCCAGGCCTTGGAGGAGCCGGGCGTAGAACCGCCCCTCTATGGCGCCGACAGCCACATACTTGCCGTCCGCCGTCTCATAGGTGCTGTAGTAAGGGGCCCCTCCGTCCAGCATGTTGGTCCCCGGCTCCAGGCTCATCAGCCCGTTGGCCAGGAGCCCGTAGAATTGGGTGCAGAGATATGACGCCCCGTCCAGCATGGCCGAGTCCACCACCTGGCCCCTGCCGGTGGTGCTCCTGGCGATCAGGGCGGCCATGATCCCCAGGGCGCAGGCAAGCCCTCCGCCGGCGAAGTCTCCCAGGACGTTGGCCGGAGGTAGCGGGGGTTCCCCCCTGCGCTTGAAAAGGGAGAGGGCCCCGGAGAGGGCGATATAGTTTATGTCATGGCCCGCCCTCGAGGCATAGGGTCCGGACCGGCCCCAGCCTGTCAGGCGCGCATAGACCAGACCGGGATTGAGCTCCATGGCGGTCTCCGGCCCCAGTCCCAGCCGCTCCATGACCCCCGGGCGGTAAGGCTCGAGAAGCACGTCCGCCCGCTTGATCATATCCCGGGCTATCCCGGCGCCCTCCTGCGACTTGAGATCGAGCCTGATTGAGCGCTTTCCCCGATCAAAGGGATTATTCTCCATGACATTGGGTATCTCGGGGGCCCCGGCCGAGAGGCGGTCCACCACAATCACCTCGGCGCCGAAATCCGCGAGCACCATGCCGCAGAAAGGCGAAGGGGCCAACCCGGCCATCTCCATCACTCTAACGCCGTCCAGAGGCTTCACTCCAACCTCCCGAGAATCCGGCCGAACCCGGAAATAACACTTGCGGATGAACCTCTATTCGCCCAGGTAGGCCTTCCTCACCTTCTCGTTGGCGAGCAGATCGGCCGCGGTGTCGGCCAGGGCGATCTCACCGGTCTCCAGTACGTAGCCGCGCTTGGACAACTGAAGAGCGATCTGGGCGTTCTGCTCCACCAGCAGGATGGTGGTGCCCTGCTCATTGATCTGCTTGATGGTCTCGAAGATGGAGTCCACCACAATGGGGGCCAGCCCAAGGGAGGGTTCGTCCAGGAGAAGCAGCTTGGGCCGGCTCATAAGGGCCCTGCCGATGGCCAGCATCTGCTGCTCTCCGCCCGAAAGGGTGCCGCCGTGCTGCTTCTCCCGCTCCCTCAGGACCGGGAACAGGCTGAAGACCCTCTCCATGTCTTCCTTTATTCCGGAGCGGTCCCTCCTCAGGTAGGCGCCCATGTCCAGGTTCTCCATCACGGTGAGGAGCGGAAATATCATCCGTCCCTCCGGCACTTGGCACACCCCCATCTGGACTATGTGGTCCGCCCTGACCCCGGCTATGGACCGCCCCCTGTACAATACGTCTCCTTCTATGGGCACCAGCACACCGCTTATGGTCATCAGGGTGGTTGACTTACCCGCCCCGTTCGCCCCGATCAGGCAGACGATCTCACCCTCGTCCACCTGGATGGAAATGCCCTTCAAGGCCCTGATATTGCCGTAATAGGTCTTTATGTTGTCCAGTTCAAGAAGCATCAAAGGCTCCGGTGCCCAGGTAGGCCTCCACGACCTTGGGATCGTTCCTAACGTCCTCGGGCAGGCCGCTGGTCAGGAGCTGGCCGTAGTTGATCACCACCACCCGCTCGCAAACACCCATTACCACCTTCATGTCGTGCTCGATCAAGAGCACGGTTATGCCCCGGTCCCTGATTCGGCGGATGAGGTCCATCAGGGAGCGGGCCTCCTGGGGGTTCATCCCAGCGGCCGGCTCGTCCAGCATGATCAGCCTGGGATCGGTGGCCAAGGCCCTTGCTATCTCCAGGCGGCGCTGGTCCCCGTAGGCCATGGACCTGGCTATCTCATCCCCGCGCCCGCTGAGGCCCACAAACTCCAGCACTTCCTCGGAGCTCCGGGAGATCTCCTCCTCCTCGCCGCGCTGGAAACGGGTCCTGAACACCGCGCCGAAGAGATTGGACTTGAACCGGCAGTGGCGGCCGATCTTCACGTTGTCCCGCACGCTCAGGTTGTCGAAGAGCCGGATGTTCTGGAATGTACGGGCGATCCCCAGGGCGGTCACCTTCTCCGGCTTCCTGCCGCCTATGGAGACCGGGTCTCCCCCGTTGCCGCGGAAAAGGATCTTCCCGCCCGACGGCCGCTCGATCCCGGCCACGCAGTTGAAAAGGGTCGTCTTACCGGCTCCGTTCGGCCCTATCAGCCCTATGATCTCCTTGGGCCGGATGTCGAAGGAGACGTCCTGGAGGGCCCTCAGCCCGCCGAAGTTCTTGGAGAGGTGCTGGATATCCAGAATAGGGGTCATTTCTCCAGCCCCACGGCCGCGGTCTTGACCTTTTTCCTCCTGACCTTGCCCGCACGCATCTGGGCGGCCACGGCCGGGATGGGCATCAGACCCGCAGGCCTGTAGCGCATCACCAGGACCATTATCAGGCCGAAGGCCAGGAACCTGAGCTCGACGGGCATCCCCATGGTCGATAAGACCTCCCTCAGGACCTCGCTCAGGGACACCAGCACGGCCGCGCCCACCATCACGCCCCAGATGTTGCCCATGCCGCCCAGGACCACCATGCAGAGCACCAGGAAGGACTCCCAGAACTTGAACATGTCAGGGGAGAGGAAAGTGACCCACCGGGCGAAAAAGCTCCCTCCCAGGGCCCCGAAGGCAGCACTGGTTCCGAAGGCTATGACCTTGTATACTAAAAGGTTTATCCCGCAGGAGACCGCGGCCACCTCGTCGTCCCTGATGGCGAACCACGCCCTGCCCAGTCTGGAGTCCTGTATGCGGTGCATGACAAAGACGGTGACAAGGACCATGGCGATGGCCAAGTAGTAATAGGGAAGCTCCCCGCGGAACTCGTAGGCGCCCAGGCCCAGCCAGGAAAGGTCAAGGCCGGGCGGGGCTATCCCGGGCAGGCCCAATGGGCCCCGGGTGAGCCATATCTCGTTGGTGAGAAAGAGCACCACCAGCTCGGAGAACCCGAAGGTCACAATGGCGAAGTAGTCGCCGGTGAGCCTCAGGGTGGGGGCCCCGAGCAACACCCCCCACAGCGCCCCGTTCAGGAAGGCCAGGGGCATTATCAGCCAGTAGGACAGCCCGAAGTGAATGGTCAAGAGTCCCGAGGTGTAGGCCCCTATGCCGTAGAACCCCACGTAGCCCAGATCCAGCAGCCCGTTGAACCCGGGCACGATATTGAGCCCGAGCGCCAGAATCATGTAAAGGTAGATCAGGATCACCACATGGAGCAAATACTGGTTTGCAAAGGGCAAGGCCGGAAGCAAGAGGGCGAAGCCCAAGAGGCCCAGCTTGAGCTTGGTCGCGTTGCTCGTCTCGGTGACAAGATTCATATCCCAGGTCCTACAGTAGCGAAGCTTCAGCAAGAGACTAAATGGACTTCTTGGTCTCCTTTATCAGCACACCGAAGAAGCCCGCCGGGATGAATACGATCACTATGATCATGACCGCATAGGAGATCCCGTCCCGGTAGAGGGAGCTCAAATACCCGGCGCCCAAGGCCTCGGCCACGCCCAACACTATGCCGCCCAGCATCGCGCCGGGCACCGAACCGATTCCCCCGAGCACGGCCGCGGCAAAGGCCTTTACCCCGGCCAGATACCCCATGGTGGGGTACAGGGAGTTGTAATAGGCCCCCACCATCAACCCGGCCGCGGCGCCCATGGCCCCGGCCACGGCAAAGGTCAAGGTGATCACCCGATTTACGTTGATGCCGGTCAGGGCGGCCATGGTCTTGTTCTGGGCCACCGCCCGCATGGCCTTTCCGAACCGGGTCTTCTGGATCAGTAGATTGAGACATATCATCATCACGATGGAGGCGGCGAAGATGAACAGGTGAAACCCCGTCAGGCTCACTCCCGCGAACTTTATCGACTGGTTGAAATAGGCGGGCAAGGCGTCCTGGGGGAATGGCTTGGGCCGGGAGCCCCAGATGATCATGGCCAGGTTCTGCAGGAAGATGGACATCCCGATGGCCGTTATCAATGCGGCCAGCCGGGGGGATCGGCGGAGCGGCCTGTAGGCGATCACGTCCAGGAGCATGCCGCAGACCGCCCCGCATGCCATGGCCAGCAGGAACGCCAGGTAAAAGGGCATTCCCAGGAATACGACGAAGGTCAGGGCGAAGAAGGCGCCCAGCATATAGATCTCGCCGTGGGCGAAGTTGATCAACTGAATCACGCCGTAAACCATGGTGTAGCCCACGGCGATCAGCGCATAGATCCCTCCGATTGTCAGTCCGTTGAAAAGCTGTTGCAGGAACAAGGGCGCCCCGTCCTTAAAGCAGGTTGGGCGCCGTGACCCCTTTGATCCACGGCGCCCCCGCCTCAATCGTCAACTGGATGAATCGACCTACTCCACCGCCACGAACTCTCCGTTTTCCACCTTCTTTACAAAAGCGGGCTTGGAGCAGTCACCCACCTCGTTGAAGTAGGTCAGACCGGTCACGCCCTCGTAGCCCTTCTCAGGGGAGTTGATGGCCGCCAGGCCCTCGCGGATCTTTTCGCGGTCCGCACCCACCTTCTCGATCACGTGGGCCAGGATGCCCAGGCAGTCATACGCATTGGCGCTCATCCAGTCCACCTCGCGCCCGGTCTCCTCCTTGTAGGTCTTGGCGAACTCCTGCGCCTCGGGTCCGGCCGCCGAGGCCAGGAAGGGCACTGTCATATAAGTATTGTCGGCCGCCTCGCCGCCGATCTTTATATAGTCCTCGTTGTCCAGGCCGTCCGCACCGAAAAGCGGGCCGTCAAAGCCGAGCTTCCTGGCCTGGCCGGCTATCAGGGCGCCTTCCGGGTGGTACCCGCAGAGGAAAATGGCGCCAGGCTTGTCCCGCAGGAGCTTGGTCAACTGCGGGGTGAAGTCCGTGGTCTTGGCCACGTAGGCCTCTGTTCCGACCACTTCGATCCCGGCGGCCTCCGCTCCTTCAATGAAGCTGTCCTTGAGTCCTATTGCGTAGTCGTTGTTCTCATAGAAGACGGCCACCTTTTTCACTCCGAGGAGCTCCCTTACCACTTGGGATGCCAGGTACTTGCCCTGGAAATCGTCCGTGTAGCAGTTCCTGAAGAACCAGCCCTTGCCGACCTGGCCTATGGTGGGGTTTGTGGAGGTGGGGCTGATCACCGGCATTCCGTTGCGCACGTAAATGGGCATGCCGGCCAGTGTCGCTGAGGAGCACAGGTGCCCTATCACAGCCATCATCTTGGAGTCGTTGGCGAACTTGGAGGCCACGTTGCCGGCCTCCTTGGGCTGGCAAAGGTCGTCGCCCCAGACCAGCTCGATCTTGTTTCCATTGATTCCGCCCGCCTCGTTGATCTCCTTCTGCTTCAGCATGACCCCCGCCTTGATGTTGTCGCCGTAGGCGGCCAGATCCCCGGTATAAGGGGCGGCTACGCCGATGCGGATGGGTGCGGCCGAGGCCGCGGTGGTGAGGCAGAAAGCGAGAGCAAGGCCCAGAGCGAGCCCCTTCCACAACGTCTTTCCTTTCATCGCAAAACCTCCCGTCTAGAATTGCCCTTTCTTGAAAAACCAACCCCAAAGCCGATCATTCCCCTGGGGAACACCGCCGATGCTCATCCAGCTGATACTAAGGAAACCCGGGTCAGGTGTCAAGCGCTATTTTCCCTTTGAAAAAGGCTAGATCCGCCCCTGGAGCCCTTTGAGGCTCACCCGGCCGGGCCGGACCTTTCGCCCAGCTTCCTCCGTCTGACCCGGTCCTTGATCCGGTTTATCTGGCCCCGCCCCAGGCCCTTGACCTCGCAGCCGAGCTCGAAGTAGCTCTCTATCCGATCATCGTCCAGCATCCCGAAGCAGTCCACCACCGCCACCGGGCCCCCGGCCATCTCCACCACCTGCTCGGGCCGGAGATCCAGATAAGGCTTGTGCCTGACCGCCAGGACCACCGCGTCGGCTTCACTGAGGGCGTCCTTCAGGTCCGGTGTCATGCTGAACTCGTCCAGGTGCTCCTGATTCCGGAAGAATCGGGACCAACCGGTCCCGGTGGCCGGGTAGGTGTCCTGCTTCTCCAGCTCCCACCAGTGCTGAACATAGGGGTCGTGGGCCCTTATCTCCGCTCCCATCTCGGTGAGCTTCCGGGCGATTATCTCGGAGCCGCTGTACCGCGTGTCCCCCACCCCCTCCCTGTAGGAGACCCCCAGCAAGGCCACCTGTGAGGCGGCCACTATCTTGCCCATGTTCCGCAGGGCGTCCCTCACCAGTTGGGCCGCGTGAAGGGCCCTGGTGTCGTTGATGTCTATGGCCTCGGGAGTGATGCGAAAGATTTCGCTCTCAAAGCCCAGGAGGTGCTTGTAGGCCCAGAGGCCCAGCCCCCCGTCCTTGGGCAGGCAGTACCCGCCTATTCCCGGCCCCGGGAAGATGATGTTGTCGTGCGTAGGCCTCACCTTGATGGCGTTTATGACTTTTATCAGGTCCACCCCGTTGGTCTCGGCGAAAAGACTCCACTCGTGGAGGAAGGCGAGGATGGTGGCGCGGTAGCTGTTCTCCACGATCTTGCAGGTCTCGCTCTCAATGGGGCGCTCGAGGACGGTCAGGGGATAGTCGTCCACGTTCAGGACGTCCGAGAGGAACCCGACCACCCTGTCCCTGCTCTCCCGGTTGATCCCGCTGCACACCCTCCAGAAGTCCCTCACCGACCTCACATAGTCCCTTCCCGGCATCACCCGCTCGAAGCTGTGGGCGAGGAGGGGCTCCCGGTCTATGCCGCGCTTTCTGAAGGCCTTCTTGATGATCGGGTATGCCACGTACTCGGTCGTCCCCGGGGGCACCGTGGTCTCGGTCAAGACCAGGCACTCGGGGTCGATCTTCTTCCCGATGACCTTGTAGCTCTCCTCCAGGGCGCTGATATCCGCGTGCCCGCTCCTCAAGTTGCCCAGCTCCTCCTTTTGGAAGTCGCACTGGACGTCCACCACAAGCACGTCGGCAAGAGACAAGGCGTCGTACGTGTAAGTCGCGGTGAGCGTCCCCCGCTCGTTGACGCACCTTGCGATCAGCGGCTCGACCTCCGGGTCTTCGGCCTTCACAGGGGAGATCCCCCTGTTGAAGAGCGGGATCTTCCAGAAGCTCCTGGGGCTCGGCCTCTGCATGCCGATTACGAACTTCCCGGGCTCGCCGGTCTCAGGGTCCACTGAATCGGCCACAACCCCGGCCATGACCGCGCCCACAAAGCCCAGGCCCATCACCACCACTATCTCCCGGCCCATGTCCCGCTGCTCTTGCGCCAGGGCCCGGAGCCTCTCGAACTCCTTTCGATAGTCCTCCTCCTCGGGCAGGCGGAACTCCTCGCCCTCGGGGCTCACCGAATACGCCATAGCCTTCCTCTTTCTTTCGTGTTTGAGCCCTTTTCTTTCGTGTTTGAGCCCTTGCCGACATCCACGCCTGCGCGGCGCGTCCGAAGTCATGTAATGAAAGCATCAGGGAAAGTCAAGCCCTGATGGCTTGAGCACATCCCGGTTCTCCGGAGGGGGGCTGTTACGCCCCAGTCGGCTCAAAGCCGTGAAGGACTCAGGGATCCAATGGCGCTTCGCCGAAAAGAGCGAATCCGGCAATACCCGTAGGCTATGCGGCATTCAGCGGTTTGATGCGTTTCACGTCCTCCTTGATCGCCTCTTCGGCCTCCCACAGGTCCACAGCCCGCTGGGCGTTCAGCCAAAACTCCGGCGAGTTGCCGAAAAGGCGTCCAAGCCGCAAGGCCATCTCCGGGCTGACACCCCGGCGCCCCCGCAGCAGCTCATTAACCGACTGCCGTGAGACTCCCACGGCCTTGGCCAAGCCTGAAACCGTAAGTCCGTAATCAGGGAGAAAATCTTCACGAAGCATCTCCCCCGGATGGGTGGGCCGGCGTTTGATCCTCGTTGTATTGGGAATACTCATTCAGTCTCACCCCCTTAGTGATAGTCACAGATCTCAACATCATAGGCGTCACCCTCCAGGAATCGAAAACAGATGCGCCACTGATCGTTTATTGAGATCGAATACTGCCCCTTTCTCTCACCTCCCAGGGCATGGAGCCGATTCCCGGGCGGGACCTTCAAATCTTCCAGCCGGGTCGCCAAATCAATATACTCGAGCTTGCGCAAAGCCCTGCCGGTCAAATCCGAGGGAAACCGCTTGGCCTTACCCGTTATATACAATTCCTGGGTGCGCCTATCGGCAAAGGTCTTGATCATACAAAAAATGTATTTCGTCACGTGACACTTGTCAAGCTGCGATCACTCCCCGGAGACAAGACTCATGCACGGTGTATTTGATTTGACAGGGTCGGCAGCATGGCGGCTTGACCTTTTGGTCCACGGGATACAAACTGGCAGCCGCCATGAAGGAGTTCAGGAAATGCAGGCTCTGCCCCCGCGCATGCGGCGTGGACCGGACCCTGGTGCCGGCCGGGGGACGCCCGGGCGCTTGCGGGGAGAGCCATGTCATGCGGGTGGCTTATGTGGGGCCGCACCTCGGCGAGGAGCCCCCCATATCCGGCCGGAGGGGTTCGGGCACCATGTTTTTCACCGGCTGCCCCTTGGGCTGCGTATTTTGCCAGAATTATCAGATCTCCGCCCGGGGCCTGGGCCGGGAGGTGTCCGTGGAGGGGCTGGTAACCGAGGCCGCCCGAATGATCAGGGAGGAAGGGGTGCACAACATAAGCTTCGTCAGCCCGGACCAGTTCTTCCCTTATACCTTCAGGGTGGTGGAAGGACTGAGAAGGCTGGGAATCGGGGTCCCGGTAGTCTACAACCTATCCGGGTACCAGTCGCCGGAGCAGGTCCGCGCGGCCGAAGGGTCGGCCGACATCTACCTCCCCGACTACAAGTACTCGGACCGCTTGCTGGCGGCAAGGTACTCCTCGTGCCCGGACTACCCGGGCAAGGCCTTGGACGCAATAGAGGAAATGCTCAGGCAGAAGGGCCCTCTGGACGTATGGGAAACCGGCGGCAGGACAGCGGAGAGGGGGGTCCTGGTGCGCCACCTGATCCTTCCCGGGCACGTGGAAAACTCGGTCCAGGCCTTGACATCCCTTTTTGTGGAGTTCGGCCGGGACCTCCCCCTGAGCCTGATGAGCCAGTACCACCCGATACCCCGGCCCCTGCCGCAGGAGCTCTCACGAAGGGTTTCGCCCGAGGAGTTCCAAGCGGTTTACGGGCATGCCTTGGAGCTCGGGTCCAGGCGTCTCTTCGTCCAGTTCCCCGGCGGGGGGCGGGAGGCCGACCCGGAGTTTCTGCCGGACTTCCTGGCGGAGAACCCCTTCGGGGGGAACCCGGTCCGGCGTTGACAACCACCGCCCCCCCGGGTATAGGGAATCCATGAAAACCGCCTTTCTACAGTGCTTCTCCGGGATCAGCGGAGACATGCTGATAGGCGCCCTGCTGGACGCGGGCTTGGAGTTCCGCCTGTTGGAGGAGGCCGTAAAGGCCCTGGGGCTGCCGGGCGTCGGAATCGAGGCCGGGCCCGAGCAGAGAAACGCAATACACGGGACTCGCTTCCTGGTGCACGCGGGCGAGGACCCCGGCGGTCACAGGGGCCTCGAGGACATCCGGAGGATCATAGAAGGCTGCGGATTGGACCGGGAGGTCAGGGAGCGGAGCCTGGCGGTCTTCCAAGCATTGGCCGAGGCCGAGGCAAAGATTCATGACCGTCCGGTGGAAGAGGTCCACTTCCATGAGGTGGGGGCCGCGGATTCGATCGTGGACATTGTGGGCGGGGTCTTCGGGTTGAAGGAGCTCGGGATAACAAGACTCCTATGCTCCCCCCTCCCCCTGGGCTCGGGATTCGTCGAGAGCCGTCACGGGCCGCTGCCCGTACCCGCACCGGCCACCCTGGAGCTCCTGAAGGGGGCGCCCGTATACGACTCGAGGCTCCGGGAGGAGCTGGTGACCCCTACAGGAGCGGCCATGGTCAAGGTCCTGGCCGGGGGCTTCGGTACCATGCCCGCCCTGACCGTGGAGGCTGCGGGATACGGCGTGGGGAGCAGACACCTGCCGGACCGGCCGAACCTGCTTCGCATAGTACTCGGCAGGGAGCCGGTGGAGGCCCGGACCGACACGGTGGTCCTCCTGGAGGCCGACCTGGACGACTGCCCCCCGGAGTGGATGGGCTTTGTAATGGAGCTGCTGCTGGCAAAAGGCGCCCTGGATGTGAGCATGACACCGGTGCAGATGAAGAAGAACCGGCCCGGGGTGACCCTGAGGGTCCTGGGAAGACCGGATCAGCGGGACATGCTCGCCGAGGTGCTCTTCAGGGAAAGCACCACCCTGGGCGTCCGGTACCAGGTGGTCAATCGCATGACCCTGGAGCGATCCACCATTCGCTTGGAGAGCCCCTGGGGGCCCATGACCGTAAAGCGGGTCCCGCGGCCGGGCGGCGGGAGCAGGAACATCCCGGAGTACGAGGAGTGCAGGCGGATCGCTCTGGAAAACGGCATCCCACTCAAGGACGTATACACCTGGGTGAGCTCCGCCGCCCACGGTTCCGGAATGACTCCTTGAAGTCGGACACTCCATCTGATAGGTTGCCGTTTAGAGAGGCGTTCCGGGAAGCGGATCGATCGAGTCGGGCCGCTCTTCTGATCTCCTCCCTGTTCGGCGCGGGTCTCGTGCCGAAGGCCCCCGGCACATTCGGAACCCTCGCCTCCATCCCCCTGATCTGGCTGATGCACGCCGCAGGGCCGGCGGGAGGGGGCCTGTTGATCGTGGCGGTCACCGGCCTCTCGGTTTGGGCGGCGGGGCTTGCCGAACGCGCCCTGGGGCGGGGCGATCCCGGGGAGGTGGTGGCCGACGAGGCCGCGGGGTTCATGGCGGCCCTCTACATGCTCCCGCTCTCATGGGCGTACCTGGCGGCTGGGTTCCTCTTGTTTCGGGTGTTCGACATCTTGAAACCCTGGCCGGTGCGCCGGGCGGAACGGCTCCAAGGCGGGGCGGGTGTGGTGGCCGACGACCTGCTGGCGGGTATTTACACCAATCTGGCTCTCAGGGCGGCCGGAGCGATCCTGGGAGCGGGCTGAAACCGGGGCGGCTCTGGGATGTACGGAGAGATAATAACCATCGGGAACGAGCTGGTATCCGGCCGCACCCCGGACCTCAACGCCTGGTACGCGGCAGGGCGCTTGGCCGCCTGCGGGCTCGGCGTCACCCGGATCACCACCGTGGGAGACGACCCCGGGAGGGCCGCGGCCGCCATCAAGGAGGCGGTGGGCTCATCGCGGTTCGTGATCGTGACCGGAGGGCTGGGGTCCACTGAAGACGACCTGACCAACGAGATCGTGGCCCAGGCCCTCGAAAGACCGCTCCGCCGCGACGAGGAGATGTTCGAGCTGATCCGGCGGTACGTGTTCAGGCGGGGCCTGGAGATGACCCCTTCGATGGAAAAGATGGCCTGGGTGCCCGAGGGCTCCAGGATGATCAATCCCAGGGGCACGGTCTGCGGCTTCTCCCTGGTGGAAAACGATGTCAAGCTCTACTTCCTGCCGGGTGTGCCGGACCAGATGCGGTTCCTGATGGACCGCTTCGTGCTGCCCGAAATACTCCTGGACTGCGAGACGCTCCCGGTCATGCGCCAGAGGACCCTGAAGCTCTACGGGGTGAGTGAACCGGATCTGGCCGAGAGGCTCAAGGGGCTCCCGGCGGGCGGACCGAACGTGGAACTGGGCTTCTACCCGCACTTCCCGGAAAACCACGTGAGCATCAGCGCCAGGGGTCGTGACGAGGCCGGGGCCCTGGCCGAGCTGGACCGGCTGGAGTCCGAGATACGGCGGGTCCTGGGGGCCCATGTCTTCGCCACCGGGGACGAAGGAATGGGCCATGCTGTGGGAAACGCCCTCAGGGGGAAAGGGCTCACGTTGTCCACCGCCGAGTCCTGCACCGGAGGCCGTATCGGCGACATGATCACCGATTCGCCGGGGAGCTCGGAGTACTTCGTCGGAGGCGTCGTGGCCTATGACAACAAGGCCAAGTCCAAGTTCTTGGGGGTCCCACGGGAGATCCTCGAGGCGCACGGAGCGGTGAGCGAGGAGACCGCAGGGGCCATGGCCCAAGGGGCCAGATCCGTATTCGGATCCGCCCTGGCCCTGGCCGTCACAGGGATCGCCGGCCCCGGAGGAGGCAGCGGGGAGAAACCCGTGGGTACGGTGTGCCTCGGCCTGGCGGCCGGGTCCGAGACCATCGCTCGCCGCTACAGGTTCTGGGGAGGAAGGGAACAGATAAAGTCCAACACGGCCATGATGGCGCTTGACTGGGTGAGGCGTTATGTCCTCGGATATCCGCTGCTTCCTGGCCTTTGAGCTCCCGTCCGGGATCAAGGAGATCGCGGGCCGTGTATTGGAGGACATGCGGGAGGCCTCGGGCCGGGTCAAGTGGGTGAGGCCGGGAGGTATGCACCTGACAGTGGTGTTTTTGGGCGGCCTGGACCGGGACCGGATTCCGGAGCTCTGCGGGGTTGTGAGGGGAGTCTGCGCGGGATTCACCCCCTTTTCAGCGGCGCTCGCGGGGACCGGTTTTTTCCCGCACAGGCGGCGGCCCAGGGTGGTGTGGCTGGGCATTCGAGGGGAGAAAGAGCGCATGGGGGCCTTGAGAGACTCGCTCCAGGAGGCACTCTCCCCGTTCGGGATCAAGCGGGAGACGCGGCCCTTCAGGCCCCACCTCACCCTGGGGCGGTTCCGCAAGGACGGCGGCCTGGACCGGAGGCTGGAGGAGACCGTATCACGCCACCAGGACCTGGCAAGCCCGGAGTTCGAACTGCGGGAGCTCGTCTTGTTCAGGAGCGAACTAAAGCCCGGAGGGGCCGTTTACACGGAGCTCGACCGGTTCCCCCTGGCCGGAGAAGGCCGGGGCACGGCGGAGGAGGAGGAGTGATTCATGAGTGAACGCGCGGACAAAGAGAGGGCCGTAGACCAGGCCATCAATCAAATAGAAAAGCAGTTCGGCCGGGGCTCCATCATGAAGATGAGCGACGACCGGGTGGTCAATATCCCGGCCATATCAACGGGCTCCCTGTCCCTGGATCTGGCCTTGGGCGTGGGAGGCGTGCCGCGAGGGCGTGTGGTTGAGATATTCGGGCCTGAGGCCTCGGGAAAGACCACCCTGGCCCTCCACATAGCGGCCGAGGCCCAGGCCCAGGGCGGGACGGTGGCCTTCATCGATGCGGAGCACGCTCTGGACCCCGCCTATGCCAGGAAGCTGGGCGTGGACGTGGACAACCTCCTGGTAAGCCAGCCGGACACAGGAGAGCAGGCCTTGGACATAGCCGAGATCCTGGTAAGGAGCGGGGCGGTGGACGCCCTGATAATAGACTCGGTGGCCGCCCTGGTACCCAGGGCCGAGATAGAGGGCGAGATGGGCGAGCAGCACGTGGGGCTCCAGGCCCGTTTGATGAGCCAGGCCCTTCGCAAGCTCACCGCCACCATAAGCAAGTCCCACACGTGTGTGATCTTCATCAACCAGATCCGGATGAAGATCGGGGTGATGTTCGGGAGCCCGGAGACCACCACCGGCGGGAACGCACTCAAGTTCTATTCCTCCCAGAGGCTGGACATAAGGCGGATAGGCGCGATAAAGGAAGGCGATCAGGTCCTGGGCAATCGCACGAAGGTCAAGGTGGTCAAGAACAAGATCGCGCCTCCGTTCAAGACCGCGGAGTTCGACATACTGTACGGACACGGGATCTCCAAGGAAGGCGACCTGCTGGACCTGGGCGTCTCCCTGGATGTGATCGAAAAGAGCGGCGCATGGTACTCATTCGAAGGCGAACGCCTGGGCCAGGGAAGGGAAAACGTGAGGCGCTTCCTTGTGGAAAATACGGATATCCAAGATCGCATAACGGCTATTATAAAGGATAAAACAGGCCTTAAAAAGATCGAAAAAGAAGTCCAGGAAGAAACCAGCGAAACCCGGGATAAGAAGAAGCAGGAAAAGGCGGGATAAGTGAATGGATTTTGGATCAATAAGAAGGCAGTTCATAGAATTCTTCAAGGAGCGGGGGCACGAGCCCGTGCCCAGCGCCTCCCTGATCCCCAGGGACGATCCCACCCTGCTCTTTACCAACGCGGGCATGGTCCAGTTCAAGAGGGTGTTCCTGGGCGAGGAGAACCGCGGCTACAACCGGGCGGTGACCTCCCAGAAGTGCGTCCGGGCCGGGGGCAAGCACAACGACCTGGACAACGTGGGATACACGGCGCGGCACCACACATTCTTCGAGATGCTTGGGAACTTCTCCTTCGGGGACTACTTCAAGAGCGAGGCCGTGGCCTGGGCCTGGGAGCTCCTCACCGAACGCTACGGCCTGCCCGGGGAAAAGCTCTACGCCTCGGTATACCTGGACGACGACGAGGCCTACTCCATATGGGAGAAGGAGATCGGCTTCCCTCCAGAGCGGATAGTGCGGCTGGGCGAGGAGGACAACTTCTGGGCCATGGGCGATACCGGCCCTTGCGGGCCCTGCTCGGAGATCCTGATCGATCAGGGCGAGGAGCTCTCGTGCGGGCGTCCGGACTGCGCCCCGGGCTGCGAGTGCGACCGCTATCTGGAGATCTGGAACCTGGTCTTCATGCAGTTCAACCGCGACCACCAGGGAAATCTCACACCGCTGCCCAAGCGGAACATAGACACCGGGATGGGCCTGGAGCGGATAGCCGCGGTGGTCCAGGGGGTCAAGTCCAACTTCGACACCGATCTGTTCAGGGACCTCATAGGGACAATAGAGGAGATCTCGGGGAGGCGGTACGGTAAGGACCCCAAGGGCGACGTCTCATTCCGGGTAATCGCGGACCACGCCAGGGCGGCCGCCTTCCTGGTGGGCGACGGGGTCATGCCTTCCAACGAGGGAAGGGGCTACGTACTAAGGCGCATACTCAGGCGGGCCGTGCGTTTCGGGCAGGTCCTGGGGTTGGAGGGTCTTTTCCTGCACTCGGTGGTGGACAGGGTGGTCGATGTAATGGGCCAGGACTACACCGACCTCACCGCCTCCCGCAAGTACATAGAAGGGGTGGTGGTGAACGAGGAGAAGCGATTCGCCGACACCCTGCGGCACGGCATGAGGGTCCTCGGGGACAGCCTGGAGGAGATAAGGGGGAAGGGGGAAAAGGAGATCCCGGGGGATCTGGCCTTCAAGCTCTACGACACCTACGGCCTGTCTCTGGATATAGTGCAGGATGTGGCCAGGGAAGAGGGCCTGGAGCTGGACATGGAGGGGTATGAGCGCTCCATGTCCAGGCAGAGGGCCAAGAGCCAGCAGGCCTGGAAGGGAAGCGGCGAGGAGGAGATCCCGGAGGCTTACAGGCAAATGGCCGCGGGCGGGCTCTCATGCGGGTTCACCGGCTACGATGAGTTGGAGGCCCGGGCCACGGTCATCGCCTTGCTGGAAGGCGGAAATCAAGTCCAGGAGGCCGGGCGGGGCAGCCGGGTGGAGGCGGTCTTGGACCAAACTCCCTTCTACGGCGAGGCCGGAGGACAGGTGGGGGACACCGGCTGGCTGCACAGAGAGGGAACCGCGGTCAGGATCACCGGCACCACCCGTTTCGGGGACAAGATCATAGCCCACCAGGGGGTGGTTGAAGAGGGCTCGCTCAGCCTGGGGGACCGGGTGAACGCCCGTGTGGACGCGGAGCGGAGGGCGGCCACCGCGAGGCATCACACGGCCACCCATCTCCTCCACTCCGCGCTAAGGGAGGCCCTGGGGGAGCACGTGAAGCAGGCCGGATCATTGGTCTCCCCGGAACGGCTGCGCTTCGACTTCACCCATTTCACCCAGGTGGAGGCGGAAAAGCTCCGCTCGGTGGAAGCCCTGGTGAACAGTTACATACGGCGGAACCGTCCGGTATCCACAGAGGAGATGCCCCTCGAGCAGGCGGTCAAGAGCGGGGCCACCGCCATATTCGAAGAGCGCTACGGAGAGACGGTCAGGGTGGTGGAGGTCCAGGGAGGCGTCAGTCGCGAGCTCTGCGGCGGCACCCACGCCGGCAGGACCGGTGACATAGGGCTCTTCAAGATAGTGAGCGAGGCCGCTGTGGGGGCCAATCTCCGCCGCATCGAGGCCCTGGCCGGAGAGCCCGCCCTGGCCTATGTCCAGGAAAGGGAGCGGCAGATCAAGGCCCTCGCCTCAACGCTCAAGGTGGGGCCGGACCAGGTGGAAGAAAGGGTGGAGCGCCTGCTCAAGGAGCAGAGGGACATGGAGCGTGAGATGGAGTCCCTCCGCGACCGGATCCGCTCCAGCCACACCACGGACCTGATGGCAGGAGCCGGGGAAGTGAGCGGGGTCAAGGTCTTGGCCAGGGAGGTGGAGGCGGATTCCCCCAAGGCCTTGCGCGCCATGGGGGATCAGGTAAAGGAGCGCATGAAGAGCGGGGTGGCGGTCCTGGGGGCCAGGAACGGCGACAAGGCAATGCTCCTTTGTATTGTCAGCCCTGATCTCACGGACAGGATACAAGCCGGACGCCTCATCGGCAAGCTATCCCCTCTTGTGGGCGGAAAAGGAGGCGGCCGGCCGGACATGGCCCAGGGAGGCGGCAATCGGCCCGAGGGACTGGACAGGGCCCTTCAGCGCGTTACCGAGATGGTGGGCGAGATGCTGGGGGGCGCTGGCTGAGCGTTGCTCAGGCCCCGCCCTCCTCGGCCTCTTTTTCGCCTCCCTGCTCGGCCAACCTCTCCTTGCAGCGGCTCATGTACTCCAGGGCCTCGTGGTACTGCCCGGTATCAGGGTAGTTCTCTATGATGTAGCGGTACCGGCCCATGGCCGCCTTGTAATCGCCCCTTTCAAAATAGAAGTGCCCTACGTATAACTCGTATTCAGCCAGAAAAATTAAGCACTTTCGTATCTTTTTCCGGGCGAGCTTGGCATAGTCGTTCCCGGGAAACCGCTTTACCAGCCTCTCGTACTCCTCCTTGGCCTTCCTGGTATGGCTCTGGTCCCGGTCGATGGTGGAGACCTGCTCCATGTGGCACTCACCCTTGCGATAGATCACATAGGGAATGTGCTCGTTTCTCGGGTGCAGGCGCTCGAACTCGTCATACGCCTCATAGGCGCTGTTGTACTCCCCCCGCTTGAAAAGCGCATCCGCCATGCGCAGCTCGGCCACGGTCGCGTACCGGCTGTAAGGGTAGCGGTCCTTTACCTGCTGGAAGGCCTCGGCCGCCGCCTGATACCGCCCCTTCTCCAGGCATTCCTCCCCGTACGCGATCAGCTCTGCAGGGCTTCTCTCCTCCACGCCTCCGAATATGCGGCCGAAGACCCCTGTACCGTAATCCACCAATCCGCCGCACCCGCCGAGGAGCCCGATCAGCAGGAAAAGCACAGCCGCCTTTATTAGAGCTCGACCTTCCCTTCTCATCGGCCTTCCGCCTCCACCGGCGGGGGCTCGAGCGAGCCCTCCAGGTACTTCTCGGCGGAGAAGGCAGCTGCCGCCCCCTCCCCCACTGCAGTGGAGATCTGCCGGAGCGGCTTGGATCTCACGTCCCCTGCGGCGAAGATCCCCGGTGAAGAGGTCTGCATACCCTGGTCGGTGATCACGAAACCGCCTTCGTCCTGGTCCACCAGGCCCTTTACCATGTCGGAGTTGGGCACGGTCCCGATGAACACAAACACCCCCTGGACCGCTTTTCGGCTGGTTTCGCCGGTCTTTACGTTCCGGAGCTCGATCCCCTCCACCCCGTCTTCACCCAGGACCCTGACCGGGACCGTGTCCCATATGAACTCTATCTTGGACTCGGCAAAGGCCCTCTCCTGTAAGACCTTGACGGCCCGCAGCTCGTCCCTGCGGTGTACGTGGTATATCCGGCCGGCAAACCTTGTGAGGAAAAGGGCCTCTTCCACGGCCGTATCCCCGCCGCCCACCACGGCCACTTCCTGGTCCCTGTAAAAGGGTCCGTCGCAGGTGGCGCAGAAGCTCACCCCCCGGCCCATCAGCTTTTCCTCCCCCTCGATCCCCAGCCTCTTCCAGGTGGCCCCGCTAGCCAGGATCACAGCCCTGGTCTCGAGCTCGCCCTGATTGGTCTTGACCAGCTTGCCCGTCCCACCGGCTTCCAGACCCGTTACCTCCTCGGCCCGAACCGCCAGGCCGAACCGCTCGGCCTGGGACTTCATGCGGTCCATGAGCTCGAACCCGCTGATCCCTTCGGGGAACCCCGGGTAGTTTTCCACCCGGTCCGTTGTCAAGACCTGGCCGCCCGGGGCCAGCTTCTCAACAAGGACGACGTCAAGCCTGGCCCGGGCGCAATACATCCCCGCGGTGAGTCCCGCCGGACCTCCCCCTATTATTATCACGTCGTGCATATCAGAGGAGCTTCTTGATTTCTTCTTCAATGGCGCTCTTCGGCTGGGCGCCGATTATGGTCTGGGCGACCTCTCCTCCCTTGAAGAAGATGAGAGTGGGGATGTTGCGGATCCCGAACCTGGCCGGGGTCTGGCGGTTCTGGTCCACGTCCATCTTGGCCACCTTGAGCTTGCCTTCGTAGTCCTTGGCCAGTTCCTCCACCACCGGGCTCACCATGCGGCAGGGTCCGCACCAGGCGGCCCAGAAATCGACCAGTGCAGGCAGGTCGCTGTTTATTATCTCTTGCTCGAAGTTCTCGTCACTGACTTGCATGATATCAGCCATGCCGCGTCTCCTTTCAGGAAACAATGTTTTAATATCCTCAATTAGCACGGGCACCGGGTGTTGTCAATAATGATGGAGCTCCTAAAACCGCCGGTCCGCTGTTATACGCCCCTGTTCTTTCAACAGGTTATGACTGTTGATAAAGAGCCTGATTCCGGAGAAAGGTTACATTTTCGAGCCCCGTTGATATGGATTGACGGCCCGCCCCTCGAGGGTTAACAATGATCCGTGGTTGAGCCCCTGAGTTCGCTTGTTCCGGCAATCCCCCCGTCTGAAGGAGGTAAAGGCTTGTGAAGAAGGCTGGGCGTGTGCTCCATGTCTGCCAGGCGTGCGGCTACCAGAGCCCCAAGTGGATGGGCCGCTGCCCGGACTGCGGGGAGTGGGGAACGCTCTCCGAGGAGAGGGTCGGCGGGCGGAGCGACGGCGGGCGCTCCGCCCCCGGGACCAGGCCCTCTGCGGTCCCCCTCCACCAGGTCTCCCTGGAGGGAGAGCACCGGGTGGAGACCGGGATCAACGAGTTCGACCGCTCCCTGGGAGGGGGCCTGGTCCCGGGCTCACTGGTCCTGGTCGGCGGGGAGCCCGGCATAGGAAAATCCACCCTGCTCCTGCAGGCGGCCGGATCCCTCTCAAGACAGGGGCTGCGGTGCCTTTATCTCTCGGGCGAGGAGTCGGTCCAGCAGATAAGGCTCAGGGCCGACCGGCTGGGCGTCAGCTCAGAAGGGCTCTTCGTGCTCACCGCCACGCTCTTCGAGGACTTGATCGGGACCCTGGAGGAGCTGAGGCCGGATCTCTTCATAGTAGACTCGGTCCAGACCCTCCATACCGACACCCTGCCCTCGGCCCCCGGCAGTGTGGGGCAGGTCCGCGAGGTGGCCGCACGCATCATGTCCTGGGCCAAGCAGACCGCGACCCCCACCTTCCTGGTCGGTCACGTGACCAAGGACGGGGCAATAGCCGGCCCCAAGGTCCTGGAACACATGGTGGACACGGTCCTCTACTTCGAGGGCGACAGGGGGCACGCATTCCGCATCGTCCGCTCCGTAAAGAACCGCTACGGGCCCACGAACGAGATCGGGGTCTTCGAGATGAAGGAGACCGGGCTCGCCGAGGTGGGGAACCCCTCGAGGATCTTCCTGGAGGAAAGGCCGAAGGGGGCCTCGGGCTCCGTGGTGGTTCCCTGCCTCGAGGGGACCCGTCCCGTACTGGTGGAGATCCAGGCCCTGGTGGGCGCAAGCCCGTTGAGCGTGCCCAGGCGCACCGCCATGGGCGTGGATCCCAACCGGATCTCCCTCCTCGTGGCTGTGATAGCCAAGCGTATGGGCCTGGAAATGGGCGACCAGGACATCTTCGTAAACGTGGCGGGCGGTCTCCGGGTGGAGGAGCCGGCCGCTGACCTGGGGATCGTCACGGCGATGGTCTCGAGCTTCCTGGACAGGGCCGTTGGCCTGGACATGGTGTTCTTCGGCGAGGTGGGGCTGGCAGGGGAGATCAGGGGGGTCAGCCAGCCCGAGCTCCGCATAAGAGAGGCCGCCAAGCTGGGCTTCTCCCGCTGCCTCCTGGCCGGCGGAAACGCCTCCTCCTGCTCCTCTTCATCGCCCATGGAGCTGATCCCAGTGGAGGCGCTCCCGGACTTGCCCGGGCTTCTCTTCCCCCCGGCCTGAGACCCCGGCCTCAACGAAGAGGCAGCACCTCGAAGGGGAGCCCCAGCTCCCCGGCCGTCTCCTCCAAGGCCTTCTCCAAGGGGACCCGCCGGCCGTCCCCGGTCTCCACCGGGATGGTCCCGTCCCCCACGACAAAGATCTTGAGCGCCCCCGGGTCCAGATACTCCTCCGCCAGCGTCTGGAGCTCATCCGGGCGCGCCTCCATGAAGGCCTCTTGTATTCTCTCCAGGGTGTCCAGGGGCTCGCCCCGCAGCTCGTACCTCGCGTAGACCTCGGTCAGGGCGGCGGGGGTGTCCACATTGAAGACAAAGCTGTTCAATGCGTCCAGCCTCTTCCTCTCCAATTCATCCGGCGGCAGGCCCTCCTGCACCCCCTCCATGAGCCGTACGGTCTCCAGAAGCGCCTCCGGAGTTCGGTCCCCCTTGCACCCGATGTAACCCACCAGCCATCCGGCACGCCACTTGAACGACTGCCGGAAATAGGCCGCATAGACCAGGCCCAGCTCCTCCCTCAGCCTCTGATTGAGCAGGGACTCGCTCCCGCCGAACACGCTCACAAGCAGGTTGACCTTCCAGTAGTCCGGATCGCTCCGCACCGGGCCGGGGAGGCACAGGGAGACCTGGCTCTGAACCTGGCCGGGCTTGTGGATGAAGGCCAGTACGGGCGGGGTGGGCGATGGGTCCCTCATGTCTCTTTCCCGGGCCTCCGCCCCTCCCAGGCGTTGCATGATACCGGCGACCCCGGCCTCGGCCTCGTCAAGGTCCAGGTCGCCCGATACCGCGACTGTTGCGTTGGAAGGGACCAGGTATTCCTCCACAAAGGCCTCCAGGTCCTCTCGGGTGACCGAGGGGAGGGTCTGCAGCGCGGCCAGTGGATCCCGGCCGTAGGGATGCCCCTGGAAGTGCCGTATCTCCATTTCCCTCCGGCTCACAGCAGCCGCGTCCCCTGCCTGCCGGGCCAAGGCGGTCATGATCTTTCTCCGCTCAGCCTCGACCACCTGCGGATCGAAGCGCGGCCGCCCCAGGATCTCTCCCAGGAGCTCCAGAGCCTTCCCCCATTCCGAGCGCACGCAGGATACCTCTATGGCCGTCTCCTCCTCGCCCACCGAGATCCGGACCTCGACGGCATGCTCGTCCAGCGCCATGGCCAGCTCGGACGGGCCGTACCTCTGCGTACCCCCCTGGACCAGGCACGCCTCCAAGAGCTCGGCCAGCCCGTTCTTGGCCGCCGGCACATCCACCGCTCCGGCTTTGACCAGTATCCGGAGATCCACCAGGGGGAGCTCCCTGTCAGGGAGGTAGAAAAGGCTCGCCCCTCCGGCGGATACCCGTTCGGCCCCCGGATAACGGATCTTCTCCGGACTGCGCTCAAAGGACAGGGGGTGCCGCCAGGCGTCCGGGGTGGAATAGACCGAGTGATTGGTCATGTCCTCGGGAGGGGGGACCTCGCGCGCCGCCGCGGCCCCGGGCGATCGCACCTCCTCGTAGGCGCCCCCCGCCTCGTCCCCTCCCCCTTCCGCAGGGATCACGAAGCAGGTGGTGCGGCGCTCCTCCCTGAGATAAGTCCTTGCAACGCGCATCACGTCCTTTGCTCTCACCTCTGAGATCCGTTCCAGGTAGTCATCCATGTACTCCCATCCCACCTGCACCTCCAGGGTGGCCAGAGTCCGGGCCAAATCCTCGTTGCTGCGGAGCCTCTTCAGGAAGTCGTAGCGATTGAGGTTTCTTATGCGGGAGAGCTCCCGGTCGGAGACCACCTCCGTCTTCAGCCTCCCCGCTTCCTCGACCAGCAGCTCCTCCAGCTCCCGGCACGCCTCGAGGTATGCTGAACGGTCGTCCTGCTCATTGCCTTTATCGGGTTGGTTGGGCGTGCCCCCCAGCATGAGCATGCCCCCGTACCTGTTGTCCGGGTTGGCGGCCCATGCGCCCGCAGCCAGCCCCTTGCGGGTGATCTCCTGCCTCAGGCGGGCGCCCCGGCCGTGGCTGAGAAGCATTGTCATCACGTCCAGGGCGTAGAAGTCATCGGTCCCCATGCGGGCCCCCGGATGGCCGATCAATACCTGCGGTGTGCGGGCCCCTTCCAGGTGCCTCACCACCCGGCGGGGGCCCTGCCGGGCCGGGTCCCGGGTGACCTCCTCGGGCGCACGCCGCCCAGAGGGGTAGCGCCCGAAGTAGATCCCGGCCAGCCTCTCGGCCTCCTCCACCGTTACGTCGCCCACGAGCACGGCCACTGCGTTCTCCGGGTGATAGTAGCGCCTGTGGAACTCCCGGGCGTCCGTGGCGCTGAAGCGCTCCATGTCCGATTTCCAGCCTATGGTGGGGTTGCGGTAGGGGTGCGCCGTGTGCACCGCGGCATTGAGCTCCAGCCACCCGGCCCCGGACGGGTCGTTCACATACCGGTAGGCCCACTCCCTCTGGATGACCTCCTTTTCCACGTAGAACTCCCTGAACGCGGGCTCGAATATCTGTTCGCTCACCATGGAGAACCACTGCTCCAGCATGTCGGAGGGAACGGACATCATGTACTGCGTCTGGTCCTTGGATGTGAAGGCGTTTATGCCCACGGCGCCGTTCCTGCCCAGGTGCCTTGAGAAGGCCTGGGGCACGTAGATCCCCCTCGCCTCCTCCCGGAGCTCGGCCATCTCATCGAGCTTCTCCCGGATAAGCCCCCGGTCCGGATCACGCTTCTCTCGCTCGGCCAGCACGACCCGGTAGGCGAGCTCTATCCGGTGCTGCAGCTCGCGGTCCTTCTCCACGTCCAGGGTGCCGAAGTTCTTGGTCCCCTTGAACATCATATGCTCCAGCATGTGCGCTATCCCGGTCCCGCCCCGCTCCTCCAGGGCGGACCCGGCCCTGATCGCCAGCCTGCAGGCCACCTGCGGCGTGGTGTGCCGCTCCACCACCAGGAAGAGCATCCCGTTTCCCAGGGTGAAACTCTTAACCTCCGGCCGGGCGGCTCCCCCGGCGGCGGCCGGTGAAACCGCGATACACAAGCAAACCGCTGAAAGCACTGACGCCAGAACCGCCCCTAGCCACCATCTCTTCATGCTCCTTGACCTCCTTGCTGCTTCAGGGCGCGGCTCCGCCCTCACCCGAGCGCCCCGGCAACCCCTCCGGGCACCCGGTCAAGGCCGGTCGGGTTTCATTGGACCGCGCATTCTTATCTGGGATTCAATCAATCCAGGGCGGCCAAGACCTCAAACCCCTTGTTCTCCAAGGCCGCTCTTATCGGTGCGGTACGGCAGGCGGCAAGGCGGAAAAAGTATACGCGCCCCCCCTTAGGATTAGGGGGCATCCCCACGCTTATCACATCACCCCCGCTCTCGCTTATCACCCTCAAGGCCTCCCCCAGGGCCCCGGGCTCTCTTCCCACGGCCACGTCTATCCTGGAGCTCGCAGTCATCAGCCCCATGATATCGATGAACGCCCTCAGGATGTCGGACTCGGTTATGATGCCCGCGAGGAAGCCGTCCTTTACCACCGGTATGCCGCCAATCTTGTGCTTGTAGATATAGCGGGCGGCGGTCTCCACCTCGTCGTCGGGATGGACGGTGATCGGATCCCTTATCATCAGGTCGGACAGGGTGAGGTCGGCCACCATGGAGGGTATCAGGCCCTGCTTGAGATCGGCCAGGGTCACGAATCCCTTCAGGCGGTTGTCTTCCGAGACCACCGGGAGATGCCGGATGGAATTGACCTTCATCACCCCGATGGCCTCCTCTATGGTGGTGCTTTCCGGGATCGTTATAGGATCCGGGATCATCAGGCCGTTGATCTTCACAGCGCCCCCCCTTTCAAGACCTTAACACCGAAAAGTTATTGATTTCGGATAATTGTACCACAGTGCCCCGCCTTTGTCAATGCCCTTGTCATCCGGCCGCCTCCCGGATATAAAGGGCGCACCATGAAGCTCCTGCTATTCGACATAGACGGGACCCTGATCGATCCCGCAGGAGCGGGCAGGCGCGCGGCGGAAGGGGCCTTTTTCGACCTCTTCTCCGTACCGGACGCCTTCTCGGGCATTCACATGGCCGGCAAGACCGACATCCGGATCATGAAGGAAGGCCTGGCAGCCCACGGCCTGTCCGCGGACGCCGGCATCCTGCCCAGGCTCCTGGAGGTATACATAGACCGCCTGCGCCGCGAGATCCTCAGACCGGAAAAGAAGCTGCACCCCGGGGTCAAGGAGCTCCTGAGCGCACTCCAGGGTATCCCCGGCATCCAACTCGCCCTCCTCACGGGAAACATAGAGCAGGGGGCGCGGATCAAGCTGGAGCCCTTCGGCCTGAACCAGTTCTTCTCCTCAGGGGCGTTCGGGAGCGATCACGAGGACCGCGACCTCCTGCTCCCCATAGCCCTCCGCAAGATCCGGGAGCTCAGCGGCGTCTCGATCCATCCCGGCGAGTGCGTGGTCATTGGGGATACTCCGGCCGATGTCAAATGCGCCCGGGTCCACGGGGCCTTCGCCGCGGCCGTGGCAACGGGCCCTTACACCAAAGACCGGCTCAGGGACGCAGGGGCCGATCTGGTCCTGGAGGACCTCTCCGGCGC
>CAZYJR010000036.1:0-39405 GCA_964647905.1 uncultured Desulfobacterales bacterium | reverse complement strand
GGTTTAGGGGGCACATGCCCCAAGAAATACTGTAAGTTTAACAGAAAGTCAATGCCGGAGCACCATGAGCCCTTAAGCTGGAGGACGTCCGATCCCACAGGGAGCTGCTCGTGATCGGCTGCAAGGGGAACTCGGCCTATGCGGATCACTTAGTCGGTCTGACCCATTACCTGGTCCAGGACCCGGTCGTGGGTCTTCAGATCGGCATCGCTGAAGAGCGCGAAGCGGATGTGCTTGACCGAGGAGAGCCCGGGGAGCTCCTCCCTGATGGTCTCCAGGGCCACCTTGGCCGCGGCCTCTGTGGGGTAGCCGAATGCGCCGGTGGAGATGGCCGGAAAGGCGATGGACCCAAGCCCGTGCTCCTCGGCCAGCTTGAGGGCGTTTCTGTAGCATGAGGCCAGGAGCTCGTCCGAGGGCTTGTCTACGCCGTAGACCGGCCCCAGGCAGTGGATCACGTGCCGGTTCGGCAGGTTGTGGGCGCCGGTTATCACCGCTTCGCCCGGGCTTATGGGCGCAAGGGGACGGCACTCCTCTTCCAGGCCGGGGCCGGCGGCCCTGTGGATGGCACCCGCCACCCCCCCTCCCGGGCGGAGCTGGGCGTTGGCGGCATTGACCACGGCGTCCATATCGGACTGCTTGGTGATATCGCCCTTGATGCACTCTATGGTCACGCCTTTGAGCGTTCGCTTGGCCATGGCGGAAGACCTCCTTTCCTCTTACTGGAGATAATTGTCCTCGATGCCTTTTACCAGATTGGTCAAGGTGGTGTAATAGGGGACCGGTATCCCTTCCTCACGTGCGTACTGAACGACCTTGCCTCCCAAGAAGTCTATCTCCGTCGGCCTTTTGTTCTCCACATCATAACACATGGAGTCCTTGTGCCCGCCTGCTTTTTCCAGGTAGCCCAAGGCTTGCTCCAGGTAGCCTTCTCCCAGGTCGTATCCCTTGGTCTTGGCGACCGCGAGGATCTCGTCAAAGCAGGCCATGGCTATCTCCCTCGTGGGCGGGAAGGTGAGCGCGTCCTTGATGGTCTTGTCCGTAATCGCACATATGGAGGCCATGGTGCACTTCATGATCATTTTTTTCCAGACATGGAGCTTTATGTCGTCCACATACTCGGTATCCAGACCGCACTCGGTGAGCGCCCCTGCGATCTCGACTCCGAGAGGCTTGTTCTCCGGTACCAGCGAACCCAAGTGATTCGGCTTGTTGAAGAAGGCCACCTCAGCCCTGTTCAGCCCCCTGAGGGAGACGCCGAGATTGAGGGACATCCTGAAAACGGAATCCGCTCCGAAACGCTCCGCTATTACATCCTCGGTTCCCAGGCCGTTATGGGTGCTGATTATCTTCATCCCCGGCCTGAAAATCCCCTCCAATTGGTCGAGGATTTGCTCCAGGTGAAAGGTCTTCGAGGAGATGAAGACAACGTCAGGATCGAAGTCCCCAAGGTCTTCGATGCTCTTGAAGGCGTGCTTTACCGGTGCGGTGTAGGAAAGGGCTCCTGAGACCGACAGCCCCTCCTTCATCAGCTCGTCGTCCAGGCCCGGCTTGGGGTCAACCAGGGCCACCTGGTGGTCGCCGCTCAGCAGGGCCCCTGCCAGGACCGCCCCTGTGGCACCTATGCCTGCAACCGAAAACTTGAGTTCCTTGGTCACGATCCTCCTCCTTTCCGGTTCTCAGCCCGTTGCGGCAGCCGCTTCCACCCCGTGCCTCTGGGCGATCTTCTCGAACATCCTCACCAGCCCGGTGATTAGGGCGTAGGCGGCGCCGATGGTCAGGTTCCTGTTTGCAGTAGAGTCAAAAAAGATGTGCAGGCTGGATTCCATTCCGTCCTCCGGCCTCCAGTAGCAGAAGAGTATGGGGACCTTTGGTAGCGGATAGAGCACCACGGAGATATCGGATTCGAAGAGCTGCCCGGCCCTTTTTCCGTTGAATACGTGTAGCATGTCCTCGAACAGCTCGGTGTAGGAGTCGGCGACCTTCTTGAGCGGCTTTTCACACCGCTGCTCAAAGAGGCCCTCCCAGGCGCCCGCCCCCTTTAGCTCGCGGAACGGGACCCACGTCCCGCTGACTGGAATGCCCTCGCCCTCGAGGATGTAAGTGAGCAGCGGAATGGTGAGCCAGGGATGGACGTGGATCTCCGAGTGGATCTCCCCGTTTTGATGCACATGGACGTCCTTGCCGCAGACCTTGATGGTCAGGCGCCCCCTCGAGAATTTTCCGCCCAGGCGCTCGGCGGCCGAGGCAAGGTCCATGGCCGCCGCCTGCTCCTTCAAGCGGGACACGGTGGTCTCCATTTCCTCCTCGATTGTCGTCCGCTTCGCCGTCCTGCCTTGGTATCGCTCCAGGACCTCCGGGCCCAGCCTGGGGCATTCGTCCAGGGATCTCCTGCCCTGGAAAACCGCCGCAGCAAAGGCCAGGCAGGTTTTTTCCCCGCATTCCCGGCAGTTGGATTTTTCCAGCACCTTCAATATATCCACAGGACTTTTCAGTTCTTCCATGAGTCACTCCCCGTTTGTTTCTTTGGATGGCGTCACACTCATACCATAACCATCCTTCAAGGCATTGAGAACCCCTTCCCGCCTCGCGCAGTGTGTCAATGTCCGGCGGCCGGACGACCAGGCCCCGATTGACTGCCCCGCGCTTCCCGGTATATACTCACTAGGACCACTTTTGAAGAGTTTTTGAGATTTTGGGGAGTTTGTCCAACCTAGATAAGGGTTTACCCGGTATAGGCCCGTGCGCAGGACTTGAACCGGATCCGCTGTATACCCCGGTGTGATCGGCCCTATGGAGAGCGCGTCCCGCCTTCTTGATGTGCAAGAGCTCAAGACCTACTTCCATACCTTCGAAGGTGTGGCAAGGGCGGTCGACGACGTCTCGTTCTCCCTTGAAAGGGGCGAGGTGGTGGGGCTGGTTGGAGAATCCGGCTGCGGCAAGAGCGTCACCGCGCAGAGCATAATGAGGCTCATACCAATTCCGCCGGGCAGGATCGTCCAGGGCAGGATTTTATTTGACGGCATTGATATCCTGCGGTTGGGGATAGACCGGATGCGGGCAATTCGCGGGAAGCGGATCTCAATGATCTTTCAAGAGCCAATGACCTCGCTCAATCCGGTCTATACAATAGGAGATCAGATCTCCGAGATGTTCCTGCTCCACGAAGGGTTGTCCAAGCGGGAGAGCATGGATCGGTCGATCGAGATGCTGAGGAGGGTTCAGATTCCTGCGGCGGAGAGACGGTTCCATGAGTATCCCCATCAGCTCTCCGGCGGTATGCGCCAGCGCGCCATGATAGCCATGGCCCTGGCGTGCAATCCCGAGATCCTGATAGCCGATGAGCCCACGACCGCTCTGGACGTCACCATCCAGGCGCAGATCCTGGACCTGATGCTCCAGCTCAAGCAGGATTACGACACAGCCATCATTATGATAACCCATGATCTGGGTGTGATAGCAGAGATAGCACTCCGGATCGTGGTTATGTATGCCGGCAAGGTGGTGGAAGAGGGGCCCACTGAGGCGATTTTCGAAGATCCCAAACACCCATATACCCAGGGCCTTCTTCAGTCCATCCCCAAGCTGGGCGAGAGGGCCTGCCACGGTAGGGTGCGCCTGAGGGAAATCGCCGGGATCGTCCCCAGCCTCTATGAGCTGCCGGAGGGGTGCAGCTTTTTTCCCAGGTGCCCCAAGGCAATGGAGGCCTGTCGGGAAGAGGTGCCTGAAATGACGGGCGTTGGCGAGGGCAGACGCGTCAGGTGCCGGCTCTACTGAGCCTGCCGCGGCTTTTTGATGGAAGGTCGCCTTGGAAGAGCTGCTTTCAGTCCAGGAACTGCGGGTCCATTTCCCCATAAAGAAGGGGCTTCTCTCCAGAACGGTGGCCCATGTTTACGCAGTGGACGGGATCTCCTTCGGGCTGAAGAAGAGGGAGACCCTCGGGCTGGTCGGCGAGAGCGGGTGCGGAAAGACCACCGCGGGCCTGGCGATACTGAGGCTGATAGAGCCCACCGGGGGCCGGGTCCTGTTTGAGGGGGCGGACGTATCTCGAATGGGAAGGGCCGAGCTGCGATCTCTGAAAAGACAGGTCCAGATGATCTTTCAGGATCCCTACTCATCCCTCAACCCGCGGATGACCGTTAACCAGATCCTGAACGACCCCATGGAGATACACGGCGTCTACCGGGGCGGGGAAAGGGCGGAGCGGATCGCGTACTTGCTCGAAAAGGTGGGACTGACACCGGAGCAGGGCAGGCGGTATCCCCATGAATTCAGCGGGGGCCAGAGACAGAGGATCGGCGTCGCCCGGGCGCTTGCGCTGAATCCCAAGCTGATTATAGGGGATGAGCCGGTTTCCGCTTTGGATGTCTCAATCCAGGCCCAAATCATAAATCTCCTGATCGATCTGCAGGAGGAGTTTGATCTTTCCTACGTCATAATCGCCCATGATCTGGCCGTGGTGGAACACATCTGCGACTACATCGCGGTCATGTACCTGGGCAAGATCGTGGAGACGGGCTCATACCGGGAGATCTACAATGATCCCAACCACCCGTACACCCAGGCCTTGTTGTCCGCGGTCCCGGTCCCTGATCCCAAGGCGAAGAAGAACAGGATCATACTGCAGGGGGATGCCCCGAGCCCGATCAATCCCCCTCCGGGCTGTCATTTCCATCCCAGGTGTGCGCTCAGAAGGGACGAATGTGATAAGATGGAACCGGAGCTGAAGGAGGTGGGAGAGCAGCGTCACGTGGCCTGCTTTTTGTACTGAAAGCGGGTAGTTGGTGGCTTTGGCATCTCAATGCAAGCGGGTTAATTCGAAACAGGGGAAAAGGTGTTTTTTCTTTGGGGTCCATGATCCATAAACACATTCAAAAGGAGGGAGGTCTATGAAGAAGAAACTCTGTTTGGTTTTATCCTTGGCACTCGCAGTGAGCGCATTGGGGTGGGGCGGGCAGGCCGCGGCCGAGGACTCCCTGGTGGTTGCAATCGACGTGCCCCCCAGGATGATGAATCCCCACGGGGATGACTCGGATGCGGGCCTGCAGTACATGGCCAACTTCTTCGACGGATTGCTCCAGCGCAAAGGGCCGGACGGGAAGCTTGTGCCGGCGTTGGCCGAGCGATGGGAGCACCCGGACAAGCTGACGTGGAAGTTCTACTTGAGAAAGGGCGTCAAGTTTCACAACGGAAACCCCTTTACCGCGGAGGACGTGAAGTTCTCTTTCGAGCGCCTGGTCGACCCGGACGTCTCGGAGTTCATCAACACGGGCAAATCCATCGATTCGATCGATATCATTGACGATTACACCGTGGTGATAAAGACCAAGGAACCCATCCCCTGGTTCGCCAACAACATGCACCAGGTCTTTATCATGGACAAAGAGTCCACTGAGGCCAGGGACCAGGGGGACGTGATGGTCAAGCCCATCGGCACCGGCGCTTATAAGCTGGAGGAATGGGTAAAGGGATCCTACGTCAAGCTGGTGGCAAATGAGGATTACTGGGAAGGCGCACCGCCGATCAAGAGAGTGGAAGTCCTTCCCATTACCGAATCCTCCACCCGGTTTGCGGCCCTGGTATCGGGTCAGGCCGATATCATGAGCGGGGTCCCTGTGGAGCTCTACGAAAAGATAGCCAAGCATCCAAAGCTCGAGGTGGTCAGCCGCCCGGCGCGGCGCTCCATCTTTCTGGCCCTGGGGAACAAGCCGGGCACCCCAATGGCGGATATTCGGGTGCGCAAGGCCATGTACCTGGCAATCAATGAAGGCGAGATCATAGAGAAGGTCATGCGGGGTCACGCCGCCCCGGCCGCTCAGATCCCTGATCCTCCCACCATAGGGTACAATCCGGATCTGGAGCGGCTCCCCTATGATCCGGCCAAGGCCAAGGAACTGCTGGCGGAAGCGGGGTATACCGATGGTTTCGAGATAACCCTGACAGGCCCGAACGACCGCTATGTACAGGATGAGCAGATCTGCGAGGCGGTGGCCAAGTATCTGGCCAAGGTGGGCATCAAAGTTCAATTGGATGTGAAACCCAAGTCCATCTTCTTCCCCCAGGTGGCCAAGGGGGAGCTGGATTTCTATCTCATAGGGTGGTTTGACGGGACCTTTGACATGGGACGGACCTATTTCAAGCTCGCCCACACCAGGGACGAGGAGAAAGGGCTGGGAGAGCTGAACGGGGCGGATTACAGCGACCCGGAGATCGACGAGCTGCTTGAGTCGACAGCCGATATGATTGATCGCGAAGAGCGCAAGAACGCGTTGCAGAGGCTCAACAAGATGGCCATGGCGGATAAGATCGTATGGATCCCGCTCCACTACCAGGAGGACCTCTACGCGATGGCAAAGGGAAAGGGGATCGAGTTCAAGCCCCGTCCGGATCGCTGGATGGTGTACAAGGAAATCTCAAAGTAGCAAAGATGCGCTGATGGCCACATACATCGCCAGGAGACTCTTTCAAGGGTTGGTGGTCATTCTGGCCGTATCCTTGATCTGTTTCTTTATCTTCCGGTACATGGGGGATCCGGTGATCACCATGGCCGGAAGATACGCCACTTTCCAGGAAAGGGAGGAGGTCCGGCGCTCGCTGGGGTTGGACAAGCCCTTGTACGTCCAGTATGCGAGGTTTCTCTGGAATGCGGCCCAGGGCAATTTCGGCAAGTCCTACGTAAGCCGGGTATCCGCCCTGGGCCTCATACTGGAGCGGTTTCCCGCGACATTCGAGCTGGCGGTCTCGGCGCTCTGCCTGGCCTTCTGCCTGGGCGTGGGCCTGGGGGTGGTGGTGGCGCTCAAGCCATACGCAGCCAGGAACCGATTGATCATGGCGGGGTCCCTGGGCGGGATCTCCATCCCTACCTTTCTTACCGGCATATTGCTGATCATGGTCTTCGCCGTTTACCTGGGCGTTCTGCCGCCCTTCGGCCGGGGGGAGACGGTGAGGCTGGGCTTCTGGCGCACCGGCTTCCTGACCCTGGACGGTATCAAGCACCTCATCCTGCCGGCCTTTACATTGGCCATGTACCAGTTGGCCGTGTTGCTGCGCTTGACCCGGGCCGGGATGCGGGAGGTCCTGACCGAGGAATACATCAAGACCGCCTGGGCCAAGGGCCTCCCCCCCAGGAAGGTGATATTCAAGCACGCCCTGAGGAACGTCATGATCCCGGTGGTGACCATAACAGGGCTTCAGTTCGGCGAGCTGATCGCCTACGCGATCGTCACCGAGACCATATTTCAGTGGCCCGGGATGGGCAATTTGCTGCTCACGTCCATGTACGAGGCGGACCGGCCCGTTGTGGTGACATATGTGATGCTGACCGCATTGATCATTGTGACGCTGAACATCATAGTCGATATCCTGTACGCCCTGATCAACCCGAAGATCCGCTATGGCTGAAAAGCGCCTCAAATCCAGGATGCTCCACAGCTATTTACACGACCCGTCCGCAATCGTGGGGAGTGTGATTCTCTTGGTTTTCATCGCAGCGGCCGTCTTGGCTCCGTGGATCGCGCCCCAGAACCCGTATGACCTGGAAAAGGTGAGTCTGGACAGCTTTCTGACGCCCCCCATCTGGATGGAGGGCGGAGAGGCCCCTTACCTGTTGGGCACGGACGACCAGGGCAGGGACATCTTGAGCACCATTGTCTACGGCTGCAGGACGTCGCTCATCGTGGGCTTCGGCGTGGTGCTCATAGCAGGCACCTTCGGGGTCATCATGGGGCTCCTTGCCGGTTATTACGGTGGTTGGCTGGATTCGGTGATGATGAGGATGGCGGACACCTTTTTCTCTTTTTCCACAACCCTGATGGCCTTCCTGATGCTCGGGATCTTCGGGCCAAGGGGCGTCTTGGTGGTCATCATCGCGATATGTATAGCCGATTGGGTGAGATACGCGCGCACAATGCGCGGGAGCGTCCTGGAGGTCAAGGAAGAGGCCTATATCATGGCGGCCAAGGCGACCGGAGCCGGGGACCTCAGGCTCCTGCTGAGGCATCTCCTGCCCAACGCAGTCCCGCCCATTTTCGTGGTGGTCGCCGTGGATCTCGCCGTGGTCATCATGCTGGAGGCGACTCTCAGCTTCCTGGGAGTCGGCGTCCCCATAAACGAGCCGTCTCTGGGCATGATGATCGCCATAGGAAGGAACTACATCTACGCCGGGATGTGGTGGATGATAGTGTTCCCGGGCGCCGCCCTGGTCCTCCTCGTTGTGGGCATCAACCTCTTTGCCGACTGGCTGAGGGAGGAGCTGAACCCGAAGATCGAAAGAAAGGCATAAGCGAGGACCACCTCCGAGTTGCGCCTCTCAGGCTCCGAAGGGCGGATCTCCCTGCTCCAGTATCCCGCGGCAAACGGACTCCGGAGGCCGAATGGAGGTGTGCTCCTTGTGGACCGCCTGGAGGAAGGTATAATCGCTGTTGCCTATGTCCCTCAGGACGAGACGGGGCTGTATGCGGGCGTTGACCCTGAAGTGCTCCTCTTCCCTGAAGGAAAGGACGGATACGTTGAAGCTGAAGAGGCCGAGGCCGCGGTAATAGGAAAGAACCGCCGACAGGCCCTCCAGGAACGAATCCATCGCGCCCTTTCCGAGTCCGAGCAAGGATTTCTCCTCCGGGAAGACGCACAATACGTCGGGGATATGGCTCCTGGGGGCGAACCCCACGGTCCAGAACGTGTGGCCCGTGTCTCCCAGAAGGCGCTCGGCCCTGTCTTTTTCCTCCCGGATGAAGTCACCCCAGAACTCCCTTCCGTTGTCCCTGAAGTACCGCTCGGCGCCCTGGAGCTCTCGACGCATGTGATTGGTGGGGCGTTCGCCGCAGAGGACCTGGAGATGGGGATGGACCAGGCTCGAACCGGCCGGGGGCATATAATTCCAATTGATGGACAGGGAGGTCACCTCTCGGTCGTATTCCGCCGCCCTCAGGATGAACTCCTGTGCCGCCAGGAAGGCGTCTTTCATCATGCCTGGGTTGAAATCCTCCATCCGCACGAAATGACTGGGCGACATGACCACCACTGCAACGTATCGATCCAGCGGGAGGATATTGGGGATGACGGTCGCATCCCCCACCTTGATCCTTCCCCCGGGGATCAAGCCCCCGGGGAAAAAGGGGGTGGAGTTTTCGATATTCCCCGGGCAGAAGGGGCAGAATATCCCCTCTGAGCGCTTGAACGTCTCCTCGGTATTGGGGCTCTCAGGGGGGCGGTAGGGGAGATCGAAGACGCGCGCGGTGGTTCCGGTCAGGGGGTCGGTTCGGACCTCGAACGGGATCTCTTGCGGCTCCCGGTCCTTGATCAGGGTCATCTTGTCCTTGATGGCTTTGAACATGACGCTCATCGGCTTGGTTACCTCCTTGTCCATAGTAAAAAGGCCCCTCAGGATACATGGCCGGGGCCCGGGGTTCAAGATCAGTAAGATGCCGGAGGGTCCTGCAGCAGACGTTCCCATGCCCGGAGGTCCTCAGGTGGGGCGGTTCCGGCCAGCCGGCCCGCCCGGATAACACCTATTCGGTCCCCAAGCTCGACCGCCTCCCGGAGGTCGTGGGTGACCAGGAGGGTGGTGATCAGGAACTCCCTCTGGAACCTGCGTATCTCCGGTCGAAGGGCCCGGGCCGTTTGAGCGTCAAGGCTTGAAAGGGGTTCGTCCAGGAGGAGGAGTTTGGGAGATGAGGCCATGGCGCGGGCCAGGGCGACGCGCTGCTTTTCCCCGCCGCTCAGCTCCTCCGGCCGTCTCTCGGCCAACCGGTCAAGACCGAAGCGGGAGAGGAGCTCCAGGGCCCGGCGGGCCTCGGCCTTCCTGTCCAGGCGGAGCCGCTTCATGGCTATTGTCAGGTTGGCCAGAACCGAGAGGTGGGGGAACAGAAAGAGGTCCTGGAAGACCATGCCCACCCGGCGCTGGTGGGGTTGGAGGAGGTCCACGGGACGGCCGTTGAATCTGATGGTGCCCCGGTAGGGAACAAGCCCCGCTATGGCATGGAGCAGGGTGGACTTGCCCGCGCCTGAAGGACCCACCAGAACCAGGAGCTCTCCCTGCCCGATCTCCATATCGACCCCCATGAGGGCGTGGTTCCTCAGGTCTTCTACGGCAATGGCGGTCATTTTCCGCTTCTCCCCCCCTAAAAGGCGGCGGGCCTGGAATCGCCCAGCGCCTTCAGCAGGAGCACCATGGCGAAGCCCGCCAGCATCAGGATCAATGCGGCGGACAGGGCCACCTCCACTTCGCCGCTGGTGATATTGAGGTAGACCGCTATGGGCAGGGTCTCGGTGCGGAATCGGGTGGCCCCGGCCACCATGAGAGTGGCCCCGAATTCCCCCACGGCCCGCGCCCATGCGAGCACGGTCCCCGAGAGGATGCCATGCCTGGCCATGGGCAGTGTGACCTTGAAAAACACCTGCGCGGGGCGGAGCCCCAGGGTCTGTCCGGCCCACTCGTAGCGGGGGCTCAGGGCCTCGAAGGCGGCCCGGCTGCTCCTCGTGACTATCGGCGCGGCGATGAATGTCTGTGCGATCACCGCTCCCAGCGGGGTGAAGAGCACCTGGATGCCCAGCCTCGAAAGGACGCTACCCAAGCCGGCGTTGCCGAAGAGGAAGAGCAGGCCCACCCCGGCGATCAGGGGGGTCATTACCATGGGCAGATCCAGAAAGGTGTCCAGGACGGCCTTCCCCGGGAACCGCCTCCGGGCCAGGATATAGCCGGAGGGGACGCCCAGGAGAAAGGCCGCGGCTGTAGCGGCCATCGAGGTGGCCAGACTGAGCCGGAGGGCGAAGAGGGTCTCAGGTGAGGATGCCGCCCTGAGGGCCCCGGCCGGACTCAGGGGGAGGACCATGGCCCCTATAACGCCCAGGACCAGGAGCGCCAGCAGTATAAGGGGGAGCATAAAGAGCTTCAGCACTGTCAGTCCTCCAGCGGAAGGAACCCGAACCCGCGAAAGACCTCCAAGGCGCGGTCCGAGGCCATGAACTGGCAAAACAGCCTTGCGACCTCAGGGTTCACGGCGGAATCCAGGACGGCCACGGCGATTTTCTCCGGGTGGAAGTAGGCCCGTGGAATGGGAATGGCCCGAATCCGGTCCCGGAACTGGAAGGCGTCCGCCCTGCCTATGATGGAGGCGTCCACGTCTCCCCGGGCCACGTAAAGGGCGAGTTGCTTGACGGTCGCCCCGTAGACCTCCACGTTTTCCAGGACCGGCCCTTCCATACCCGCCCGGCGGAGTATGGTAAGTGCGGTGCGGCCGAAAGCCATGGCCTTTGGATCGCCCAGGGCCAGCCGGACGCCGGGCTTTGCCAGGTCCTCAAAGGAGCGGATGCGCTCCGCCGCGTCCAATGACACCCCGACCACCGGGGTATGAGCGGCCACCGGGCAGAACGATCGTACGCGCCCCTCCCTTTGGAGCCGCTCGATGTAGAAGAAGGCCCCGGGCATAAAGAGGTCCCCCCGGCCCGAGGCCCGGATGCGGGCCAGGAGCTTGCCGCTGCCGTCATAGCTCGTCAGTATTCGGTGCCCGGTCTCCTTTTCAAATTCCGCGGCAAGGACGTCGGTCGGCTGTCTCAATCCCGCGCCCGCCATCAGGACCAGCTCCTCCGCGCAGGAGGCCGAGGCATGCATGATAAAGGCCGCAGTCAGCAGGAGCATGACTACTCCGGCGGGCTGGCGCCTCGCAGGGACCCGGTTGACTCCAATCGATTTCACGGCCTCAGCTCCCCTGCCCGCAGAAGCGGTCCCACCCCATAAGGGCCGCGGCCCCGGCAATGGTGGTGCCGTAGAACAGGACCGGGGTTTCCCCCAGAAAGTCATCGATCGTTTCGTTCACCAGGGTGGTCCCGGTGACCAAGAGCAACTCGGCCCAGCCCATCACTCGGCCGCGGGCCTCTGGTCCCTCGATCTCGATCCCGTACTTCTTCTCCCCGATGTTGTCCGGGTCCAGGTCCAGGACTCTGAGAGGAAAGGATGCGCCCAGTGCTTCCACCATCTTGGGCTGGAATCCCACTTGGGCGATTCGAACCGTGCCGTAGCGGTTCGAGATGAATCCGGCGAGCTCCGAGGCACAGAGCCCGGGTCCTTGATCGCGGCAGTGAACGGTCCGCCAGGCCATGCCCGCGGCTCTTAGGGCCGCGTTCAGGGTGGCAGTGAACACCGCCCGGCGGAAGTTGTTCTCGAGGGGCATATCCATGATCTCCCTCAGGGCCCCCTGGAAATCGCCGTATTGGTCTGTGAAGGCCTGACCCATGGCTCCGTCCAGCTCGGCCTGCATCAATCTCTCCTTACCCTTTTGGAGGGGAAAGTCGTCGCCTTCCGGATCGCCTATGGCCTCTTCCGTGCTGAGTACGTGGGCCCTCACCCTGACCCGCCGGTTCATGAGGCCCCGGTCCTCGAGGACCGGCCCTGCCTTTTGCTTAATCACCTCGAATAGATCGCTCATCTTGTCTTGATCTCCTCAACAAAGGGTTGGGCTTCTTCCAGAAGCCATTGAAGCCAAGCCCTTGCGGTCACCCGCTTGAACCCGGCCGAGAGCCGGCGGTGCGGGTCCTCTTCCCGCTTCATCCTTTTTTCCATGCCGGCCAGGGCACGCTCCAGGACCCGTTCCTGCTCCTTGATCAGTCCGGTCCCGTCCAGGGAGAGCCGGTGGAGGAAGAAGAGCTTGGCCAGAAACTCCACCCTGAGGTCGCGCACGTGATGTACCGGGGCCCTGAGCCAGTCCAAAAATGCCTCCCGGCCCTCCCCGGTCAGTTCGAACACCCGCCGTGAGGGGCGTGACTCCTGCGCCTCCATGCTGGATCGGAGATATCCCCTCTCCTCCAGCCTCTTTAGCTGGGCGTATAGCTGGCTGGTGGGGATATGCCACGTGGCGCCCAGTCCTTCCCTGAGGAAGGAGCGTATCTGGTAGCCGTGCAGGGGGCCTGTCATAAGGGTTCCCAGCAGGGCGTACTCGGAAGCCGGGAGGGTCTTCATGCATCGACCTCGCGCGTGAATTCCAAGCCATATTATTCCATAATGGAATAAGCTGTCAACGCTCAATCTGCAGGGCCACCCAAACCCTGTGATCCGCCCTCCCAAGGCAGCGAAAGGTCAGCAATAGGGCGGCACAGGTGTCTCGATTATGACGGGCCTCACAGTCAGGAATTTGGCGATTTCGAATGCGTGAAGGCCTTGAGACCCGGGGAACCTTTCCCGACGGATAATCCCTGGAGTGTGTTAGGGGCTGCACTTGCCTCATGGTGAAGGTCCCTCTGCTTGGCCTCCATCTTGCAAAACAAGCGCTCCGGGATAACTGAAAACCGAGAAGACCAAGGAGAATATAGCCATGTTGAGAGAGATGACCCTGGGAAAGAGGATTGCATCGGGAATCGCTCTGATGCTTGTCTTGATGCTGGTGGTCGGTGCAGCCGGGTACTACGGCCTGAGCCGGGTGGCCGAGGTAATGGGTTTTTACAGGCAGATCAATTCACTCCAGGGGGTGGTGGCCTCTTTCAGGGAGCAGTCCAGCCACTACATGCTCTCGGAGCTCAGGGATGACTCCGAGGGGTTGGAGTCTGCCCGGGAAGAGGCGTTCGCGCTTCTGGACCAGGGTGCCTCCATGTTGGCCGGCCTGGGAGCCGTGCCAGGGATCAACGAACAAGAGAAGCAAGGCCTTTCATCCGCTAAAGAAGCCATAAACGGGTACAAGTCAACTTTTGAAAATTATATTTTAGCCAATCAAAACAAACAAAAGATTACTTTAGAGGCCAAGAAAAGACATGATAATCTTTTAAAAGATATTCAAGAGGCTGAATTGTGGGTTGAAGACATGTCTTTTGCGGGGAAAATACTAGGGAATTATGCGCTTTCCTATTTCAACAAGGCCTCCGAAGCCAACTGGCATGACGTGGAGCAGGGGATCGCTGAATTCGAAAAGGCCCTGGAGGCATGGTCCGATAAGATATCCAACAGCGAGGACCTGACGGCAAAGGCCGGACGGATAGAGAAGTCCCTGGCATCCTTCTTGGAGTCAGTGGACGGGTATCGAGACCAGGTCCTGCTCCAGGATCAGTTGAGGGCCTCCATGAACCAGGCCGAGGATGCGCTCTTCACCACCTGCGAGATGCTGGGTACCGAGGCGGAAAAGAGGCTCCGGGCACAGACCGCCTTTTCCAACAAGATCATATTCGGCACCATCCTGGCCGCTCTCGTCATAGGAATTCTTTATGCAACGGTCTCCATCAAGAGGCTGGTGGAAAAGATCAACAGCGTCATAGGCGGGGTAATGGAAGGGACCGAGCAGGTGACTTCCTCTTCCGAGCACGTGGCCAGGGCCAGCCAAGACTTGGCCGAGGGCGCATCCAAACAGGCCGCGTCCATTGAGGAGACCTCTTCGTCGCTCGAGGAAGTCTCCTCAATGGTGAAGCAGAACGCGGAGCATGCCGACAAGGCCAAGCAGATGATGAAAGAGGTCCAGGGAATAGTGGAGCAGGTGGACCGGAATATGAAGGACATGAGCGGGGCCATAAAGGAGATCTCCGAGTCAAGCCAGGAGACGGACAAGATCGTCAAGACCATAGACGAGATAGCCTTCCAGACCAACCTCTTGGCCCTGAACGCTGCGGTGGAGGCGGCCCGCGCGGGTGAGGCGGGAGCCGGGTTCGCGGTGGTGGCCGACGAGGTCAGGAACCTGGCCATGCGGGCGGCGGAGGCGGCCAAGAACACGGCCACCCTGATCGGCAACACCATCAAGTCAGTGGAGAAAGGAAGTCAGCTCACCAAGGCCACGCAGGAATCCTTCAAGGGCAACATGGAGATCTCCTCCAAGGTGGGGGCGCTGGTCGATGAGATCGCCGAGGCCTCCAGGGAGCAGGCCGAGGGCATAGACAGGGTGAGCCAGGCGGTGGCCGACATGGACGGCGTGACCCAGCAAAACGCGGCGAGCGCCGAGGAGTCGGCCAGTGCCGCTGAAGAGATGAATGCCCAGGCCGAGAGCATGAAGGGGTACGTAGGCGAGCTGATCAAGCTGGTCCGCAGGGACGGCGCGGCCGGCGGGGACCGCGGTGAAGGCGGCCCGCAGGACGATACCGCCGAATCAATGGAAGCTCGGGATTACCGGACCCGGCGCGCGGCACGGGATGACCGCGGCCGCAGTGGGCTCCCCGCCCACAGGGATTCCCGGGAGGTAAGCCCGGACAAGGTGATCCCGATGGAGGAGGAAGGGGAGTTCAAGGATTTTTAGGGCCCCTTGACCCTTCGAAAAAGGCATTGCACCCCGCCTGCGGATTGCAGCGGGCGAGGATGTAAATGCTTGCGGCGGCCTCGGAGAGCCATGCCAGTCTCTGGGTGAAGGTCATGTAAGAGAAGGCGGTGTGCCCGTCGAAGTGGGTTGCCTCTTCCTCTGCCTTGCTCACGAATCCCTCCCCAGAAGTCGTCTCAGCGCCTCTATATCCATCCTGTCCTTGTCCCTGGGGATGTCCATGCATGACTTGATCTCCAAGAGCTTTTCCATGTTCAGCACCTTGACCGTTCGGCCGTCCACCTGGGCCGCAACGGTATACCCTTCCAGGCACGGATACGCCTGATCGCTGGTAAGGAAGACATCGATTTGCCTGTACGGGGAGTGGCGGTCCCAGAAGGTGAACACGCGGGCGTTCTTCTCCGAGACGAAGCGGTCCAAGGTGGGGCTGTCCAGGAGTGACTCAGCAGGGACGGGCGCCCTGGGCTCCAGGCCCAGCTCGCCTACCGCCGCCAGGAATCTCCGGACGTTCTCAGGGGTCATGTCCAAGGATATGTCAAGATCCATGGTCATCCGCTCAACCCCGTGGTATACTGCGGCCATGCCCCCGCAGATGATGAAATCCACCCCGTGGTCGGCCAGGGAACAGATTATTTCTATGAGGTAGGGTTTGTTTGACTCTGCCATGATCCCAGGTTTATAACCCGTGACGGGCCCGCGATCAAGGGTGTGATTGGGGCCGGCCCGACCTGGGAGTCGACCGGAAAGGAGCGCGTATGATCGCACTGGACCGGGAGCAGAGAATGATGCTCTCCACGGTTCGCGAAATCGTCCGGGATGTCGTCCGGCCGCGTGCCGCCGAGATCGACGAGAACCAGGAGTTTCCGTGGGAGGCGGTGAAGGTGTTTACTGAGAACGGCGTCCTCACCCCTCTCCTGCCCGAAGAGTACGGGGGGATCGGAGTCGGCTTCCCGCTCTTCTGCATGATCCTGGAGGAGGTGGCAAAGGCTTGCGCCTCGTCGGCCCTGCTCTTGATAGCGCAGGCCGACGGGATGCTGCCCATCCTGATCGGGGGCTCCGAAGAGCTCAAAGAGAGGTTCCTCCCCGGCCTTGCACGCGGGAAGTTGGCCGCCTTCGCCGCCACCGAGCCAGATGCAGGCTCGGACATCCTGTCCATGAGGACCAGCGCCCTGCGCGAGGGCGGCCACTATATCTTGAACGGCCGCAAGTGCTTCATTACCAACGGGAGCGTGGCCGACATCCTCACCGTTTACGCCTACACCGATCCCAGCCGGGGCCCGAGGGGCATAACAGCCTTTGCGGTGGAAAAGGGGACGCAGGGGCTTGTTTACGGCAAGAACGAGAACAAGATGGGGATGCGCGGGTCGGTCAACTCGGAGCTCATGTTCGAGGACATGGCCGTACCTGCGGAGAACCGCATTGCAGAAGAAGGGGACGGGGTGAGCAATATGATGGCGGCCCTGGACACCAGCCGGCTGTTCGCAGCAGCCCAGGCGGTGGGGTTGGCTCAAGGGGCCATTGACGAGGCCGTGAGCTACGCCAAGGAAAGGGTGCAGTTCGGGAAGCCCATCGCCCGAGCCCAGGCGGTCCAGTTCATGATAGCGGACATGGCGGCGGCCACGGAGGCCGCGCGGCTGCTTACCCTTGAGGCGGCCCTGCTAATGGAACAGGGGCCTTCGTCGCGGGCCAGAAAGTATTGCGCCATGGCCAAGTTCACGGCCTCTGATACCGCCATGAGGGTTACCACCGACGCGGTCCAGGTCATGGGGGGGTACGGGTACATGAAGGACTTCCCGGTGGAGAGGATGATGCGCGATGCCAAGCTGATACAGATATATACCGGGACCAATCAGATCATGCGCATGGTGGCCGCCAGGGAGATATTCCGCGACGATGTGGATTGAGAGCCCTGACGCAGCTCTCAGGGCAAGGAGGGTCGAAGCATGGGAAAGCAAGGCGGAGACAAGTTCTCATCAAAGCATTCATCCGACCGGGAGGTGAACCCCGAAGTGGCCGGGGTGGTCTCGGCCCGGGCCGAGAAAGGGGAACTCCCGTGCGCAGTGGCCTTTAGCGTGGCCGGGGACTTGGGCGTGGATCCGGAGGAGGTGGGTTTCGCCGCGGACCGGCAGGAGGTTAGGATAACCAAGTGCCAACTCGGTCTCTATGGATACGGCGGGGGGGGGAAGCTGGTAAAGCCCGCCGAATCGGTCTCGAGAGAGCTGGAGTCCGCCATAAGAGCCCGAATGGAAAACGACAGGCTCCCCTGCGCCGGGGCCTGGGAGATCGCCGCCGAGTTCGGGGAGACCAAGCTGGCCGTGGCCTGTGCCTGCGAGGCTCTGGGAGTCAAGATCTCCGCCTGCCAGTTGGGGGCATTCCCTTGACGGTCAAATCCCCCGGGCGATGGTCCATATACCCACGGCGATAAAGGCCGCACCCGCCAGCCAGGAGAGTATTCGAGGGTTGATCCATTGGGTGAGGGCCGAGCCGGCCAGTACGGCCAGGCCCGAAGCCAGGATCAGCGCCAGGGCCGAGCCGGCAAAGACCGTGAGGCGGCTCTGAGGGGCGTTTGTGGCGTAGAGAAGCGTGGCTATCTGGGTCTTGTCCGCGATCTCCGCTGCAAAGACCGTGGCGAACACGGTGGCCAGGAGTTTAATATCCATGATCCCCCCTGAATTTCTTGTCTTCGGATCGCGTTCGGGGTGCCGCCGCCGGTGGTCCGCCTATCATATGGTCACCAGCTCGTAATCCCGGGACCCAACCCCCAGCTCCTCCGCGTGAGAGAGCTGGACGCTCCAGTCAATCTTGGGGTAGACCGCACGAAACTTGTCTTCACCCGGGGCCTTGCCGCCGGTCAAGCAGGAGTGGTCCAGTCCGGGCTCCCGGTTTACCATGTCCACCGATGCCTGATCTATGGCCACCGGGTCCAGGGAGGCCATGATCCCCAGGTCCTGCACAATAGGCGCATCATTGTGGCCGTGGCAGTCACAGGCAGGGGAGACCTGGGTAAGGAAGTTCACGCAGGCCGAACGCCGCTCCTTGCCCTTCAGGACGGCGAGGGTGTACTCGGCCATCTTCTTCTGGAACTTGGGGACATCCGCGTTCCAACGGATCTCAATGGCCTTCTGCCGGCAGATCAGGATGCACTCGGCGCATCCCACGCAGAGCTCCGGGTCTATACCCGCCTTTTCATCCTGGACGGTTATCGCCGACTGAGCGCAATGCTCCACGCACTCCCCGCATCCGATGCATTTCTTCTTCTTCACCCTGGGGGCGAAGTCCGCGTGCTGGGCCATCTTGCCCCGCCTGGAAGCGCAGCCCATGCCCAGATTCTTAATCGCACCCCCGAACCCTGAGAGCTCGTGGCCCTTGAAATGGGCTACGCTTATCAGGGCGTCCGCCGCAACTATCTCTGTTCCTATGTGCGCGGTGCGGATCATCTCACCTTTGATCTCCACCGGCGTGGAGGATCCGCCGCGTAGCCCGTCCGCGACTATCAACGGGGCGTTTACCACTGAGAAGGCGAAGCCGTTTTCTATTGCGGTCCTCAGATGGCTCACGCTGTTTCCGCGTGTTCCCGCGTAAAGGGTGTTGGCGTCCGTCAAAAAGGGATGGGCGCCGAGTGCGGTCACGGTCTCCACTATTCTTCTTACCAGCACGGGACGGACAAAGGCCGTGTTCCCCTTCTCCCCGAAATGGAGCTTGAGGGCCACCAGGCTGCGGTCCGGTATGAGGGCGCCCAGGTCCAAATGCCCCAGGAGGCGCTCCAGCTTCTCGGGCAGGTTCTCCTTGGTGGAGGCCCGCATGTCGGCGAAGAACACCTTGCTTGCAGTCATCGCTCCCTCCTCTCTACATTGAAAGGCCCCCTGGTGGGGGCGCAAGATCATATGCCGAACGGCGATTTCAGGAGAATCTTAGACACTGTACCGGGCTATGTCAACAAGCGCGCTTCCGGCCCTCGACCGCTTTTTCCGTTGACAAAAACGTGAGGATTGGGCTATCCATCTCGGATGAATCATCCACGGAAAGATGAGGCCAGAGCGGGCCGACCTCGACCGAACGCATCTTCTGCCTTGCCAGCGGACAATGATGCGATGAAAAGCCGGATTCCCATGCTCCTCACACGGTTTGTCCTTTTGGGGTTCGCCGTCGCCCTATTGGCGATCGCCGCACCCCTTCATGCCCAGGAGGCCAAGAAGATCCTGAGCATCGAGGCCTATGATATGCTCAACACCCTGCCGGACACCTATCTGATCGACGTCCGAACCCGGGCCGAGTATCAGTTCGTGGGGCACCCGGCCAAGGCCTACCTGTTCCCCTACCGGTTCCTGACCAAGGAGCTCGGCAAGGAGGACGATCAGTACGGTTACAGACTCAGCCCCAAGAACGAGGCCTTTGTGGAGGAGATCAGCAAGGTGTTCAAGAAGACCGACAACCTCTTGATCATATCCAGGGACGGTACCAGGAGCGAACTGGCGGCCAAGACCCTGGTGGATGCGGGATTTCAGAAGGTCTACAACGTGGAGGACGGATTCGAGGGGCCCGAGTTTCCCACCTTTGAGGACAGCAACCGCCACAAGTTCTACAGGCAGCTGGCCAAGCGGAACAACATCCACGGTTACAAACACCGCCGCCACTACGGATGGCAGTGGTGGGGCCTGCCCTGGACCTACGAGATCGATACCAAGTACGTCTACCCGCCGGATCTCAAGGAATCCGAAGGGAAGTAGGGGCCCTCAGGATTCCTACTCGCCTTTCCTGGCCCGGATGTCGTCCATTCGCTTCCTTATCCTGTCCTCTATCCCCCTGTTGCTCGGCCGGTAGAACACGCGGCGCCCGAGGCCCTCGGGTAGGTGTTTCTGGGGGACCCAGGCCCCGGGGTGGTCGTGGGGGTATCGGTAACCCCGGCTGTAACCCGCCTTTTTCATCAGCCCGGTCGGGGCGTTTCTCAGGTGAAGCGGCACGGGCATCGGCCCTGACTCTCTTATCTCCGCCTTGACCTCTTTCTCGGCCAGATAAAGCGCGTTGCTCTTGGGGGCCGAGGCCAAATAAACTGCGGCCTGGGCCAGGGTCAGCTCGGCCTCGGGCGGGCCCACCTTCTCCCAAGCCTCAAACGCCGCTAGGGATACTTGAAGCGCGTTGGGATCCGCCAGGCCCACGTCCTCGGATGCGCATCTGATCATCCTGCGTGCTACGAACAAGGGGTCCTCCCCCGCCTCCAGCATGCGGTAGAGCCAGTAGAGGGAGGCCTGGGCGTCGCTCCCCCTCAAGCTCTTATGAAACGCGGAGATCAGGTTGTAGTGCTCCTCCCCGTCCTTATCGTAAGGCAGGGCCTTGCGGTCAAGCGCCTTGAGAACGGCCTCCCCGTCCACCACCGCAGGCCTTTCCGTGGATCCCAGCACATAATCGACCGCCATTTCCAGGTTGTTCAGGGCCACCCTGGCGTCTCCGTGGGACAATTGAACGATTCGCCCCAACGCCTCCTCCCTGACTTCCACCCCGCTCCCGCCGAGCCCCTGTTCCGCGTCTTCCAGGGCCCTCCTTAGGACCCTGTCCAGGTCCCCGGGACCCAAAGGATGGAGGATCAGGACGCGGGCCCTGGAGAGCAGAGGGGGAATGACCTCGAAGGAGGGGTTTTGGGTGGTGGCGCCTATGAATATGATTCGCCCGTTTTCCACGTGCGGCAGGAATCCGTCCTGCTGGGCCTTGTTGAATCTGTGGATCTCGTCCACGAAGAGTATGGTGGGGTGTCCCTCGCGGCTCATGGTGCGGCCCGCCTCCTCTATTATCTCCCTTACCTCCTTGACTCCCGAGGTGACCGCTGAGAGGGTTCGAAAGGGGTGGCCGGAGTAAGAGGCCAGGAGCCTGGCCAGGGTGGTCTTTCCGCTCCCGGGCGGTCCCCAGAGGATCATGGAAAAGAGCCGCCCGGTCCTGAGGGCTCGGGTGAGCGCGGAGTCCTGGCCGGTTAGGTGCTCCTGGCCCACCATGTCCTCGATTCTCCGCGGGCGCATGCGGTCCGCAAGGGGGGCGCCGGGTCCGGAAGGGGACGAGCCTTGAGCTTCTTTTTCTTTTCTTTCAGATGGTTGCATAGTCAACCGAGCCCAAGGGAGGCCCGCAGGGAGTATAACCGGCCGGCTCAAAGGGCTTGATGCCATAATGGTCTTAGCGTATCATACATTGCTCTACGCAGACAACCGGGAAGGCCCCGGATTGATCGATCGGTCTTCACACCGTTGGAACAGCCAATGGAGAGGGCGCACGGCCCGGGAAGAGGAGAAGTGTCCGGCAAATCAGATTTCGTCCACCTGCACGTCCACACCGAATTCAGCCTGCTGGACGGTGCGATCAGGATCAGGCAGCTTCAGGAAAAGGCCCTCAGGATGGGGATGGGGGCGGTGGCGGTAACCGACCACGGGAACATGTTCGGTGCGGTCCAGCACTTTGACCGCGCCTCCAGGACCGGCATACGCCCGATTCTGGGGTGCGAGGTCTACCTGGCCCCCGGAGACCGCAGGGACAGGAATCCCTCTCCTGACGGCAGGCCCGCCGCATACCACCTGGTGCTCCTGGTCATGAACGGGGAGGGCTACGCCAACCTCAACCGACTGGTCACCCTCGGGCACTTGGAGGGGTTCTACTACCATCCCCGCATCGACATGGAGCTGCTCCGGGAGCATAACGCCGGCCTGATAGCCCTTTCGGGCTGCCTGAAGGGGGTCGTGCCCCATCTCCTGGAAGCCGGGCGCACGGAGGAGGCCAGGGCCGGGGCCGAGGAGTTCGCCCGGATCTTCGACAGGGACCGCTTCTACTTGGAAGTCCAGGCCAACGAGATGCCCGAGCAGCAGGAGGTGAACCGGGCCCTGGCCGAGCTGGGCAAGGACCTGGGTCTGCCGCTGGTGGCCACCAATGATTGTCATTACTTGGAAAGGGAAGACGCCGAGGCCCATGACACGCTCCTTTGCATACAGACGGGAAAGTCGGTGGACGACCCGGGGCGCCTCCGCTTCTCGAGCAATGAGTTCTTCTTAAAGAGCCGCGAGGAGATGGAAAAGAGCCTCGGGGGCTTTTCCGAGGCATTGGACAACACTGTGGAGGTGGCCCGGCGCTGCACCTTCGAGATGGCCTTCGGGGAATACAAGTATCCGGTCTTTCAGACCGACGACCGGAGGAGCCTGGACGGGATCCTGACCGAGGAGGCGGAATCCGGGCTGGACAAGAGGCTCGAAGAGCGGGAGGCCAAGGAGGGGGCGCTCTCCCCCGAGCTGGTAAAGGAGTACAGGGATCGGCTGGACTTCGAGCTGGGCATCATCACCAGGATGGGCTTTTCCGGGTACTTCCTGATCGTGGCGGACTTCATAGCCTACTCCCGCAAGAACGGCATCCCGGTGGGACCGGGGCGGGGATCGGCGGCGGGATCCCTGGTGGCGTACTCCCTGACCATCACCAACATAGATCCCATCCGCTACGGGCTCCTGTTCGAGCGGTTCCTGAACCCCGAGCGGATCAGCATGCCGGATATAGACATCGACTTCTGCATCCACGGCCGCGACGAGGTCATCAGGTATGTGGCGGACAGATACGGCCACGACAACGTGGGCCAGATAATCACCTTCGGGACCATGAAGGCCCGGGCGGTGATCCGGGATGTGGGCCGGGCCTTGAACATCCCATACGGCGACGTGGACCGCATCGCCAAGCTGGTGCCCGAGGGCCCCAATGTGACCCTGGAAAGGGCCATGGAGGAGGTCCCCGAGCTACAGAAGCTGGCCCAGGGGGATGAGAGGGAGAGGCGGCTCCTGAGGATCTCCCGCTCCCTGGAGGGGCTTAGCAGGCACGCCTCCACCCACGCCTCGGGAGTGGTGATATCCGATCGTCCCTTGATGGAATACCTACCGTTGTACAAGGGGACCCACGACGAGGTCATGACCCAGTTCCCCATGGACCAGATCGAGAAGCTGGGTCTGATAAAGTTCGACTTCCTGGGCCTCAAGACCCTTACCGTGATCAAGCATGCACTGAGGCTGATCGAGAAGACCACCGGCCGGAAAATAGACATCGACCGGATACCGCTGGACGATGAGGCCGCCTTCAGGCTCTGCAGCGAGGGCCGCACCACCGGCGTGTTCCAGTTGGAGAGCTCGGGCATGAAGGAGCTCCTGAGGAGCCTCAGACCCGGAGTGTTCGAGGACATGATCGCACTGGTGGCCCTTTACCGGCCCGGCCCCTTGGGCAGCAACATGGTGGAGGACTTTGTAAACGCCAAGCACGGCCGCAAGAAGATCCACTACCTGCTCCCCCAGCTCGAGCCCATTCTGAGGGAGACCTACGGGGTGATCCTGTACCAGGAGCAGGTGATGAAGATCGCCCAGGTCCTGGCCGACTTTACCATGGGAGAGGCGGACACCCTTAGGAAGGCCATCGGCAAGAAGAAGGCCGAGGTCATGGCCAAGCAGAAGGAGCGGTTCGTCGAAGGGGCCGTGGCCAAAGGGATCCGCCGCCAAAGCGCGGAGACCATATTCGGCCTGATCGACAAGTTCGGCGGCTACGGGTTCAACAAGTCCCACTCAGCAGCCTACGCCCTGATAGCCTACCAGACCGCCTATCTCAAGGCCCACTACCCGGTGGAGTTCATGGCGGCCCTGCTCACCCAGGACATGGGGAACCAGGACAAGACGATCAAGAACATCGCCGAGTGCCGGGGGATGGGAATTCCCATACTGCCGCCCGACCTCAACGAGAGCCAGGCCGACTTCACAGTGGTTCAGGGGAGCATCCGGTTCGGCCTGGCCGCGGTCAAGAACGTGGGGCTGAAGGCGGTGGAGTCCCTGATAGAGGAGCGGGAGGAGAACGGGCCTTACAAGGACCTGGTGGATTTCTGCAGGCGGGTGGACGGGTCCAGGGTCAACCGGCGGGTCCTGGAGGGCCTGATCCAGTGCGGGGCGTTCGACTTCACCGGCCACCACAGGGCCACCCTGTTCGCCTCCCTGGACGAGGTGATACGCTTCTGCGGGAGCAACCGAGACACCAACCAGCTCAACATGTTCGCCGCTCTTGCCGGGGAGGGAGGGAACGGCTTCGGCGTGCTGGAGCTGACCGAGCGCCCGGAGTGGGACGAGAGGGAGCGGCTCAAGAGGGAGAAGGAGTCCTTGGGCTTCTACATAACAGGGCACCCGCTGGACCGCTTCCGGAACGAGGTCAAGAGTGTCGCCACCTGCTCGGTTCAGGACATACCCGGCCTCAAGGACAGGGCCCCGGTCAAGGTGGCCGGAGTGGTAGAGAACCTGAGCATCAAGCGCACCAAAAAGGGAGACAAGATGGCCGTCCTGGACCTGGAGGACCAGACAGGTGCGGTCTCGGTGGTGGTTTTCCCGGATGTCTTCAATGCCCACGCCTCCCTGCTGGCGGGCGACTCGCCAATACTAGTAAGCGGCGCTGCAGAGGTGAGCGAGAACTCCGCCAAGGTGCGCGCCCAGGAAGTGGTATCCCTGGGGACCGTGCGCCAGAGCTCCGTCCGGGCCATTTGCCTCGACCTTCACTCGGACAAGGCCTCGCGCGGCGCCCTGGAGAGCATGCGCGATGTCTTCTACCGCTACCCGGGTGAGTGCGCGGTTCGGTTCAGAGTGGAGACCGTGGACGGGCGGTGGTTCCTGGTCTCGGCCAATGATCACTTCAAGGTGTTTCCGTGCGACGAGATGATCGAGGAGTTGGAATCCCTTACGGGAGAAAGGGTCAGTTACGCTTATGGAGAAGAGACTGAGAACGCTGGCAAGCCTCTCAACGCCTAGCTTTTCCGCGCACCTGGACGAGGTGGTGCTCGGAGACGGCGAGCAGGGCAAAAGGATCCGGGTGGACCATCCTGAGGCCTCTGCGGTGGTCCCTTTCACAACGGCCGGGGAGGTGGTCATGGTCAAACAGTACCGCTACGCCCTGGGGACGGAAACCCTGGAGATACCTGCGGGCAAGGTCGACCCGGGCGAGGACCCGGCCGCCTGCGCCAAGCGGGAGCTCCTGGAGGAGACCGGCTTTGCCGCACCCGATCTGGTCCTTCTCTACACCTACGCCCCGGCCATAGGGTACTCCAACGAGCGAATCCACATATACTCGGCCCGGGGCGTGGTCAGGGAGTCCCAAAAGACGGACGAGAGGGAGATCTCGTCGGTTGAGATCATCCCTCTCGAAGATGTATGGGCCATGATCCGCTCCAGGGCCATCCTGGACGGGAAGACCCTGATAGGGCTCGCCATCTCCAGGGCCCTGGAAGAAGCCCCCTGAAAGATGCGGATATCCACGGCCTTCTAAAGCCCCCCGGCCGCCGGTGATAAACCTGTAACCCCTTGTAAGTACAGCGTCGGGCGGTCGGTTGGTGAGGATTTGTGAATTGACAACTTTGTGTCAATGGTGGTAAATTTCTTTAACTTGCCAGCATGCCGGAATCACGGCATTTTTCATGATTTTGGATCCCTTTCGGCCGGCGGGAGAGGCCGGGAAAGAGGAGTGTTCGCATGGGACCGGACAAGAGCAAGAACTTCATTTTGTGGTTTCGCGAGATCGGGATAGAGGACGTGCCGATGGTGGGCGGTAAGAATGCCAGCCTCGGAGAGATGTTCCAGAAGCTCGAAAATCGCGGCATCAATGTCCCCAATGGTTTTGCAATTACCGCTTATGCATACCGATATTTTTTGAAATACGCGGGAATAGAGGAAGAAATAAAAAAGATATTAAAAGACCTCGATACATCGGATATGGGGAACTTGATGAGAAAGGGGCGGGAGGTCCGGGATGTGATAAGGCATGCCGAGTTCCCGCCCGATCTGACCCAGGCCATTAACAAGGCCTATGACGAGCTGGCAAAAGAGTTCGGCCGGGAAGGTCTTGATGATTTGGATGTGGCGATTCGTTCATCCGCAACCGCCGAGGATCTGCCCGATGCCTCCTTCGCCGGGCAGCAGGACACCTATTTGAACATACGCGGCAAGCTGAGAGTGCTGGACGCCTGCCGCAAGTGTTTTGCAAGCCTGTTCACCAACAGGGCCATATCTTATCGCCACGACAAAGGCTTTGACCAGTTCGACGTCAGTTTGTCGATAGCCGTGCAGAAGATGGTGCGCAGCGATTCGGCCTACTCGGGCGTGATATTTTCAATCGACACCGAGACCGGTTTCAAGGATGCGGTCTTTATCACAGCGGCCTACGGCCTGGGGGAAAACGTAGTCCAGGGTATTGTGAATCCTGATGAGTTCTATGTGTTCAAACCCACCCTGCGCCAGGGGAAGCGGGCCATAATCAGCCGCAAGGCCGGAGACCGCGACATCAAGATGGTGTACTCGATGGAAGACGACGCAACGGTCAAGAATGTGGCGACCACCTTGACCGAACGGCACCGCTACGTCCTGGAGGAGGACGAGATACTCCAGTTGGCCGAATGGGCCTGCATCATTGAAGACCATTACAGCGAGGAGGCGGGCTTTTTCAAGCCCATGGACATAGAGTGGGCCAAGGACGGAGACGGGGTCACCGTGGGGACGGGAAGGCTTTTCGTGGTCCAGGCCCGTCCGGAGACCATCCACTACAGGGGCGGCGAGGTCAACAGCCGCTACGAAAGCTACCGCTTGAAGGAGGGCGGCGAGATCCTGACCACCGGCACCGCGGTGGGCACCAAGGTGGGCCAGGGAGTGGCGAACGTCATAGAGACCGCTGCGGAGATACACCGCTTCGAGCGCGGCCAGGTCCTGGTCACCAACATGACCGACCCGGACTGGGAGCCGATTATGAAGATAGCGGCCGCCATAGTGACCAACAAGGGAGGGCGCACATGTCATGCGGCCATAGTCTCGAGGGAGCTCGGGATCCCCTGCGTCATCGGGACCGGTGACGCGGACGAGGTGATCAAGAACGGGCAGGAGGTCACTGTTTCATGCTGCGAGGGAGAGACCGGATACGTCTATGACGGCCTGCTGGACTACGAGGTGGAGGTCCTGGATCTTGAGGACATCCCGGCCACCCGAACCAAGATCATGATGAACGTGGGCATCCCGGAGAAGGCCTTCACCCAGGGCATGATACCCAACGACGGCGTGGGCCTGACCCGGGAGGAGTTCATCATCAACTCCCATATAGGTATTCATCCCCTGGCTCTCCTGGACTATGACGAACTCAAGAAGCAGGCCAAGAAGGACCAAAGAATAGCCGGGGTGGTTTACAAGATCGATGAGATCACCTCGGTCTATGAAAACAAGACCAACTTTTTCATAGACAAGCTGGCCGAGGGAATAAGCCGGATAGCCGCGGGATTCTACCCGAACGACGTGATAGTCAGGCTCTCGGATTTCAAGAGCAACGAGTACGAGAACCTGCTCGGGGGGTATCTATACGAGCCCAAGGAGAGCAACCCCATGATCGGGTGGCGGGGTGCGTCCCGCTACTATGACGAACGTTTCAGGCGGGCCTTCGAGCTCGAGTGCCTGGCCCTCAGGAAGGCCAGGAGCGAGGTCGGCCTTACCAACATCAAGGTTATGGTGCCCTTCTGCAGGACCCCGGAGGAAGGCAAGCGGGTCCTGGAGGTCATGGCTGAATGCGGCTTGGTGCAGGGGGAGGAGGGGTTGGAGGTATACGTGATGTGCGAGATCCCCAGCAACGTGATCTGTGCCGACGAATTCGCCCGGATCTTCGACGGCTTTTCAATCGGGTCCAACGACTTGACCCAGTTGGCGCTGGGCCTTGACCGCGACTCCTCTCTGGTCTCCCACATCTACAATGAAAGATCCACCACGGTTAAACGGCTGGTCAAGCAGGTCATCGATGTGGCCAAGCAGGAGGGCAGGAAGATCGGAATCTGCGGCCAGGCCCCCAGCGATTTTCCCGATTTCGCCGAGTTCCTGGTGGAGTGCGGCATAGACTCCATGAGCCTGATCCCTGACACCGTCATAAAGACCAGACTGCTGGTCGCCGAGAAGGAAAAGGCCCTTGGTATTAAAGCGGAAGAAAGCTGAGGCGACATGACATCGATAAGGATTCTGGGGACGGGTTCCCATGTGCCACCACGGAGGCTGACCAATTTCGATCTTCAGGAAATGGGCCTGGAAACCACTGATGAGTGGATCGTCCAGCGTACCGGAGTAAAGGAGCGCCGAATAGCCGAGCCGGATGTGGCCACGTCCGACCTTGCCTGCGAGGCGTCGGTAAGGGCCCTGAAAACGGCCGGCCTCTCAGCCGGGGACCTGGACCTGATCATCGTAGGTACCATTACGCCGGATACGTGCTGCCCAGCGGCCGCCAACTGGCTCCAGGCCAAGCTGGACGCGCCACAGGCCGTCACCTTTGATGTCACAGCGGCCTGCTCGGGGTTCATCTTTTGCCTCAACGTGGCCTCCCAGTATCTGGAGACAGGGGCTGCAGGCCGAGTCCTGGTGGTGGGGGCCGAGGTGATGACCCGCACGCTCAACTGGAAGGACCGCTCAACCTGCATCCTCTGGGGGGACGGGGCTGGTGCGGCGGTGCTGGCCAGGGGCGGGGAAGGCCACCAGCTCCTCTCCACGCATATCCATACGGACGGTGAGAACGGCCGCGATCTCCTGTTGCCGGGGGGAGGCTCCAGGACCACGCCCATTACCCACGAGAGCGTGGACAAAGGGGTCCATTATCTCAACATGATCGAGGCAAATGCGAGCTTCAGGGTGGCAGTCCGGCACTTCATAGAGTCCATCAAGGAGGCGGCCGACCATAACAGTGTGGCCGTGGAGGAAATCGACTGGTTCATCCCCCACCAGGCCAATCTGCGGATGTTCCAGTCCGTGGCCAAGAGCCTGGATGTACCCATGGAGCGCTTCTATCTGACGCTCCACAAGTACGGCAACATATCCTCGGCCTCGTGCGCCATCGCCCTTGACGAAGCCGTAAGGGACGGGAGCGTCAAAGAGGGGGACCTGGTGTGCCTGCCTGTGTTCGGCGGGGGCCTGACTTGGGGGAGCGCATTGATCAGGTGGTAGGCGCAAGCCTCCTCATCCGCTCCAGGAACTCATCCTTTCCCAGGTAGGATTGGACCCTGAGGGATCGGTTCTCTGTGCCGTCCGGCCGAATGAATATGACCGTGGGCACCCCGCGCACCCGGTAGCGTTCGAGCAGCGCGTCATGCTCCGGTTTCTTTCGGGTGAGGTCCACACGGACCGTGACGAAGTCCCGGCCCGCCCTCACCACCTCCGGGTCGCTGAAGACTTTCTCTTCCAGCTCTCTGCAGGGGAGGCACCACTCGGCCGAGAAGTCCAGGATCACCGGCCGCTCCTTTCGCACCGCCTCGGCCAGCACCCCCGGGCGGTAAGGGATCCACTGCATCCCTTCCCTGTCTCCTCCTTGTGAGGCATACACCGCGCCCGCCGCTATCAGGACCAGGCCCACCGCCTTCCTGGCCCTGCGGAACCGGACCGACGCCTTGCCGCTGCGTTCCAGCCAGCCCAGGTGGAGCCCGGCGGCCGCGGCAACCGAGCCTCCCAGCAAGGCCCCGGACCATCCGCCGGGGAGGATCGGCACGGAGATGTAGGCGGCCATCCCCACGAGGACCCAGCCCATGAACTTTCGGACCCATACCATCCAGTCCCCTGATCCGGGAAGCCTGTCCACCGCACCCGAGAACATGGCCAGTACGGCCAGGGGAAGCCCCATTCCCAGGCTCAAGACGAAGAAGTATGCGAACCCGAGCACCGGATCCCCCTTTTGGCCCACAAAGGCCAGGAGGCCCAGCACGAAAGGCCCCAGGCAGGGCGCGGCCACCACGCCCAGGGTAAGACCCATAAAGAGCGTCCCGGAGTATCCCCCGAAGTGCCTGGCGCCCAGGCTTCCCAGAAACCCGGGGATGCGAAGCTCCCAGAAACCGAAGAAGCTGAGGGCCAGGATGACCAGGACGGCGGCCACAGCCAGCAGGATAAAAGGGTTTTGGAGAGCGGCGCCGAGAAGGCCGCCTGAAAGGGCCGCGCCCACTCCCAGGAGGGAGTTGGTAGTGGCGAGTCCCACCATGTAGATCGCCCCGTGGAGCGCCCTGGGACCCCGTGAACGGCCGCTCCTTCCCCCGAAGAAGGATATGGTGATCGGAATCAGGGGGTAGATGCACGGTGTGAGATTGAGGGCCAGGCCGCCTAGAAACAGCCCGGCAAGGGCGAGCCACAGGCCGCCGTCGGCGCTCCATCTCCCGAGCGACGCCCTTGGAGGCTCATCCGGCCGGGCTTGCGCCTCAAACAACTCCCGGTTGAGAGTCTTGGCCCCGGCCCCGGCCGGCGCAACCCTGAGGGCGATCTCCAGGTCCGCGGTCTCCGGGGGGAGGCACGAATCGGCCTTGCAGGCCTGGTAGCTCAATGTCCCATTGATGACTCTGCGCCCCGGGCGGGCGTCTTCTGAAACGGCCATAGCCGCATGGACCCTGACCGATCCGGAAAACAGGGGCACGGAGCCCGGAGTGTAGTCCAGCTTCACCGGCTCGGGCTCGGGGTACCGCAGGTCGCCGACCCGGACCCCTTCGGTCTCCTCAAGGATCAGCTCGGTGGGTATCAACCCGTCCCCGCCTTCTTCCCCGGCCGGTCCGTGGATGTACCAGGAATCGGCCACGCGGATTTCTATCAGCACGGGGTACTCACCGCCGGCGGGGTATCGGTCCCTGGAATGGACGATCATCACTTCGACCACGGGTTCGGCTGCAACCGCAGGAATGACCAGTGCCGCCGCCGACAAGAGCAGAATGAAGAGCTTCTTTATCATCGCATCCTTATTAGCAGAGAGGCGCGGGTAGAGCAATTTATCGGTTTCAAGGTCTCCGGGGTTAAGATCCGGTTTTTGGCCGAGGGTTTCATCTGGCCGTCCAATCCGGGGTGTGGTATAGAGAAGACCCTTCCCAAGACCCTGAACGTACGATTCAGGCAAGAGGTGTCCCATGGGACCCAGAAGCGACTTGAGGGACTTCTACCTCAGACACCTGCCCGGCGCAGAGCAAGCGGATGACGGAATAATCGCGGCCTGCCCGCTCTGCTCCCGCCGGGGCGAGGGAGGGGGACGCATGGAGGTCTCCCTGGACCCCCAGGGCTTCTTCGCCGGGTACTTTCGCTGTTCCAATCGATGCACACCGGGCGGCTTCCAGGTTTACTTCGCCAGGCTCTTAGGGCTGGACCCGGCGGATGTACCCGGCCATGACCCGGACCGGGAGCCCTTCGTCCTGGAGGCTCCCCACCCGGCCAAGAACCTGAACAAGGAAATCCAGAGGTTTCAAGGGCTGATGGGGGAGCCCCAATTCGCATACTTCGCCTCCTTCGGGGTCTCGGAGGAGGTGGTCAGTGAGATGAGAGTCGGATACAACGGCCGGTACCTGGTCTATCCTTACTTCCAGCAGGACGGAAACTGCTACTCGGCCAGGTGCGTGCTGCCCGAGCGCGAGGAAGACTGGTTCTGGCACGGCGACGAGCTATTCTTCGTCCCGCCTTTCACCGTCTTCAACGCGGGGGAGATAGCGCGCTCCGAGGGTGGGGCCCTGTTCATCGCCGAGGGCGAGAACGCTCTCCTCTTTATCAGGCAGATGGGATACCCCGGGGCGGCGGTGCCTTCATACCTGGATCTGGAAGCCTTGGGCCGGGATCGGCTTGCCGGGCTCAGGCACGTATTCGTGGTGGTGCAAAACACCCCGGAGGCGGGATTGGCGGCAAGGGACCTGGCTGTCCGCATCGGTTACAAGGCCAGGATTCTAAAGTGGCCCCCGGGGACCGAGCGGGGCTGGACCCTGAGCCGCATGGCGGCGGACAAAGGCCCTGATGCGGCCGCGGCCTTCTCGGCCATGCTCGGCCGATCGAGCTCGTTTTCGCCCTTTTCCAGACCGGAGCGGGAAGAGAAGCTCTTCCTCCAGGTCCTGGACAGGGAAAAAGGCCGGGAGCTGCTGGGCGTGCCCAGTGGTTTCAGCGGCCTCGACCGCGCCCTCAGCGGCCTGAGAGGCATCAATATCATGGGCGGGCAGCCCAAGGCGGGAAAATCCGCCTTCTTCATACAGATCTCAACCGAAGCGGCCGCCGCGGGCCACCCGGTGATTTACTACGACTTCGAGAACGGCAGGCAGAAGATCTACATGCGCACCCTGTGCCGCCTGAGCCGCCTCTCTGAATCCGCCCTCAGGCTGGACGACCTGGACGCGGACGCCTCAGGGATGCTGGAAAAGGCCAAGAACTCGCTCTCCGAGCTCCTCAAGTGGTTTCGGGTGGTGACCGACCGCAGGCTCACCCCGGACATCATGAGGAGGCACATCGAGTTCGTACAACACGAGACCGCCTCTGATCACACCCTGGTGGTGGTGGACAGCCTCCACAAGCTCCCTTTCAAGGACCTCTCGGAGAGACGCACCGGGATAGACGAATGGCTCAGGCACATCGAGTCCATCCGGGACGAGCAGAACGCAGCCTTCCTGGTGGTAAGCGAACTCAGCCGGGGGCAAGGAGGGCGCTACTCGGAAAAGCCCGATCTAGGGTCCTTCAAGGAGTCCGGGGATATCGAGTACAGCGCGGACAACGCGATGGTGCTCCTTCCGCTCTGGGATTCCCTGGACCCGGACACATTCAAGGAGAGGGCCAACACTCTCTGGCTGGTGGCCAGTCGCGAGAACAGCCCCGGCCGAATAGCCGACTATATACTGGAGTATCCTTACTGGACCTTTAGGGAAGAGCCCTAGCGCGGGAGCCTGTAAGGAGGCTGTTCCTTGGCCCCCTCCAGGGTGTCCTTGATGCGCTTCCTCTCGGCCCGCTTCTTCCTGAGCTGATCCAAGAGCGCTTCCCTTTCCTCTCCTTGCGCCTTTTCCAGTCGTGATTCCAGCTCAGAGACCTCCCGCTCCAGACGGTAGAGCTCACGAGCGATCATGCGGATGCTCAAGAGGCGACCCTCCAGCCGAAAAAAGCTATATGCTCCGGGGCTCGGGCGGCTCCTCCCCATCCCCCCTAAACTCCTCGAGGAGCTCCCTGAGCCTCTCGATCTCTTGCTTCACCCTGGGAATCACGTCCTGTTCCAGCTTTTCCCTCCCCTCCTTCTCCAGCCTCTTGAGCTCCTCGATCAAGGCCTCCAGCTCGGCCTCCAGGCCCTCGGTCCACCCGGGCTCGGTCTCGGCCTCCACTCTGAGACAAGGGGTTTCGCACCAGGCCCTTACCCCCGAGCCTTGAGGGACGGCTGCGGGTAGGCCCGATCCCGAAGCCGGGCCGCTGCCTGCGACCCACGCGGCCAGGACCGCCGCTAACAAGACTGAGCCCCTTTTCATCTTAAGTCCTCCTTTTCGCTTCCCATGGACCGCCCGGCCCCCAGGAGCCGGGGCAGCTCCTCCGGTCCAAAATCCAGCCCGGAAAAAAGCTTTTGCTCCACTTCCCTGCAAATCATGAAGTTCCTCTCTATCCGCCGGGCCGTTTCTTCACTGCCCCTTCCGTACCTCACAATAAGGTCGGACAGGCGCTCGTCAAGGGATACCACTCGGTGGTGGTTGACCCTCTTGTCGGCGTAATAGACTATCTCCTTCTCATTCACCGGGGCGTCCCGCCTGTAGTCCCGGAGCCGCACGTGCTCGGCCACGATATCGGCGATCTCGTCAAAGCCCTTTTGGATGCAGATGTCTCCGCCCACTTCGGCGTGATCTCTGTCCGAGTGCAGGCACTCGGCCTTGGCGATGTCATGGAGCAAGGCCCCGGCCGCCACCTTGCCCGGGGACAGGCAAGCCCCCCTCTCCAAGTGGGCCAGCGCCAGCACCCGCGCCACGCGCTCCACCATCAGGGAATGCTCCAGGATGTGGTCCGGCATCCCGATCTCCCGGATCACCGCCAGGCATCTTTCAATAGAAGGAATCATCAGTATGCCCCAGCTTCTCCAATTCCCGGATGACACCCTCCCAACACCATCCCCCATGCCATGCACCATCGCTGGCCTCCAGCCACCCTCGGGCATGAAAATTCTCAAGAGACAAGCTGAAATAACCGCAAATGGCTGTGATAAGCTACTGATAACGAATCTTGGCTAATATGTCCAGGGGCGAAAGCTATAAGAAGGACTTCCCGGAGTAGCCGTAGGAGTTTTCGACATAAAGTCGAGGGACCTTTCTGAAGGCTTATGGATGGAACGCAGCAGATAGGTTTCGGTCAAAGGTCATTATTTCACGGATACGATTCAACTGACAGACAGCAAGGTGCAATAAATCCCTTGCGGTCAGTGAGGGGTTTTCATGTATCAGGTTGCGGGCATGCATGACGGTTTCGGCATGAACCGGGAGTACCTCTTCCACACCATGAACAGCCAGTTTCAACGCTGCGTCGCTCCAAAGACAGGGTCCCAGGTGGCCCCCTGCGCCGGTTAAGGCAGGGGCAATATGCTCACCAGTCCTGGTTCTTGCGCTCCTCGCCGAAGAAGCGGAGTTGTCCGAGGAACCTGAGGGTGAGCAGGTCGCTCAGGATGGAGCCGGTGGTCTCTACGGCCTTTCTGAATGGGGTGTTGCGGACGTACTTCCATCGCTCGTCCTCGGAGCCCTGTTCAGGGGTCTGGATGTTGTTCAGGAAGGGGGGCTTGAGCTCGCCCAGATCCGGGGAATGGACCCTGATGTAGCCCTCCCCGCCCGGGAGCACGTCAGTGATGTAGTCGAGGACCACCTGGCCGTTGTCAAAGACGCTCGAGGTGAGCCTCTCCCCGGCCTCGAAGTTGCCGATCGTGGCATCCGGGACGGTCTCGGCGAGGTTCCAGGCGGAGAATAAGAGATCTTCGGCCATGTGCATCACCCCGCCGGTCACTCCCTGGATGAGGTCGCCGAACACCGCCTCCTTGATCTTGGAGAAGAAGAATTTCACCCGGCCCAGGAAGCCCTCGGGCTCGTCCTCCCCGTCCGGGCGCCATGCCCCGAAGCTCAAGGCGCTCCCGAGGTCCTTGAAGAAATCCCCGACTGAGCCCAAGACTCCCCTCTTTTTGGTCTCTCGGATCTCTCCGCTCTCATCGCGGTAGTGCGTCTTCGAGCCGAACAGGAGGTCCTGGAAGAAGTTGCCCGCATTGGCCAGGGCGTCTGATACGTCCTTTCCTATGCGCTCCCAGAATGGGGTCTTGCCGGTTGACTCCACCGGGCCTCGGGCCTGATCGAGGGAGTAGGAGTCGCCGCCCGGGTTGCTCAGGAGCTGGTCGTCCTTGTACTTGGCCATCTGCGCCACTATGCCTCCCTCCGCCGGAGGAGCTGTGTTCTCGTAGACGCCGGCGACTCGTCTCCCAGAGAGCGGGATCTCTGATCGCTCAGTAGAGGGCTCGCCCCGGGGGGAGGATATCGTTTCCTTGCCAGGCGGCGGTTGCTTTACCGCCTCGCTCAGGAGTCTGGACCGGAAGGAGGCGCCGGCCGGTCGGGGGGAGCCGCCTGCCGCGCCCGAAGGCGGCGGGGATATAAAGGTGGCGAAGTTGTCCTGGATCTCCATTAATTGCTCCGGTTAACGGCCCTCCCGGGGCCTGCGGATTCATCTTCTGCAAGTAGGGTGCCATCGGGCCCGGGGATGTGTGACTCGAAAGTGCGCGTGTTTACGGTAGGTTGAGAAGGACGGCGCCCGGAAGGGGTCCCCGGACGGCCAGGGGCGGGAAACATTTGCCCGCCCAGCGAGGAAGGAAAGGCCCCGGCCGTGGGGCCGTGGAAAAGCATTGAGCTTGGGCTCCGGGGTACCATAGAATGGACCCGGTGGGTTCGGAGCGATTCAATGTCCTGCACCATGGAGAAAGGGGAGGGGTATGGCACTCAGAGTCCTGGTCGCTTGTGTGGTAATGCTGGCAACGGCGGGGGAGCTCTACGGCATGGAGGTGGGCGGGGCGGTACTGCCCGAGACTCTCCGGGTGGATTCGCAGGAGCTGGTGCTGAACGGGGCCGGTCTCAGGAAGAAGTTCTTCATAAAGGTTTATGCAGGAGGGTTGTACCTGAAGGAACGGAGCTCGGAGGCCGGGGGGATCATCGATGCGGACGAGCCCATGGCCATCAGGCTCCATTTCATCTACGACGGGGTTTCCCGGGAAGACCTGGTCAAGGCGTGGAACGAGGGCTTTGATGCGGCCACCGGGGGAGCCCCCGGGCCCCTGGAGGAGAGGATCAAGGCCTTCAATTCTCTTTTCGTCCAACCGGCGCAAAAGGGGGATGTCTATGACTTCGTATATATGCCGGAACAAGGAGTGCGGGTCGTCATCAAGGGAGACACGGTCAAGGTCATCCCGGGCCTGGACTTCAAGAAAGCCCTCTTCGCCATATGGCTGGGAGAGAAGCCTGCTGATTCCGGCCTCAAGAAGGGCATGCTGGGGGAGTAGGAAAGGAATTCCAGGCCCGGCGGCTTCGGTCCCGGTGCGTTTGCTTGTCTTGTTTATTGTCTCTTCCGTGCTCCTATGGGCCGGGTCGGCCGTCGCGGGTGAAGACTTCCGGGCGCTCCGGGAGGCGATGGTGAAGAACCAGATCGCCGAACCCCGGGGTTACAGGGACCCGGTTGCCGACCCGCGGGTGCTGGAGGCGATGAGGGAGGTGCCCAGGCACCTCTTCGTAAGACCCGGGGACAGGGATATCGCCTACACAGATCGGCCGCTTCCCATCGGATACGGTCAGACCATCTCCCAGCCGTATATCGTGGCCTTGATGTGCGAGCTGCTGGAGCTCGAGGCCCATCACAAGGTGCTGGAGGTGGGGACGGGCTCGGGCTACCACGCCGCGGTGCTCTCGCTCCTGGCCGATGAAGTTTATACCGTGGAGATCGTTGAGCCGCTTGGTGAGGCGGCCGGGGAGCGGCTGGGGCGTCTGGGCTATGAAAACGTCCGGGTCAAGATTGCGGACGGCTATTACGGCTGGCCTTCGGAGGGGCCTTTTGACCGGATCATAGTCACCTGTGCAGCGGGCCTGGTGCCGCCGCCCCTGGTCGAGCAGCTCAGGCCGGGAGGCCGCATGTGCATCCCGGTGGGCGGGCAGTATGCGGTCCAGCACCTCACCGTGGTAAACAAGTCCGAGGGGGGAGCCGTAACCATGCGAAAGGTCCTGCCTGTGCGCTTCGTACCCCTGGTCCGCAATTCTGAAAGGCCTTGAGCCCTAAGCGAGCCGCTATGGAACAGGGATCCCTGGACGCCGCCAGCCCCAGGCACGCCGTTCTCCTGGCAGCCACCTCGGCATGCGTCCTCGCCCATCAGATCCTCCTCATGCGGATCCTTTCCTATGCCCTCTGGCACCACCTGGCCTCCATGGTGATCAGCATGGCCCTGCTGGGATTCGGCTCGGCCGGGACCCTTCTCTTTCTGTTCAGGAGGTCGCTGGAGCGGGCCCTGGACGGGGTCTTGGCGGTACTGGCGGCCCTGGCCGCCCTCAGCTTTCCAGTCTCGTTGCTGATCTTCGAAGAGGCTGGCCTGGACCCGCTCCGCCTGGCTTGGGACCCTGGGGAGTGGCTCGACATGTGGGCCGCCTACCTCTCTCTGGCCGTGCCGTTTCTGCTCTCAGGCGGCATTGTGGCCATGATCCTTAGCCGGGCCGGCGAGCGCACCCCCAGGATGTACGCCTTTGACCTCATGGGCGCCGGGTGCGGCGCTCTGGGCGTAGTGCCCCTCCTGTTCCTCGGCCTCCCGTGGAACCTGGTCTCGCCTTTGGCGGGAGTGATGCTCCTGGCGGCGGTCCCGTGCGCCCTTTCCTCCGGGCGGCCGCGTTCGGCGATGGCCTTCCTGGTCTCCTCGGCCGCTCTGATCGGGCTTTTCTTCTCGGCCGGGGGACCCGAGCCTAAGGTCCATGAATCCAAGGGGCTTCCTGTTGCACTCAATTACCCGGACGCCCGGGTGGAGGCCCTGAGGAGCGGCCCACTGGGCGTGGTCCACGCGGTGGGCAGCGGCTTCATACATCACGCACCCGGACTCAGCCTGGCCTACGGAAACGACGGCGGCGCCCTGCCCGAACAGAAGGGTCTGTTCGTTGACGGCGACGGGCCCATGGCGGTCACCGGTTGGAGCGGTGATCCGGATGCCGTTTCCTTCCTGGACTACACCCCTCAGGCCCTGCCCTACCACGTGAGAACGCCTGATCGGGCGGCGGTGATCGGAGCGGGAGGGGGGAGCGATGCGCTCCTGGCGCGCTTTCACCGGATTCCGGAGATCGTGGCTTTGGAGTCAAACCCGGTTGTGGCCGAGCTCATGACCGGTCCGCTGGAGGACTTCTCCGGCCGGGTCCTCACCGGCCCAGGGGTCAGGCTCCTGAAAGAGGACGCAAGGAGGTTCTTCGCCTCGGACCCGGGCCGTTTCGACCTTATCCAGCTCGGCCTGTCCCAGGCCTTCGGGGCCGCCTCCGGTGGGGCGGGCGCGGCCAGGGAGGAGTACCTCTACACCACCGAGGCCTTTTCCTCATACCTGGAGGCCTTGACTGAAAAGGGGATGCTGGCGGTAACGTGCTGGCTCAAGGCCCCTCCCAGGGACTCCCTTCGGGTGACGGCCACCGCGATGGAGGCCCTTCGCGGTCTGGGGCGCCCCGCCCCGGAGGAGCATGTGGTCTTTATCCGGGGCTGGCAGACCGCCACAGTGCTGGTATCAAGGCGGCCCTTCACGAGTGCTGAGATAGCGAGGGTGAAGGAGTTCTCCAGGGAGCGGAGCTTTGACCTCGCGTACTACGAAGGGATGCCCCCCGGGGAAGCCAACCGATACGACATCCAGCCCCGGCCCTGGTACTACGAGGGGGCTCTGGGCCTGGCGGGACAAGGGCGCCGGGCGTTCCTCGACGGATACGTGTTTGATGTGGCCCCGACGCATGACGACCGGCCCTATTTCTCCCACTTCTTCCGCTGGGACAGGGCCGCCGAGCTCCTCGGGCGCTTGGAGCGGGAGTGGCTACCCAGGGTGGAGTCCGGATACCTCTTTGTGATCGCGACCCTTGTGCAGGCCTCGGCCGCCGGGCTGGTCCTGGTTCTCCTGCCGGTGCTCTTTCTTCCCCGGTCCGGGAAGGGCCGGGCGGACCGGCCCGGAGGGACCGCCCCGGCATTGGCATACTTCGCCTGTCCCGGGCTGGGATTCATGATGTTCGAGATGGCCCTGCTGCCCGAACAGGCCCTGGTGCTTGCAGACCCGGTCTATGCGGCTTCGGCGGTAATAGGAGGGATGCTGGTCTTTGCCGGGCTGGGGAGCTCCAGCATCCGCGCCCTTGGCTCCGGCGGGCGGAACCTTCTTCGGGCCGGGGCGGCCGGCCTCCTGC
>CAZYJR010000035.1:0-42454 GCA_964647905.1 uncultured Desulfobacterales bacterium | reverse complement strand
AAATGAGGTGGATTGTGATCACCGAAAAACATAGCCACTATTATACCATAAAATCGGCTTATTTCAGGCATTGTCAACTCCAGTCAAATAAGAACAGCATATGTTTGAGACGGCGAACAAGTGATTGCACGGACCCGGATATTATCCCGACCGGGGAGATCAAGGTCATTGTGGTAACGTACCGCCCAGAAGATGTCCTGACAGGCGCCAATCTGTGGGCTGCGTTGCCGTATATCCTGCCAAATGAGATGATATGCAGGAACGTGAGGTCCGCCATGTTGCGTGTTCCGGAGGAGATTGTCCGGCGTTTCGACGGAGCCATAACTGTAGCCGAAGTCGATCTCCGTAAGCGGTGGTACTACAAGAAATGGCTCCGGTACTACCTGGACTTCTGCGCGAAGTATCGGTGGCCTCCCGAGCAGGTGGGCAGTCTGGGGCCATTCATCGATAAGCCGGCATCCAGGAACCAGTCGGCGGCGCAGCGCCAGCAGGCAACGCGGGCAGTGGAGCATCCTTACGACCTCGTGGTGCTGCTTGTGTACGGGTGCGGGCTCCGGATATCCGAGGCGCTCGAGCTGCGGATTCAGTGTTCCCAAGCCGCACGCTGAAGGATGCCGGCAGCCCCCTCGATCTCGATCCGAATACGGATGAGAGCGACGGACAAGCGTCTTAATCCGGCATTGCCGCCTGCGTAGCGCAAGGATGTCCCCCTTTCTCGGCCGGCCGAACGTTATTTCGGACAACGTTGCCTTCTTGCGGGCTGCGGGGCTTGCCGGAGGCGTTTGAGATCGTGATAGGAACTTGCTTTTTGGTGGGCATGATAGCTGAAGATCTTGTTGGTAGTCAACAAGAAAAGCATCACAATATATAGTGGTTAGTAGAAAGCCTGGTTGTAAACGCAAGGAGCTCGAAAGACTGCTTCGCATGGCCGGCTGTCATCTCAAACGCGAGGGATGATCCCATTCCTTGTGGATCAATAGACGGGAGCCATTTAAGCGGTTCCCAGACACACGGAGATCAAGGAGCTACAGGCCAAGAAGATTTTCAAGAGCCTGAGGGTCCCCTTGGGGGTCTCCCCTCGCATGTCCAGGATCTCCTGGACCTGCTCGTAGAGCGCGTCCAGCAGGGCGTCGCCCTCGGTCCCGGACGAGAAGAGCGAGCCAAAGCCGCCCCCTCCCCCGTAGTCCACGTTTGACTCGGACTCCCCCAGGTCATCCATGCTCCGGTAAAGAAGAAGCGCCCGCCGGGTCTCGAGCCTCTCCGAACAAACCAGGAGAGACAGAAGACGTTCCTCGAGTGCCCGATTACTCGCCGGTTGACCTCATGAATCGCAAGTCCCGATGTTTCCTGTCATCGGCCTACGAGGAAAAGGGGGAACCTCAGTCGGAAAATCCGGCTCGAGGGAGGGCGTCCTCACCCTTCTCGGCTCTTACGGGATAACACCATCAGTCTTGATCGAGGCCGGGAGCGTGGAATTCATCAAGGAGTACGTAATGCAAGGCCGCGGGGTCTCATTCCTCTACATGCCGGAAGTGGACCTGGAGTCCCGGATGGGGCTCCTAATCCCCCACCGCATGCGGGAGGGGCCGATCCTCGTTCAAACGGTGATCATCCATCCCCGCGACGTGACCCTCTCACCAGCGGCCAGGGCCTTTCTCCGCCTCACCGAGCAGGATCCGGACGGATAGTTCGGCCATCTTTTCCTCAAAAGGCACCCCATCGTCCTCGATCTCGGCTGCGCCCAAGTATCGGCCCGGGGTCAACACATAGCCGTGCTCCCTGCTGTCATAGGTTGTGGCGCTCTTCCAGAAGCCCGGCACATCGGTTTCACTTCACCAGGCGCGGTAGCGCTCTGGTGAAGTGAATGGTTATGTCCCAGCTGACATAGAATGGGTTGAATTTTGCTTAATTGGTAGAATTCGTTGTTCAATATCCGGACCAATTTTACGTCTTATTACCCGCAGGTCATATTCAGATTGAAGGTTCAACCAGAATTGTGCCTCGACTCCAAAATATCGCGATAAGACCGGATACCCGGAACCTCACTCCTTCCACCTACAAGGCCGGGAATCCTACAACCGCGCAAAGCCACGCCTAAATGCTCAGCATCTCCGGCGGGAAGACTATCTTGATTGCCCCTTCAGGGCAGTCCTGCCTGCATGATCCGCAGTGCCAGCACTCCTCGGGGTACTTGAGGTAGGGGGCGTCTCCCGCCTCTCCGGCCCGCATGTATACGGCGTCAGCAGGGCAAAGAGAGTCGCACAGGCCGCAGCCGGTGCATTCTTCGTAATCAAAGACAGGCGGCATGATTATCTGCTCCTCCTTTGGACCCCGGATGCGTTCGCTGAGACACCCCTGCCGGGCTCCGAGAAAGCATAATCCGGGGCGGTGCGTCATGAGTACTCAATGGGATCGAACTCGCACTCTATCCCGCCTTTCCTGTTTTCCATGACCACCAGCCCGCACCAGTTCGTGTCGTCGGTATCCGGATAATCGATCCTGTGGTGATAGGGCTTGTTTCTGCTCTCCGTTCTAAAGAGAGCTGCGTGCCCCATCATCCTGCCTACTTGGAGCAAGGAGCGCGTTTCATGGGCGCGCATCAGCTCGTGCAGATCAGAGGCCTTGATTTCCTCGATCCATCTCTCCAGCCTTTGGAGCTTCCCGAGCCCGGCCTTGATCCCGCCCGCCGTCCGCATCACCCCGATGTGCTCGGCCATGATCTTTCTTATCGCATCTTCTATCTGCCGGTAGGGATAGCCGCTTTTGCGGCGCAGGGGAGCAAGAAACCGCTCAATACCCTCTCTTGTGGTAGTCGCCGGCGGGTCTCCTGCGGTCCCTTGCTTCATGGCGTAGGCCGCGGCCGACTTCCCGGCCTTGTAACCGCCGGCTACGGCCCCGTGGACGCAACGGTTGTGGTCGCACGCGTCGCCGCACGCATACAGCCCTGGGACGGTGCTCGAGGAGTCCTTGTCTATCCTTATCCCGCTTCCGGTCACCTCGGTCGGCCCGGCCTGCATCCCCTCGGAGACCGTGATCTCAACAGGCCTCTTTCGCAGGTCCTCGCCCCTTTGCTCCAAGTAGTCGGGCAGGGTGTCCTTGTCGTAGCTCAGGCTGGCCTGGAGGTGGGAGAGGTCATCTTCGCCGAGGCCGCGGCAGTCTATGTAGATCGGCCCTCTTCCATTCCGGATCTCCTCCAGGGTGTGAAAGACCACCTCGTAGCGGGGGGCCCGGTTGCCCATGGGGTGGTTCTTTTCCATGTAGTAGTCGCCAAGGCCGTTCAGGAACCTGCCTCCCATACCCACAAGAGCGTTGAAGCCCGGGGCGGCGAACCCCTTGGGGAGCAGCGTCATCCGCATGTACTCCATATTTGTGAGCGCAGCCCCGGAGTTGAAGGCCATCACCTGGCCGTCGCCCGTGTCGAACGGGCAGAGCCAGGTATTGAACGGGTTTATCCGAGGGTTTTCATACAGGCGGTTGGTGTTGCCGGTGGAGACAATGGTCGCCTTTGAGCGGATCACGAAGAAGTCCCCGGTCCGAATGTGGAATCCGAGGGCTCCGCACACCGAGCCTTGCCTCGTGATCAGCTCGAGCATCATGACCTTGTCCAGGACCGTGCACCCCAGCTTGCGGACCGCCTTTCCCAGGCAGGGCTTGAGCCGCTTTCCGTTGAAGTTTATCCAGTAGGTCCCGGGCTGCCCCATGGAACGGGTTCGATAGATGCTCCCGTCAGGCTGGGTCAGGGGGTTGCCTATGCGGGCCATGCGCTCGATCGCGTCCTCGAGCTCCGAGCAGTAGACGGCCTCGATTATCTCCGGCCGGCCGGTGCCCCTGCCTACCCGCCCTACATACTCGAGAAACGCCTCTTGGGTGTCCCATGCCGCCCCTTGGTTGAGATACGCCAAGAAATGATCCACTCCTCCGCCGATGTCGCCGCTTCTCTCTATCTTGCCCTTATCCGCTATTACGACGCTCGCTCCGCGCTCCGCAGCGGCCATGGCCGCATTCGTGCCGGCGAGCCCGCCCCCGACGACCAGTACGTCGCAACTCAGCTCATGCACTTCCATATCATCCCTCCTGGTGCATCAGCCGTAGGATGTTTCCGGAACGGATCATTTCCTTCTCCCCGGCCGGGAGGTCCAACGCCTCGATCGAGGTCGCGGCTTCCTCGATGTCACCGATAACATGCGGATAGTCCGAGCCGAGGACCAGGTGATCCGCCCCTGCAAAGGCATAAGCGCAGTAGAGGGCGGGCGCGAAGAAGCTGACTGTGTCGTAGTAAAACCTCTTCAGATACTCCTCGGCCGGGAGGGATATGTTGGCCTGGCACTCGGGGTATGCCTCGTAGCAATTCTGGATACGCTCGGCCAGGTAAGGGACAGCCCCTCCCAAATGGGACACGATCAGCTTGAGGCCCGGAAAACGCTCCAGGACCCCTCCCATTACCAGGCGAACCACAGCCACGCAGAGCTCCATCTCGAATCCGATCATGGGCCCCAGCCGGTAATCCCTGAAAGTCTCCTTGTCCCTGGGGGCCCGCGGATGGATGTGAACGGGGAGATCATATCGCGAGATCCGCTCGTAGAATGGGAACAGGCCTTCGTCATCCAGCCCCATCCCGTTGATGTTCGTCCCGATACAGGCCCCCTTGAAGCCCAGCTCCTCGACGCACCTCTCCAGCTCCCGTACGCACCTCTCAGGGTCAACGAAGGGAAGCGTGGCGAATCCGATGAAGCGGTCCGAATGCTCGCGGGCTATCTCCGCTGTCTCGTCATTCACCGTCCTTGCCAGGTCTTCGGCCACTTCCGGCGGAAAGATATCAACGCTGGGGATTGAAAGGGTCAAGATCTGGACGTCAATCCCTGCCTCGTCCATGTCCTCCAGCCGCTTGTTCATATCGATCATGGGCGGGGTGATGGTCACCAGCCGGTTTCCGTGCTGGACCAGCAGATCCCTCCCCCACTCGTCCTTCTCCACCTTGATGCCGCCGGACGCCCCTTCCTCCGCCAGCTTTTCCAAAAATCCTCGAGGGTAATAGTGATTGTGAACGTCTATCCTCATTGATATCCCTTTCCTCCATAGGTTGTAGCCGCTGTGGCTCAAGAGCCTTTCCGGAGACTCTTCCCGCTGCTCTCCCGCATAAAGAGCATTACTTGCCTGAGCACGATAAGCGCCAGCAGTGCAAGCCCGGCAAGCCTGGTCGAGCCTACGGGGACGAAAACCATCAGCCCCGCCGCCATGACCAAAACCCTTTCCCATGTACGCATCAAGACCAGCATGAATCCTTCAAATGAACAACCGGCGCACATCGTCCCCAAAACAATGAAGAAAAAGGCCTTGGAAATATCCGTCCAGGAGCCTATCATGAGGATCCCCGGGTTGAAGACAAAGGCCCATGGGACCAGATAGGCGGCGAATCCGAGCCTCATGGCCCGAAACCCAGTCCTGAAAGGCGTCCCTCCCGAGATCCCCGCCGCGATAAAGGCCTCCACAGCGACAGGCGGAGTGATGAAGGCCAGGCAGCCGAAGTAGAAGAGAAACATGTGCGCTGCGATGGGCTCCACTCCCGCCCGCACCAGGGCGGGGGCGAGCAGTACCACCGTGAGTATGTAGACCCCCACCGCCGTCATCCCCATACCCAGGATGAACGCCGCAATCCCGGTCATCAGGAGGAGCGCCATAAGGCTCCCGCCGCTCAGCCCGAGGAGCTGAGAGGTGAAACGCATACCCACCCCGGTCATCTGGATGGAGCCCACCAGGATCCCGATGGCGGTGCAAAGCGGTATTATGGGCATCATGCCCCTGGCCGACTCCTCCAAGGCTATCAGGAGCTTCCTTGGGGTCAGCCGGCTCTCGCGCTTGAACGAGCTCACAATGACCAGGGAGGCCAAGGTATATATGATGGAGGTCTGTGCCGAGTACCTCATGACACCCAAGAGGAATAACAGTATTATAAAGGGGACGATATACTGCCAGCCTTCCGCAAGGGTCTTCTTGAGCGAAGGGAGCTCTTCCCTTTTCACCCCGCGGAGCCCTATTTTGGCGGCGTGCAAATCAACTTGCAGCAGCAATGTGGCGTAGTAGGCGACGGCCGGGAGGAACGCCGCCACGCACACCTCCCAATAGGTCGCCTCCAGAAACTCTGCTATCAGGAATGCGGTGGCCCCCATCACGGGTGGCATGAACATCCCGCCCAGTGAGGCGGTGGCCTCGACCGCTCCGGCGTAGTTCTTCTCATACCCCGTGTCTTTCATCAGCGGGATGGTTATCTGGCCGGTCGTGGCCACGTTGGCCGCGGTGGAGCCCGAAATGGTGCCGAAAAACGTGCTGGCCATGACCGCGGCCTTTGCCGCGCCTCCCCTGAAGGCCCCTCCAAGGGCCAACGCAAGATCGTTGAAAAACCTGCTCGCACCCGAGGCCCGCAAGAAGCCCCCGAATATTATGAACCCGGAGACAATGGTGGAGACGATCCCGATTATGATCCCCCAGAACCCCTCCGCACTGAGATACATCCAACCCAGGGCCATGGAATAGGAAAACCCCGTGCTCCTGAGAAATCCAGGGAAGTGGTTGCTGTATACCGCGTAGAAGAAAAAGAACGTGATGAGGCTGACCAGGACCCATCCGGTCGTCCTCCGGGCGGCCTCCACCACACTTATGAAAAGAAGCGCGGACAGGGCGATTTCATACGGGCGGCACACCAGCCTTCCCTCGGCCACCAGGGTATCGGCGTTTATCGCCACATATGCACACCCCACCGTTACAATCACAATGAAGAGGGCCTCGTACCATGCCAGCCTGGACTCAATGATTCTCCCCCGGCCCGGAGGGACCAGGAAAACCAGTGTGCATATCAGGCCGGCGCTTACAGCCCTGTGGGTAAGGGGCGGAATCACTATGTTGAGATAGAAGAAGCCGTTGGAAAGATATGTCAGGGTATAGGAAGTCCACAACACGGAGACCACCAGGGCCGCCTTGAAGCGGAGACCGCGCTCTTTCCAGAGTGCGCCTACTTGGTATTCTTCCACCCCTTACCCCCTCTTGTCCGCCCCGCTCTCAGCCAAGGCTGAAAGGGTAAACCGCTCTACTGGCCCTTCTCGATAAGCCCCGCCTGGCGCTCGAGCATCTTGTCCTGGTAGGCCTGCATCTGCTCGCTCCAAAGACCTTTTTCTTTGAAGAAGCGGACGGCTCCCTCGTGGTAAGGCACAGCTTTAGCCACCGGCCTGTGATTCAAATTCCAATACTTGGCAGCAGGATGGGTATCGGCATACTCTTCATTATGCTCAAAAATCGCCTTTGCTACTCCGTAAACCACATCAGGATGAGTATCAACCGAGGTGAACATCGCATTTTGATAGCAAACAGCATTCGGGACTTCGCTAACATTCCTGAACCTCTTGTCCTCCGCAGGGATATCAGCTATGTAATACCCTTCCATACGATCAGCCACAAACTCTGCTTGTTCTTTGGTGAGATTAACAAAAATACACTCACCCTTGGCTTCGTTGACCTGCATCACCGCCCCTGGGACGACAGGGTAAATAATAGCATCCACTCTCCCTTCTATGAGATCCCTGATAGCATCCTTGATGCTAGAGAACGCCAGGACCGATTTGAGGTCTTCAAAAGTCAGACCCGCTGAAGCCAGTTGGTTTTCCGCCATTTCAGTGAACATGGGATTGGCCTTGAACTTGATGTAAGCGACCTTCCCCTTGAGGTCGCTTATGCCCTTGATGCCGGTATCAGGCGTAGTCCAGAACATGAACATGTAGTCATGCCCGGCACCCACGGTACGAACGGGCATCGGGCCCATCTCCGAGTAAGCGCCCCTCCCGAGGAAGGCGTTCAGGATGTCAGGTGCGCTGTGATTGGCAAAGTGGCACTGCCCGCTCTTCATCATGGGCAGCCAGAGCTTCGGGCCGCCGAGGGGCTGGACGATCCAGTTCTTTATCGGGGTATGCTTCTGAACCGCCTTCCCGATCCCCACCAGCACCATGTGCACCGAGGCACCGGGGGCGGGTGATATGACCGTGACATCGCTCGGCCACTCGCTCCCCCGTGCGCCTCCGGCGATTAGGAAAAAAATCAACACCCCGGCAACACCTCCGGTTAAAGCCGCCTTACAGGTTGATCTTTTCGCACCCATAGGACCCCTCCTTTCCGTTCTTGATGAATGTTTGAAGCACAGGGGGAGAGTCGTCCCCCCTCTCCACTCCCGGGTGATGAAACCAGCCACCCGGTTGCGATTACCTGCCTGAGCCGCGCTCTCCCTGCTCCAGTTGATCCAGTCGTTCCTGAACCTCTAGCAGGTGCTCTTCCAGCAGGGTGGTCGCCCTCTCGATTTCACGGGACTCAATGGCCTCCAGCAGGTCCTTGTGAGCGCCCACCACACGGGTCGAGGTCTCCAAGTCAGGGCCAATCCGGCTCAATGAATGGGCCACAAGCGCCATGATGGCCTCCACAGCGATCACGAATACATGGTTCTTGGATGCTTGGGCCATCAGCTTGTGAAATCTGATGTTCTCCTCTGAGGCCAAGGAACCGCCCTGGATCTTTTGCTCCGCCTCCAGGACATTGTCCCGGAGGGCGTTCAGATCAGACTGATCCGCCTTTTCTATGACGTGGGACAAGACCACCTTCTCGATCTCGGAGCGGGCTCGGGTCAGCTCGTCCATGCTGACCTTCCTGATCCTGAAGGCGTCCAGAAACAGATCCCTTATGCGGTTCAGGACCGTGTCAGCTATGGTCGGCCCGCCGGCCCCGCCCTTCTGGATCACGATGAACCCTGAGAGCTCCAACAAGCGCAAGGCTTCCCTGATTGTCTGCCTTCCGACATTGAACTGAGAGGCGAGTTGTGTTTCAGAGGGGAGTTTGTCGCCGGGCTTGAGGACGCCCCGAAAAATCGACTCCTTGATCTTCAGGGAGACCAATTCGAAGGCCCTGCGGTTATCTATGGGGTCGAATAATCGATGGGCTTCGGACATGGGAACCCTTTGTGCTATTGTCAGACAATCGACAAAACACATATACCGGCCTCCGGCCCCCAGGTCAAGAACAAAGACACTCCTTCCTCACTCGAGTTGATGAGGGAGCCTGGGATAACTATGTTTTCTGCATAAAGCGGGTTGTTTACTTTGCATAAGGAGGGGGGCAATGGATGCTTGTGCAGGAGTGCGGCCGGGGAGGGAGATGCTGCCCAACCCAGTGAGTGTCGGGGAAGATGGGGCGGGATTCGGCAGGGCCAGGGAGCTTGCGGATCACGCGGCCGGAGAACGCCTGAGAGAACCGATGCTCTTGGGGTGGTACAACGAGGCCAGCGGGGAATACTCGCCAAGGGTGGAGTGCTGCAGCGAGGAGAAGCCCGGATGGGTGGTGTATGCGGAATCCAGGGGCGGCTGTCTGACCGTGGATATCAACAACGGGGCCTTTTACTTCATATACGCGGACCTGGGTTGACCGCGGCCCAGGAGTCAAAAGCGACCCGAAACGGGCGGGGGAAGCCTTTCTCCCGCCCGTTGCATCTTGGTTGAGCCGGTGTTAAACTTGCTCGGTTGGGAGAGCTCAAATTTCAGCGCAGTAAACACCAAAAAAATAGTCTAATATATAAAGAGGTTATGTATTGAAAAAACATATTGATCTTGTCAATCATCAAAATAATAAAAAAGTGACCTTTGAAGACCCAAATCTTGTAATCATGTTGTGCGGTGAGCACAACGTAAACATCAAGCGAATGGAGGAGCGGATAGGGCTCTCGGTCAATGTCCGGGGAAACGATTTCGTGCTCCAAGGCCGGGACTGGGAAGTGGACCTGGGAGAGAAGATCCTGACCGAGCTCTACGGGCTGCTGGAGAGCGACTACCCTGTCTATGACAATGATGTGGAATACGCCATCCGCATCCTCAGCGGCGACCGCTCCGCTGATCTCAAGCAGATCTTCATGGACAGGGTGTATGTCACCCCCGGGAGGAAGGTGATCACCCCCAAGACCGCCAACCAGAAAGAATATATTGACAGCATTCGGAGATACGATATCGTGTTCGGGATCGGGCCGGCCGGTACCGGGAAGACATATCTCGCTATGGCCATGGCCGTGGCGGCGCTGGCGCGCAAGGAGGTCAAACGGGTGGTCCTGGCCCGTCCCGCTGTGGAGGCCGGCGAGCATCTGGGATTCCTGCCCGGCGATCTCTACGAAAAGGTCAATCCGTACCTCAGGCCCCTATACGACGCCCTGCACGACATGATGGAGTTCGAGGACGCCTCCCACCTAATACAAAAGGGTGTAATCGAGGTGGCCCCTCTGGCCTTTATGCGGGGCCGAACACTGAACGATTCGTTTGTGATCCTGGACGAGGCCCAGAACGCTACGACCGAGCAGATGAAGATGTTCCTGACGCGCCTCGGTTTCAGCTCCAAGGCCGTAATCACCGGGGACATCACACAGACCGACTTGCCGAGCGGCAAGGCATCCGGGCTGATTGAAGCTCGGTCCATATTGAGCGGTATCCAGGGCATCCGGTTCCTCTCCTTCGGGCGGGAGGACGTAATCCGCCACCCGCTGGTACAGGAGATTATTGATGCCTACGAAAAGGCAGAATCCCCCTCGGGGAAAGAGTGGGAGGCCTGAAGGCCGGCCTGCCCATGAGCGTACAATGAGTGAAAAGGACAAGATCCAGCCCCTCCCCCGGAAGACCCAAAAGGGGGAGAAGGATCCACCCCGGAAAAAGGCCCGGCGGGAGAGGCTTGCCTGGGCCTCGCACCATAGGCTGCAATGGACCGTGCTCTTGGTCCTGAGCGGCCTCTTCGCGGTCTGCCTCTTTCCCAATATACTCACACAAGCGCCCAATTACCAGGCGGGCGACGTGGCCGAGACCAGCATCAAGGCGAGCCATGACTTCCTGATAGAGAACCGGGAGCAGACCGAGCGCAACCGGGAGCAGGCCGCAAGAGAGGCCCTGGCGGTCTATGACTTCGATCGCTCGGCAACCGACCTGACCGCCCGACTGAAAGAGGCCTTCGCCTTCGGCAGGGAGCGTTATCAGGAGCTCTTCCATGCGGAGCTCGATTCGCCCGGAGGAGACCCGGCCAAGCAGGCCCCCTCCAAGGAGGACCTGGATCGATTCAGGGAGCGGTTCTTCGCCGTCCTGGACATGCCGCCGAATGAGGGGCTTTTTGATCAGTTACTGCAGAGCCGCTTCTCCCCGGAACTGGAGCAGGCCGTTACACCGATCCTGGGCCGCATCATGGGTCGCGGGATCGTGGCCAATCCCGAGCGCCTGGCCGTACAGTCGGAAAAGGGAGGGATCATCCTCCACGAGCTCTATACGGGAAACGAGACCCGGGTGGCGGACCTGGATCGCTTCTATGACCTTGACCAAGCCAGGAAAGAGCTCAAGGCTCGAGCAAAGGACCTCAAGGCCGAGCTCGGCTCCGCCGAAGAGGCGCGTACGGCCCTGGACCTGGCCGAATTCATGCTCCAGCCCAACGTGACCTTCAATCAGAGAGAGACCGAGCTGAGAAAGGAGGCCGCACGAAACGAGGTCAAGCCCACCTACTTCAAGATCAAGAAGGGGGAGATGCTTGTACGGGAAGGCGAGCGCGTCGGCGAGCAGCACCTGCAGAAGCTGGCCGGGGAGTTCAGGTCAAGGGACCGCCTGGACATGATGGGACGGATCCCGGCAATGGCCTTCCTGATCGCCATCTTCTTCACCATTATGTACGTGGTGGGCATGAGGGGCCTCAAGATCCGCAAGCAGGAGGACCGGCGGGATCTCCTGTTCAACGCCTTCACCCTGCTCGGGATTTTTGTCTTCTCCTGGGCCTACTGGTTCGTGGCCGAGGAGATCGCCAGGGGTCTGCCGTACATGGGCTCCCGGGTCCTCCTCTACGCCATGCCCGTGGCCACCGGGGGGATGCTTCTCTCCATATTCCAGGGGTTGGCCCCCGCAACGAGCTTCGCCCTTGTGGTCTCGGTCCTGGCCTCACTCATAACCGGGGGCCAGGTGGAGTTCTTCATGTACTTCTTCCTGGGGAGCCTGGTAGCGGCCTACGGGGTGCAGAGGTGCACCGAGCGCGGGACCTTGATAAAGGCCGGGCTCAAGGTGGGCATGATCAATGTCCTCTTGGCGCTGTCCATAGAGATGATATACGGCTCTCTTTATTCCGTGGAGACGGTGATAGCGGTCTGCGCCGGATTCATGGGCGGGATACTGGCTGCGATCATCACCACGGGTTTCCTGCCGCTCATGGAGATGTCCTTCGGTTACACCACGGACATCAAGCTCTTGGAGCTGGCCAGTCTGGACCAGCCCCTGCTCAGACAGTTACTGGTTCAGGCCCCGGGGACCTATCACCACAGCGTGATCATAAGCAACCTGGTGGAGGCGACCGCCCAGGCGGTCAATGCCAATCCCCTGCTGGCCAAGGTCTGCGCCTACTATCACGATATAGGAAAGATGAAAAAGCCTCTATACTTCGTGGAGAATCAGAAGAGCGGAGAGAACAAGCACGTAAAGCTTGCCCCGTCCATGAGCAGCCTGATCCTTATCGCGCATGTGAAGGACGGTGTGGAGCTTGCCAAGAAGTACGGGCTGGGCAAGGAGATCATAGACACCATCCAGCAGCACCACGGGACCAGCCTGATCACCTACTTCTACCAGAAGGCCAAGGAAAAGGCGGAGACCAGCGGGGGCAGGTACGCCACCGTCAAGGAGGAGGACTTCCGCTACCCCGGGCCCAAGCCCCAGACCAAGGAGGCCGGGCTGGTCATGCTGGCCGACATGGTGGAGGCGGCTTCCCGCTCCCTGAGCGACCCCACGCCTTCCAGGATCCAGGGCACGGTGCAGAAGATGATCAACAAGGCGTTCTCGGACGGGCAGCTGGATGAGTGCGAGCTGACCCTGAAGGACCTCCATGAGATCGCCAAGAGCTTCAACAAGACGCTGAGCGGGATCTTTCACCAGCGGATCAAGTATCCCGAGGCGGCCGAGGTCGGGCAGGAGAAGAAGGCGAGGAATGGACATCCAGATAAGCGCCCGGAAGAGGATTCCGGGGCTCGAAGACCGGAGGATTCGGCAAGAACTGACGAAGGTCTTAGACGACTTGGGTTGTCGTGAGGGTGAGCTTAGCATCCTTTTCACCGATGACGAGCACATGGCGGAGCTCAACCACCGGTACCTGGGACGAAGCGGTCCCACCAACGTACTGGCCTTCCCTATGTCTGAAGAGCCGTCCCCGGCTTCACCTCCCGGCATGCTGGGTGACGTGGTGATATCGACGGACACGGCCCTGAGGGAGGCCGAGGAGACAGGAGAGTCCCCGAGTAAGGCCGGCTACAGACTCATTATGCACGGGTTGCTGCATCTCTTGGGATACGATCACGAAAGATCGGAGGAGGACGATCGAATCATGCGGGAGGAGGAGAAGAGGCTCCTCGCCCTGGTTGATCTTGCCGCATGAGGCACAGAAGAATTGGAGGACCGGACATGGCTCGACTTGCAGTGAACGTGGATCACGTGGCGACTCTGAGGCAGGCAAGGGGCATTGACGAGCCGGATCCCGTGCTGGCCGCCGGGCTGGCGGAGCTCGCAGGGGCGGACGGGATCATATGCCACCTCAGGGAGGACCGGCGCCACATAAACGACAGGGACCTGAGGCTGCTGAGGGGGACGGTCAAGACCAGGCTGAACATGGAAATGGCCGCCGTGCCGGAAATGATGGAGATCGCCTGCGAGATCCGCCCGGAGCTGATCACCCTGGTGCCCGAAAGGAGAGAGGAGCTTACCACCGAGGGCGGGCTGAACGTCCAGGCGGAGCCGGACAGGTACAGCGAAGTGGTGGTCAGGGCGAAGCGCGAGGGCATCCGGGTGAGCTTCTTCGTGGACCCGGAGCCGCACCAAATAGAGGCGTCCCGCATGGCCGGGGCCGATGTCGTGGAAATCCACACCGGCCACTATGCCGAGGCCCGGACCGAGGAAGAGGCGGCCGAGAGGTTCGAGAGGATCAGGAGGGCGGTGGAAGCGGCCTCCGGGCTGGACCTGGCCATAAGTGCGGGGCACGGGCTCAACTACGCCAACATCAAGAGGTTCAAGGAGCTCCCGCGCATAGAGGAATACAGCATCGGGCACAGCATAGTCTCCCGTGCGGTATTCTCGGGCATGGAGCGGGCCGTAAGGGACATGCTGGCCCTGGTGTGTGATTTCTGAGACCGGGAACCGAGGGAGACCGCAGCGGTGTGAGGCTCTCTGACTCTCACGGGGTGTTTGTGCGCGGGAGGCCATGATCTACGGAATAGGAGTGGACCTGGTGCATATCCCCAGGCTGAGGGCCGCACTCGAACGATGGGGTGAGCGGTTCGAGCGGCGCGTCTTCACCGGGGACGAGCGCTCTCTTTGCGGGTCCAGGGCCGACCCGGGGGCCGCCTTCGCCCTCCGCTTCGCAGCCAAGGAGGCCTTTTCAAAGGCCTTAGGCCTGGGCATGCGGCAAGGAGTGTGCTGGAAGGACATCGAGGTGTTCCATGAATCCGGAGGCCGACCCCGTCTGAGGGTCAAGGGGCGGAGCCGGGAGATATGCCTTGAGCGAGGCATCGTATCCATGCACTTGAGCCTCAGTGATGAGGGAGACTACGGCATCGCTACGGTCATCCTGGAAGCCCGAACCTGAGGGTGCAGGAGTGGAGGGCTTTCTCCCCGTGGCGGCGGCTTGCCTTTTGGTGAAAGAAAGATTAGAATATTCAAGCACCTCGATTGAGGATACGACTCGGTTGGGCCGCGCCCTGGGAGCGCTTCTGGCGCCCGGGGACGTGGTGGGGGTGACGGGTCCCCTGGGAAGCGGAAAAACCTGGTTTGCCAAGGGAGTGGCTGCTGGCGCGGGAGTGGACAGCCGAGCGGTGATTACCAGCCCCTCCTTTTCCCTGGTAAACGAATATGAGGCCCGAGCCCCATTCTATCATATGGACCTCTACCGGCTTCAGGGAGCCGAGGAGATCCTGGCCTCGGGCCTGCATGAGTATCTGGGCGAAGACGGGATCACTCTGGTGGAGTGGGCTGATCGATGCCCCGAGCTGTTGCCGGCATGGACACTCGAGGTCGTCTTCGCCATAACCGGAGAGGCCACCAGAGAGATTTTCTTATCCGGGGATGGAGAACGGCAGAGCAGGATTATAAGGGAGCTCGAGCGAAAACTGGACAGGGTTGAGTGAATTGCCGGGAGGCGGGCAGGAGAGGCATGGCACTGGTTGTACAGAAGTTTGGAGGCACGTCGGTAGGAAGCATCGAAAAGATAAGGAACGTGGCTGAAAGGGTCCTGGAGTGTTACCGGGAAGGGAACCGAATGGTGGTGGTCCTCTCGGCCATGGCCGGGCACACGGACAGCTTGATCGACCTGGCTCAGCAGGTCGCAGACGAGCCCGACCCCAGGGAGTTGGACGTGCTCTTGGCCACGGGCGAGCAGGTCACTGTGGCCCTGTTTGCCATGGCGGTTAAGGCCATGGGCCACGAGGCGTGCTCTCTCCTGGCCTTTCAGGCGGCCATTCACACGGACAGGCTTTACGGAAGGGCGCGGATACACGACATAGACACCCGCAGGATCCTGGAAGAGCTCGAGAAGAACCGCATAGTGGCCGTGGCCGGATTCCAGGGCATGGACGAGGGGGGCAATATCACCACCCTGGGCCGGGGCGGATCGGACACCACTGCGGTGGCCCTTGCCGCCGCCCTGAATGCGGACGTCTGCGAGATCTTCACCGATGTGGAGGGGATCTACACCACCGATCCCGGGATCTGCCCGAAGGCCAAGAAGATGGAGACCATCTCCTATGAAGAGATGCTGGAGATGGCCAGCCTGGGGGCCAAGGTGCTGGAGATCCGCTCGGTCGAGTTTGCAAAGAAATTCGGAGTGCCCATCCACGTCCGATCCACGTTCAGCAAGGAGAGGGGTACCATGGTGGTTGCCGAGACAAAGGACATGGAGAAAGTTCTGGTCTCCGGGGTCGCATACAACAAGAACGAGGCCAGGGTTACCATAAGGAAGGTCCCGGACCGGCCCGGGGTCGCGGCCCGCATATTTCAGCCCGTATTCGAGCAGGGGATAGTGGTGGACATGATAGTCCAGAACACCAGCGAGGACGGGATCACGGACCTCACCTTCACCGTCCCCAAGGTGGACTTCATGAAGACCATGAAGCTGGTGAGCCGGGTAGCCGAGGAGATAGGCGCGGAAAGGGTCCTGGGCGACGAGGACATCGCCAAGGTCTCGGTGATCGGAGTCGGGATGCGGACGCACGCCGGGGTGGCCTTGAAGATGTTCGAGACCCTGGCCGCGGAGAACATCAACGTGATGATGATAAGCACCTCCGAGATCAAGGTCTCATGCGTGATCGAGGAGAAGTACACAGAGCTGGCAGTGAGGGTGCTTCACAAGACCTTCGGATTGGAGGATGAAGAGCCGCAAGCCGAGGAGTGACAAGCCCGGGGCATGCCTGCTGCTGCTCCTGGTCCTGCTCGGGCTGGGCGCCGCCGGGGCTCACGAGCCGGGCGCGGAAATCCCGCGAACCGGCGAGGCTGGGGCCTGCTGGGTGGAGGTGAGGGGGTCTGTGGAGGCGCCGGGCGTCTACGCCTTTTCCGGGCCGCCACCATTGAAGGCGGTGCTCTCCAGGGCGGGATTGGAGGGTGCCGGGACGCGGCGTTTGGTGCCTCCAGGGACCAGGATCAGAGTGACTGAGCGTCACGGGGAGATTGTTCTCTCCTCCGAGCCTATGAGCGCATATTCGTGCATGACCCTGGGGCTCAAGATCCCGCTCAACCGGGTGCCCCGGGACGAGCTCCCCGCCCTCCCCGGAGTGGGACCGGTGCTGGCCGAGGCCATAGCCGAGACCCGCACCGAGCTCGGCGGATTCAAACAGGTGGAAGAGCTCCGTACGGTGCGGGGCATAGGCCCGAAGCTCCTTCAAGGGATCAGGCCCCACATAAGGCTCCCATGACATCCCCCTCCAAATCTTTTCCCGGGATATCCCGGCCCCCTGAAGACTCGGAGAGAACATGAAGTTGAAAAGGACCATACCGGACTGGCTGGTGGGCGCGGTGGTGACTGGCTTCTTCTTGTTCATAACCATGACCGGTTTCCTGGACTTCACCGACGCCATAGAGCGCAAGACCTTCGATCTCAGGGCGCGGCTGGCCGCCGGTGACGAGCGGAATCCGGACATAGAGATAGTGGCCATAACCGACGACGACCTGGATGAAATCGGCCGCTTCCCATGGCCGCGGGACATCCTTGCCAAAGCGGTGCTGAACCTTGCAACCGCCGGGGCCAAGGTCATAGCCATGAACATACTCTTCCCTGAGCCCGAAGAGTCCGACGGTCTTGCAACGGTCAAATCTCTCAAGGAGAAGTACGAGTCAATGGGGCTGGCCCAACAGGGATCCGGACTGGATTTCTACAAGGAGCTCTCGGAGGCGGTGGAAGGTCTGGATAATGACCGTATACTGGCCCAGGCCATGAGTGAGGCTGGCAACGTGGTACTGCCGGTCTACTTCGATACCCAAAGCCGGGGGCGGGACTCTGTACCGCCTCCCTTCATCGAGGCGCATGCCTACAAGGACGTGAGGGGCACGGACAAGGAATGGGCCCTGTCCTCGCTCATCTGGCTGGACAAGCTCAAGCCCCTGCTGCCCTCGTTCGCCGAGGCGGCGGCCGGAATCGGCCACTTGAACCTCTTCCCCGATCTGGACGGTGCGCTGAGAGACCAAATCCCGGTGATCGGCTACCTCAGGAGCATCTTCTTCCCCTCTTACCCCATGGCCATTGTAAAGGCCTTCAAGGGTCTGGGGGATGGAGACGTGGCAGTGATCCTGGGGGAAGGCATTCAAGTCCGGACAAACCCCTCGGAAGCCGTTTTCATGCCCGCCTGGAACCCGCAAATGGCCACGCTGATAAACTGGAGCGAGGGACCAGACAAGGCCTTCCACCAAACACCCTTTTCAAAGGTCTTGAGAAACGAGATCAAGACACCCCTTTTCAGGGACAAGATCGTCATCATCGGGCCAACAGCCCCGGGGGTGGGGAGCAGGTTCGTAACCCCGATAAACGGCCAGCTCCCGGGGGTGGAGGTGGTGGCCAACTCGGTGGCCAACATCCTTGAGGGCAGGTTCTACTCCAGACCGGTGTGGCTCGCACCGGCCGAGCTGGGTCTGATACTGCTCTTCGGGCTGTTCATTACCTTGGTCCTCCCCAGGCTCCATGCGGGTACGGGTGCGGTCGCCACCCTGGGTCTCTTGGTCACTTACGGCGCCGGAGGGAGCCTCCTGTTTTACACCCACGACGTATGGCTCCGGCTTACCGCTCCTATTCTGCTCTTGCTTGCGGGGTACTTACTGGTGGTCTCCAAGCGGTACTTCATAACCGAGAAGACCAAGGAAAAGGCGGAGGCGGACTCCCTGGAGACCAACAAGATGCTGGGCCTCTCCTTCCAGCAGCAGGGGCTGCTGGATCTGGCCTTGGAGAAATTCAGCAAGATACCGCTCTACGAAGAAGGGGCCAAGGAGCTCCTCTACAACCTGGGCCTGGACTTCGAGCGCAAGCGGCAGTTCTCCAAGGCCCTGGCGACCTACAAGCGCATAGTGGAGGACGGCAAGAACTTCAAGGACCTGGATGAGAGGATCCCCAAACTCAAGGGGGCCGAGGCGACCATGATCTTCGGCTCCGGGGCCGGGACCCATCCGGGAGACATCGGCGCTACCCTTTCCAACATGGACGCCAAGCCCACCCTGGGCAGGTACGAAGTGACCGGGGAGCTGGGAAGGGGAGCCATGGGCGTGGTCTACAAGGGGGAGGACCCCAAGATCCACAGGACGGTGGCCATAAAGACCGTGCGTCTTTCCGACTTCGACGATGAGCTGATAGACGAGATAAAGGCCCGGTTCTTCCGCGAGGCCGAATCCGCGGGCCTCCTCACCCACCCGAATATCGTGACCATATACGACGCCGGGGAGGAGCATGACCTGGCCTATATCGCCATGGAATACCTGGAAGGGGAGGACCTCGAGGGGTGCGTCAAGCAAGGGAGGCTGCCGCCCATGAGGGAGGCGCTCTCCATTGTGGCCCAGGTGGCGGATGCCTTGAGCTATGCTCACCCCAAGGGGGTGGTCCACAGGGACATAAAGCCGGCAAACATCATGAGGCTGGAAGGGGCTGATCGGGTAAAGGTGACCGACTTCGGAATCGCCCGCATTACTTCGTCGTCTCGCACCAAGACCGGTATGGTGCTGGGGACCCCGTCATACATGAGCCCCGAGCAGGTGGCGGGCAGGAAAGTGGACGGCCGCTCGGACATCTTTTCACTGGGAGTGGTGCTCTACGAACTCCTGACCGGCAGGAAGCCTTTTCAGGGCGAGGATATGACCTCGCTCATGTATCAGATCGCCAGGGAGCCGCATCCTTCGCCCAGGACAATTAACCCCAAGATCCCCAAGGTGGTGGAGCAGATCATTGACAAGGCCCTCCAGAAGGATGCGGAAAGCCGCTACCAGGACGCGGGCATGATGGCCGCGCACCTGAAGAAAGTGGTTGCCCGATTGGACGAGATCCGGGCCCGGAAGACCGCAGACCAAGGGGCCTGAGCCCGAGAGCCATACCGGGTGGGAGGGCTTGTTCAGGCATGAAGCTCAGGGCGGCGGGCAAGACCCACATTGGGCTCAAGCGCAGGGTCAACGAGGACAGCCTGCTCGTTGACCCCGGGTTGGGCCTTTTCATCGTCGCCGACGGGGTCGGAGGACACAAGGCCGGAGATGTGGCCAGCCGGATGGTGGTGGAGGCCATGGCCGAGTATTGGCGCAGGGTCAGAGACAACGACCCGCCCGCCTTCCTCGAAACGGCGGCCATGGAAATCCCGGATCCGGCCAGGCATCTGCTCAACTCCGTGCACCTGGCGAACATGATGGTCCACGAGGCCCAAAAAAGGCCGGAGTACCGCCGCATGGGATCCACCATGGCGGCCATGCTGGTGGAAAAGGACTGCCTCTGGGCCGCCAATGTGGGGGACAGCCGGACATACCACTTCGGGCCTGGGGGATTGACCCAGATATCCCAGGACCACTCGGTCCAGGCCGAGCAAAGGGCCCTGGGGCTGGCAGGGACCCTGGATCCTATGCGCTCCGGGATGAAGAACATGCTGACCCGGGTGATGGGTCAAAACGAAAAGGTCGAGGTCTACATCTCGCCGGTCCGGCCCGATTCCGGGGACACCTTGGTAATATGCTCGGACGGGCTCACGGACTTCATGACCGAGTCCGCAATCGGCGCGGTGCTGAAGGACTTTTCCACCTCCCTGGAAGAAAAGGTGGATGTCATGATCCAGGAGGCCAACAGGGCCGGGGGCGGTGACAACGTCTCGGTGATCCTCCTGGAGATCCTTGAGCAGGGCGCATGGGGCAGGCTCAAAGAGAAGCTGAAGCGGTGATTGAATAAGGGCGACATGATCCTGGGAATAGATACATCGTGTGACGATACGTCCGCAGCGGTCCTCTCCGGAGAGGGCCGCGTGCTTGCCAACGTGGTGCACTCGCAGGTCCGGCTCCATCATCGTTACGGCGGCGTGGTGCCCGAGCTGGCCAGCCGGGAACACATCAGGAACATACTCCCTGTGACGAGCGAGGCCTTGCGATCGGCCGGGCTCGAACCCGGCGAGCTCGGCGGAATAGCCGTCACCATCGGACCCGGACTGATCGGGGCCTTGCTCGTGGGGCTCCATTACACCCGGGGCCTGGCGTACGCAACCGGTGTACCCCTGGTCGGCGTGAACCACCTGGAGGGGCACATCCTCTCCATCCTGCTGGAGGAGGAGCCCCCTTCATTCCCGTTTGTAGCCCTGACCGTATCGGGCGGCCACACGAGCCTCTACCATGTGGAGGCTCCCGGGTGCTACCGGCTCCTGGGCCGCACCCTGGACGATGCAGCAGGAGAGGCCTTTGACAAGGTGGCCAAGCTGCTGGGACTGGGATACCCCGGAGGACCCGTAATCGAGGATATGGCCCGGGGCGGGGATCCGGCCAAGATCCCCTTTCCCAGGGCCATGATGGGCCCCGAATCCCTGGACTTCAGTTTCAGCGGACTAAAGACAGCAGTGGCGCTTTATGTGGAGGGCTGGCGTGACCGGCCCGGAGAAAAGGACGGGATAGAGGTGGAGGACATTGCCGCATCCTTTCAGGCGGCGGTCATCGATGTGCTCGCCTCAAAGCTCTTCATGGCGGCCGAGCTCACAGGTGCCACCACGGTGGTCGCAGCCGGAGGGGTTGCTTGTAACGGGGCGCTGAGAAACCGGCTCCTGGAGGAAGGGGACGCCAGGGGGCGGCGCGTTATGTGGCCCAGGCCGGCTTACTGCACGGACAACGGGGCCATGATAGCCCAGGCCGGGCGGTTGAGGCTCTTGAACGGAGAGCGGGCGGATCTGGATACGGACGTGCGATCCAGGTACCCCATAGACGATCTGGCCCCCATGACCGAGACCTCCGCCCGGAGAGCCGCGCGGAGAAGGACTTGAAGCCCAGCCGGCTCTTCCGTTACTACTACTGGCGTTTCATAAGGCTCAAAGGAGACCCCCGCGACCTGGCCCTGGGAATTTCATTCGGCATCTTCGCCGGGCTCATGCCCATCATGCCCTTCCAGACCGCGCTGGCCGTGTTCCTGGCCATAATCTTCAGGGCCAGCAAGATAACAGCGGCCATCGGGACCTGGGTCAGCAACCCCTTGAACTGGTATCTTCTCTACTACTTCGACTACAAGATCGGGGCGGCCTTGCTCGGCCTGTCCGAGCGGGACAAGGGCTTCAGCTCGGTGATGGCGGCAATCCGCGAGGGAGAGGAAGGCATGGCCCTGGCTGAGGTCATCATGGGGGCCGGGAGCTCCATTGTGGCCGCCTTCCTCATTGGCGGGCTGGTTCTGGGGTTGATGGCCGCACCGATCTCCTACCCCGTATTCCTCAAGGTCTTCGAGACCATACGCAGGCTGCGCCAAGCGCGCCGATCGAGGAAGCGCCGCCGCGAGGAAGGGCCGCCGCGGTGAAGCCCCGCCATTCCAAGAAGAGCCTGGGGCAGCATTTCCTGAGGGACCGCAGCGTGGTGGCACGCATCCTGGAGGCGGCGGGCCTCGAGCCCTCGGACAGGGTCCTGGAGATAGGCCCCGGGCCGGGTGCCCTCACCCTTCCCCTCTCAGCCATGGTGGAGCGGGTCCTAGCAGTGGAAAAGGACCCGGAGCTCGCAGAGGGCCTCCGCCGAAAGGCGGCAACCCTTCAAGCCGGCAATATCGATGTCGTTTGCGAGGATATACTCCGCCTGGACCTCAGGCGTCTGGATGATCTGACCCGGGGAAAGATCCTGGTGCTGGGGAACCTTCCCTACAGCATCTCCTCTCCGATCCTGGAGCTCCTGATAACCGAAAGGCACCGATTCAGCCGCGCAGTCCTCATGTTTCAAAAGGAGGTCGCCGACCGCCTGGCAGCGGGTCCGGGCACCCGCGCCTACGGCTCCCTCAGCGTCATGGTCCAGTACCAGGCACGGGTAAGGCTCCTCTTCAAGGTGGGCGGGCAGGCCTTCAGACCCAGGCCCAAGGTGGACTCGGCCGTGGTGGAGCTGGACTTCGCAAAGCCCCACCCGAATCGCGCACAAGATGAGGACCGCTTCCGGTCCGTTGTCCGCGCCGCCTTCGCCCACAGGCGAAAGACCCTTCTGAACGCCCTTTCCTCCTCCCTTCCCGGGCTGGGCCGCGCCAAAGTGGAATCCGCCCTCAGGGACTCGGGCATTGATCCGGGCAGGCGGGCAGAGACCCTTGCCATAGATGATTTTCTCCACCTGACCTCGGCCCTTGACAACCCGGAATTGTCCCAGCTCTTGCTTGACAAAGACCGGACCCGGTGATAGTGAGTCATAGTTTTTCCCTACACCGGGGCTCCCGTCCGACGAAGACCACGGGCGAAAAGGGAACGCAAGAGCCGTGCAACTGGTAGAGACAGTTCGAGAAATGCAGCTCATATGCGAGGCCGCACGCGCGTCCGGCAGGACTGTGGGGCTGGTGCCCACTATGGGCTATTTTCACCAGGGGCACCTGGAGCTCATGCGGGCAGCCCGGGAAAACGCCGACCGGGTGGTGGTGAGCATCTTCGTAAACCCAATCCAGTTCGGGCCGGGTGAGGACCTGGAGGCCTATCCCAGGGATCTCCAGAGGGACCTTGAAGACGCGAGAAAGCTGGGAGTCGACTATGTCTTCCACCCCCCGGTGGATGAGATGTATCCCGAGGGGTTCCAGACCCAGGTACGTGTCCTGGAGCTGACCAAGCACCTCTGCGGCCTTGCCAGGCCCGGCCATTTCGAGGGGGTGACCACGGTGGTGGCCAAGCTCTTCAACATCACAAGGCCACACTTGGCGTTTTTCGGACAGAAGGACTACCAGCAGCTGACCGTGGTGAGCCGGATGGCCGGGGACCTGGACATGGGCGTGGAAATCGTCGGTATACCCATAGTGCGCGAGTCTGACGGCCTGGCCATGAGCTCCCGAAACATATACCTGAGCCCGGAAGAGCGCGAATCCGCCCTCTCCCTTCAGGAATCCCTCGGCATTGCCGATGAGATGGTTCGGGGGGGCGAGCGGGATGCGGCAAGAGTCCGAAGGGCGGTGGAAGAGCACATACAAAGCAGACCCCATACCGACATAGACTACGTGGCCTTGTGCGACCCAAGGACGCTGGAGGACGTGGAGATCATCCAAGGGGACGTGCTCCTGGCGCTGGCCGTCAGGGTGGGCAAGGCCAGGTTGATAGACAACAGAATCCTCAGGCCGTAGGGGCGGTAACCGGAGCCGGGCGGAAGGCGTCTTCATCATCCCGGGCCGCGAATAAGGTTGTGGAACAACAAAAGGAGAGACGACAGATGAAGACCGACAATTTCCTGTTCACCTCGGAGTCAGTGACCGAGGGCCACCCCGACAAGGTGGCCGACCAGATCTCCGACCGCATACTGGATGCCATAATGGAGCTGGACCCGCCCGCGCGGGTCGCATGCGAGGCACTGGTGACCACTGGAATGGCCATCATAGCCGGAGAGATCACCACCTCCGCCTACGTGGACATGCCCACAGTAGTGAGGGAGACCATAAAGGACATAGGCTACAAGAACTCCTCCATGGGGTTCGATTGGGAGACCTGTGCCGTGCTCTCCTCCATCGACAAGCAGTCCCCGGACATAGCCATAGGGGTGAACGGCAGCGGCCTTTTCAAGGAGCAGGGAGCCGGGGACCAGGGCCTGATGTTCGGTTACGCCTGCAAGGACACCCCGACCCTCATGCCCATGCCCATCTACCTAGCCCACGGGCTCACCCAGCGCCTGGCACATGTGCGCAAATCGGGCAAGCTGCCCTGGCTGAGACCCGACGGGAAGTCACAGGTGACGGTGGAGTACAAGGACGGGAAGCCGGACAATGTCCATACCGTGGTGATCGCAGCCCAGCACAGCCCGGAAGTGGACTACGAGACCCTGCGGGAGGCGATAATAGAGGAGGTCATACGCAGGGTGGTCCCGGCCGAGATGATCCATGACAAGACCGAACTCTTCATAAACACCACCGGCCGCTTCGTGGTCGGGGGCCCCATGGGCGACTGCGGCCTGACCGGCCGCAAGATAATCATGGACACCTACGGCGGCTTCGGGTACCACGGGGGCGGCGCCTTCTCGGGCAAGGACCCCACAAAGGTGGACAGGAGCGCATCCTACATGTGCCGCTACATCGTAAAGAACATCGTGGCCGCAGGGCTGGCCGAGAAGTGCGAGGTCCAGATCGCCTACACCATTGGAAGGGCCCACCCGGTGAGCGTCACCGTGGGGGCTTACGGAACAGGGGCCCTCCCCAGCCGCGAGCTCACAGAGATCGTGAGAAAGATGTTCGACCTGCGGCCGGCGGCCATTATAGAACGGCTGGACCTTCTCCGCCCGATCTACCGCAAGACCTGCAACTACGGTCACTTCGGCCGGGAGCTCCCGGAGTTCACCTGGGAGAAGCTGGACCTGGTGGAGGACTTCAAGCGGGCGGTCAAATAGGCAAGAATTTCAATCCCAGAGGTGAAGACCATGGACTATGACATCAAGGACATAAACCTGGCCGACCAGGGGCGGCTGCGAATCGAGTGGGCCGGGATGAACGCCCCTGTACTGGCCATGATCCGGGAGCGGTTCTCCAGGGAAAGGCCCCTGGAAGGCATACGCCTCTCAGCCTGCCTCCACATCACAACGGAGACCGCCCTCTTGCTCCGCACCCTCAAGGCGGGCGGGGGACTGGTGACCGCATGCGCATCCAATCCACTCTCCACGCAGGATGACGTGGCCGCGGCGCTCGTCGCCGACGACGAGATCCCGGTGTACGCAATAAAGGGCGAGGACCACGACACCTACTACCAGCACATCCTCGCCGCGCTCAAGAACAAGCCGCACATGACCATGGACGACGGCGCCGACCTGGTGGGATCACTCCACTTCATCGCCCTGGGAAAGCTGGACGATCTGCCATCGAACGTTGCCTCCTGGGCGCGGGCCCTCCCTGAAGAGGAGCGAAAAGGGCTGGTATCAGGCGTCAAGGGAGGGACCGAAGAGACCACCACAGGGGTGATCCGCCTCCGCAGCATGGAAAGGGACGGTGTGCTCCAGTTTCCCATCATCTCGGTCAATGACGCGGACACCAAGCACCTCTTCGACAACCGATACGGCACAGGCCAGAGCACGGTTGACGGGATCCTGCGGGCCACCAGCAGGCTCCTTGCAGGCAGTACCTTCGTGGTGAGCGGGTACGGCTGGTGCGGCAGGGGTGTGGCCATGCGCGCCAAAGGGCACGGAGCGCACGTGGTGATCTGCGAGGTGGACCCCCTCAGGGCCCTGGAGGCGGTGTTGGACGGCTACCAGGTGATGCCCATAGCAGAGGCCGCACCGCGGGGGGATTTTTTCTGCACCCTGACCGGTGACATAAACGTGATCCGCAAGGAGCACTTCCTGGCCATGAAGGACGGGGCCATTGTGTGCAACTCCGGCCACTTCGACGTGGAGCTGGACCTCCCCGGGCTATCCGAGATCTCAACGGCCAGGCGGGAGATGAGACCCTTTGTGGAGGAGTTCAAGCTCACAAACGATAGAAAGGTCTACATCCTGGGCGAAGGAAGGCTGATCAACCTGGCGGCGGCCGAAGGCCATCCCTCGAGCGTGATGGACATGAGCTTCGCCAACCAGGCCCTCTCCGCCGAATACATGGCCTCCAACCACGGCACAATGGCGAAAAGGGTCTACCCGGTGCCCGGGCACATAGACAAGGAGATAGCCAGGCTCAAGCTGGAGTCAATGGGCGTGCATATCGACCGGCTCACCCCGGAGCAGGAGAAGTACCTCTCCTCCTGGGAGATGGGAACTTGATTTGGAGAAGTTCGGATATTCAGAACCCGTTCACGAGTCTTTGATATTATGGAGGTCGAGCTCAAAGACTGGTGCAGAGGGAATTTCAGTCAGCAGATGCCGCGGGCTCAAGCCGACGAAGGCGAAATGCTGTATGCGTTATGACTGAAAAAGCCTGTGGAAGGTCTGTTGAATGATTCCTGACAGCCGAACACACAATCTTAGCTTTGCTCTTGGGCGATAGCCCTGCAAGACGCAGTAGCACAATCCCATTGGTGTGCAAGCGCTGACGGAAAACCAGCTCACCGAAATCCTTGTCTGCGGTCAACAACACTGCAGCGTCCTTACTCGCCAAACTTAGAACATCATCATCTGTAATTCCGGGATCCAACTCAGCAACATACGAAACTCCATGACCATCGAAGCGCAACCAATCAACGATTTGACGGTCTACACTTTCGTCAGCCAGAAAATTCACCTGTCGCCTTCCGCAACCGGGTAAACCACATCAGCTCGCAAGGCATCCCTCGCAAATGCGAGCGCGGCCGAGACGGCTTCCCTGGTCAATCTGGGATGCGCCTCAAGGATCTGCTCGATTGTTTCTCCGGCAGCCAGTTTCTCTAGGATGAGTTCGACTGTGATGCGCGTTCCAGCAATAACCGGCTTTCCCATCATGACCTTAGGGTCTGATATGACCATTGGTCTCTTCATCCCTATCTCCTTTAAATCAAACCGATTGAACCATAGCACACATTCCCGTCTCAAGAAAACCATTGAGCGACAGCCATACCGATTGAGATGTCGGATAATCAGTAGAACACTGTCGCCGTGCGATGATAAGGCCGCTGCCTGAAGGCGCTCTCCTGGCCCAGGTGCCATAGGATCCCGTCGATCTCGAAGGGCCTGAGAGGATGCCCCCGCGCCGTCGTCTCCCGGCTGATCATGTCCACCGCGACAATGGTGTTGGCCCTTATCTCCACCTCCTCGGCCCCGCCCGGGTCCAGGTGCACGCCAGAGTCTACTTTGGCGGCCAGGGAGGGCTCATAGGCCAGGATCCCCAGGTGGCGAAGGACCTGGGGGAGCTTGTAATCGGCAAAGGCGGTTAGATTCTCCATGTCCCTGAATTCCCCCAGACCCCTCCCTCCCAGGGCCCCGTGAAGATCCGCCGGAAAGATCTGGGCACGCTTGTAGAAGAAAATCCCGCGCTCCCTGTAGGAGGCTGTATCGCGAAAGGAGCGGAGCTTCCTGGCAAGCAGCCGGGCAAGGCTCACGGCCCATCCCTTGACCGATTCCACCACCCGCACGGCCTCCCCGCCGTAGTCCCTTGCCAGGACCTCCCCCAGTTCCCTAAGGGCCCAGCTCCTCTCCTCCATGAGCCGGAGAGCCCCCCTGCCCCCCAGTATCCCGCCGAGGACCTCCGGGGTGATCTCACGGAGAAAGTCCGCATCGGTGATAGGCACGCCGCGTTCAACAGCCAGCTTGAGGGCTAGGGCAAGGCCGTTGTAGCCCGAGACCGTTCGGCCCTTATGGGTCACCTCCCACCTCTCTGCGCCCGGCGGCGGCCAAAAGCAGAAGTTTATGGTGTCCAAGACCAGGAGATAGGCGGCCACCCGCTCGGGCGGGCCCCCGAGGTGAAACGAGGCCTCCCATGGGGGCGGCTTTGACCTGCTCGAGGCGAGCTCGCGGGCAAAGGAGGCAACGGCCTCCGGGTTCACCCTTACCAGGCTGCTTTCCCTGGCCACAAAGCGAGCACTCTCCAATACCTCGAACACCTGCCACCCCCTCTTTGACGCTGCCTTGCTCCATTCGCAATTGCATCCGGCCGGCTTTGTGTTACACTGCCTGCAAACAGTCCATGCAGGGCGGGTTCATGCTCTCGCTTGTAGGCTCTAAGATCAAGACTTTTGCACGGATTCCCTTGTAATGAAACCAAGCTCCAGCGCCCCTTTCCCATGACCACACGAAGAATCCTGATATTCGCGCCCTTGGTGATCATCGCCTTTCTGGTCCAGTCCTACTTCTGGGTGCCCACATACGAGGAGCAGACCCGCGGGAACCCCGCCAGGCTCCGGGAATATATAACAGGGTCCATCGGCGATGCGGCCCTCCTAAACCCCATCTTGTCCTCTGACAGCGCGAGCAGCGACATCGAGGCCCTGGTGTTCGAGGGCCTGATCGACCGGGACCGGGACCTGAGCTTCAGGGGGCGCGTGGCCGAGACATGGGATATCCATGAGAAGGCCTACTTTTATGTAAATCCCGGAAGGACCCCGCCGGGCGCGGGCGGCCCTTCGGCCGACGACGTACTCGGACTCATTGAAAAGGCCAGGCGCGGGACCATGGAGATCCCGCAAGAGACCGAAGAGGCGTTGGCCAACGTCCGGCGCGTAGAGATCGTCCCGGGGGCCCGGCGCACCGAGACCATAGAGCGCGAAACCGGCTCACTGGAGCTCGAGGTCAAGGCCCCGCCCAGGATCGCCCTCACCCTGGAGCGGGTGGATCAGCACCTCTTCGAGAGGCTCCTGCCGGTACTCGGCAGCAACTACTTCGACTCGTTCCCTTCCGGGGAGTACGTAAGGCCTGCGGGCGGGGCGGAACTTTCGGCCGAGAGGCTGGAGCATATCGCGCGGGAGCTCCTCCCGCCCATCGAGCATAACCCGGTCATAACCTTTCACCTGCGGGCGGGCGTCCGCTTCCACGACGGCCACGTGCTGGACTCGGAAGACGTGGTGTTCACCTACCAGTCCCTTATCGACCCCAAGAACCTCTCCCCCAGGATCTCGGACTATGAACCGGTAAAGACCGTGGAGGCGATCGACCGACTGACCGTCCGGGTGACCTACAAGAGGCTTTACTCTCCGGCCCTTGGGACATGGACGATGGGCATCCTGCCAGAGCACCTGCTCAACCGCGACGCGCTCAGGCAAGAGGCCGTCAAAAGGGGCAGGGATCCTGAGCGCTTCACCATGAGGGAGAGCAGGTTCAACCGCAATCCAGTGGGGTGCGGTCCTTTCAAGTTCAAAGAATGGAAGGCGGATCAATACATCATCCTGGACCGATTCGAGGACTACTGGGAGGGTCCTCCGAATTACCGGCGCTACGTCTATAGGATCGTCCCTGACCTCCTCACCCAGGAGATGGAGTTCTACGCCGGGACCCTGGACTCCTACTCGGTCCAGCCCCACCAGGTTGACCGCCTCAAGGGGGACGAGAGGTTCCAGAGCTTCTCAGGGCTCTCCTTCGGCTACACCTACATAGGCTACAACACGGCCAGGGAGCCCTTTGACGACCCCAGGGTGAGAAAGGCCCTGGGCATGGCCATAGACGTGGACAAGATAGTCCGCTACGTCCTCCACGGCCAGGCTGAGAGGATCACCGGGCCCTTCCCCAAGCAGACCGACTACTACAACCACCAGGTGGAGCCCCTCCCCTATGACCCGGAGAAGGCGGCCGGGCTCTTGAGGGAGGCGGGGTGGAAGAGGAACAAGCATGGCTGGCTGGAAAAGGACGGCCGGCGGTTTCAGTTCACCCTCATAACAAACAGCGGCAACGACCTGAGGAAGGCCGTGGTGGCGGTGGCCCAGGACGCCTGGAGGCAGCTGGGAATCGACGTGAGCACCGATCTCCTGGAATGGTCCGTATTCATACAGGAGCGGGTCCATCGATCCGACTTCGACGCCCTGGTCCTTGGATGGAGCATGGGGATCGAGCCCGACCTCTACCAGATATGGCACTCCTCCCAGATAGGCAGGCACAAGCTCAACTTCGTGGGCTTCAGCAACCCCGAAGCGGACGAGTTGATCCTGAAGATTCGCCGCGAGTACGATCACGACCGCCAGGTGGAGTACTGCCACCGGCTCCACCGGATAATAGCCGAGGAGCAGCCCTATACATTTCTCTATGTGAACAAATGGACCGCGGTCCTTGACAGGCGCATCGTGATAAGGGAGACCGACGAGCAGGGCGGGGTCCGCTACAAGAAGATCACCCCCACACGCACGGGGAACTTCATGTTCGAGTTCAACCGGTGGATAAAGCTCTCAGAGGCGCCGGACTTCTCGGCCCAGTGAGAGTGGAGGAGCCGACCAGACCATGCTCTCGTTCATAGGCAGGAGCGCAGTCCAGAAGATCGTGACGCTTTTCTTCGTCTCGGTCCTCTCTTTTCTCATAATCCACCTGGCCCCGGGAGAGCCCAGCCAGGTGGACCCGATGAACCCCAAGTTCACCCCGGAGATGGTGGAGCGCTTCAGGAAGGCCTTCCACCTGGACGAGCCGCTCCACGTCCAGTACTTGCACTTCTACGGGAACCTCTTCTCAGGGGATCTGGTCTCCTGGAAGGACAACCAGCCGGTCTACTTGAAGATATGGGAGCGTTTCCTGAACAGCCTCCCCCTCTTCATCGTGGGCACCCTGCTCACCTGGACCCTGTCATTCCCAGTGGGGATACGCTCGGCCATAAGGCGCGGCGGAATCTATGACAGATCCACCACCTTCTTCGCCTACTTGCTGATCTCCATCCCCGGGTTCTTCTTCGCTTACATCCTGATCATCCTGGTGGTGACCAGGCTCCACGTACCGGTGATCGGCATGGAGACCTTCGGGCTCACCGGCGCATCCCTCCCAAGGGTCTTGATGGACCGCGTCTGGCACCTACTCCTCCCGTCGGTACTCAGCGCGACCGGGGGCATAGCCATCCTCAGCCGCTACGTCAGGAGCCAGATGCTGGAGGTGGAGGGGCAGGACTACGTGAGAACAGCCAAGGCCAAGGGGCTCACCGAGGAGCAGGTCCACTACCGCCACGCCCTCAGGAACGCGCTGCTGCCCTTCGTCACCATGTTCGGCCTGATCATACCGGGTCTCATAGGGGGCTCGGTGATCATAGAGTCCATATTTTCCTGGCCCGGGATAGGCCGCATGGCCTACGAGGCGATCCTGGCCCGGGATTACCCGGTAATCCTGACTGTGAACTTCATATCCGCGGTACTGGTCCTCGTAGGGACGTTCGTCTCCGACGTACTCTACATGGTGGTGGACCCGAGAATCAGGTTGTAGGTGTATGAGCCCGGACGAGACGACCCCGGCAGAACAGGCACTACAGGCCCCCGAGGCCCCGGTCCGCTCCCGCAGGGAGCGGGCCTGGGAGGAGCTCAAAGAAAACCGCCTGGCGCTCACAGGCCTTGCGGTCTTCCTGCTTTTCTTCATGGTGGCGGTAGCGGGCCTGGCGCTCACCTCGGGCTCGGACCCGGTGCTCGATCCGGCCACCGTGCGCCTCCAGGAAAAGCTCCGCCCTCCCCTTGCCAGGCCCCATACCGAGGTCCTGCCCCCGGCGGACGTCCCAGCCCTCGGCATCTACCTGCTCGGCACCGACGATCTGGGCCGGGACATTTTCGCCCGCATGCTCCAGGGCGCGTGGGTCTCACTGACAGTGGGGTTCGTGGCCGTGGGCATCTCGGTCATCATAGGAATAATAATGGGAGGTGCGGCAGGGTACTACGGCGAGAGGAGCCTCCGGGTGGATCAGGCCCTGGGCGCGGTCCTGGTGCTCGGGGGCGGAGCGCTGGCAGGAACAGGCGCCTACGCACCGGGCTTCGTCCTGGGGGTGGCAGGCCTCGGATACCTCCTAGTGGGCTCGCCCCTGTTATCCAAGAGGCTCCTCGCAAGGCAAAGGGGCCCCAGGAGGGGGTTTGCCAGGGTGTTATTCGCAGGCCTTGTCTCCATTGACACCTTGATCATGAGGTTCGTGGATATCATGCTCTGCTTCCCCAGCTTCTTCCTGATCCTGACGGTGGTGGCCCTCCTTCCGGCCAGCATATACAACATAATGGCGGTGATCGGCCTTACAAGCTGGATGGGGGCCGCTCGTTTCGTGAGGGCCGAGTTCCTCTCCCTGCGCGAGCAGGACTTCGTGACAGCGGCCCACGCCCTGGGGGTGAGCAACCGCCGAATCATCTTCCGGCACATGATACCCAACGCCATTGCCCCGGTCCTGGTCTCGGCCACCATCGGGATAGCCACGGCAATACTGACGGAGGCGGGCTTGAGCTTCCTGGGCTTCGGGGTCCCGCCGCCCCATGCCACCTGGGGGAATATTCTCTCCGAGGGGAAGAGGTTCATCTTCGACGCCCCCTGGCTGACCTTTGCGCCCGGGACCGCCATACTGGTAGTGGTGCTCTCCTTCAACCTCTTCGGCGAGGGCCTGAGGGACATCATGAACCCCAAGCTGAGGGAAAGATGACCCCGCTCCTATCGGTGGAAGACCTCCATATAGACTTCCAAGGCCGCAGGGCCACGGCCCGCGCCGTGGAAGGGATAGACTTCCATATAGGCGTCGGGGAGACCGTGTGCCTGGTGGGGGAATCCGGCTGCGGGAAGACCGTTTCCGCCTTGGGTGTCCTGGGTCTCCTTCCCGTGCCCCCGGCCTCGATCCCGCAGGGCTCCGCACTGTTCCACGGCCGGGATCTCCTCGGTATGAGCGAGGACGAGCTCCGCGGGATCCGCGGCCGCCGCATCTCCATGGTCTTCCAGGAGCCCATGACCTCGCTCAATCCGGTCTTTACCGCCGGGGACCAAATCCAGGAGGCCATTCTGGCCCACGAGGACGCAAGCGAGCAGGACCTCAGGGAGCGCGCAGCCGCGCTCTTAAGGGACGCGGGCATCCCATCCCCGGAAGAGAGGATGGACGACTACCCTCACCAGTTGAGCGGGGGCCAGCGCCAGAGGGTTATGATCGCCATGGCCCTTGCCTGCAACCCCGACCTGGTGATTGCCGACGAGCCCACTACCGCCCTGGACGTCACCATACAGGTACAGATCCTTGCTCTCTTCAAGAGGCTCAAGGAATCCAGAGGCCTGTCCCTCCTCTACATCACCCACGATCTCGGCGTGGTGGCCCACATCGCAGACAGGGTCTACGTGATGTACGCGGGCACCATCGCAGAGCACGGATCCATAAAGCAGGTCTTTAGAGATCCTCTCCACCCCTATACTCAGGGGCTCCTGGCCTCCCTCCCCCTGAGGACAAAGCGGGGAAAGCGCTTGGAGAGCATCCCCGGCACCGTGCCCGACCCCGCCCGCAAACCCCGGGGCTGCCCTTTTCATCCCCGCTGCCCCAAGGCCGAAGACGCCTGCAGAAGCACCTTCCCCGGGATGTGCGACTGGGGAGACGGGCACTCCAGCCGCTGCCCGGTCCTCTATAGGCGGCATGGAGGCCGCCCATGACCCCCAGCCGGCCCATCGTGACAGGCCAAGGCCTGGTCAAGCACTTTCCGGTCCGGCGCGGCTTCCTGCGGAGGGTGATCGGATGGGTAAAGGCGGTCGACGGAGTTGACCTGGTCCTGGAGCCGGGCAAGACCCTGGGCCTGGTGGGGGAGAGCGGATGCGGAAAATCCACGGTGGGGCGGCTGATCCTGAAGCTGATAGAGCCCGATCAAGGCCGGATCCTCTACCGGGGAGAGGACATAAGCCGCTACACCCCCGACGAGATGAAGCCGCTCCGAAAGGAGCTCCAGATAATCTTCCAGGATCCCATGGGCTCCCTGAACCCCCGCATGACCGCCGGCCAGGCCGTGGAGGAGGGCCTCAGGACCCTGCGCTTGAACGGAAGCCAAAGGGCCGAGAGAGTGGCGGAGCTCCTGGAGATGGTAGGGATAGCGGCCTCAGCCGCCGAGCGCTACCCGCACGAATTCAGCGGCGGCCAGAGGCAGCGCATAGGCATAGCCCGGGCCCTCAGCGTCGAGCCTTCAGTCATAATCTGCGACGAGCCGGTCTCCGCCCTGGACGTATCGGTCCAGGCCCAGATAATCAACCTCCTGGAGGAACTCCAGCACAGCCTCTCCCTCAGCTACCTCTTCATCTCCCACGACCTGAACGTGGTAGGCTACATGAGCGACACCGTGGCGGTAATGTACCTCGGCCAGATAATGGAGATCGCCCCCGCCGACACCATTTTCGATAACGCCCTCCACCCTTACACCTTGGCCCTGCTCTCCTCGGTGCCCACCCCCGCCCCGGAACCCGCCAAGGAGCTCAAGGGCCTCTCCGGCGAGGTCCCCAGCCCCTTCAATCCACCCCCAGGGTGCAAATTTCAGGGCCGATGCCCCCTGGCCGAAGACAAGTGCAGGACCGGGGCCATCCACCTCACCCCCGTGGCAAACGGCCACAGCGTCCGCTGCTGGAAAGCCGCGCCCTAATTTCACCCTTGACATTAGGGTCGGCCTAGTTACTAGAATTCTACAATCATCGTCTCCCGGACTACGCCGACTCATTAGCCGACAAACTGGGTGAGACTGTAGCGTGCTGTTCGAATGGGATCCAGAAAAGGCGGAGCATAATTTCAAAAAGCACGGGATTTCTTTCGAGGAAGCTGTGACCGTCTTCTATGACCCTCTTTCGGCCACATTCGAAGATCCGGATCACTCGATGGGCGAATACCGTTATATCACTATAGGCATATCCTCTAGGGAAAGATTGCTAGTAGTTGCACATTCTGAACGGGGGGAAAATCTGCGCATCATAAGCGCTCGCCATGCAACTGCGCATGAGAGGAGAAAACATGAGAAAGAAAGCCAATAAAATCAACGATGAACTCCGAACGGAATACGATTTTGATTACTCAAAGGCTTCCAAAGGAAAGTATTATAAACGTTTACTATCCGAAGGATCCAATGTAGTCGTCCTTGAGCCAGATATTGCTAAGGTTTTTCGTGATTCAGCATCAGTAAATGAGACGTTGAGGTCACTTTTGGACCTGACCCGCTCTACCCAGCGTCTGACACAGGGTCCCACCAGAGAACCTTAATGTGGGACCAGCCACCGGCCCCACCTTCGTACACGGTGCAGTATGCCTGCAATTTCTGAAATAGCACCCTGCTGCAGCAACCCATGCGAGAACGCTGTCGCGCACTGATATCAAGGCCGGAGTTCTATCGACTAAAGCCAACATCGATTTCACCCTTGACATTCCGAGCATACCAACTAAAATTACAGGTTACACATTGGGGGATCGTATAAGGGCAATACGGCGGGTTCTGGCCCCGTTAATCGAGGTTCGAATCCTCGTCCCCCAGCCATAGCATGTGGTCCCATCGTCTAGTGGTCTAGGATACCGGCCTCTCACGCCGGAGACACGGGTTCGAGTCCCGTTGGGACTACCAGAAAGAAATCAAGGGGTTGCACTACATGCAGCCCCTTTCTTATTCCACCCCCCTTTCGATTTGCAACTCTATTTTTAACCCGGCAAAGGGATTGACGCCCGGTCTCACCTGCAGCAGTCTGTCTTCAAAGTCGGAATGACTTTTGACAATTTTCTTGACTTGACCACTTTAATTGACTATTTCATGAGAAAAAGGAGGTGGTCATGGTGAAGACAATGGCTATAAGTGAATTCAAAGCACATGCATTAAGAGTATTGAATGAGGTTGCAGAATCCCAAGAAAGAATCGTCATAACTAAAAGAGGCAAGCCTCTGGTTGACGTTGTACCTCATCGCAAATCCGAAATTAGGCCAAAGCCAGGCAAGCTCGCACATGCATTCGTTTTTGAAAAGGATATAATAACCCCACTTGACGAAGGATTGTGGGAAGCATGCCAATGAGATATTTACTCGATACCCATACTTGGATTTGGTGGAATATGCGTCCTAATGAACTGTCTCAGAAAGTCATCAGGCTTATCGAAAATGAAGACGCATATGAAGAACTTCTTTTATCTGCAATTTCTCCTTGGGAATTCAGCAAGCTTTTGGAAAGAGGAAGGATTGGTATTTCTTCTGATCCAAGGGAATCGATCTACAGCGCTTTAGAAATGCCGAAGCTCAGATTTGTCCATCTTACACCCTTGATAGCCTATCGCTCAACAGTGCTTCCCAAGCCTTTTCATGACGACCCTGCAGATCAAATAATTGTGGCAACAGCCAGGGAAGAGAAGGCTACTATTCTTACAAAAGATAAAAGAATAATAAATTATAAATATGTTCAAAGTCTCTGGTAACCTCTGATAAGTCTGCAAGACCTATCACTGGACAGAACAGGCTATTAAGTTTCCGGAGATCACAGCAGGCACTCAGGAGCGCGATTGACTCGAACCGTCCGAGGGAGGTGCGTGTACGGCCGTACTTGCCGCACGGCGTGGGACAGCAGAAGCAGCCCTTGTCCGTGATCCTGAGCCGTTCCAGGACGGCCTTCCCGTTGATGTCTTCGTAGTGGTCGGAGAACGATGCCTGGAAGTTGCTCGTGGGAAATGCAGCCCCCTTCATCAAGACCCGCTATGACCCTGAGGACGGACTGGAGACTCAAGACGGCTTCCTGGAACTCCCCAAGGGGCACGGCCTCGGGGTGAGGCTTCGAGAACAAAAGGCGGCAGGCCGGGCGGTTGATGACAAGGGGACCTTGGTAACAAAGCAATAAGGATCTGTCCAATGAATACAGCATCGGTTGTCGCCGTGCCGGCCTGGCTTCCCGGGTGGCTCGAGAAGGGCTGGACACTCCTGGCCACCTACCCCTGGGTCTTGGCCCTCATAATCGCCGCGCTGGGTGTAGGCCTGGCCTTTCTGACCCGGGCGTTTATCCTGTACTGGGGTCTCAAGATAACGAAGCACGCCAATGCACTACTCATGGAAAGACTGGTGCGCATAGGCGCGGGAGTCGCCGGCTTGCTGGTGGCCTACACCATGCTGGTAAGCGCCTTACACGTCCTTCCGTTAAGCGGCACCGTTATTTCGGTGCTCACCCGGATACTGGTGAGCTTCCTGATCCTTCAGCTTATCCGCGCTGCGCTGAGGGCGAGTCATGTGGCCCTGGAAGTACTGGGCAGGATACAGGATCGATTCGCCCTGGTGGAAGAACGCACCTTGCCGTTATTCGATCTGGTGTTCACGGTGGTGATTATCGCCGTCGGCGCCTATGCCCTGCTGCAGGTCTGGAAGATCGATGCAACGGCTTGGCTCGCCTCAGCCGGTGTAATCGGTATAGCGGTAGGCTTTGCAGCCAAGGACACCCTGGCGAATCTCTTTGCCGGGTTTTTCATAATTGCGGACGCCCCCTACAAACTGGGCGATTACGTGGTGCTCGACTCCGGAGAGCGCGGTGAGGTCACAAAGGTGGGCATCCGCTCCACCCGCTTGTTGACCCGGGATGACGTGGAGATAACCATCCCCAACTCATCGATCGCCAATGCCAAGATCATGAACGAATCAGGCGGGCGGTGGATGAAATACCGTATCCGTATCAAGGTGGGGGTTGCTTACGGATCCGACGTGCATCAGGTGGTGGAGGTGCTGGAGGCCACGGCAAGAGAGCACTCGCAGGTATGCCTCGATCCGGCCCCCAGGGTGCGCATGCGCGGTTTCGGGGATTCCAGTCTGGACTTTGAGCTGCTCTGCTGGATCGAGCGCCCTGTACTGAGAGGTGCGGTCTCGCATGACTTGTATATGGCCGTCTATGATGCGCTCAATAAGAACGGCATCGAAATACCCTTCCCCCAGCGGGACTTGTGGATCCGAAAAATGGCGAAATAATGAAGAAATACCGATGGGACCGGCTTGTCCACGCTTCAGTGATATATAGCCAAAGGAGAGTTCATTAGACGCCATGAGTTGGAGCAAAACGCAAAAGTCAGCCCTCAGCATTGCCGCTACAACCTCGTTTTTGAACCCTTTTGTAATATCCTCTGTGAGACTCAACCTTAAGGGCTCACTGGTCTATGCTGTTGCTCTTTTCTCAATGGTCACCGGATCTTCCAAGATACCGGAAATGACCGGATGGTTGTTACTTGCAGCAGGCCTCCTTCTCCTTGTCATCTTCGTATTAATTGAAGCCAAGGCGGAGTTTCCCGTGATTGATATCCGTTTGTTCTCACGAAACAAGCTCTTTGCCTTTTCAAGCATAGCAGCCCTGATCAACTACAGTGCGACATTTGCCATTGTGTTTTTGCTTAGCCTCTATCTGCAAAAGATAAAGTCGCTGACGCCTCAGGAGGCAGGAATGATACTACTTTTTCAACCCTTGATGATGGCTCTGTTGTCCCCGTTTACTGGTAGAATGTCGGACAAAATTCAACCAAGGTTGATTGCAACCACAGGTATGGCGCTTTGCACTCTTGGCTTGTTCCTATTTGCATGGTTGACAGGAGAGACAAGTGTAACTCTTATTATTCTCAATCTTATTTTGATGGGAACAGGGTTCGCGCTTTTCTCTTCACCCAATATGAATACCATTATGAGCAGCGTTGAAAAACATCAGTACGGCACTGCATCCGGTGTTGCGGCCACGATGCGGGTGGTCGGCCAAATGGTCAGCATGACCATAGTTACACTCTTTTTTGCTCTTTACATAGGAACGACTCAAATCTCCTTGGTCTCTGATACTGTTTTTCTGACCAGCTTGAAATGGATATTTGTTGCATTCACCATTATCGCTTTGACAGGTATCGGCTTCTCGTATTCAAGGGGGGATATCGAGCGAGACTAAGTAGTGCAGAGGAGAGGAGGTTCGAGAAGCGCTTGGTCTCAAAAGAGGGGGTCGGATGTAGGCAGAAGTCGAAGGGGACCACCTCAGCATCAGACGGACACAGTCGATTACTAAGCACGACTGTGGCGCTGGGGTTGTAGGATCGCGGAAACCCGAGCTATTGAGAATCATTTGGCTGAAAATGCAGATGAGGTTGAAAATGAGCGCCTGCCTTGACGTTTACTCCTATAAGCCCTGACCGCGACCACGGCGCCCTTACTGCACCGTTTAACAACACTTCAACCTCGGCCGGGCACTGACTTCGAGTTTATGCTTGATTTTCTGTCCTTTCTGTAGCCTAATATCACTTATTTGATATAACTTTTGACCTTCCAAAGGTGCATAGTCTGCCAAGGACAGAAAGCGAATCCCTGTAATTGGGACGGACCGGTGATCAACGTGAATTACTTCAGATACTGGGCCAAGTCCTCCCGGAACGATTCCAGTCCCCTGAGCTATCACCTCCTCCCCTATCACTCCTTGGATGTTGCGGCGGCCGGTCTCACCATCCTCGAGCAGGACGGCCAGTTCATGGCTCGCCTGGAAAGATGCTCCGGGCTCCCTGAAGAGCTGCTGAAAGCGGTCTCCTGTTACCTTCTCGCCATTCATGACATCGGCAAATTCTCAGTCCGCTTTCAGAACCTCCGACCGGATGTCATGGCGAGACTTCAGCCGGGGAGGAAATGCAGGCAGGGATACACCGTCAAGCATGACGACATGGGCTACTGGCTGTGGGAGCAAGTGGTACTCCCCATGATCCATGGCCGGCTGCTGCTGCCAGTCGACTCCGGTGATATCATGGACTGGCAAGATCTCTTGAGCCCGCTTGCCAGGGCGGTCATCGGGCACCACGGCCGCCCTCCGCAAAGCGACTTCCCTCACATGGATTTCTTTGGCGAGGTTGACCGGGAGGCCGCCTGCTCTTTTGCCGCCGTCCTTGCCCCCTTGTTTTTCAAAGAAGACCTGTCCTCCATCCCTGTGGAACCGTTTGAAGTGCTCGAGGTAAAGTACAAACGCCTATCCTGGCTGATGGCCGGGCTCTGTATCCTGGCCGACTGGCTCGGCTCGGACTCGCGCCATTTCCCGTTCGTCTCCAAGGAAGTCAACCTCGAAAACTACTGGGTCGAGAAGGCCCTTCCCGGCGCACGGAAGGCCGTTGAGAGCAGCGGAGTGCTACCCCCGCAACCTAAGCCTGCCAAAGAATTCATTGAGCTGCTTCCTCATTTATCCAAACATACGCCAACCCCTCTGCAGCTTCATGCCGCCGACTCTCAACTCCCCTCGGGGCCACAGCTGCACATTTTCGAGGATGCTACGGGGAGCGGAAAGACCGAAGCGGCCATTATATGCGCACACCGCCTGATGAGAGCGGGGATGGCAGAAGGCGTTTTTGTCGCCCTTCCCACCATGGCAACAGCCAATGCCATGTATCTCCGGATGGCGGAGGTATACCGCAACCTCTTTGTTGAAGAAGGAAGGCCTTCTCTCACCCTCGCACACGGCGGCAGGCATCTCTCCGGGAAGTTTCTCCAGAGCATCGAGCTGGAGCGGATTCCGGCGACGGACGCCCCCCATGAGGAATCCGCAGAGGCAACGTGTTCATCCTGGCTGGCCGATAACCGAAAGAAGGCTCTGCTCGCGGCAACGGGCGTGGGGACCGTTGATCAGGCTCTGCTGGGCGTGCTGCCCTCGAGACACCAGTCTCTGAGGCTTTTGGGCCTGGGGCGGAGCGTCTTCATCGTGGATGAGGTCCATTCCTATGACCCCTACATGCACGGGCTCCTGTGCAAGCTCCTGACGTTTCAAGCGGCGCAAGGCGGAAGCGCCATCCTGCTCTCCGCCACCCTGCCTGCAAAGACCAAGACGGATTTGACAAGGGCCTTTGGCAGAGGGCTGGACTGCCGGGTCCCGGAGCTGGCCTCCAGCGAATACCCTTTGGTGACGTCGGTCTCCAGAGAGCAGGCCGGCGAAACACCTGTACGCTACAGAGGTGGGCCTCGATACGTACCGGTCACCCTGGTCCATGAAAGGGGCGATGTGGAAAGGGAGATCACCGGGGCGGCTTCCTCGGGGGGCTGTGCCCTTTGGGTCCGGAACACGGTGCAGGACGCAATAGAAGCTTGCCTGGCCCTGCTCCAGTCAGGCAGTGTTCCTCCCGAGGACGTCATCCTCTTTCACGCTCGCTTTGCCGGGTGCGATCGATTGGACATAGAGGAAAGGATCCTCTCCACATTCGGCACAGGGGGAAAGGCAGAGGACCGCAGAGGGAAAATAGTCATTGCCACCCAGGTGGCGGAGCAGTCCTTGGACGTGGATTTCGATTTCCTGGTAACCGATTTGGCACCCATCGACCTGGTGCTACAGCGCATAGGGAGGTGGAGGAGGCACGATCGCGACCGTCCTGGGAGCATGCCCGATTCGGTCTTCGTATACTCTCCCCGCCTGGACTCGGAGCCCGAGGCCTCTTGGTATTCGTCCATGTTCCCCAGTGCGGCTTATGTCTACCCCTTCCAGTCCAAGCTCTGGCTGACGGCCGGGCTCCTGGCGGAGAAAGGCGGATACCGGATCCCGGATGATGCAAGGCGGCTCATCGAAGGCGTCTATGGCGAAGAATGCGAAGAGCTGGTGCCCGAGGCCCTCAGGGAGGCGGACAATAAGGCGCATGCGGATGCGATTGCCAAGATGACCATGGCCGGCATAAACGGCCTGGAAATCGATCAAGGATACGGAGGGGAAGTCCTCGGATGGCGGGACGAGGAAATCAGCCCTACACGTCTTGGAGACCCGACCATCCGCCTGAGGCTGGCCCGGTGGGATGGAAAGAGGCTTTCACCTTGGAGCAAAGAGCCCTCTCCAGGCATGGCCTGGAGCCTCAGTGAAGTCGGGGTTGCGGCCTGGCGAGTCGCAGGGGGCGTGGAAGCGGCTGACCCTGGCCTGAAAGAGGCCATGGATAGGGCCGTTGAGGAGATGCCCGACAGATGCAAGTGGAGCACTCTGGTCCCCATGACTCCCAGCGGGAGTGGAGCCTGGACCGCCATAGTGAGGGGTGAAAACGAAAAGAGGATAACCCTGAAATACGCCCCTGAATATGGACTGCAATATGATTCGGGTACAACCGAGGAACAGTAATCGGAATAGGAGGAAGCCATGCCTTACAGCCTGATCGAAGAGGCCTGGATCCCGGTCCTCTGGAAAGGAGGGCGGATCGGGTTGATAGCCCCCTGGCAAATGACGGCCGGCGAGCCGCCTCTAAGGATCGCCGCGCCCAGGCCGGACTTGACCGGCGCCCTGACCGAGTTCTTGATCGCACTCGTCCAGACCTCGCTACCCCCTGCCACCGAGCGCGAATGGCGCAGGCTCCGAGACTCACCCCCGGCACCAGAGTCCTTGCACGAGTCCTTCTTGAGGGATGCCGATGCATTCATCTTGGACGCTGAAGGCCCCCGCTTCATGCAGGACCTCACCTTGACCCCGGAGGAAGCCGGCGACCCAAGCCCAATCGGATCCCTTTTGATCGACTCGCCGGGAGGCAGTACGATTCAG
>CAZYJR010000034.1:0-43131 GCA_964647905.1 uncultured Desulfobacterales bacterium | reverse complement strand
GAAAATATATGACCGGCGACCTTGAAAAGAGATGGCGTGGAGAAAACCCTTCCACGGCTCCTCAACGCGCAACGTGGAACTGGGTAACGGCTCATGATTCGCCTTTTTCCGTGGTTTGCCCCTTCATTCTCGGTTGAGCCAAGGGTGAAGAGGTTCCACCTAAGGCCTTGGCGGCGACCTGGGCTGTGGCCCCCTCCCCCAGGGTCACCACGGTGATGACAGCGCCTCGATCCTCCCTGGCGGAGCCAACAACAAGCCGCCGGACAATGAGCACACTCAAGGCCAAAATCACCCCCTGTAACGCCATGTCTTTCCACGCCGGGGAAGCCTTTATCTTTCCTCTTGAAAGCATCACTATTTGTCATATAGTTTTATCATAAAGAGCGAGGAGTCAGCCATGCGAACCACCTTGAATGTGGACGAAGGGATCCTCGAGGAGGTGATGGGCCTCACGGGCGCCAAGAACAGGTCGCAGGCAATCAACCTGGTCCTCCAGGAATTCGTCAACAAGAAACGCCTGCAGAAGCTCCTTGACCTGAGGGGAACCCTGCATCTTGAAAACAACTGGAGAGATCTGAGGGAGATGGAACTGGATGAAGGCTGATGTCCTGGTCGACACCTCCGTCTGGGCGGCTCATGCCGAGTCCATGGAAAATCCGGCCCGGGCCCTGACGGACTAGGGAGACCAGCGGCCGGGGACCGCCTCCCCGCAATGGGAGCACCGCCCGTCCTCGACCTGGAAGCGGCCCAGGAAATAGCCCCGGCGCTCGATGATCATCCTGCCGCAGCCCCGGCAATAGGTGTGCCCGCCCTGGTGGCCCGGGACATTGCCCACGTATACGTAATTGATGCCCTCGGCCATGGCCAGGTCCCTGAACCGCTCCAGGGTCTCCACCGGTGTGGCGGGCAGCCGGGTGAGCTTATATGCGGGATGGAACCTGGTGAGGTGCAGGGGATGGTCGGGCCCCAGCTCGTCCAGGATCCACCCGCACATGCGCCTGATCATGTCAGCGTCATCCACGTAGGTGGGCACCACAAGGGTGGTGATCTCCAGCCATACGCCGCGCTCGTGCAGGGTGCGCAGGGTCCTCAGGACCGGCTCCAGGGCGCCTCCGTTCAGGCACCGGTAGATGCTGTCTTCAAAGGACTTGAGATTGATGTTGGCACCGTCCAGGTACTCGGCCAGATCTTCCAAGGGGCCCTGGTTGATGTATCCGTTTGAGACCAGGACATTCTTGATACCGGCCTCCCGGGCCAGCCTCGCGGTGTCGAACATGTACTCGTAGAAGGTCACCGCCTCGGAGTAGGTGTAGGCTATTGAAGGCGCCCCCCTCTCGGCCGCCGCCCTTACCACGGCCTCGGGGAACAGCTCCGTGTGCCTGACCTCTTCCGGCCGGCGCTGGGAGATGGTCCAGTTCTGGCAGTTAAGGCACCTCAGGTTGCACCCGGCGGCCGCGATGGAAAAAACGGGTGTGCCGGGAAGGAAGTGATTCAGGGGCTTCTTCTCTATGGGGTCCACATTGACCGCGCAGGGGTTCCCATAGGCCAGGGAATAGAGCTTGCCGTCGATATTGACCCGGGAGCGGCAAATGCTCCTGTCCCCGGGCGAGAGCATGCACCTGTTCGGGCATACCAGGCACTGGACCTTGCTCCCGTAAGAGGCGTAGTGAAAGGCCTCCACCGACCACTTCCAGGGCTCAGCCGGGGCCTCTCCCTTGAAGATCTCCCCCTTCACGCTCCCGCGGCAGGGAGACCTTTCCATGGCCCGTGCGGGCAAGGTCGAGGCGCAAAGGAGCCCGGGCACACCCAGGGCCACTGTCCTAAGGAACTCCTTTCTGGTCATTACCCTTTCCATGAACCAAACTCTCCATTCCTCGCGGCTCAAACAGGCCGCGCCCGGGCACCGGCCAGGATCAAGAGGATGCTCGAGACCTTGACCAGGATCAAGGCCGCCGCAGCGGCCCGGATGCCCATGAGGGGGATCAGGACCGCTCCCACGGCCAAGGTCCCTATGGCCGCACCGGCCATGTCAGCGGCCAGGCACCCTGCAGCCGGGCTCTTTTCCTCCCCTATCAACTCGGTCGCCGCCGGAAATTGAAACCCGGAGAAAAAGGAAAAGACGAACCCGTAAACCAGAAACCATCCGGGGGGGATGTCGGTGCTGCCGTAAGCCAGCCATCCATAATAGGCCGCAACCCCTGAGAGAAGCAAGAGGTCAGCTAAGAGGACCCTGGCCCTTGCGCTTCCCAGCCCAAGCCTCCCGGCCGCGGCCCCGGGCAGCAGCCCGGCCAGGAACGCCGTAACTATGGCCCCGATTTCCAGGTACACGTAGCCGTGGAGGACCTGGAAGGTAAAGATCACCACCATCTCCAGGCCCATGGTGGCAAGCCCGGTGGTAAACAGGGTGTATTCCTCCCTTTTCATGAAGACCACGTAGAGGCCGGCCAGGATCCCCAGGACGGCCAGGAAAGGCGTGGGAGACGTCTCGTGCATCTTGAACCACTCCTGGAAGACCAGATTCATGACACGGGGCCGGAAGTCGGTGTTCACGGGCTCCCCGGGATCAAGGGCCTCCTTTAGCATCCCCATCCTCTCCGGGGTGACGTTCCCATGGTAGTAGCCCTTTATGTACGTGGTGGGGATGCCGAGCACCTCCAGCCGCTCGGGGATGCGGGAGCTCAAGGGGCCGTTCCTGCACAGGAAGTAGGCCTTTTCCCCCGGGAGCAGGAGCACCTCCTCGAAGTGGAGGGCGGCGGTGTTGTGGATGGAAGAGATCTTTCGGCGCGTCTCTTCGCTCAGATAATTGGGATAGTAGTCCAGGGCGAAGGAAAACACCCCGCCAGGGCGAAGGCGCTCCCGGACCAGGCCGAAGAAGCGGGAGGTGAAGAACCGGTTGGTCTGGAAGGTGTCAGGGTCGGGGAGATCCAGTATGACGGCGTCGTAGTCCGTGACGGTCTCCCTGAGAAAGCGGCGGCCGTCAATGTTCTTGATGGAGAGTCCGGGGCTCTCCCGCAACAGCCCCAAGTCTGTGGCGGCGCGTGTCACCGCCGGGTCGAGCTCCACATAATGGATTTCTCGGGGCCGGTACTTTTCCACCTCTCTGATCGCACCGCCCATGCCCCCTGAGACCAGCAGCACCCTTTCCACGCGGTCGAGCTGGCTCAAGGGGTAATGGATGCGCTCCTCCAGGGCCGCGGTGTCGTAGCCCGAAGTCACGGGCATCCCTGATTCCCAGAAGGTATACTGCGAGCCCTCCCTGGTGACCACCACCCTGCCGTAGGGTGATTCCGCGTACCGCACAATCTCGCCGTAGCGCCACTCGAGCGTCTCCAGCTCGAATCCCCGTTGGGTGCCGAAGAAGACAAGTGCGACACCCAGCACGGCCCCGGCGGCCAACAGGATCCCCTTGCGGGCGGCGGCGAGCAACGCCAAGGATGCCGCCAGCAGCACGGCCGATGTTACCACCACCGCCTGGAAGGGGCGGAGCCAATAGACCAGGAAAAAGCTGAATGCCGCGCCCCCGGCTATGTCTCCGATGCTGTCCGTTATGTAGAGCCCGCCTGAGGAGAGAGAAGAGCCCAGGCTCCTGACCGCCGAGAGGGCGCAGGGGAGGATGAAACCCGCCAACAGGCAGTAAGGCGCTGTGGTTGCCAGGACGTAGACGAAAATCCCGTAGAAACCCGGCGAGCTCCCGTGGGTGAAGGCCAGCTCACGGACCCATCGAATGCCGGTCAACTGGAGGAGCGGCCAGACGGCGAGCAGGAGGCAGAGAGACCCGTAGAGGCCCAATCCGGGCCTCTTCACCAGGCTCGCGGCCAAGCTCCCCGCCCCTGTGAGCAGGAGCCAGCAACACAGGACCAGGGAGATGGTTATCTCGTTTCCGTGAAACTGGTCCAGGAACTCCCTGACCGTCAACAACTGGGCGGGTACCGTGGAGAGCCCGGCCCCGATCACAGAGCAGAGGATCAGGCCCCGCAACTTGTCCATCTACGCCCGCTCGCCCCTGGAATCCCTGGGGGTTACTCCTCGAAGGCCTGAACCTGGTAGGTCAGGACTTCCAGGTCCCCCTGCTTCCAGGCTTCCCCGCTCAGGCCGGCCTTGAGGCACAAATGCTCCAAGAACGCCGCCTTGTCAGGGAGCTGTTCCCATACCTGGGGGAGAAAAGTGGCCTGGTGGTAACCCTTGCGAATGATCACGCCGTCCACGTCCTTTCGGAGCTTCCGGAGGAGATCCGCCGGGTCCTCGTACTCCAGCGGCTGGGGCTGGGTGAGGATGGAGACCTCCACCTTTACCCGGTCCCACTCGCCGCGGCTTAGCGGGCGGAAACGCGGATCACGGAACGCCGCGTTCAGGGCGTTCTCCTTGACCCCCTCCAGGATGGACTCCTGCGGAACTATGTGGCCTATACACCCCCTGAGGGCGCCTTCCATGGTAAGGGTCACAAAGGTCCCTCTCTTGTCCGAGAACTTGGGGGAGAGCTCCACTCCTTCCTCTGGGGCGGCCTCTCGGCCCAGGAGGCGGGCCTCTATGGTATTCCGGGCGAGCTTTATCAGCTCCCTGCCTTCATCTTCCGAGAGTCTCTTCGCTTCCGTCATACAGCCCTCGACGATCCTTGTACGTTCATCCGATACCGGGCCCGGCGGCGCGGACCAAGCCGGGCTGAAGACAGCCGGCATAAGACACCAAGCCAGGCACCCGTTCAGTATCCATCTCATGACCCTATTATAAGGACCACCGCCTTTCGCATCAACAGGGAAACCGGGATTGAAAATGCCGGCCCCGAGGGGCCGGCATTTTTTTGAGTGGCGGGCCTGTTTCAGGCCGAGGCTAGAAGTCCTTGAAGTCCTTTTCATCCATGGGAATAAGCTGCTCCGGATTTACTTCCTTGCTTTTGGCCTGCGGGGCCGGCCTGCGCTCGCCGGTCCCGGCCTCGGCCCTCGCCGGCGGCCGGGTCTGAGCATGGTTGGGGCGATTCTCTTCCCGGGCCCGGCTCTCCGAAGCACCGGCCTCCCTGCGGACCCTCCCCACCAGGGAGACCAGCTCGGCCACCATGCCCTTCATCTGCTCGGCCTGGGCGTTCATTTCCTCGGAGGCGCTGGCCGACTCCTCGGCCGTGGCGGCGTTCTGCTGGACCACCTTGTCCATCTCAGCCACCGCCTTGTTCACCTGCTCGATTCCCTGTGCCTGCTCATTGGATGCAGCGGCTATCTCGCCCAGGAGCTCCGCCACCTTGGAGGCGTTCTCCGCCACCTCGGAGAACTCATAGTTGGTCTTCTCCACCATGGAAGCGGTGAGCTCGCTCATGGAAGAATCGGCGTTCTCCACGCTCTTCTTGGCCTCCTTCATCAGGTTGTCGGCCTCGTTGGCGTGATCCGCGTTCTGCCGGGTCATGGAGGCCATCTCTTCCAGGGACGAAGAAGTCTCCTCAATGGACGAGGCCTGCTCGGAGGCGCCCTCGGCCAGGCTCTGGCTGGCAGTGGACACCTCGGAGGAGGCCGAGGCGACCTGCTCGGCTCCGTCGTTCAGCCCGTCTATGATACGGTTGATGGGACGGGTGATGCTCCGGGCGAAAAAGAAGACGCAAAACACGGTGACCCCCAGAAAGATCCCGCCGAAGACCATGGTCCCGTTCCGGATGTCCGCGGCCTGGGCCAGGAACTCCTGCTTGTTCTGGGTAACCCCGACGCTCCAGCCGGCGATCCCCACCGGGGCGAAGCCCGCCACCTTGTCCACTCCCTCGAACTCATACGGCAAGACTCCCTTTTCTCCGGCCAGCATGCCTTTTACCAGACCTTCCATTCCTTCCAGGCTCTTGGCGTTCAACTCCAGGATGAGTTCTTCCCTGGGATGGGCTATGGTGACGCCGTCCTCCCCCAACATGAACGGGTAGCCGGTCCTTCCCACCTCCACCGAGCTTATCCGCTCCACCAGAGAATCGATCTTTAGGACAATGGCGATAGTCCCCAGGATATCTCCTTTTTCGTTCTTCACAGGGGAGCAAACGGGCACAACGGGCTTGCCGCTCGACTTGGACTTGACCGGCTGCGCCACGACCGTTTCCCCCGCCTTTGCCTGGTGAAAGTAGGAGCGGTCGGAAATGGAGACTCCCTGCTGCGCCCCGCCCATGCTGTCCGCAAACACCGTCCCCTTGTCATCCGTCACCAGTATGAGCTCATAGTCCTGCCCAACGTTCTTCATGGCCAGCTTGAGATCCCGCTGGAGCTTGTCCACATACGTGCGCGAATTCTCCAGTCCGTAATCCCGAACCATCAGGGCCGCCTCGACCAAGGTGCCCCCTGAGGCGAGCTGTTTTACCAGTTTCGTCTCCCCCACCAAGAACACCTCGACACTCTCTGCGATGTCATCGGCCATCTGCACCGCACGGCCCTCGGCCATCTCGGTCAATCCGTCGGAGGCCCGGTCAACGGCGAACAGGCCCACCACCAGGAGGGGTATGACCGCTATGGCGATGCCCCCTGCCATCAGCTTGAATGTAAGCCCTTTTTCTGCTTCATTCTCTCCTCCACCCCCTCTTCTCGGATCCTAAAGCACGCATCAGATGAATCCTATAGCACCCAAAGCGCACTCTATGGCCGATGCTCGAATTCTCTGATATGCGTGCTGTTTCAAGCGCCCTTCTTGAGCTCGGCCATCTCGTCGGCGCTGAGGACCTTGTCTATGTCCAACAATATCTTAACCCCGCCTTCCATCTTGGCCATGCCCAGGATGTAATCCGTATGAAGGCCGGTCCCGAAGCTCGGGGAATCCTCTATGTCGCCCTCCTTTATGTTCATGACCTCGGAGACCGCGTCCACAACTATTCCGGTCTGGATGGTGCCGTTTTGCCCTGTTATTTCAACCACTATGATGCATGTCCTCTCGGTGTACTCGATTTCCTCCATGCCGAAGCGCAGCCTCAGGTCCACCACGGGAATCACCTTTCCCCTGAGATTTATCACCCCCTTTACGAACTTAGGGGTCTGGGGCACCGGGGTGATGGGCATCATCCCTATGATCTCTTTTATCTTGAGGATCCCGATACCGTAATCCTCGTCGGCCAAGGTAAAGGTGAGGTACTTTCCCTCACGTCCAGCCTCGGGCCTTTCCTTCACTGCCTCTGCCAATCCTGCCATTTGAAACCCTCCTTGTGTCTCTTTCGGCGCTTCGTAGAATTTTCGGGTGTCCCGGCGCCGTTTTAGGTTCAAGCAATTCGGCCCAACTCTACTCTTACTCTTTCGGCTTTCCGGTTATTGTTCTCAAGTCATTTCATCCCCCCACCCGTCAGCTCGACCCCCCGGGCCCATGAAGTGAAGCTCGCGCTTCACCTTCCGGCTTAAGGACAGGAGGCGCTCGGTCAGTTCCGAGGCGGACCGTGCCGCCCTCTGGATCTCCAGCAACTCCCGGTAGCCGGGCCCCCCGGAGGTCTTGTCCAGGAGCAAGAGATCAGCATAGCCCCGGATGGCCTGCAGCAGGTTGTTGAAGTCATGTGCTATGCCGCCGGCCAATGCCCCCACCGCCTCCATCTTCCGGGCCTTTATGAGCTCAAGCTCCAGGTGCTCCTTTCGGAAGGCGTGCTCCCTTCTCAGGGCCTCCTCGCTCTTTCTCCAATCGGTGATGTCCGTCATCAGCTTGACGACGCCCAGGATCTTTCCTGACGGACCTTTCACCGGATAAGCGCGTACGGACCAAGTACGGCCCTCCTCGGTTGTCTCGTCGAACGGAATGCAAACTTCTCCGGCCTGAATCCCCTCTTCCAGCGGGCAATCCCCGCAAGGGTCAAAACGCCCCTTCCAGGCATGATAACAGTGGTCCCCGATGACTCGATCCCTGGCGAGACCGGCCGAGTTACACGCGGCCTCATTGGCCCATAGGACCCTATAGGAGGTGTCCTGATAAACCACCCGGTCAGGGAGGGAATCCAGCATGGCCTCCTTCTGGGCCGCGGATCGGCTCAAGAGGGCCTCGGTTCTCTTCTGATCAAGCAATGCCTTCTCGAGGATGGAGATCCTCTCCTGGAGTTCGGTGTGGCAAAAGGACGGGCTCTTCATATATGAGCGCCTCTCTCGTAGGATCGATACACCCTGCGCCATGCTCTTCACAGTCCCCAACTTTTAGCAGAAATCGTGCCCAACCCCTCCATAAGGAGATATTTTATGAGATTATCGAGGGTTATGCCGGAAAATCCAACCGTGGAGAGGGCCTCCGGCGACCAGGGGGGCCTTGAACGGACCGCCGCCTGTCAAAAGGTTGACTGAGGCTCGAAAATGAGGTTGTATTCCTGCTGACATCCGGAGCCGACCCGGGGGAGGCCTGCAAGCGGGAAGGAGAGAATGAGGTGGACGATCTGGAGACCAGGAGAGCACGTGCCGAGGAGGTTTACCGGAGACTTGATCCGCTCTATACCAAGGCCAAGACCGCTCTCAGATACGAGACCCCGTTCGAGCTGCTGGTGGCAACCATCCTGTCGGCCCAGTGCACGGACAAACAGGTGAACCAAGTCACCGAGGCGCTGTTCAAACGGTACCGGTCCCCTGAGGACTTTGCCGCGGCCCCCCTCGAGGAATTGGAGGAGGCCATACGGCCCACCGGGTTCTATCGGAACAAGGCCAAGGCCGTAAAGAATTGCAGCCAGGGGCTGTTGGAGCGGTATGGCGGGCAGGTCCCTTCCACAATGGAGGAGATGGTGTCGCTTCCGGGCGTGGGGCGAAAGACGGCCAACTGCGTTCTGGGCGCGGTCTTCAACGTCCCGGGAGTGGTGGTGGACACCCATGTGAAGCGCCTGGCAGCGCGTCTGGGACTCACGGAGAACAAGGACCCGGACAAGATAGAAAGGGATATCCAGGCGCTGCTTCCGGAGGATAAATGGCGGCGGTTCTCCGATCTCCTGGTCTACCACGGCAGAGCGGTTTGCACTGCGAAGAAGCCGGATCACTCGGGCTGCGCGGCCTCCGAGCTCTGCCCGTCAAGCGGCCTCGCACCGTAGCCCGGGCTCCCTACTTGACCTTGCTGCCGGGGGGTGTGGGAACGTCGGGCGCCACCAGGTGAACCCCGCTCTCGTCCTCCGCCGCCAGGACCATGCCTTGTGACTCCACACCCATCAGCTTGGCCGGCTGCAGATTGGCGACCAGGACCACCTGGCGTCCCACCAGCTCGTCCGGGGAGTAATGCCCCTTCAGACCCGCCACCACGGTCCGCTCCTCGCCCATATCCACGGTGAGCTTGTAGAGCTTCTTGGATCCCTGTATGTCCTCGGCCCGGGTCACCGTCCCCACCTTGAATTCCAACTCCTGGAACCGCTCCAGGCTCACTTTCCCGTCGTCCGTGCCGGCGGCCGGCTTCTCCTTTTCCATCTTTCGCTCCTCCGTTCTTGTCCCGGCCTTTTCCCCGCCCATCTCCACGCGCGGGAACAGGGCCTTTGGCTTGCCCAGGGTCCCGCCGGCCAAGCCGCCCCACTCCTCCAAGAGATCCAGGGTGAGCTCCCGGCCGCGTCTTTCCAGACCCATGAGACCCTGCATGTTCTCTGCGCTCTCGGGCATGAAGGGCCACAGCAGCCCCGAGATGATCTTGAGGGGCTCCACCACGTGGTGCATCACCGTGGCCAGGCGATCCGGATCCGACTTTGCCAGGACCCAAGGGGCGGTGGTGTCTATATACTTGTTGAGCCGCCCTATCACCTCCCAAACGGCCATGAGCGCCCTGTCGAACCGCAGGCCCTCCATGTTCTCCCTATAGGCCCGGATCATCCGCAGGGTGCTGTCCCGAAGAGCCCCTTCCTCCCCCCCGCCCTTACCCGGGGCCGGGAGCCTGCCCTTGAAGTACTTGCGGGCCATTGAGAGTGAACGGCTGACCAGGTTGCCGAGATCATTGGCCAAGTCCGAGTTGATTCTGCCCACAAGGGCCTCTTCGCTAAACTCCGCGTCCAACCCGAAGACCATCTCCCGCAGCAGGAAATACCTGAAGGCGTCCAGACCGTAGACGTCCACCAGGTCCAATGGGCGGACCACGTTGCCCAGGCTCTTGGACATCTTGCCCTCGTTGACCCGCCACCAGCCGTGGACGTTCAGGTGCCGGTAGGGTTCTATTCCGGCCGCCTTGAGCATGCAAGGCCAATATATGCCATGAGGCTTGAGGATGTCTTTAGCAATAAAATGCTCCGCAACCGGCCAAAAACGATTAAAAAGATCACTATTGGGATAGCCTAAAGCCGATATATAGTTTATCAATGCATCAAACCAAACATAAGTAACATAGTTTTCATCAAAAGGTAATGGGATACCCCAGGTGAGGCGGCTCTTGGGTCTGGATATGCAAAGGTCTTCCAAAGGCTCTTTCAAGAATGAAAGGATCTCGTTCCTGTAGCGCTCAGGGCGAATGAAATCAGGATTCTCTCGGATGTGGTCAATGAGCCAGTCCTGATAGCGGCTCATCCTGAAGAAGTAGTTGGCCTCCCGTATCTCTTCCGGCTCGGTCCGGTGATCCGGGCACTTGCCGTCTTCGAGCTCCCGCTGGGAGTAAAACCGCTCGCACCCGAAGCAGTAAAGCCCTGTATACTCGCTGAAGTAAATGTCCCCGGTCTCCCTGACCCGCTCCAGTATGCCTTGCACGCAGGCCATGTGCGAGGAGTCGGTGGTCCGCACGAAGTAGTCGTTGCTTATGTTCAGCTTGGGCCAGAGCGCCTTGAACAGGCCGCTTATCTCATCCACATACTCCTTTGGCGACTTCCCGGCCTTCTCGGCGGCCGCCGCGATCTTGTCACCGTGCTCGTCGGTCCCGGTGAGGAAAAAGGTCTGACGGCCGGCGATTCGGTTGTACCTGCTCACCACGTCGGCCACTATGGTGGTATAGGCGTGTCCTATATGAGGTTCCGCGTTCACGTAATAGATCGGTGTGGTTGCATAAAACGTCCGACTCAATTTTCACCTCGCTCCTTGGTCCTTTTCCTGGTCCTGCGCTGCTTGGCCACTTCGTCCGTGGATACCTCCACCTCGTCGCCCGAATCCAGTTGCACGGTGAGGACCCGCTTCAGGAGGTTCTGGCGGACCACCTTGCCCTCCCCTTGGGATGTACTCACCCTCTTTCCCATCTTGGGCAGGTTCCTGCCCGCCTCCTCGTAGTAGTCATACTCATAGGTCAGGCAGCACATGAGGCGCCCGCACATGCCCGAGATCTTGGACGGGTTCAGGGACAGGTTCTGCTCCTTGGCCATCTTGATGGAGACCGGCGAAAAGGTGTTCAGGAACGAGACGCAGCAGAGCTGCCTCCCGCAGCTCCCCAGCCCTCCGAACATCTTGGCCTCGTGCCTGACTCCGATCTGCCTCATCTCGATGCGGGTCCTGAACCTCCTCACCAGGTCCTTGACCAGTTCGCGGAAATCCACCCGCCCGTCCGCCGTGAAGTAGACCATGATCTTGCCGCCCTCCGCCAGCCGATCCACGGCGACCAGGCACATGGGCATGGCTCTCTCCCTTATTCGCTCCTGGCAGTAGCAGAAGACCTCCTTTTCCAGCTCCCGCTTTTTCTCGAACTTCTCTAGATCGCTCTCGGTGGCCGGCCTCAAGACCTTGGCAAGCGCCCTCTCCGGCAGAACGCTCCCCTGGGGCTTGGGCGCGGTGCAGACCACGCCCAGGGCCGAGCCGTTCTCCGTCTCCACCAGGACCCTGTCCCCCTTGGACAGGTCCATATCCCCGGCCTCAAAATCTTGCACACGCCCGCGGGCGTCCAGTCGGACTCCTACGATCCTCAAAAGGTCCCACCGCTCCTCTGTCGTCTCCATGGAGTGCCTCAGGCCGCGGGGCCGGGCCGCCGGCCCCCGTGCCGGCCCAGTCCAAGCAGGGTGGTCTCGGCCAGCAGCTCAATGTTCCTGGATCTCGTCAAGTCACGCTGGGCCCGCTCCAAGATGAACAGGCCTTCGATCAAACTATTAATTTTACATTCTTCAGCCCTGGCTCGCAACTCTTCTTGCTTGTCCTTGTTTACAATGAACGCTGTCCCGACCCCGCTCCGGATGAGGAGCATATCGCGGCAGCAGCTCTTCCACAGATCCAGTACGCCCCAAAGCCCTCCCTCCGGATCTCCGCCCGAGGAGGCCCTTTTCTTCTCCTCCCCTGCGTAGTCGACGGCCGTCTGGAGTATCCCGGCCGGCGATACCTCGGGGAGGGCAAGGAACACCTGGAGATCTTTGTCCCTACGTTCGAGCAGGCCGCTCTCGGCCATGCGAAGAGCCCCTCCTGCGCTCCCCCCGGCCAAACCGGCCAGGACTGCGGACTCCTGCTCGGGCACCCCCTTGACTTCCGTCAGCCATCGGGAGAGGACGTCCGGAGGCAGGGGCCTGAAAGGCACCCTCTGGCAACGGGATTCAATGGTGGGCGGGACTTCGAGCTGGTCGGCCACGCACAAGATCAGCACATTTCCCCGGGGCGGTTCTTCCAGGGTCTTCAGAAAGGCATTGGCCGCCTCCTGGGTCATCCACTCGGCCCGCTCGATGATGCTGACTCTGTATCCTCCGGGCACCACGGTCTTGAGAGCTATACGGCGCGCCAGCTCCCTCATTTGCTCTATCCTTATCACCCGCCCGCCGGGGCGCACCATCTCAAGGTCAGGGTGGTTGCCGGCCGCCATGCGCCTGCACGAAACGCACCCACCGCAACTCTCGCCCCCCGCAGGGGCCTCGCAGTTGAGCGCCCTGGCAAAGGCAAGGGCCGTTGTGGTCTTGCCCGCACCGGAAATCCCGGAAAAGAGATAGGCATGGGAGGCCTTTCCCTCCATCAGCGCGCGCTTCAGGAACCCGATCGCCCTCTCCTGACCCGCTACGGCCGAAAACGGGCCTGCAACCGGAGCCTCTTCTTCCCTACCTTCGAGCCTTTCCTCGGACATTACGCCTTCCCCCGAGCCAGGGTGCCCAAGCGGGCGTCCAGGCGGCCCAGGATCTCCACCCGGACCGCTTCGACGTCAGGCCCGGCGTCTATCACCTCGAATCTCCCCGGCTCCTCCCGGGCCAGCCGCAGGTATCCCTCGCGCACGGCCCGGTGGAACTCGAGGCTCTCTCTCTCGAAACGGTCCTGGCCCTCCTCAGAGGCCGAGCCGCCTCGCTTCATGGCCCTTGCCAGGCCTTCCTCCACCGGGCAGTCGAGAAGAAAGGTGAGGTCGGGGACCAAGCCTCTGGTGGCCGCCCTGTTCAAGGTCCGAATGAATCCCGGGTCCTGGCCCCTGGCGGCCCCCTGGTAGGCCAGGGTCGCATCGCAGAACCTGTCGCAGATCACCCATGCGCCCCGCTCCAAGGCCGGTCCGACCACCCGGGCCACATGCTGGGAGCGGTCCGCCTCATATAGGAGCAGCTCGGCCAGCGGCGAGAGGTCCTTGTTCCGGCTTGCCAAGAGAATGCGCCGGATCTGGTCCCCTATGTGAGTCCCGCCCGGTTCGAATGTGCGCACCACCGCCACCCCCCTCCTCTCCAATGAGCCGGCGAGTCGCTCGAGCTGGGTGCTCTTTCCGCAGCCCTCGATTCCCTCGAAGGTTATGAACATTGACGGCGGTCCTTCCCCAATAGAGGCCGGCCCTGATGATCCCGGGGCCGGCTCGAGGTAAGTGTACATTTTTAGTGGATGGCGTCTAGGATATCAAGGGTCAAAGACGGATAACCAACCGGGCTTGTCTCTCTGGTGGTGCCACGAAGCGGTTTACCCTGCGGCTGCGATGACCTCGATTTCAACGTCCAGGCCGTCGTCGATGCCCGCCACCGCAACGCAGTTGCGTGCCGGTCGTTCCCGGGGAAAGTATTTCAGATAGGCCGAGTTCATCTCCTCTTTGATTTCCATTGAAGAGATGTAGACGTCCGCTCGAACGACCCTTGCCAGGCTCGACCCTGCGGCCTTCAGGATGGTTTGGATATTGCTGAGAATAAGCCTGGTCTGTTCAGCCACGGTCCCGTGAACCGGCCGGTTGGTGGCGGGATCTTCCGCGGTCTGGCCGGCCACGAATATCAGGTCGCCGAACCGGACGGCCTGAGAGTAGGGCCCGGGTTCCGGTGCCTCTGGTGTGTATATCACCTCTCTTTCCATCCCCCCCCTCCTTGATCATCGAACCGGTTTGACAAAAAGACCCTAAAGCCTGCTTTCCAGGGTCTGCACATACTCCGCTGGATCGATGCTGCTGCCGGTCAGAAACAATACCACATTCTTATCCGTGACCTCAGTCTTTCCTTCAAGCAGCGCACCGACTCCCACCGCTGCGGCCCCTTCCACGATCAGCCTGTGTCGCTCGAAGATATAGTACATTCCATTCTTGATCTCCTCCTCGGAGATCAACAAGTGGTCATCAACATATCGCTCCACCATCGCCAGGGTGCAGCGATTCTGACGGCCGATCCCGCCCAGCAGCGAGTCGGCGATGGAGTCCGTTTCCTCCACTGCCACCGGCCTTCCTGCTTTGAGGCTCTCCACCATGGCCGGGGACCGCTCGAGAGACAGCCCCACCACACGAATGTCGGGATTGACGGACTTGGCCGCCATGGCGATGCCCGCCAGCAATCCGCCCCCGGAAAGTTGGACCATCAACACGCCGGTATCGGGAAGCTCGGAGAGCGTCTCCAGGGCAAGGGTACCTTGCCCTGCGATTATCATAGGATCATCAAAGGGAACAACGGGCACCAGACCCCTGGAGGCCGTAACCTCCCTATAGTTTTCCTCGGCTTTGTCCTGTGACCTCCCTTTGACCGATACTTCGGCACCCAGCTGGCGGACCGCATCCGCGCGGTAGGCAGCCACGTGCTCGGACAAACAGACCACCGCCGGGATGCCGCACTGTTTGGCCACATAGGCGACGGCCCGGCCGTGGTTACCCGTGGAAAAGGTGATTACACCCCTTCTTCTCTCTTCTTCATTCAGGCTCAGGATCTTGTTCGCGGCCCCCCTCACCTTGAATGACCCGGTATTCTGCAGACACTCCAACTTCAGGTGAACCGACCCGGCTCCTGTGAACTCCTCGAGGGCGGGGGAGGGTGCCAGCCGTGTCCGTAGAATCATCGACCGAATACGGGCATGGGCCTGATAGACATCGTGCAGCGCGGGCGTTTCCTCCATAGGAGATTTTCTCGGACGTATGAATTGAACGAATGTCCCTTCTACGCAATCCGGATTTCAGGCGCCCTCGGCCTAGCCCCCGCCCATGGCCAGATTCGGCAGAAAGAGCGCGATCTGCGGAAAGAACATCAGGATAAAGGTCGCCAGGACCAGGATCAGCAGGAAGGGCAACGCATGTCCGATCACTTCCAGGTACGGCCTCCGGAAGATGAGCTGTGCCGTGAAGATATCGCAGCCGAAGGGAGGGGTGGCTGATCCGATGGCGGCTTGCAGGGTCACCAGAGTGCCGAGCAGAATCGGGTCAACCCCCGCGCTGACCACATAAGGTTGAAAGACCGGGCTCAGAATAAAGATGGCCACAATTGGATCTACGAACATGCAAGCCAAGAAATAAGTTATAACTACGATAAGTACCACCCGAAGGACGGATGGATCAGTCCCGAACAACGGTGGGAGCAGCTCCTGAGGGATCTGAAGAAAGCCTATCATCCATGAAAACGCCTGGCCCGCCCCGACGAGGATGAACACCACACCGGTAATGACCCCGGTCTGGAGAAAGGAGTCCACGATACGGTTGAGGTTGAGGCTCTTGTAAACCGCTGTTTCCAGGAACAGGGCATAGAAGACGGAGGCGGCCGCGGCTTCGGTGGGGCTGAAGTGCCCGGTGTAGATGCCCCCGACAATGATCACCGGGAAGCCCATGACGGGGGCACCGTCCTTGATCGCGGCCCAACGCTCGGCCCAGCTTGCCTTGGGAAGTAATCCGACATTCTTGAACTTGGAGTAGAAGAAGCAATAAGTAGAGAACATCAGGAGGATCATCAGACCGGGGAAAATACCCGCCAGGAACAGCATCCCGATGGAAGTGCTGGTTGCCACACCATAGACGATGAACCCTATGCTCGGCGGAATAAGAAAAGCAATATCGCTGGAATTGATGATCAAGCCCAGGGTGAATGAGCTCTTGTAGCCCGACTCCAGGAGCATGGGTCGCATGGTACCCCCGATAGCCGCCACTGTTGCCTGAGTTGATCCGGATACGGCTCCGAAAAGCGTACAACTCGCATTGGTGGTAATGGAAAGCCCGCCGGGGAGGTGACCGACAAAGGACTTGATCATCCTGATCAGTCTGCCTGCGGACTCTCCCGAGGTAATGATGCTGGCCGACAAGATAAACATGGGTACGCAGACAAGAGCTGGCGGGGTAACCCCGGTGATCACCTGTTGTACCATGGTGGTCATCAGCCTCGGGGCAAAATCAGGCATGTAGATATATATATAAAGGATTAGAGATCCCAAAAGGGTTACCATGAAAGGAAAACCTAGAAGGAGCATGGATGCAAGGCTGATCCCGAAAAGTGTCATATCTGCACCCCTCCGATCTCTTCATCCTCGTATTCGCTCTGCTGGTCAGGCGATTGCCAAGGTTCTTGTTCGATGAGGTTTTTGATAATGGTCCGTATATACTGAATACATGCCATACCGAATCCAATCGGTATAATTACATAAAAAGTCCATTTAGGCACTCGAAGCGCAGGGGTCATGTGTTCCATATTCATAGCATTCATTAGATACTTGTAAGAAAACCAAGTCATGATTGCCATAACCACTGCACTGACCAGTGATATGATGATCAGGAAGACTTTTTCCATTTTAGGAGGCATGGCATCCAGGAACGCCCCCATCCTGATATGGCGGGCCTTTCGGACGCCGTAGCTCACTCCGGTGAAAGTGGTCAGCATCACGAGGAATTTCGAGATCTCCTCGGCAAAGTATATACTCTGGAAGAACGTCCGGGCGAATACGTTGGTGATCAACAGAACGGCGAGAGCCGCTACACAGAACACCAGGACCGCGACTTCCACGCTATTGATCACCTTTCCCAGATACCTGTTGAAAAGCCTGAGACGGCCCGGCTTGCTCAAGTCCTCATTTCTTGTTTCCATGATTCGGCCTTTACGCTGGCAGCGGAGGCCGCCGCCCGGGTACCTTCCGGCTCATCCGCGATTGCTGCGGCATGGGGCCCCCGATCGGCCGGCATGCCGCAGCAGCCGCTCTTGATGACTATGCTGGATGTCTACTGAATACCAAGGGTCTTTTTCGCCTTTTCTATATCCTCAAGAAGGGCTTCCAGGATCTCCTCCGAGCCCTCGCCGCCTATGTCCACGAACTTCGGGTAGACTGTTTCCGCCCTCTCCTCGAACTCGGCCACAGCTTCGTCGTCCACGACGTGAAAGACCGCATCGGGCTTAGCCTTTTGAATCCTGGCCTTGTCCTCGGCGTTTCGCTTGTCTATCCACTTGCCGGCCGGAATGATGGCGTCCTTCCAAAAACGGAGCATCTCCTCCTGCACCTCTTCGGGCAGGTTCTCGAAAAACTCCAGGTTTGCGGTGGGAATTCCCAAGAAGGGCTCGCTCTTGAGCTGGGTGAAGTAGTCCTGCACCTCGTAGAACTTCATGCTGTAGATGGCGAACAGGGGATTGACCTGGGCGTCGATCAACCCCATCTGGAGCCCGCTGTAGACCTCTCCATAGCTCATGGGCGTAGGACTCGCCCCATAGGCCTTGTAGTCTTCGACCAGGAGCTTGGACGACATCAGCCGAAGCTTGAGGCCCTTCATGTCTTCGGGGGAGCGGATCGGCTTCTTGGATGTCACCCACTGCCATCCTTCGTACATAACGCTCAGGGGCACCAGGCCGTTCTTCCGAAAGACCTTGTCCAGCAGGGGAAAGAATTCGCCGTTCTTGACCATCCAGTCCAGCACCTCGGGGACGCGTTCGGTGGGAAAGAGGTAATTCAAGGCCAGGACTTGAGCCTAGGGAACAAAGGAGCTGATCCAGGCATAGTCGGAGAAAACGAACTCCACCACGCCGATCTGGCAAAGCTCATTGATGTCACCGGTTGCGCCCAAGGTCCCGTAGGGGTATACATTGATGTCTATCTTACCCCCGGACCACTCCTTCATGTGATCGGAAAAGTTCTTGGCCCAGACGGTCATGAAATCTCCTTCGATCTCCTCCGAGGCGAGCCGCGCCTTGATGGGTCCGCCCTTGTACTCGGCGGCCGTTGCGGCCCCCGCGGAGACCACCAGCATTAACGCTGCCAAAATACCGAGACATCTTTTCATGATTTTGCTCCTTTCCCTGGGTGGATTCGCTTTTGATTGATGTTTGACGGTCTATTTGGTTGGGATACAAATGAAGAATCCTGTCTCTATCACCTCCTTTTGAGAAAACTCAGCCGGCCGGCGTTTTCGAAGAAGGAAAGCGCGCTTTGCACATAGAGCTCAACGCCGATCGGCAGGACCTCTTCGTCGATGTCGAAACGGGGATGATGGTGCGGGAAAGCCTCCCCTGGATCGGTCTTGCCCGCGCCCAGAAAGCAGAAAGCCCCCGGCGCCCGGCTGGCGAACTCGGAAAAGTCCTCCCCCGCCAGCGTAGCCATTGGAACGATCTTGGGTGAGACGGACAGCTCTTCGGCGGCCACACACCCCACGATTTCGATCATCTCAGGGTGATTGACCAGGGTAGGATGGCCATAGAGAAACGAAACATCCCAGCCCGCCCTATGAGCTTCGCAGACGCGGGCCACGATGCGCTCAAGACGCCGCTTGGGATTGTCCTGGCTCTCTTCGGGGCCTTCGAACATGTATCTCATGGTGCCCGAGAGAGTGACTGTGTCCGGGATGACATTGGAAGCGGTCCCGCCTTCGATCTTGCCGAACATGATGAGAGTCGGCTCGTTGAGCACATCGACCTCCCGGGTCTGGATCATCTGAACCGCCTGAATCACCGCGGCGGCTGCCAGGATGGGATCCACCGCGCTGTGAGGGCTTGCGGTATGCCCGCCCCTGCCCTTGATCACCACCTCGAAATGCTCCATACCCGCCATGACGCACCCTGGACTAAGCCCGATTTGACCCGCGGGAAGCGCCGTCCAGACGTGAACTCCTATGCAGGCGTCCACCTTGGGGTTTTCCATGACCCCTTGCTCTATCATTGCCAGCGCCCCGACATTCTCTTCATTCGGCTCAAAGACGAACTTGACGTTCCCCCGCAAGCCTTCCTTCATGCCGGTGAGGATCTTTGCGGCCACCATCAACATGGCCGTGTGGGCGTCGTGACCGCAGGCATGCATGACCCCCTGATTTTCGGATTGAAAGGGCAGGCCCGTCTCTTCGGTGATTGGAAGTGCGTCCATGTCGGCACGAAGCAGGAGCGTTGGGCCGGATCGCCCTCCTCTCATCAGCCCTACCACTCCGGTCCGGTTCATTCGGACAACATCCATTCCCAGTGCTTGCAGGTATTCGGCGATGCGCCCTCCGGTACGCACTTCCTGCAGCCCCAACTCCGGGTATCGATGGAAGTCCCGGCGAAGCTCAATGAGCTCCTGCTTGAGCTCCTCGACCTTCTTGGCTATGTCCACTGGGCGCCTCCTTTGACTCGCTCCTCCGGGCCGGTCGCCTGCCGTGAGCGCCGTACTCCTACATGAAGCCGGAAAAAGGCCGGCGGACCACGGCGGAAAACACATAGTTGATCATAGTCACGTAATCAAAGACCGGGAGCCGAACGGCGTCTTGAACCGCAGCGGCCTAGGGCGGCAGCAGGCTGCACTCGAGCAGGATCGCCCTTACCGCGCGCTCCCGGGCCACCAGCCCTTCCGCCGCGGCTACCACCTCGGCCTCCACTTTGCCTGCGTCCAGGATGCCGGTCTCTTCTATGGCGAACCGGCGGAATTCCCCGGCTTCCTGAAGACCGGCCACCGATACGGCTCCCGCCCCTTCCACACAGGCCTCTGCCAGGAGTGCCGGGTCGAGGCTCCTTGAATCGGCGGTTATCACACCCACCTTTGCTCCTTCGCCGATGATCGCCGAGATGAAGGGAATCTGGAGGAGACTGGAGAGGAATACGGGCACTGAAAGTTCTTGGGACAATCGCCGCTGGTGGACCGCCATGAAACCGCAGTCTCCTGTAATCCCCCGCACCCCTTGGGCCGCCAGGTCTGCGGCGGCCTGCCTCAGTGCTTGGAACACCCCGGGATCCTTGGCCAAGGCCCTTGCAACAGTAAAGCCTTCCACCTTTTGATAGCGCACCGGGAAATCGTACGTTGTGGCGTTGGCCACGTCTCCCGGTATAAAGGGAACCGAGGTGTCCAGGAGCAAAATGCCGATCGCCTCGCCGCTGCTCGTCCGGCCCTTATTGGTAGTGTGAATCATCACTCTCCAGTTTTCATGGAGGATGCCGCCGGGATTATTAAGGACCCAGCCTCATTTCACGAAAAGCTTTCTGGGAAAATTCGCAAAGGTTTCGCACCCGGTATCGGTCACCCTGAAGGACTCACTGCACTCGAAGCCATAGTCGTCCATCCACATGCCCGGAATCATATGAAAGGTCATGTTGGGGGCCAGCTCGGTTTCGTCACCGGGCCGGAGGCTGGCGGTGTGTTCTCCCCAGTCCGGGGGGTAGTTCAGACCCATGGCATAGCCGATGCGCGACCCCTTCTCCAAGCCGGCCTTGGCGATGTGACTTCTCCAGACTTGCTCCACTTCTTCGCAACGCATCCCGGGACGGATCGCATCCAGGGTCAGGTTCAACCCTTCCACGGTGTGCTCCGCCAGATACACGAGTTTATCCGGCGGCCTCTTGCCCAGATAGGCCGTTCGTGCGATGGGGCAATGGTAGCGGTGGCGGCACCCGGCCAGTTCCAGGTTGACCATCTGCTCGTTTTCGTAAGGTGCATCCGTCCAGGTGAGATGGGAAGCCGAAGTCTTTTCGCCGGTGGGCATCATAGGGACAATGGAGGGATAGTCTCCCCCGAATTCCGGGGTGCCCGACATCTGCGCCCTATAGACCTCGGCCACGACGTCGCATTCGCGGACCCCGGGCTCGAGCCGGTCAATGGCGGTTTGCATCACTCTTTCGGCTATCTTTCCGGCCTCTTTCATCAAAGCGATCTCGGCCTCCGACTTGACCAGCCGGATCCAGTTGACCATTAGATCGGCATTCGCAAATCGGGCCTCGGGCAGAGCCTTCTGGAGCTCTGCAAAACTGCGGGCGCTGAAGTAATAGGCGTCCATTTCCACGCCGATGGTTTGCCGTCCCCAGCCCCGCCGCTTGATCTCTTCGCCCACCACATGCATTGGGTGCTTGATCGGCGACTGAACATATTCGTCCGGGTAGCCGAGAATATTTTCGTTGGAGAGAAAGGTGGTGTGGCGCGCCCCATTGGCATCCATGCTTCTTCCGATCCAGATCGGTTCCGTCTCGCCCGCTGCGATTACAACGGCCTGAGGCACGTAAAACGACCAGCCGTCGTATCCGGTGAGGTAATTCATATTGGCCGGATCACATGAAACCAATACTTCGATATTGGCTTTTTCCATGCTTTTATGAGTCTTGGAAATCCTGTCTTGATATTCTTGGAAGGTAAAAAGAGGCATGATTTCTCTCCTTTGCATGGCCCTGAGAGGAAGCCGCAATTCAGCCGGCTTCGGCGGGAGATGGATCAAATCCAGCCGCGCAGCTCCATCGCCTTTTCGATCTTCTTGAGTGCATAGATCCATGCGCCTATCCTGAGTGAGACTCCTCCGGCCTCCCTTGCGGTCCCGGACGCACACCGGTATGCGTCGAGAATCCGTTTTTCGAGCTCCGCGCGTACCGTCTCCATATCCCAGTACTGATCCGAGAGCCCCTGGGTCCGCTCGAAATGGCACACCGTCGCACCGCCGCTATTCGCCACGACGTCAGGCACAACGGTCACTCCCTTTTCCTGCAGGATGGCGTCCGCCCCGTCTGTAACCGGCCCATTGGCGCCTTCTGCAATCAAGCGGGCCTGAACCGAGCCTGCGTTGTCCGTGTGGATCACGTTCTGCACCGCAGCGGGGACCGCGATCTCGCACTCGAGGCTGAAGATCCGATCGTTGGGAATCGGCTCGGTGTGGGGAAACCCGCTCACACGGCCGCTCTTGCGAATATGCTCCCTAAGGGAGGGGATATCGATGCCGTCGCGGCTGTAAACTCCCCCGTAGACATCGCTGACGGCCACTATCCGGCACCCTGCATCATGGAGGAGTGAAGCCAAGTGCGAGCCCACCTGCCCGAAGCCTTGCATCACCGCCCGGCTTCCTGAGAGATCCAAACCCATGTCCTCGGCCGCCGCTCTCAGGGTCAGGAACACCCCGCGGCCGGTGGCCTCCTCTCCGCCCAGAGATCCCCCCAGCATCGGCGGCTTGTCGTTTATCGCCGCCGGGCAGTGCCTGCCCGTTATCTGCTCGTATTCGTCGAGCATCCACGCCATGGCCTGTTCACCGGTACCAATGTCGGCACCGGGAACATCCGCCCAAGGCCCTTTGGGCTGCAAGAACCGCACAAAGGCCCGCACCAGGCGCTCCAAATCAACCCCCGCCAGCTCCGAGGGATCGGCACGGATACCGCCCTTGGCACCGCCGGCCGGTATGCCGGCTACGCAATGCTTGATGGTCATGAAAAGACCGAGGGCCTTGACTTCGTCCAGACCGAGATCCGGCCGGATTCGTGTCCCGTCGCGAAAAGGCCCGATAGCATCGCAATAGTGGACCCTATAAGCAGGGAAAACCTTGAAGGACCCGTCGCTGAGCTTCAGAGGTATGCGAAACTCCTGGATTCGCTTTGGCTCCTTCAGGACCTCCAGGACCCTGGGGTTGATCCCTCCAAGGGCTCCGGCCCTGTTCATGTTCTTGACGGCTACCTGAAATACGCTTTCCATACGTCGCCCCTCTTTCGCGGCTTGCCGGGATTTCTAGGCTCCCGCCGGAAGCACCAGATCCGCCGGTCCTTTCCCCGAAGTCTTCAGATCCGGTGCATGTCTTTCCATGAGCTCCATTATCACCGAGGCCATCTTGACCTTTTCCCGGACAAGACCGGCGTGCCATTGCTCGCTTATCCAAGGCTTGTATATGTCTCCTTCCGAGGTGCCCGGCTCGATCTTGAAATAGCAGGGGGATGCCACCCGGGCGATCTCCGGCGCCTCATAGGCGCGGTACATCCCCCCGAACGAATCCACGATGATGATGTATACATCCAAGGGAATGTCGACCGCCTTCCGAATGGACCCCAAAATGGGCAGTGAGACATCCGCCAGGGGGTTCATGGAGTTGACGCCCATGGATTCGATCACCCGGGCGCCGGCTGCATTGCAGTATCCGCCGAAAACAGAGAACTTAAAGAGGCATTCCTTGGGGATCACTCCCTCGCTGCGCATCTTGTCGAGGAGAAAGAGTACGCCTTCATCGTAGACCAGGAACCCCCTATGCCCGGCCTCTATACAGCGCATGATATCCGCGATGTGATAAGAGACGTTGTCCGAGCCGCGCAACCGGAAGCCCTGCATGGCGCCCTCCGGGTTGGACATCTCCTTTGACCCCGCATCCCATGCCTTCCGGTGGCCTACGGTCATCACCATCTCGATCTTCTCTTCCCGCGCCATCCGTGCCATGTCCTTGAGTTCTCCGAAATCGCAGTAGGTGGCCCCCCCAACGGACGCGATGGCTCGGTGCACGACCACCCCCCGTCTCCCAGCCTCGTCTATCAAAGCCTCCATGGTGGAAGCCCGCTCTATGCCTGCAATCTCGATGCGGAAGTTCGCCCCGTCGGCAAAACGCTTTGAACTGGTGGGCAGATCATAGGCATCCCGCCCCGGAATCCCCTGTTTTTCCATGAACTCACGAATCATTTTCAATGTTTCCGACATTCTTTTATCCCCCTTCGGCTGCGGAACAGGACTATCTCTTCTCCATCAGCTCCTTGAGCTTATCGAACTCACCATCTACCATCTTGTAGGTGTGCTCATCCGCCGGGAAGGTGCCTGAACGGGCTTCATCCGCATAACTTCGAAACGCATCAATAGTTTTTTGGGCCAAATTTTCATATTTTTTGACAAATTTTGGTGTAAAGGCTTGAAATATCCCCAAGACATCGCTGCATATCATGAGCTGTCCGTCGGCATGAACCCCGGCGCCGATGCTGTAGACCGGGATCCGGAGCTCCCGGCGGATGATTCGGCAGACCTCGGGCGGAACGGCTTCGACCAGCAGGGCGAATGCGCCGGCCTCCTGGATGGCGTGTACGTCCTCCAGGAGCTCCACGGCCGTCTCAGCGGTCCTACCCTGCGCCTTGAAACCGCCTAACTGGCCTGAACTCTGGGGGGTGAGGCCAATATGGCCCATGACCAGCATGCCGCCGTCGGCGATGGCTCGAATCTGTTCCGAGACCCGACGGCCGCCTTCCAGCTTGACCGCATCGACGCCGGCCTCTTTATGAAACCGGCCGGCGTTCCTAACCGCCTCGGAGACGCTCACCTGGTATGAGAGAAACGGCATATCGCCTATGACAAACGTATCGGCCGCCCCTCGTCTTACGGCTTCGCTATGGTAGATGCACTGGTCCATGGTGACCGGGATAGTGCCCTCATAGCCGTAAATGCACATGCCCAGTGAATCGCCCACCAAAATCATGTCCATTCCGGCCTCTTGGGCGAATCGGGCGGTCCAGTAATCATATGCGGTTATCCAGACCGCCGGCCGGCGGGACTGCTTCATCTTTTGCAAATCAGTGCGAGAAAGCTTCTTCTTTTCCATTGTCCATGTCTCCTCGTAAGAAAATATTGTCCTTCACCCGAAGGATCTATTGCCCAACTTCTCTGAGAGCCTCCGGCATACATCCCGGACCTTTGGATGAATCCTCTCAATCACTTCCGGGGTCATTCTCAGGGTGGGGCCGGATATGCTCACGGCATAAGCCACCCTGCCGGTATGATCGAACACGGGGGCCGCCACGCACCTCAACCCGGAGCTCATCTCCTCGTTGTCCACAGCGTATCCAAGACTGCGAATCCTCTTGGTCTCATTTCGCAGCGCTTTTCTGGTGGTGATGGTATTGGGCGTGTAACGCCGGAGTCTTGCCGCCCTCAGATAATCCTCGAATTCCTCCGGGGGCAGGAACGTGAGGATCGCCTTTCCCAGGCCCGTGCAATAGGCGGGCGCACGGGATCCGATAGGGGTGTCCATGCGCAATATCTCTTTGCTGTCTATCTTGTCCAGGTGAAGGATGTCTTTGCCGTCGAAGTGGCCTAAGTTGACGGTCTCATTAAATAGGCTGCTGAGCTCGAGCAAATACGGCCGGATGATTCGAAGGATCTCATAGCGGTTGACCACCTTCATTCCCAATTCCAACACACGGAAGGTCAAGTGGTAACGATCCCTTGCATCTTTTTCCACATAGCCCAACTCCCGGAGTGTCGCCAAGAACCGATGGCTCCCGGCCCGGTTGGTCTGAAGCTCACGCGCCACTTCCGACGCCGTGAGGGCCTGCTTCTCAGCGAGAAGTTCCAGGACCCTCATCCCTTTCTCCAAGGAGCTGATAAAAAAGTATTCTTTACCTCGTGCCGACACTCCGCCCTCCCCTGCTTCTATCGGCTTGGCCCTTGTCATTGATCACTATGCGTGACGTTTAACCGCATTGTGTGACAACTATTAGAATTTAGCCGGGCTCATGTCAAGCGTTTTTTTGAACGGAAAGCCGTGACCCGGCCAACGGCCTCGAGATTGGGGGCAAACATCACTGAAAACGGGCCGCATGGGGCGGGAAGGCCGCCTCGAAACACCGGCTGGGGTTTCTCGATTTTTCCGGAGCCTCAGCCTTGTTTTATTGTTGACAAGGCAACGGAGAGAACCCATATTTTGCGCGTTCGCCACCCGGGCGGCCGAGAACCGTTGCGGGGAGAGCATGGAGATTATTGCCGGCTTTTCCTACCCCGGCAGCTAGGAGGTCACTATATGGATGATGATTTACGACTGGTTCTTACCAAGGGCCTTGCAGCCAAGAAGGCGGAGCTGGAATCAGTCCTCAGGGAATCCCGGATCAATTGGAGAGACAACAGCTCCGGGCGAGGCGTGGAGGACATAGCGGACGAGGCCGACGGGGCTCAGTGCGAGACCTCCACCCACAACCATTACTCCTTTGTGGAAAGAAAGTCCCGGGAGCTCCGCAAGGTCCGGGAGCTCATCCTGCGCATGGAATCGGACGAGGAGTTCGGGCTCTGCGAGGAGTGCGGGGATCCCATCCCCGTGGAGAGGCTGATGATACTCCCGGATGCGACCCTCTGCGTCCCGTGCCAGCAGGAGTTCGAGAAAAGCGCCGGATCAAGTCTTACCGCCTCCTCCGGAGCGGGTTATTCTACCGGGCGGGACGTGCGGGACTGGGAGGACCCGGATGCCGATGAAGACTCCATGGTGGAGGCCCAGCTCCGCTCCTTCACCCCTCTGGACCCGGATCTGGTGAGCGCCGACGCCCCCTTGGAGGAGGGTCCTCTGGACAACTGAAACAGGAGATCATTGCGGGGCGCCCTCCTGTCGGGCCTTTACAGAAGGGAAGAGAGAAAGGTCCGTGTGGGGAATGAACTTGGCCGCACTGAACAGATTCATGAACTCCTGGTTCACGTTGAGTTCGATATAGGTTATCCGATCCCTTATCCGCTCTATCCGCGACCGCGCATCCGCCTCCAGGAGTGCGGCCGCCGCTCCCTGGAGAGAAGTATTGCCCAGGGATTCGTACCTCTCCGGCGGCAGGTCCGGCAGCATGCCCAGGACTATGGCGGATCGGGGATCGATGTACGATCCGAAGGTCCCGGCTACATAGAAGCGATCGAAATCCCCGGGCTTCATGTTGACCATCCCGCTCACCGTGGTGAGGATGGTAAACATCGCCGCCTTGGACCGTATCAAGGAATCCAGGTCCGGCTGGCAGAGAGTCAGGTCCTTTCCGGTGCCTGACTCGCCGGCCGGGACCACCACGAAGCAGGCGATCCCGTCCTCCTCCACCAGCCGGTCTCCGCATTCACCGGGTACGAGCTTGCCCCTGATATCCAGCATTCCAGCCAGGAATAGCCCGTTTACCAGATCGATCAGCCCTGATCCGCATATGCCCACAGGCGGCTTATCGCCGATGGTATGAATCTCCAGGACCTTTGTCTCCTTGTCCACGCGCACGCGGTCGATGACCCCGGGCCCGGCCATCATTCCCATGCTCGCCACCCCGCCTTCCAGGGCCGGGCCGGCCGCCCCTGCGCAGGCCATGAGCCAATCCCGATTGCCCAGCACCACCTCGGCGTTGGTGCCCACATCCACCAATATGGAGGTCTCCTCCTTGACATCCATTCCCGAGGCCAGGATACCGGCGATCAAGTCCCCCCCGAAGTAGCTCCCGACATTGGGAAAGACCAGGACCGGGGCCTGCTCGTTGATACCCAGGCCCGCCTCCCCGGCCCTGAAGAGATCCAGGCAGTTGACGGACGGTATATAGGGCTCCCGGCAGAGCCAGAAAGGGTTCAGCCCCAGAAAGAGGTGGGTCATGGTCGTGTTGCCGGCGAGCGCTGCACACGCCACCAGCCCCGGGGAGGCGCCGGCCGCTTCCGCCAACGCCTCGATCTCCCGGTTCAATCTCTCCAGCAGGCAGCCCCTCAGGGTCTCCACCCCCCCTTCCTGTGAGGCGAAGTGGATCCTGGTGAGTACGTCCTCGCCGTATCGGGACTGGGGGTTCAAAAAGGCGGACTCTCCCGCGGCCTCTCTCTTTTCCAGGTCCAGCAGCCGGACCACCACGGTGGAAGTCCCCAGGTCCACTGCAAGGCCCAAGAGCCTTGTCTCATGCCCGGGGCGCAGATCCACCAGGTGCCAGCCGTCCTCATCCCGGGCTGCGACGGCGCAGACGCGGTAGTCGTTTTCACGCAGAATACAGGGGATCCGTTTGAGAAGCGGCAGGGAGATCCGGACCCGCCCGCCCAAGGCCCTTGCCAACGCCTTGGTCAAGCGGTCCGCATCGGCGGTGTTGTCCGCCAGGCTGGGTTTTTCCAGCTCCGGGACCACCGCTCTCACCCATCCCTCACCTGAATTCATCGCCCGCCGAGCGCTCCTTTCCGGCCGCGTGTTCTTGACTCGGGCCGACCGCCCTATTACCCGAGCGCTCAGGCGGAGTCAAGCAAAACACCCGAATGGAAAGGGGAGCCACCTAGGCTATCTTTTTCGATCCTCACCCTTTACCAGGGCGGCGAGTTCGCTGATCACCCTTTTCAGCTGCTCGGCCTGGGCGCTCATCTCCTGAGCCGCTGAGGCGGACTCCTCCGCATTGGATGCGTTTTGTTGAACGACCTTGTCCATCTCGGCGACCGCCCTGTTCACCTGCTCGATCCCCTGGGCCTGCTCTCCCGAGGCGGCCGAGATGTCGGAGACAAGCCTCGCCACCTTGGATGCACCCTTGGCCACTTGGAGAAACTCCTGGCTGGTGCGGGTTACCAGCTCTGAGCCCTGCTCAAGCCTCTTCCTGGTATCCTCGATCAGCCCGGCCGTGTTCCCGGCGGCCTCTGAGGCCCGCATGGCCAGGGTCCGCACTTCGTCGGCCACCACTGCAAAGCCCGCCCCGGCTTCCCCCGCGCGTGCGGCCTCAACAGCCGCATTCAAGGCCAGGAGGTTGGTCTGGAAGGCTATCTCATCGATGGTCTTGACAATCTTGAATGTCTCATCGCCCGACTTGGAGATTCCCTCCATGGAGGCCGTAACCTCGGCCATGGACCCGTTCGCCGTCTCCACGGTCTCGTCGGCCTCCCGCATGATCTTATCCGCCTTGGCCGCATTGTCCGCGTTTTGACGGGTCATGGAAGCCATCTCCTCCAGGGAGGAGGAAGTCTCCTGTATGGAGGCGGCCTGCTCGGACGCCCCTTCGGCGAGAGACTGGCTGGCCTGTGAGATTTGCCCCGAGGCCGCGCTGACCTGCTCGGCCGCCCTGCTGAGCTCCTCTATCATCCGGTTGACAGGTAGGGAGACGCTTTTTCGGGCGAAGACGAAGGCCCCTGAGAGGACGGCCGAGAGGACCAGGAGGGTCAGGGCCCCGGTCAAGCCCATTGTCCGTTTAAGGCCGTCCCGGGCCCTCTGCTTGGTTTGCTCCACCAGGTCCCTGGTCTCCTCCTCCGCGCGTCGGATCTCCATTCCTATCTCGGCCTGCTTTGCCCTGACCATCTCCTCGACATCGTCCACATAGATCCCGGTCCCGATTATCCAGTCCCACTCGGGGAAGAGTTTTACAAAGGAAATCTTGGGCTGGGGCTCCTCGGCCCCGTACTTGGGCCACAGGTACTCCACAAAACCTTCCCCTTTTTCCTTGCAAACCTGCACGAACTCCACGAAGATCCTTTTTCCATCAGGGTCCTTGATTCCGGAAAGATCGCGGCCGTTCAGCTCGGGCTTGTAAGGATGCATGACCATCCCGGGCTCCAGGTCATTGATCCAGAAGTAGTCCTTGTTCTCCGGTCCGTAGCGGAGGTCTCCCACGAATGAAGCGATGTGTCCGATTGCTGCTCGAGCTCTATTGCCTCTTTCACACGCTCGTCCAGGGAGCCGGCCGCGTTCATGGCCCTGGCGTCCTTGAGGGCCCGCTCCACGGCGCTCAGGACGGTCTGGACCTGGGCTTTGAGCTGTTCCTTCTTGCGGGCCAGCAGTTCGCGCCTGAAATCCTCCACCCGGCTCGACCCACTGCTTCGTATCCTCTCCACCTGGCGCTCACCGAGGGCTTCGATCCCGGCAACGGCCTCTTCCGAGCCCTCCAGGCTCTGGCGCAGAGTCACCAGGCCCACTGCCCCGGCACCCAGGACAACCGCCGTCCCGATGATTATCATTAATTTGGTGTTGATGTTCATGGCTTTCCTCCTAACTTTAATAAAGATGATTTCTACAAAGTCTTTAGACAATAATTCGGCGCTTGAGGAGGCGGGGCATGGCTGAGCGGAGGTTGGGCCTGGTACTGGAAGGCGGAGGAATGCGGGCCGGTTTCGTGGCGGGGGTGGTCATGGCCTTGATGGACATGGGCTTGCTCGCCCGCTTCGACCTGGCCGCGGCGGTGTCGGCCAGCATACCCACGCTCGCATACGCAGCCGCAGGGCAGCGAGAGGAGATGGAAAGCGTCTGGAGGCGCGAGCTCAACACCCCCAGGCTGGTCTGCTACAAGAACATACCGGCCACATCCCTCGCCCCTTCAAGCAAGAGGCCGGTCCTGGACATAGACTACTTGGTGTTCGATGTGTTCAAGACCAAGTATCCCCTGGACAGAGACAGACTCCTGAGAAGCTCCATAAGGTGCGGGTTCGCCGTTACCAGGGCCGCGGACGCCGAGCTGGTCCTCCTGGATCCCGCGGCACACGATATCTACGAGGTCTTCAAGGCCTCTCTTGCGGTCCCGGGCTGCTACCCCGAGGCCGTGCGGCTGGGCGGCGAAGAGTACCTGGATGGAGGAACCGTCAACCCGCTGCCGGTGGACTTCCTCTTGGGGCGGGGGATGGACCTCGTGGTGGGCGTCCTTTCCAGGCCCCTGGACTGCGAGAACGAGCCCCCCAACCTGCTGGAGAGGGCCCTTTTTTGGAGGTACTTCCAGCGATACGAGTGGATGATGGAGAGCCTGTGGGGCGCCGCCGAGAAGTACAACCAGGAGGTCTCACGGCTGGAGGAGATGGCGGCCCGCACCCCTCCCGCTTCCTTGATAATAGCCCCGGAGCGGATGCCGCCGGCGAGATTCATCACCCGGGACCGCAGGAAGATAAACCGGACCATAGACATGGGATACCAAAGGGCCGAGGCGTCGGCCGGCGATCTCAGGGGAATCCTGTTGCCAACCGCTGGAGATTATGTATGATGCACGCACGAAAATGAGATCCCTACCCTGCATAGCCATAACCATGGGAGACCCCGCCGGCATAGGCCCGGAGATTGCGCTAAAGGCTCTCTCCAAGGGGGATCCATACCGGTTCTGCCGCCCCGTGGTCATAGGGGCGGTCGAGGCCATGGAAAAGGCCGCTGAATCCTTCCCCGGCCCGCGGATCCGAGAAGTGTCCGGATTCGAGGGCGCAGGCGGTGAGCCGGGAGTGGTGGACGTACTCCCTGCGGCCCGATTGGCTCCGGACCGGGTCCTGCCCGGGGTCCCCACACCAGAAGGCGGGAAGGCCATGATGGAGGCGATAGCCGCCGCGGTGGAGGCCGCTCTCAGGGGAGACCTGGAAGCGGTGGTCACCTGCCCCATCAACAAGGCCCTGATGAGGCGATCCGGTTGGGACTTTGACGGCCACACTGAGCTCTTGCGCCACCTGACCGGGGCCGGCGAGGTAGCCATGATGCTCGCAGGGGAGCGGCTGAGAGTGATCCCCGCCACCATCCACTGCGCCCTGGCCGAGGTCCCGCGAATACTCACCAGGGATAAGATACTGAGGGCCGTAACCCTGGGCGCCCGAGCCCTGGTATCCGACTTCGGTATCCCGTCGCCCAGGGTGGCCGTAGCCTCCCTCAATCCCCACTGCGGGGAGGAGGGGCTGTTCGGCACGGAAGAGGAGCGGTTGATAGCGCCCGCTGTGGAAGAGGCCCGCTCCCTGGGTATAGACGCATCCGGCCCCCTGCCTGGTGACACGGTCTTTTACCAAGCATCCAAGGGCGATTTCGACATCGTTGTCTCCATGTATCACGACCAGGGCCTGATCCCCCTCAAGCTGCTCCACTTCTCGGACGGCGTAAACATCACCCTGGGCCTCCCCATAATCCGCACTTCGGTGGATCACGGCACGGCCTACGATATCGCAGGCAAGGGCATTGCGGATCCCGCCAGCCTGGAGGCCGCACTGCGAACGGCCGCTTCCATGGCCGCCCGCCGTTCGGAACACCCCGAGGCCCGAGGGCCTGATTGATGAATCGATAAGCGCAGGGAGGAGCGCGTTGCACGGTTTCATAAGGGTGCGGGGCGCCCGCGTGCACAATCTCAAGAACGTCTCCGTGGATATCCCCAGGAACCGACTGGTGGTGGTGACCGGGCTCTCGGGCTCGGGGAAGTCGTCCCTGGCCTTTGACACCATCTATGCCGAGGGCCAGCGGCGCTACGTGGAGTCCCTCTCCGCCTACGCCCGCCAGTTCCTGGAGCAGATGGAAAAGCCCGATGTAGAGGCCATCGAGGGGTTGTCTCCCGCCGTGGCCATAGAACAGCGATCCCGGAACACCAATCCGCGCTCCACCGTGGCCACCATCACTGAGATCCATGACTACATGAGGCTGGTCTTCGCCCGCGTGGGAACGCCCCACTGCCCCCGGTGCGGCCTGGAAATCCGGGCCCAGACCACGGAGCAGATGGTGGACCGGGTCATGTCCCTGGAGCCCGGGACGCGGATACAGATACTCGCCCCGGTGGCGGAAGGCGGCAAGGGCGCTCACGCGGAGCTCCTCGGACGCCTCCAAAGGGACGGTTTCACCCGCGTGAAGGTGGACGGGGAGATCCGCATGCTGGACCAGGGGCTCTCCCTGGATCCCAAGAGCCCGCATGACATCAGCGTGGTGGTGGACCGGCTGGTGGTGGGAGAAAAGATAAGGCGGCGCCTCACGGACTCGCTCGAGCTCACCCTGAGTCTCTCCGGAGGGAGCGCCCTGATAGACGTGGCCGGCTCGGAGGAGATCCTTCTAAACAGGAAGGCGGCCTGCGCCCGGTGCGGGGACAGCCTGCCCGATCCGACACCCCAGATGTTCTCCTTCAACAACCCGAAAGGGGCATGCCCGGCCTGCGGCGGCCTGGGGATCAAGCGGGACTTTGACCCTGATCTGGTGGTCCCGGATCCATCATTGCCCTTGAGAGAGGGTGCGCTCGCCCCCTGGGGCAAGAGGCAGTCCCCCTACTTCCGCCAGATGCTGGAGGCGGTATGCCGCCATTACGGCGCGGACCCCTTCACCCCGTTCAAGGACCTGCCGGCCGGGGTCAAGGAGGTCTTCCTCTACGGGTCCGGCCCTGAGAACATCAGGTTCCGTTTCGAGGCGGAGAACCGCAAGCACCTCTACGAGAGGCCTTTCGAGGGGATCATACCCAACTTGGAGCGCCGCTACCGGGAGACGGAGTCCGAAAACATCCGCGAGGACCTGGAAAAGTACATGAGCATACGACCATGCCCGGAATGCAAAGGGGCGAGACTGAACCCGGCCGCGCTGGCCGTCAAGGTGGGGGGCCTCGGGATCCACGAGGTGGCGGCCCTTTCGGTGGAGGAGGCGGCGAGGTTCTTCGACGGGTTGGACCTTCCCCCGACCGAGGCCCGGATCGCCGAACGCCCCCTCAGGGAGATACGGGACCGCCTGGGCTTTCTTTGCAGCGTGGGCCTCCAATACCTCACCCTGGACCGCTCCTCGGCTACGCTCTCAGGGGGTGAGGACCAGAGGATACGCCTGGCCACCCAGATAGGATCAGGACTGGCCGGCGTCCTGTACGTCCTGGACGAGCCGAGCATAGGGCTGCACCAGAGGGACAACCTGCGGCTCCTCCAAAACCTCCGGCGTCTCCGGGACCTGGGCAACACCGTGGTGGTGGTGGAGCACGACCCGGAGACCATCATGGCCTCGGACCATGTGATCGACATGGGGCCGGGCGCCGGGGTCAACGGGGGCCGCGTGGTCTTTGAGGGGCCGCCCGAGCGGCTCCTGGGGGACGCAGCGTCCCTTACCGGGGAGTATATATCCGGGAGGCGCTCCATTGAAGCGCCCGGAGAGCGCCGGCCCGGCTCCGGGGAGAGGATCGTGATCCAGGGGGCCAGGCTGAACAACCTGAAAGGCATCACGGTGGAGATCCCTCTGGGGACCTTGACTTGCGTAACAGGGGTCTCGGGGTCGGGCAAGAGCAGCCTGGTCGACGGCATACTCTACCCCGCCCTGGCCAGGGAGCTCTACGGCGTGAGATGGAAAGCCCCGGAGGCGGATGCGGTCAAAGGGATACACTTTCTGGACAAGGTAATCCATATCGACCAGAGCCCCATCGGCAGGACCCCGCGCTCCAACCCGGCCACCTACACAGGGGTCTTCGCCCCCATAAGGGAGCTCTTCGCCGGTCTTCCGGAGGCCAGGATCAGGGGATACAAGGCGGGCAGGTTCAGCTTCAACGTCAGGGGCGGCAGATGCGAGGGCTGCAACGGGGAGGGGGTCCTCAAGATAGAGATGCACTTCCTGCCGGACGTCTATGTCACCTGCGAGGCCTGCGGGGGGCTCAGGTTCAACAGGGACACCCTGGAGGTGCGGTACCGCGGCGAACACATAGCAGGAGTGCTCGGGATGACAGTGAACCAGGCCTTCGCCTTTTTCGAAAACATCCCGGCAATAAGGGGCCGCCTGAAGACCCTGGTGGATGTAGGCCTGGGATACATCACCCTGGGGCAGTCGGCCACCACCCTCTCGGGCGGCGAGGCCCAAAGGGTCAAGCTGAGCAGGGAGCTGGGGAAGCGGGGGACCGGCAGGACCCTCTATCTCCTTGACGAGCCCACCACAGGGCTTCACTTCGAAGACGTCCGGAAGCTGCTGGAGGTCCTCTCCCACCTTGTCGCCCTCGGCAACACGGTGGTGGTCATCGAGCACCACCTGGACGTAATCAAGTCAGCCGATTACTTGGTGGACCTGGGGCCCGAGGGGGGCGGGCAAGGGGGGTATGCGGTGGCATGCGGGCCCCCTGAAGAGGTGGCCGGGTGCGCAGGATCCCACACAGGCGGATTCCTCCGGAGGGTCCTCACCTCCGGCGCCGCCGGCTGCCCAAGTGATAGGCGAGGTTGTCCAGCTTCACCGTGAAGTCCACGTTTTCCACGTGACAGCACTCGGGCTGGCGCACCTGTATGGGGGAGAAGTTGAGTATGGCCTTGACCTCGGCCTCGAAGAACATGTCCGCAACGGCCTGGGCCTGGGAGGTGGGGACCGCGATGACCCCGATGTGAATGTCCAGGGCCCGGCAGGTGCTCGGGAGATTGGATGCCGGCTCTATTGAAAGGCCATGTGCGATGCTTCTTCCTATCTTCTCCGGATCTGAGTCGAACGCGGCGCGGAACCTGTATGAGCGCTCGGTGAAGTTTTCATCTCTTACCAGGGCCATGCCCATGTTTCCCAAACCCGCTATGGCCAATCTCCAGTCCCTGTCCGCGCCCAGGATACGCCTTATCTCCCGGACCAGGTCGCGTACACCATATCCCACGCCCCTCACCCCGAATTCGCCGAAGTAGGAGAGATCCTTGCGGACCTGGGCGGAGCGCACCCGGCACAGATAGGCCAGTTTCTCCGAGCTGACCACCTCGGAGCCGCCCGCCAGGAGCTCTTCCAGAGGCCGCAAGTAGAGCGCTATCCGCTCCACCGTGGCTTTGGGGATCCTCTTATCCGATGGCATTTCCCGGCTACCCCGCACTCAAAGAGGCAAGAGGCGAAAAGGATTGTGAAATTGTGCACATAGTGGCGCAAAAAGGAGGGCCGGCGGGCCGGCCCTCCTTGCCGGCGTGCTTAGGCGCCAAAAGACTTCACGATCGCATCCAGCATGGGTCCCAGGTCCGGGATCTTGAATGCCAGGATGAAGCAGATGAGCAAGGCATAGATACACAGTGACTCGATCAGGGCCAGACCGATGATCATGGTGGTCATGATCTTGCCGCCCGCCTCCGGGTTGCGCGCAGTCCCCTGCAGCGCCCCGTTGATCGCATGCCCCATGGCTATGCCCGTACCGAAAGCCGCGACCCCGATCCCGAACCCACAGGCTATGGCGATCCCGAAGAACGTCCACAAGCCCGCTGCCTGGGCCTCGGAGGCCATGGCCGAGGACGCCGTCCCCAGCACCAGGAACGCAGCAAGAAACCCAACAACTCCCTTCTTCGACATTTCAACCTCCTTTAGATTAATTAACTCGCGCCTTCTTCCAAGAGAGGCCTTTTCCGTTACAGGGGACCGGCCTCTCACCGTTCCTTGGGATGTATCAGTGCGCCTCCTCCATGGCACCGGCGAAATAGACCGTGGCAAGCAGCATGAAGACCACCGCCTGGATGAAGCTCACCAGGATGCCCAGAAAAAGGATGGGAAGAGGTGCCAGGTAGAACCCGGCCAGTGCGAACAGGATCCCCAGGATCTTCTCCTTGCCGAATATGTTGCCGAAGAGCCGCACGCTCAGAGACATGACCCTGGCCAGGTGCCCGATGCCCTCGATCACGAACATGAGAGGGGCAAGGGCCCAGACCGGACCCAGGAAATGCTTTATGTACTTGGCCCCGTGAAACTTGACCCCTATGATATGAGTGAGGAAAAAGGTGCACGCCGCCATGGAAAGGGTGGTGTCCAGGGTGGCGGTGGGTGAGAAGAATCCGGGCACCAGACCCAGCAGGTTGCAGGTGAAGATGTACAGGAACAGGGTGGCGATGAAGGGAAAAAAGGCCTTGCCCTCGGGCCCGGTCACATCCAGCATAAAGGATTCCAGGTTCTCCAGGATCACCTCCACGGCGCTCTGTCCCTTGCCGGGCAGGAGTTGAATCCCCTTGACCAGCAAGGCCACACACACTATCATGACCAGCATTACGAACCAGGAGTGCGTAACCGCCTGGTAATGGTGTGCGAAGTCCCCGAGGCCGATACCTTCAAGGATCTTGTTAATAAAGTAGTAGTGATGCTCCATGCCTATGTAGCCTCCCTGGTGTAGGTTCTGAACGCCCGCCTGATCCCGAATCCGAGTATGCTTATCAGTATGGTCGAAAGGCCCAGGGCGAGCCCAATGGGGTCAACCCATCCCTTCCCTATCAGGATGAAAAGCACCACCCCCAGTCCCAACAACCTGAGGTAGTACTTGACTATCACCGAGAGCTTCCCGCTCGTCATGGTCCCGTCCGGGGCGAAGGCCCGCCGGATGGTATGCTGCAAGGCACCGAAATTGGCGATGATTATCAACCCGCCGAGTATTATGCCGGTGGTTTGCGCGCGGCTCATGAGGACGAAGCCCACGAGCGCCAGGACCAGCAGGGTCAGCCAGTTGAAGAGCTTTATCTCCCGGTATGCAGCTTTCCAGTCCAGATCCACCGGCAAGGCCGCGCCCCCTTTCCCCGGCTATTGGAGCCTCTTACCGCGCTTGTACATGATATAGAGGTTCCTGAAGGCCGCCGCTATCCCGAACCCCAGGAACACGAAAAAGAGCCAGGGCGTGGTGTTCAACTTACTGTCCAGATAATACCCTAAACCGGCGCCGATACCGATGGAAAAGGCCATAGCCATCCCTAGGGTACTGATGTACCCCAGGGTCCTGAACATCTGTTTTGTTTCCTCTTCCATGGCTGCCAGTCAGCCGGCGGCCCTGACCGGGCCCGAAAACCGGTCTGTGTCTAACACAGGTGCTTTCTCCAAGTCAACCTATTTCTAAGCCTTTGCAATCGCCTCAAAGGCCCGCCCGGCGCACTCCAGCGTCTCCTCCAGGTCCTCTTCGGAGTGCGCGGTGGATACAAAGGTCGCCTCGAAAGGCGAAGGCGCAAGATAGATCCCCTGCCCCAACATACTCCGGTAGTAGGCCTTGAAAAGCGAGGCGTCCGAAGCCGCGGCGGATTCGAAGTCGGTAACCGGCCCGGGGGTGAAGAACAAGGACCCCATTGAGCCCACCCGGTTGATCGTCACCCTGAGCCCGGCCTCCCGCGCGGCCTCCTCCAGGCCGGCAAACAAGCGGTCGCTTTTCCGCTCCAGGGAGCCGTAGGGGTCCTGGTCCCGAAGCACCTTCAGGGTGGCGAGCCCCGCGGCCATGGCAAGGGGATTCCCCGAGAGGGTCCCGGCCTGGTACACGTCGCCTTCCGGGGCCATGCGCTCCATGAGCTCCCTGGGCCCTCCGTAGGCCCCGACCGGCAGGCCTCCCCCTATGATCTTGCCCAGGCAGGTGAGATCCGGCCGGACTCCATAGAGCTCCTGGGCGCCGCCAGGGGCCACTCTGAACCCGGTGATCACCTCGTCGAAGATAAGAAGCGCCCCGGAGTCCAGGGTGATGTCCCTCAAGCCCTGGAGAAATGAGGGCTCCAGCGGGATCACTCCCGCATTGGCCGGGACTGGCTCCACTATGAGCGCGGCTATGTCCGAGCCGTACCTGTCAAAGGTGAGCTCCAGGGCCCGCCGGTCGTTGAGCGGGACGGCTATGGTCTGAGCCGCCGTATCAGCGGGGACTCCCGGCGAGCCCGGGATCCCCAGGGTCGCCACCCCGGACCCGGCCGATACCAGGAGACTGTCCGCATGACCGTGGTAGCACCCCTGGAACTTGACTATCTTCTCCCTGCCGGTGGCGGCGCGCGCGAGCCTTACCGCGCTCATGGCGGCCTCGGTCCCGGAGTTGACCATGCGGACCATCTCTATGGATGGGACCATTTCAGTGATGGTGCGGGCCATCTCGATCTCCAACTCCGTGGGTGCGCCGAAGCTGGTGCCCAGAGGGACCCTCTCCTCCAGGGCCCTTATCACCTCGGGGTGCCCGTGGCCCAGGATCATCGGCCCCCAGGAGCAAACATAGTCTGTGTAGCCGCGCCCGTCCGCATCCCATAATCGGCAGCCCTGTGCGCGCTCGATAAAGGGCGGGTCCAGCCCCACCGACTTTCCGGCTCGGACCGGGCTGTTGACCCCGCCCGGGATGTACTTCTTCGCCGTCTCGAAAAGCGTGCTGGATCTACCGGACATTCACTTACCTCCTTCTTGCCGCGCCTGGAAGTACTCCATGCTGGTCTTCTTGAACTCCCTCTCGCTGAAAAGTATCTCGTATTCTTCCACTCCGGTCTCCCGCGACATGCGCTCGGCCACCCGGCGGCACTCCTCGGGGCTGTCGCCGTGTACCATGGTGTAAAGGTTGTACTTCCACTCCCCCTGAGGCCGCCTGTGATAGCAGTGGGTGACCTCGCGGTACCGGGCCAGCCTCTCACCCGCTTGGTCTATCTTGTCCTCGGGAACATGCCAGGCGATCATTGCGTTCGAGTTGAACCCCGCCTCCTGATGCCGCAGGGTGGCCCCGAACCGCCGGATCACGCCCCGCTCCTTGAGGGATCGTATGCGGGCGAGAAAGTCCTCTTCGCTCATGCCGGCCTCCCGGGCCAGGGGGGCGAAAGGCCTCCCGCCCGGCGGCAGATCGCCCTGAATCAGGCTGATCACCTTCTTGTCCGTCTCGTCGATCACGGCCCCTCCAAGACCCGGTCACGATACTCCCTGCATTGATTGCAGGCCGCCCATGGGGCCGGGCCCGGGCCCATGGGCGAGCGTAGGCCGGAATATCCAATAGGAGCCGAGGGTTGTCAAGCTCAAACGCCTCATGATTGGGCTTGCAAACCGGGCGGCGATGGTCGATCTTGCTTCCTGCAAGGTACTGGAACCCGGGGCCGGCGCATTGCACTCCTTCCGGCCCTACGGACCAATGAGCATGATACCGGGATTCGAAGAAACAATCGAGCGCCGCATACAAGAGGCTTAGCAAAAGGGGGAGTTCGACAACCTGCCCGGCCGGCGGTCGGCAGCTTCTTGATGCGGGCGAAAAAATAGCTGGCACCACCGGTATCCATATCCGCCACAGGGACATGCCGCCGACCGGAATGCCCGCACGAAGTTTTTCCACAGTGCTCACCATCGCGCCGTTGTTGTCCAGCACCGTCTCGAGGAATGAAGGCAGGTCCTCACCGTTTGTCAGCCGGTGATAAAGGCCGTAACCCTTCATTTGCTTTTCGAGGTCATCATCCGACAGGTCGAAGCGGTATTGGTGGCGATATCCACCGCCTTTAGCGACGCCTTTAAAGGCAAGCTGATGCTCACCCAGAGGGGCGTATCCCGGCATCCGGGTCAAGTCCTTGACACCCAGACGCCTCTCCCAAAAAACCCGCATCTCGCGGATACATTCCTCCTTGCCCGCCGCCCTGCGGTCCAGTTCCTTCACCATGCGTTTGTATTCCGAATCACGGTCGGCTTTGGTCAGATAGGCCTGCTTGTGGAGATAAAGCAACTCCGCATCCTCGGGCGTGGCGGCCCCCGCCTTGATGCCCAGAGATTCCATTCGCTCGAAGGCTCTCTCGACGCTCTTGCCGTCCGGCCGGTCCGGGAGCACCAGTTCGAATTCCCCTTGCTGGGCATAGAGGTTCTTATTCGACCATGGCCTGTAGACACCGCGGACCCCGTCGCCGAAATCGATTTCATACTGCTCGCTGGCCTTCATACCGCGCCCGCCGCCATGGGAACGATCACAAATCCGTCCGTTTGCAGCGCCGGGTCGCCGTCAACAGACGCTGTGGTCGAATTGCCGGGTTGTGGGTCGGTTCGCTCTTCCACCGGGTTCCTCTCGGTTTCTTGCCGTTGTGGGCGCGACATTGATGCTCGCCATCCATGGCTCGCACCCTTCGGGCGCACCTGCGGTGCGTCCAAATCCACTGTCCTGCGGATTTGTCGCGCCGTGTGGCGGTAAAAGCCCGCTCTGCGGGTTATCTACCGGAGGCGGGGGGAGAACGTCGGAGGGCGGAAGGTTCGGCAACCAGAGAGCAGTCGAGGTGCCTTTTACGCGTATTTTGTAACGAAACTTCGTGCTTTAGGCCGAATTGTAACTGTATTTCCAGGCGCGTAACTGTTTTCCTTGTTGAGACTGGAGTGCTCGGCCGCCAGAACGTAACTGTTTTTCTTGACTTGTGCTAAAATATAACTATAATTATTGTATGGTAATCATTTTTCTGGAGAAAGCCATGATTGGAAACGAACAGGATAAATCGATATACCGATCCGCAGGGTATGCGGCGCTTATCGAAAGGTACGACCTCGATGTCATGCCGAACCGGCACAAGTCCCTGGTGACTACCAGCGGAATCCACCGGATCGACTCGAACGGGGGCATAGTCGAGGAGGTATATCCACCCAAGTACTGGCCGGGGGACACGTTTGGCGATCATCTCGAATTTGCGCTCAAGTATGACGGGACGAACCTCGCAATCCTCAGCATCTTGTTTCAGAAGATTGACGAGGAAGACCTCCTGATGCATGTTCGGTCCAAACCGACCGGCAAGTATGCCAGGCGCTTGTGGTTCCTGTACGAATTCCTGACCGGTAAAACACTTCCGCTTGATGACCTGAAGCGGGGGAACTACATCGACCTGCTCGAACCGGATGAATACTACACAATCAGCCCGGCCCGCCAGGTTCGGCGGCAACGGATCAACGACAACTTGCTGGGTGACAACCGGTTCTGCCCGGTGGTTCGACGCACCGATACGCTTCGCGACTTCGAAACGGCCGATTTGCCCAAACGCTGCCGGCAAGTGGTGGCGGGCTATTCTGCTTCAGTTTTGAAGCGGGCGCTTGGGTACCTTTACACCAAGGAGACGAAATCGTCCTTTGAAATCGAACAGATCAACCCCACCTCGACCAGGACCGAGCGCTTCGTGGCCCTGCTTCAAACAGCGGAACAAGAGGACTTCTGCCGAAAAGGGCGATTAATCGAGGTTCAAAATCGCATTGTCGATGCACGATTTCGAGATTCCGATTACCGGTCGAGCCAGAACTATGTCGGCGAAACAGTCGCCTGGCAGAAGGAACGAATCCACTTCGCATGTCCGAAACCAGAGGATCTGGCAGACCTCATGGACGGCCTGACAGCCGCCCATGAGCGTATGAACGCCGGAGACGTGTCCGCGGTGATTCACGCAGCAGCCATCGCCTACGGATTTGTCTTTCTGCACCCGTTCGAGGACGGCAATGGTCGAATCCACCGCTTTCTGATCCACAACATTCTCGCACGACGAGGTTTCACACCAGAGGGTGTCATGTTTCCCATCTCGGCGTCCATGCTGAAAAATTCGGCCGACTATGACGCATCTTTGGAAGCGTTCTCACGGCAGCTCATGCCCTTGGTGGAATACTCGCTCGATAAAGACGGCCACATGACCGTCAAAAACGATACGGCTGTTTGGTACCGCTATATTGATATGACGCCCCAGGCAGAGGCGCTTTTTCGGTTTATCGACCAGACCATCGATACGGAGCTCGCCAACGAATTGAGCTTCCTGGCCAACTACGACAGGACCAAGAAAGCCATCCAGGAAATCGTGGACATGCCCGACCGTCAAATCGATCTCTTCATCCGTTTTTGCCTCCAAAACAACGGTCGACTCTCAGCACGGAAACGCGCGAGCCACTTCGATTTCCTGTCGGATGCGGAAGTCGCCCGTATGGAGCAGGCTGTTCTGGCCGCCTACGGAAGTACAACCTTGAAAGATGATTGACGAGCAAGCGCATGCGATTTCTGTTGATTAGTGATACCCACGGCAAACTCGGAATCACTCAACTTTGACAGCTAAGGCCGGTTTTTCGTGGCCGATAATTTGAAATTACTATCAAATCCGTGTTGAGGAGGGCCTTAAAAGTAGTACGTAAAAAGATGGTTTTTAGATAATAAATGTATTGACATGTTTTCAGGAGTAAGGTGTATGTCCGCTTCTTCGAGTACCAGAAAGCCAACTGCAAAAAAATACCGTCAGGAATTACCACTTTTTCCTTCCCAAGTTTGAAGCCCAGTTCGGCGACCGAGAGTTGAATTCCCTGACCACCGACGAGGTATGGGGCTTTCTCGCCCAGCAGACTGATGGAGCGAGCCAGGGTACCAAGAAGCTCCGATACTCGCTCCTGTCTTCCTTCTTCAACTTCGGAAAAAACATCCTCGATCCCAGCCTCCCCAACCCGTGCTCAGGAAAATCTTCGCTCACCCAAAGCCCAAGCAGTGGACGATCCTCGACAACCCGAGGATAGCGGCGTGATTCGCATAGGCCGAGTTCCCCTTGCAGCCGCTAGCTTGAGGGTTCATTGTGCTCCGGCATTGATTTTCAGTTAAACTTACAGTATTTCTTGGGGGCATGTGCTTGCTGGAGTTCAACCCCCATTGCCACATCCTTCTCGCGGACGGTGGTTTCTACGGCAAGGACATGTTCCGGGTCGCGCCCCGGCCCTTGTCTTGGATTCCAGCCTGTCCCAGCTCCCTCCCTGGGAAGACGATCTCAACCAGGACCCGGGGTTCCCTATCGATTGGCCGGCATAGCACGGGATATGCTTCGCTCCCGGGCCATGATCATGTCATGTGACTGCAGGCCGCCCATGGGGCCGGGCCCGGGCCCATGGGCGAGCGTAGGCCGGAATATCCAATAGGAGCCGAGGGTTGTCAAGCTCAAACGCCTCATGATTGGGCTTGCAAACCGGGCGGCGATGGTC
>CAZYJR010000033.1:0-45845 GCA_964647905.1 uncultured Desulfobacterales bacterium | reverse complement strand
GAGGCCGTCTCAAGGATCCGGGAGACCCCGGGCGAACCCCAGGTGATCATCCTTACCGGCTACGGGGATCAGAACGGGGCCGAGGCCGCCATTAGAGACGGCGTGTGGGACTATGTGCCCAAGACAGGTCGGGCGGCGGATGTCATGGTCCCCGTTGAACGTGCCCTACAGTACCGGGCGGGTCGCAAGGGGGCGGGCGGCGGCGCTTTCGCCCTGGACCTGGAGGGGGTGGTAGGTCGGAGCCCGGCCATGAAGGAATGCCTTGACCTGGTGGCTGCCTCGGCCAACACCGACTCCAACGTGCTCCTAACAGGTGAGACCGGGACGGGAAAGGAGGTGCTGGCCCGGGCCATACATAGAAACAGCGCAAGATCAGGGGGCCCCTTCGTGGTGGTGGACTGCGCCTCCCTCCCGGAGTCCATACTGGAGAGCACCCTCTTCGGCCACGAAAAGGGGGCGTTCACAGGGGCCCATCGGTCAAGAGAAGGCCTGGTGGCGCTCAGCCACGGAGGGAGCCTGCTCCTGGACGAGGTAGGGGAGCTCCCCCCAACCTCCAAAAGGGCTTTCTGAGGGTCCTCCAGGAGCGGAGGTTCAGGCCCGTTGGGGGCCGAAGAGAGGTCTCGAGCGACTTCAGGTTGATTGCGGCCACCAACCGCGACCTGGACGACCTGTGCCGCAAGGGGTCGTTTCGATCGGATCTCCTATTCCGCCTGAGGACCCTTTCCATTGAGGTTCCACCTCTCAGAGAAAGGACAGAGGACATACGGGAGCTGGCCTTTTACTTTTTGTCCCGGATCTGCGATTCCATGGGGACGGGCATAAAGGGGATGTCCCCGGAGTTCCTGGAGGCCCTTGCCGATTACCACTGGCCGGGAAACGTCAGGGAGCTCTCCCAATCCATAGAGGCGGCCGTGGCGGCCTCGGGCCGCGAGCCCACCCTGTTTCCGGTTCATCTGCCCACGAGGCTGAGGGTCCACTTGGCCCGCGCTTCCATGGCCAAGGAGGAAGGGAGCAGGGAACCGGATGAGCCGCCGCACCGCCTGCCCCGCCTTCATGAAGTCCTGGAGCGGACCGAAAAGGACTATCTCCTTGAGGTCCTGGAGAGGACTGAATGGAATGTCCAGGAAGCGAGCCGCATCTCCGGGCTCTCCAGGACCCGCCTCTATACCAGGCTCAGTAAGTACGGCATTACCAGGCCGGACTAACCGCAGGCGGCCTTCTCCGGAGCCGGGTGCCCCGGCACCGGGACACCGTCCCGGAACCAGGACACGGCTTAGCTGGAAAACCGCTCTCAGGGCCCCGGCTCCCCCCCCACCCTCTGACCACCTTTTACAAGTGAAAATAGTGTGTTGGGTTCAGCCTCCAGAGCTCGGCACAGGCCTTGCTTAGTGCCCTTATCAGGCTTCTATAGAACAAACGCCTCGCCCGTGTTGCCGGCCGAGAAGTGGGAGCGATACATGGCGGCCAACAGCGAGATCCGAGGCCTAACCCTGGAGGGGAAGAACGACGATGCCTTCGCCCTTTCCAGGGGCGAGGCCAAGGAGCTCCTTGCCGAGGCCGAGGCGGACATGGCTTCCATAGTGGACAAGAACATAGAGGAGATGGCGGTCGATGCCGATCAAAGCGACCGGGACTATGCTGCGGCCAGGGCCGGGCTCCTGCTCATAAGCTGCATAGGGATACTGGGCGCGGCCGGGCTCGCTTGGTTCGTGGTATCCGGGATCAACAGGTCCCTCAACCGGGTGATCGGACAGATAGACGAGGGCTCGGGCCAGGTGGCGGCTGCATCGGATCAGGTCTCGGCCGCCAGCCAGTCCCTGGCCGAGGGGGCCTCGGAGCAGGCGGCATCAATAGAAGAAACATCGTCCTCCCTGGAGGAGCTCTCCTCCATGACCCGGCAGAACGCGGAAAACGCGAATCGGGCCAATCAACTGGTGGAGGAGACCAAGCAGGTGGTTAAAGAGGCCGACTCTTCCATGGATAGGCTGGTGGAATCCATGGGAGCGGTCTCCAAGGCGAGCGAGGAGACCTCCAAGATAATAAAGACAATAGACGAGATAGCCTTCCAGACCAACCTCCTGGCCCTGAATGCAGCGGTCGAGGCGGCCAGGGCCGGCGAGGCCGGTGCCGGTTTCGCCGTAGTGGCCGACGAGGTCAGGAACCTGGCCCTGAGGGCCACCGAGGCGGCCAAGAATACGGCCGAGCTGATCGAAGACACAACGGGTAAGATCAAGGAAGGCTCTGCCCTGGTGGAGGCTACAAATCAGTCCTTCTCGCAGGTCAGCGAGAGCTCCAACAAGGTGGCCGAGCTGGTTGCCGAGATCTCCGCGGCCTCAGGGGAGCAGGCCGAGGGAATAGACCAGATAAACACCGCCATATCGGACGTGGACAAGGTGACCCAGCAGAATGCATCCAATGCCGAGGAATCCGCATCCGCCTCGGAGGAGCTCAACGCCCAGGCAAGAGGGATGCAGGCCTCGGTCAAGGCCCTTCACACGCTGGTGGCCGGCCGCAAGGCGATTGCCGGCGGGAGGACCGAGGAGGGCGCCCGGGGAGAGCGTTTAGCTTCCGGGTCCGGGCATGCCGCCCTGCCGGCGGCGACTAATGACCGGAGCCAGGAGAAAGGGTCGGCAGCCCGAAAGACCTCACCGGGCGAAGTCGATCCTGACCGGGCGATCCCCATGGGGGATGAAGACTTCCGTGACATGCAATGATGCGCTCGAGAACCCGGCGTTTGAAATCGTAAGGAAATTAGGAGAGCAGCGGGAGCCGTTGATCATCACCCAGAATGGGGAAGCCGAGGTAGTCGTTCAGGACATCGAGAGTTATGAGCAAACTCAGGAGACAGTGGCCCTTTTGAAGATTCCGGCCCTCGGGATGCGCCAAATTGAGGAGGGGAAGGTCTCGCCCGCTGAGGACGTTATGAGACGGTCGCGTGAAGGGCAAGAGGGTCGATGAAGGTATTCGAGGTTTTGCTCACCAATGAAGCGGCTCGTGATCTCGAAGAGATTTATGTTCATAATCACGTCCTATCACGATGTCTCGAACGCTTGTCAAAACGCTATTCATCGGATTCGATTTCAAAGTATTTCGCCGGAATCCTGGGCTCCGCCAGCACGCCCAGGTTGGGTACCGGATACTTGTAGGCCCCTAAGCTGCGGACGTACTTCAGGCCTTCGACCACCTGTTCGAACTTGGAGTGGGGGACGGCAAAAGACATCTCGCTGTCCTGCGTTCCGGCAAAAATCCGTTCCCCCGGCCCGGGGACCATGTAGGTGCATTCGTCGGCCTGGGGCACGCCGGCGATCCAGGTGGAACAGCCGTAGCGGCCGCTGCTCATGGATTTTATCCCCGACCCCAGGCGATAGTTGGCCGCCTGGATCAGCGCCAGTACCTGAGCCGGGTAGCCGTAGGCGACGACCAAGTCCGGGACGAATCCGGACTTGTTGAGCGGGGAGAGCCATATCTCGTCAAATTCGCCCACAGGCCATCTCGGGTAGGACGCCTCCATTTTCTGCTGATATTCGGGCTCGTCCTGGTAGTACCCGGCAGCCGTGCCCGCAAGGAATTTGTCCGGCTTGATGTGCCCCATAAAGACCCGCGGCATGGGGCAGGCGTGATCGTCTTTCCGAAACGCCATGGGCCATCCCAGTGTTCTGGCAATGGTCATGCCCTGGCAGACCGCCAGCCGGTGCCCCACATGATCCATCGGATACTTGGTTTTTTCCAAGGGCGTTTCGCCTTTTTTGGCCAGCTTGACCGCCACGGGAACCGTCACGAGACGGCAGAGGGTGTGAATCGCTTCAAGAAGCTGCCTGCTCTTTTCATCCATAAATCGGCTCCTTTTTCAGGTGATCCGTTTTACAAATGGTTTCGAAGAGCTCCTCTGGCAGTCCCGGGGGGATGGCTTTGAACAATGAACCCTTCACTGGGTGCCTTCCTGATGTTCTCTTCGGGATTGCGGTGATAGGCGGTGCATTTACGCCGGCAACGTTTGAACCTGCTTGATAAGTCTACCAAAACCGGGGTCTTTATCAAGCGATTGTTTCAGAACCCGCATTTCAGAAAGGTTTTTCGCTCCAAGTCCCAGTTCCAGGGTCCTTTTAACCTGCGGCATCTGCCCGAAAACCGCTTCCAGGCCCTGCTTCCGGCCGCCGTCCTCCTGCAAAAGTGGAAACGGTCTTGAGCCGTCTCGGCATCGACACACCTCACCCTTCTTCCCGCTTGAAACGCGTGCGGAAAATGGCTTAGAGTGCCTCCCTTAATCGGCCTTTTTCGAGGGCGGAAATAGGGGGAGGGATATGGAGCGGGGAAGCGCTAAGGGTCCGGGGGGCGGGAGGAGCCACCCCCCTGCATGGATGCCCTGGACGATTTGGGGTCTGGGCGCCCTATTCTACCTGAGCGGATTCTATCAGCGTGTCGCACCGGCCGTCATGACCGACCAGCTTATGGCGGAGTTCGGAATCGGGGCTACCGCCTTGGGTCATCTCTCGGCCTTCTATTTCTACAGCTACGTGGGAATGCAGATCCCCACCGGGGTCCTTGCCGATGCCGTGGGCCCCAGAAGGCTGCTTACCATAGGGGCGATGGTTGCCTCGGCTGGGGCCTTTCTTTTTGCAGCAGCACCGGGGCTGATGGCTGCGAGTTTGGGACGGCTTCTGATTGGCGGGTCGGTGGGAGTTGCCTGGGTGTCTTTGCTCATGCTCTCCTGGCGATGGTTTCCCTACAGGCTGAATGCCCTGACTACCGGCCTGGCGCTCTGCGCCGGCCTGGTGGGGGCTGTCTCCGCGGGAGTCCCCCTTCGGCTGCTCGTGGAGACCTTTGGATGGCGCCCCGTGATGCTGGCCTCCGCAGTCGCCTCGGTAGGCCTCTTTGCCGCCATCTGGATTGTGGTGCGGGATGATCCCCGCGAGAAAGGATATGCCGGTTACAACACCCCCCCGGTCGGTTCCGCCGGAAATGGGCTCTCGGTGCTCGGGCGTCTCCTCAGGGTCTTCCGGTATCGAAATACATGGCTCCTGAGCCTTGCGCCCGGGGGCGTCGCAGGCCCTTTGCTGGCCTTTTCAGGGCTATGGGGCGTTCCTTTCTTAACCACTGTGTACGGACTCACCCCGGCTCAAAGCGCCGGCCTCACCTCCGCTTTGCTGGTGTCCTGGGGTGTGGGCGGCCCCGTCCTCGGGGGACTCTCGGACCGGATCGGGCGGCGAAAGCCTCTATATCTGGCCGGGTGCATTCTCGCATGCGCGGGTTGGGCGGTTATCCTCTTCGTTCCCGGCCTTCCTCTGATTCTGTTGGCGGCCCTCGTCCTGGTGGTGGGCTTCGTATCCGGGGGCATGGTCATCGGGTTCGCCTTTGTGAGGGAATCAGTGCCCCCCTCGCTGGCCGGCACGGTGAGCGGGGTCTGCAACATGGGGGCCATGACGGGCCCCATGATACTACAACCAGCCGTGGGTTGGATCCTCGATCTGCAGTGGCAAGGAGAGCTCGTGCACGGTGTCCGTGTGTACAGCCCGGGGGCTTATAGGACGGCCTTTCTCGTCATGCTGGCCTGGTCGCTGGTCTCGGTGATAATGATGTTGTTCACCAAGGAGACCGGATGCCGGCAGCTGGAACTCTATGAATCCGAAGACTTGAAGGATGAGCACCTGCTGCGCATACCGTGAACACAGGGTGGTGAAATATAAGACTCCTCGTCCTGGGGCATGGAAGGCCTCGGCCCGGTAAGAGACGGAAGGTCTCCTTCCAGGGTTTCCGCTTCCTGCTATCAGGTCCCAGCAAGAAGATCAAAACCCGTCAATTCCAGCGGCTGTGGTCATCTGGCCCCGGGCCTTAATGGTGCGGGGAGGAAACGGGTCGGTTTTCGGGATGGTGTCCCGATTTCGAGACACAAAGGGATTGAACACAATTAGTTCCTGACTAGTATAATATAATACGGGACATTAAAAGATTAAAATTTTCGAGGCAGGAGCCTGAACGGATCGCGACTTGCGCCATGAAATCGGAACCGAGGCGGCCAGGCGTGTGACAAGGCTCCACCAGCGGGAACACCGCTCCGAGGGTCACCGCCCGCCGTGCAGTGATCAGGAGGAGCGAATCCCATGTCCGATGTACTAGTCGTCGCCGACCCCAACAGCAGCACCCGCCGAATCTCCAATTCTCTAGCGGACCACCTGCCGGATTGTCGAATCATAGACGCCCCTGCCGTTGGGGAAGCCATCTCGCGTGCCGATGATTCCAATTGGTCCTGAAAATCTCATGTGTGTGACGTCATTCTCCATGTTCGCTTTCCTGAGCAGCTTGGGCATGGAGATTCCTTTCCACCGACCGTGGTTGGCGAAAAAACCCGGGCAGATCAAGAGCACCTCCCGCTCTACGGTTGGAAGGGTTTGTACCTCCTGATAGGTTAGTGTGAGAGGGGCGTTGACCCGGCCGACTACTTCAAGACGCCACTCAGCCATATTTTGCTCATAATCCGACAACCCCATGATGCCGAAATCCTCTAAAGCGGTAACCTCCAAGTTTCTTGTATCGAGATTCTCGGGATTCTTGTTTATCAGGCTCTCCAACTTCGTGCCCTTGGGCAGGATCATCTTTTTGGCCCCAGCCGAAGTCCATCGAACAGCCGTGAAGAGCGGGCTGAGGAAACAGCCCAGACCTATCGATATCAAGCCGGCTCCCATCTTCAGGAAATCTCTTCGTTTCTTCATGATATTACCTCTTCTCTCGGCATTCTTGAAAAAAAAGCAGATTGATCGGTCCGACCGGCAATCACGAGTTCGAACCCGCTCTAAACCGGGAAAGGATTTCCTTCAGTCGATTCGCATCCATGGACGGCGTCTCGGCCAACGGTCCGTCCGTCACCTCTGCTCGAAAACCATGGGCAAAGGTTTCTCTCGGCTCAGTTTGATAAAGGATGCCGATGGGTATGCACTCTTCCTCCTCCATCAGCGCCTTTTCCATGGCGGCCTTTTTGTTCGCAGGGTCATAATCGTCTCCCAGCTCTTGTACGCGTTCCTCATACCAGCTCACAGAACGCGTCCCCCAGGTGATGCAGGGCTGGATCACATCCACATAGGACAAACCTTCATGGTTGACCGCTTCCACCAGAATCGTCTTCAGGTGATCGATTTTTTGAGCAAACCCCCGGGCCACGAAAGTGCAGCCGTGTATGATGGCGATCGCCGGCATGTTCAGCGGTTCAATATCCACGCCTCTTATCTGAAGGGTGCGTTTTTCCCCCCGGCTGGTAGTCGGTGAGGCCTGCCCTTTTGTCAACGCATAAATCTCATTATTGTGAACCATTACGGTTATATCGGGGTTTCTCCGAATAGCGTGTATAAAGTGGTTGCCCCCCTCTCCGTAGCAGTCTCCGTCCCCTGTGACCACCATGGTGGTCAGGTTCGGATTGGCCACCTGAACCCCCAGAGCCACAGGAATGGCACGGCCGTGGAGGCCGTTGAAGAAGTTGCACTTTAGATAATGGGGAAGCTTTGCCGCCTGGCCGATCCCGGAAACCAGGCAGACCTGATCGGGGGTTTTGTTCAATTCCACCAGGGCCTTCTTGAGCGCCTGGAGGATGCTGAAGTTGGGGCATCCCGGGCACCACTGATTTTCTGCTTTGCTCGCATAATCATTCATGCTGGGCATAAAATTGTCTCCTTATGTATTCTCCTGTTAAAGGAAGGCCGTCATAACGGCGGATACCCCGCTCAAGAGAGACTCCAAATTCCGAGCGCAGGAGGCGGGCCAATTGGCCCGTGGCATTGCTCTCCACAGTCCACAAGGAAGGCCCCTCAGGAAAGCGATAGTCAGGCAACGGCCACAGCTCCGTAAAGTGAATCATCCCCGCTCGGATGTCCTCTTGCCTCAGGAGATCGATGCCTTCCAGGACGGCCCCCCTCGAAGAGCCCCATCCCACCAGGATCAGCTCTGCGTCTTCCGTTTGAAATTCCTCCGGAGGGTTCACTTCGCCCTTGAGACCCCGGAACTTGGCGATTCGTTTTTCCACCATAGCCTGTGCAGTTTCAGAAAGATCTTCGGTAATGTGACCCTGCTCATCGTGTTCGTCGCTGTCCACGCATACCACGTGTTTGCTTTGCCCGGGGTAGAGCCTGGGTGAGATGCCGCTGGGAGTAAGCTGGTAGCGTTTGTAGTCCCGGATCTCTGAGGGGTCCGCCAAGTGAGGGGCTGGAGTCGTGAGGGACTCTTCGAAGTCTCGGTATGAGTAACGGGCGTCCGCCAGGAACTGATCGGTTAGCAAAATGACCGGAATTTGGTACTTATCTGCCAAATTGAAGGCACGCACTGTTTTTTGAAAGGCGTCTTTAGCATCAGAAGGGGCCATAACCAGCTTGGGGAATTCCCCATGTCCCGAATGTATGGCGAAGAGCAGGTCCCCTTGTGCCGTCCTAGTGGGCAGACCGGTAGCAGGCCCGGGGCGTTGGGCCAGGACGATCACCAGGGGCGTCTCTGTCATGCCGGCCAGACTGACGCCTTCGGCCATCAGGGCGAACCCCCCGCCCGAAGTGGCCGTCATGGCCCTCGCCCCTGCATAGCCGGCGCCCAGGGCCATGTTTATCGCGCCGATCTCATCCTCCGCTTGTTCGGCGAATACACCAAGCCGGTCCTGGTCCTTGGCCAGGAAAGTGATAATCCCCGTAGAGGGCGTCATGGGATAGGCGGAAATAAAGCGGCACCCGGCAAAGGCCGCAGCTACGGGAATCGCCTCATTACCGGCGATCAACAGGTGCCTGCCTTGCCTCGGGGGTAATTTCCACGGGCACATATCCCGACAATCGCGCCGCGCGCGTTCAAAGCCGATTTCCGCGGCTCTATAGTTGGCCTGCAAGACTTCTTCGCCTTTTGCCGAAAATGCACGCCCGAGAACCTCTTTCAGAGCTTGGGACTCCACCCCTAGGACGCCGGCCAAAGCTCCCACAGCCACAGTATTGGCATAGATTTCCCTTCCAAGCTCCTCTTTTGCGATTTTGTCAAAGGGAATGGCAATCATGCCTTCCTTTGCTTCAATTTGTGCCACCAGGACGCCTTCTTCCTTGAGGATGCCCTCGTACTTCCGTGCGGCTGCTTTATTCAGGGCCAAGAGGACGTCCGCATGGAGGAGAGGGGTGTTGTTCGGCTCTTCGCTGATCCGGATCGAGTAGCTGTTTTGTCCTCCTCGAATCCGAGATTCGTACTCTTGCCATGTAAACACGGCATAGCCCTGGGCCGCAATGGCTTCGGCTAGGACTTCCCCTATCGTTTGGACTCCTTCGCCAGCGGAGCCGGCGATGACCACGTTCAGATCTTTCATATATATCACCCCCTGGGTGCATGATTATTCAGCGGAATACCTATGAAGCTCCGGGTTGTTTGAAGAGGGCTGTTTGGAAATGAAAAAAACCGGCCATTGACGTGACATGCCTCCCAAAGTATGTAACGTGTCTTTCAACACATACAGACAGACATGACCATTCTGTTTTCCCGGCCGCCCCCGGGGATGAAAACGGCAGAGGAATTGTACCACGATTGAGCCTATAGTCAAACGGAGTGCCGGTTCCACACGACGTCCTTGTCGGCTCGAGTTCGTCAGCCGATCGCTGTTCAGCCGGCTTGACTTTTCCGCGGCGGGCCCGAATAATAAGGTGTCAGCCCGAGAGTCCGGACGCCCGGTGCTGACACTGGAACCACTACAACTCGATTCGGAAAGGAGACCAGTCATGGAAGGAAGAGGGCCATCCGGCACAAGCAGGGGCAATAGGGTCACCAGGCGGGATTTCATCAAGACCGTGGGCCTGGGGTCTCTTGCCCTCACAGGAGTTCAGTTTGATCCCCTTCGCGCCTGGGCGGCGGATTCGCCCAGGTTCATCTGGGGCGGACCCAGCGAGTTCCAGAGCATGGATCCGCATGCCATTTACGATGTGACCTCGGATAACCTCCGGCTCAATCTCTATGATCACCTGTACCGCTACCTGGACAACCCGCCCAAGATCCATCCCTGGCTGGCCGAGAGCTTTACGGTGAGCGACGATGAGCGTGTCTGGACCTTCAAGCTGCGCAAGGGGACTAAGTTTCACAACGGAGACGAGGTAACGGCCGAGGCGGTGAAGTACAGCATGGAGAGGCTCCTGGCCCTGGGGAAGGGCGCATCGGCCCTCTTCAAGCCGGTGATCGATCCCGAAGGCGTGAAAGTGCTGGACAATTACACCGTGGCCTTTCACTTGAGGGAGCCCTATGCGCCTTTCCTATCCATCATGCCCACCTTCTGTGTGGTGAACCCCAAGGTGGTGGAAGGCAAGCCCGGCCCTTGGGGAAGCGAGTGGCTCAGCCAGAACGAAGCCGGCTCGGGCGCTTACATCCTGGAAGATTACACGCCCGGTGTAGGCTGGAAGGGCCGGCGTTTCAAGGACCATTGGATGGGCTGGGAAGGCAGACACGTGGATAAGATAGAGTTCCGGACCATCCATGAGACGGCTTCCCGTGTCATGGCCCTCATGAAGGGCGACGTACACGGCTGCGACGGGTATCTCCCGGTGGAGCAGATCGCCAAGCTGGAGAAGGCCGGGGACATCAACGTCCACGAGGAGCAGTCCATGAGGATCTTCCTGATCCGAATGCACAATCAGCGGCCGCCCTTCAACGACGTCCACGTGCGTCGCGCGATCAGCTACGCCTTTGACTACGACTCCTTCAACAACGAGATCCTGAAGGGGCGGGTCGCCAGGAACCCCGGCCCGATCCCCAACAACATGTGGGGAGCACCGGCGGATTTGGAAGGTTATCATTATGACCTTGAAATGGCCAAGGCCGAGCTCGCCAAGGCCGAGGTCAAGGTGGACCGCCCGCTCAACATCCATCCAATGACCGGCTACTCACAGACCGACGACGCCGCCTTGATTCTCCAGGCCGGGCTGAGACAGATCGGGATCGATGTCAACATAGTCCGAGAGACCTGGCCTACGCTCTCCGGCAAGGCCAAGGACATGGAAACCTCGCCGGACATGTGGATCCACTGGGTGAGCACCTACTACGCGGACCCTGAGAATTGGATCGGCGAGATGTACAGCTCCTCGCGGTGGGGGGCATGGAAGGCCTCGTCCTGGTACAAAAACCCGGAGGTGGACGATCTCCTGGCCAAGGCCCGCACGGTGAGCGACCGCCAGGTGAGAAAAGAGCTCTACGAGAAGGCGAGCCGGATCGTGGTGGGCGAGGCCGCGGACATCTGGATATACAACACCATGTGGTACGGCCCGTACCGAAAGAGCGTCAAGGGGCTCAGATTCTGCCCCATTGGAAACGGACAGGAGTGCCGCTGGATCCACCTGGCCTGATCCCGCTTCAGGATAAACCGTTCAGCACGCCTCCCCTTCAGCACGGGGGAGGCTCTGTTTTTTTATGAATCGCAGCCTGCTGATCTACATACTCAAGAGGGTCGTCTACGCGGTGCCCACGATCCTGGGACTCTTGGTCCTGGTATTCGTGATCTCGCGCGTGATCCCGGCCGACCCGGCCGCCCTGGTTGCGGGGGAGACCGCCACTGCAGAGCAGGTCGAGGAGATCCGGAAACGGTATCATTTCGACCAGCCCCTTTACGTGCAGCTTGTCCTGTACCTCAAACGGCTGGCGCAGGGGGACATGGGAAAGAGCCTGTACTCGGGGCGCAAGGTGTTCGATGACCTGGTGGACCGCTTTCCGGCCACGTTGGAGCTCACCCTGGTATCCATGGGGCTCTCCATCCTCATCGGCGTGCCGCTGGGGATCTTGGCCGCTCTCAAGAGAAACTCGATACTGGATCATATGCTGCGGGGTGTGACCGTGGGGGGCCTCGCCATTGCGAGTTTTTGGCTTGGCATTATGCTTCAGCTCTTTTTCAGCATGTGGCTGGGGATCACACCCTTGGGGGGAAGAATCGGCATAGGGGTGGATCCGCCCGCCGCTCTCACCGGGATGTACATGCTTGACGCGCTCCTGACCCTGGACGGCGAAGCCCTTTGGAGCTCCATCACCCACATGATCCTGCCGGCCCTGACCCTGGCGTTCGCCTCGTTCGCTACGATCACGCGCTTCACGCGCTCGGGAGTCCTGGACGTGGTCCAGCAGGACTTTATCACCTATGAGAGGGCCATGGGGCTTCCTCCGCGGTTGGTCGTATATAAGTACCTGCTTCGGAACGCCATCATTGCCACGGTCACCCAGATAGGGCTCCTGTTCGGGTTGCTCCTGGCGGGGACTGTGGTGATAGAGACCGTATTCGACTGGCCCGGGCTGGGTCTTTACGCCTTCAACGCCATTGTGCTCTCGGACTACCAGGCCATCCTCGGCGTGACCCTGTGGGCGGGCGTGGCCTACGTGACCGTGAACCTGCTGGTGGACATCGCGCTATCCCTCATCGACCCCAGGAAGGCGGAGACATGAAAGGCTTTGGGTTGGCATGGAGGAAGTTCACGCGGGACCGCCTCGCCTTCACCGGGTTTCTCATCATCCTGGTGCTCGTGACGGCTGCCACCTTCGCACCGGTGCTGGCCCCCTATCCCGAGGACACGTTCAAGATTCATCCCGCAGATCGCTTGAAACCCCCTTCGGCGGAGCACCTCCTGGGCACTGACAGCATGGGCAGGGACATCCTGAGCAGGCTTCTCTTCGGGACGCGGGTGACCCTGGCGATCGCGGTGATCGCGGTGGGCGCTTCCCTTTTCATCGGCGTTCCCCTGGGTCTGGCGGCCGGGTACTTCGAGAACCTGTTCAGCGAGGGGATCATGCGGGTGGCGGACATATTCCTCTCCATCCCCCAGGTGATCCTGGCCATCTTCCTGGCTCAGTCCTTTAGGCCCAGCATTAAGAGCGTAATCCTGGCGCTTTCCATTACGTACTGGCCCTGGTTCACGCGCATCGTCTACGCCGAGACAAGGGCCCTCAAGAAGCGGGCCTTTCTGGAGGCGACCGAGGCGGTGGGCGCGGGCAGCCTCAGGACCATCATACTCCACGTTCTGCCCAACGTATCCTCCTCGATTATCGTGCGGAGCTCCATCGGGATGGGCTTCACCATTCTCACCGCCGCCACCCTGGGTTTCCTGGGCGTGGGCGCGCAGCCCCCGACCCCGGAGTGGGGGGTGACCATCGCCGAGTCCCGGCAGTTCCTGCCTGACGCCTGGTGGTATGCGACTTTTCCGGGGCTTGCCATCTTCATCGTGGTGATGGGGTTCAACATGCTGGGCGACGGCCTGAGGGACATCCTGGACCCCAGGATTCGGAGGGGGTTCGATTGAGGGGGAATAGACAAGCGGCTGCTGCGGTCTCGGAAGAAGGGCTGCTCGAGGTGGACGGTCTCACCGTTCACTTTCACACGGACCGGGGGGTGGTCCAAGCTCTGGACCGCGTGCAGCTATTCGTGGGTAGGGGCGAGGTCGTGGGTCTTATCGGCGAGAGCGGATCGGGGAAGACCACAACCGCCCGGAGCGTCCTGCGTATCCTGCCCCAATCCGCCCGGATAACCGGCGGGAGCATCCGGTTCGAGGCGCGAGACCTTCTGGCGATGCCCGAGAAGGAGCTCAACTCCTCGGTCCGCGGAAAGGGGATTTCCCTGATACCCCAGGACCCGTTCAACTCCCTCAACCCCGTTTTCACTGTGGGGACCCAGGTGCGGGACATCCTCAAATGGAAAGGCGGCCGGGGCCTTTCCGTGGATGCGGGGATGGTACGGGCGAGGGATATGCTCCATGAGGTGCAGATCCCATCCCCCCTCGAGCAGCTCAAGAAGTACCCCCACCAGTTCAGCGGAGGGCAGCGCCAGCGCATCATGATCGCCATGGCGCTCCTACCCGACCCTGGCCTGGTCATTGCGGACGAGCCCACCACCGCCCTGGACGTGACCGTGGAGGCCCAGATCCTGGCCCTGCTGCGCAGGCTGGTTCGGGAGTTGAACGTCTCGGTTCTCTTCATCACCCATGATCTGGGCGTGGCGAGCCAGATCTGCAGGCGGATCGTGGTCATGTACGCCGGCCAGGACATGGAGGACGCCCCCTCCGAGCGCCTCTTCGAGAGGCCCGGCCACCCCTACACCAAGGAGCTCCTGGAAAGCCTCCCCAACCCCGAGGGAGACATCCGCGACATACCGGGCGAGGTCCCCAGCCTTCTCAGGCCGCCTACGGGCTGCCGGTTCCATCCCCGCTGCCCGTCGGCGGGGGCCGAGTGCCGCCTGGAGCGTCCGGAAAAGATCGAGATCGAACCGGGCCACTGGGTCCGATGCTTTCACCCGGTGGAGTGAGAGACCATGACCGAACCCATCCTGGATGTCCACAACCTGCGGAAGTACTTCAAGGGGCACGGCGGCTTCTTGGAGCGGAAATCCTCCAAGGTCAAGGCTCTGGACGGCGTCGCCTTCCGGGTCCTTCCTGGTGAAACCTTCGGCGTGGTGGGCGAGAGCGGCTGCGGCAAGTCCACGCTGGGCAAGACCATCCTGGGCATTTACAGGCCGACCGAGGGCGAGGTCCGATTCAAGGGGCGGGACATCACCGGTTTGGGCAGGCGGGAGTCGGGGCGGCTCAAGCGGGAGATCCAGTATGTGTACCAGGACCCCGGGTCCTCCCTGGACCCCATGTGGAAGGTGCGGCGGATCCTGGCCGAGCCCCTGGCAATCCACACCGACCTGGACCGCAAGGCGGTTCGGGAGCGTGTACGGGATATGCTCGGGGCCGTAGGCTTGGGTGAGGAGCACCTCTCACTCTACCCGCACGAGTTCAGCGGCGGGCAGCAGAGAAGACTCGGGCTGGCCCGCATTCTCTGCTTGAGCCCGTCCCTGGTGATACTGGACGAACCGACGTCCGGGCTGGACGTATCGGTCCAGGCCACTATCCTCAAGCTTTTCCTGGACCTCAAGAAACGCTTCGAGTTGACCTACATCTTCATCTCCCACAACTTGAGCGTGGTGCGCATGATGTGCAGCCGTCTGGCGGTAATGTACGCCGGGAAGATCGTGGAGATGGGGGAGCCCAAGGCGATCTTCGAGCGGCCTCTGCATCCTTACACGCGGCTCCTTATCTCGGCGATACCTATGATCGGCAGCAAGCCGTGGACAGGGGAGGAAGAGCTCGAGGCGGCGGGAGAGCCGCCGAATCCCGAGAGTTATCCACCGGGATGCCGCTTTTGGCCGCGCTGCCCCCGCGCAGTCGAGGCCTGCCGCAGGGAGGTGCCCGAGCTGAGGCCCGGCCCGGACGGCCGCTGGACCGCGTGCCGTTCAAGCGGCCGGGAAGAATGAGTCCCAGGCGGCGCAGGCCACACTTATCCAGGAGGGTTGCATGAGCAGGAACAAAAAGGCGCTTAGAGCGGCGGTCGCAGCCCGGGTGGAACAGGCCCGGGACGACTTGGCCCGCATAACTCAGGAACTGGTGCGGATCCCCTCGGTCAATCCCCCGGGGGACTACGCGCGCATGGCCGAGGCCATGATGGAGAACTACAGGGCGGAGGGGCTGGATCCCGTGGTCGTGGAGGCCCCGGAGGAGGAGATCGAGGCCCTGGGGCTGAGCGTCCCGCGGCCCAACGTGGTCGCCCGGGTCCCCGGAACGGCAGGCGGCCCGGTCTTCTGCCTGGACGCACACATGGACGTGGTGGGCATCGGGGACGAGAACGCGTGGACCTATCCGCCTTTCGAGGGGGAGTTACATGAAGGGCGCATCTACGGCAGGGGGGCTGAGGATACCAAGGCACACCTGGCCGTCCAGCTCATCGTATACAGGGCGCTCAAGGAGGCCGGCGCGGAGCTCCGGGGCGACTTGCTTCTAGCCTCCACGGTGGACGACGAGATAGGCCAGTGGCCGGGAATGGGATACCTGATCGAGCGGGGGTTCGAGGAGAGGGGTTTCCCCAAGCCCGACTACCACATCGCCGGGGAGCCCACGGGTATCGATACGCTGGGCTGCCTGGCGCGCGGCCGTCTATGGTACGAGTTTGTAATCAAGGGGCGATCCGCCCACGGGGGCAATCCGGCCGAAGGGATCAACGCGGTGGACCGGGCGATAGATCTGGCCAACGCGGTGAGGCGGTTCGAGATCCACGAGGACCCTTTGATGGGGGCGACAACGGTCAACCTGGGCATCCTCCAGGGCGGTGAGGCGATCAACGTGGTACCGGAGAGATGCAGGATCACCTTCGACATCCGGCCTGCACGCAAGAAAGAAGTGGTCAAGGAGTTCATGGATCGGACCGTCAGGGAGTTGCAGGCCAAGGACCAGGATTTCGTGATAGAGAGGATGCGGCTTCTGAACGACAGGCAGACCGGCGGAATCGGCCCGGATCATCCCTTCGTCAAGACGGTCCAGGCGGTCGCGGGTGAGCTCACCGGCAAGAAGGTCGTTCCCACCGGCAACATGGCAGGGTACTCGTCTTTGGGAAACGCCTACTGGACTTCCATGAACGGCGTTGCAGGGATAATGTACGGGGGAGGGGATTTCTCCCGGGCCCATGCAGTAGACGAGTATGTGACCCAAGATGAACTGGTGGAGACGGCCAAGGTCTTCGCCGGGCTCATCATCGAGCTCTGTGCCTGAGCGAAAGGGGTGAGGGTGAAGGCCGGCCACCCGTGAACGCCCACTTTTTATTTATGCGGTGCCGCCGGAGTTCATGCGCAATGTGGTCCCGGATCATCCGGTTGGAAATCTTCCCTGCCGAGTCCCAGCTTGATGACGATCTCCCAGAGGCTGGCCGCGCTGAAAAACAGACTGTTCTCGGATGCCGACAAGAGAGAGCGGGCATCCTCGGAAAGCCTCTACGGCGAGCCGGCGACCCAAAGAAGGATATGGGTGTCCAGAAGCAGCTTCATTCGCCCTGCCCTTCAAAAAGCGCTGCTATTTGTTCCCGCCCGAGGTTATCGAAATCGTCCGGCACCCGGATTTCGCCCGCCATGAACCCGAACCGTTCGGTGTTCCGGAGCTCGCCTTCCGATAGCGGCGTCACCTTCACCATCGGTTTTCCGGCCTTGGCAATGATAAAAACATCTCCCCTCGCGGCCTCTTCCACAAGACGGGAAAGGCGGGTCTTGGCTTCATGGATGTTGATGGTTCGCACGTTGCCCCCAAAGTTAGTTTATAAAACTTAGTTTACTTCTTCCATCTGATTCCGTCAACCTTGCAATCGTTTAAAAGCCCGGCGCCCGGGGGCGTTGCAGGCCCCTTGCCGGCCTGACTTCGCTTTCAGGCTTGCCTGTGAGTATTCAGCACAAGACGGGCCAGAACCGCCGCGCCCACCGGAAGGGCGTCGTCGTTGAAGTCGAACCGGTCGTTGTGGAGACGCATGGGTTCCCGGCCGGGAACCCCCAAGCCCACCCGGAACATGGCCCCTCTGGGCACCTGCTCCAGGTATACTGCAAAGTCCTCGGAGCCCATGGTCGCACCGGGGGCCTCGACCGATTCTTGTCCCAGGACGTCCCGGGCCGCCTCGGCGATCTCCAGGCAGGTCTCTTTATCGTTCACCAGGGCGGGAACCAGCCCGGTCCATTGAACCTCTCCATCGCAGCCCAGGGCCGCGGATGCCCTGGCGACCACTCGATCCACCCGCTTGCGGATCGCACCGCGGGTCTCCTCTTTTTCGCAGCGCACCGTGCCGCCGAGCACCACCTCGTCCGGTATCACGTTGAAGGCGGTGCCCGCCTCCAGTGTGCAGACAGAGACAACAGCCCTATCCATGGGGTCCGTCTCCCGGCTTACCACGGCCTGGAGCGCGGTCACCACGTGCGCCGACGCGAGGACCGGGTCGCGGGAGCGGTGCGGGTAGGCCGCGTGCCCGCCTGCCCCGCGGACGCGTATGACAAAACTGTCCGCCGAGGCCATGAAAGGCCCGGCCTGGACACCCACCTTCCCGAGCTCCATATCCGGCCACCCGTGAACGCCCACGATCCGCTCCACTTCGGGGTCCCTCAGGCAGCCCGCTTGGACCAGGGTCTTCGCCCCGTTGAGGAGCTCCTCCGCGGGCTGGAACAGGAACTTGACCGTACCCGAGAAGAGGCCTCGAATCTCCGAGAGGAGCCTTGCCGCACCGAGGAGAATGGCCACATGGCCGTCATGCCCGCACGCGTGCATTATCCCCGGATTTCGGGAGGCATAAGGAAGGCCCGTATTCTCTGTCACAGGCAGAGCGTCCATGTCGGCCCGAAGAGCCGTTGCGGGCCCGGGACCGCCCCGCCCGCCCCGAAGGACTCCTACAAGGCCGGTCTTCAGCTCCAGGGGGGCGATCTCCACACCCAGCTCCGCCAGCTCGCGCCGAATGAGTTCCGTGGTGGCGGTCTCCTTGAATCCCAACTCCGGGTTGCTGTGGATCTCCCGCCGGATACCCGCCAGGTGCTCTTTGAGGCCTTGCGCCCTCTCCATCAAGCTCTCGCCTTCCATACCCTTCCTCCGAAAAACCCTCTTTCCTGATCTCATACCGCCAAGAGATGCTGAGATCAAGACCCATTAACCACCCGCCCTCCGCCTCGAGCCTATGTCCCGTTATTTGCCGTCTTGACAGCCGGCGAATTTCAGGCGTATTGGGACGGTAATATCCCTGAACCGGAAAGCCTCTCTTTTTTTGTCGCCGGCCTGGCGCTGATAATACATACTCGCTCGCCTCTGTCCACATGGACGGTAACCGGAAGCCGTCCTTGAATGGATCGCCCAATCAGGACAAAGCGTTCCTCGTTTTCAGAATGCAAGGGATCTTCAATCGTCTGTGACAAAGGGTCACGAAGCGCCCTGCTTGCTTCGTCAAAAGAAACACCATGCCTTTTTCGGATCCCATCCAAACAGTAGCCCCATAATGCCTCACATTTATCCTTTTTCAGTGCCGAACGGTGCCTTTAAGCCGCGCGAGGAGCGAGCGTCGGCTTGAGGGGCTGGTTGTGCGAACTGTGCCGTAGATTAGGCATACGCAAGACGGCCTTTCGGCTGAGGAATAGGCCTACCGAGTCTTGTAGCAGTTTCGATCCACTCATCGATAATTTGCTCCGCATTGCTTAGGGCCTCTTGGTAGGTCTTCCCGTCCGCCATGCATCCTGGGAGTTCCGGCACCTCGGCCACAAATGAATTGTCCTCAGAGCTCCAAAAAATGATGATTTCGTATTTTTTTTCCATCGTCATTCTCCAATTCGAATTTGGTACTTCAGGATTACATCCCTGACTTGTTTGACTTGATATGGTTTACCTTTACCCTCTTTGGGTTGTAAATTGAGAATCTCATCAACGCCATCCTTGGTGAAGATATGGTGATCCCCTCTGATACGCTCATCAAACCCAAGCCGCTTGAGCAGGGAGCATAAAGTCTCGAACGAGACATTCGCATCTGATCTTCGCATCAAAATGTGCTCGTACAGCTTTTCCAGTTTGCTCATAATCGTATCCCATCATTTCCATTCAATTGGGCCAAGTTGCTCTTTATATCTCTCGCACAACGCTTAGAATCAGCAGTACAAAAGCTGTAAAAAAATGAAATTTGCACAAAATTCCGCCAGCTTTTTGTGTCTGCTGAATTCTGTTGTTATCCGAAAAATGAACTCAAGCTGCCTCAATACGCTTTAAATTGCTAGTATCAATGGACTGCTTTGTTTTCCAGAGATCGTATTGAAGTTGAAGCTTGAGCCAACCTTCAGGTGACCTGCCAAATACTTTTGATAATCTCAATGCCATTTCAGGACTAATTCCCGCTCTTCCATTTAATAATGCCGATAAAGTTTTTCTGGTAACGCCAAGCGCTCTTGCCGCTTCCGTGACATTGATATTAAGTGCTTCCACACAAAATTCTCTTATGATTTCGCCAGGATGAGGCGGATTATACATATTCATTTTCCCTCCTAATGATAATCTTCATAATTTACATCAAAGGCATCACCACTTTGAATCTTGAATGTAATTCGCCAGTTCCCACTGACCTTGACCGCCCAAGTTCCTTTACGATTTCCCTTGAGCTGGTGGAGACCCAGGCCTGGCAAATCCATATCTTCAAGAGTTTCAGCCGTTTCGAAAAGCGCGAGGATCTTCCAGATCCGGGTTACGTGTTGGGGATACACACCGCTCGAAATCCCGGATTCGAATAATCGCTTGAGGCCTTTATGTTTGAAATTTTGAATCACGCGCTGTAAGTGTAACCCGATACGTTTCAGGTGTCAAGTGGTTTTGATATGATGTGGATAACGCTGGAAGAAACCTGCGCCGCCAATGAACTTCCCGCATAGCGCCTCAAGCCTTTCCGGCGTGCGGTTTACTGACTGGTTGGGCTGGGGGACTTTCGCCCTTCAAGCCATCTTTTCAGAGAATCTTGACTTTCCCCGGATGGTCTTCCTGCAAGGAGACCGTCTACGCTGATATCTTCGTCTAAATCTTCCCAGTGAATTCCCTGGCCTTTTCCAATTAATCTCCAGTTTGCCCGTTCCTCAGAACCAGCATATTCAAGCCGGGGAAACCATGCCAATGGTGCTGAAATGGTTCGCCCGTCGCTGAGATCAACCGTAATGGTATCGTCGGTTATCAGTACCTTTACCGCATAAGGTGTTTCGATATTAAATGCCAAAGTATTCATTCCATGCGTCAATTAAAGATGCTTGGTTTTCCTTAATAATAAGAAGAAATTGCTTCAATTCAAGGCGATTGAACCCGCCGCTGTTTTAAAGCCGGGGAGGGTCAAGCCAATATTTTGGCACTTTTTCGTTTCGTTCAACATGGATATGAACAGGTTCATCACGATCACTCGCATAAAAAAAGAAGCGATATGGAGCAGAACACAAAACTGTTGGCATGTAGTATTGCTCCTTGCGCTTATTGTGTGGGCCAACGCGGCGCGCTTTTTCGCCGCGTCCTCTTGAGCGACGGGTTCGGCGGCAATTGCTATCTGTCGCTATCTTTTTCGTCCTCCTCGCGGCCGTATTCCTTTTCCAACTGCCGCAGAGTTTCTTTAAGCACAGGAAGGCGCTGCTTGTCCTTGGGATCCTTTGAGGACTTCTTTAGTTCGATTAACGTCTTTAGGTCCAGTACTCGAAGGGTGTGGCCCCTGAAATCGATTTCAACGGTGTGCGCCAGGAGGTCCTGATAAGATCTTCCCCCCTCAATAGCAGCCAAGACATCTATCGGACCGATCCGGGTCGTAAGAAGCACGTGACCCTTTCCCGAGAGGTCGCGTCCCTTCGGTTCAATCAACTTGTCATCCATTCGACGTTGAACGGCATCAACAGTTCTGAGAAAGGCAAGTAGTCTGTCGATATTTTGAGGATCCTGACTGTGAACGATATCCACATCCATTGTTGTGACAGGGGCGCCCTGGATAACCGCCGCAAGGCCTCCAACCAAAATAAAATCGACCGCTGCCTCTAACAGCCCCTCCAGAACTTCACCTAGGCTTGCGCTTGTTGGCTTTTCGCCGCCTGTGGGCATCTCTCAACTCCAGAATTGTACGGAAAGCGTTATCATTGGCCCGTAGTCGTTCCTCGGGCGACATTCTTAGGAACATGGCGATTAATCCTCTGTCCACACCGGATCGATCATCAATTTTTGCTTCATCAGGCATACTATCTTCCTTTTTGAACCATGAATCCCCTTGCCGAACGATGAGGTCACCTGTAGGTGTTCAGGGCATCGGAGCTTGAATGACATTTTCTGACAGCGCACGAAAGCCTACTTTAGAGTAAAAAGGCGGATCACCATATGTAATAGCGACAACCACAGATCGTTTTTTCATCTCATTAAGGCCATGATTGATAAGGGCCTGCCCAACGCCCGTTCCTTGATGATCTGTGTCAACAGCAACGGGTGCAAGCATGTAAACCTGGATATCCTCTTTGAATTGAAGGCGAGTAAATAAAATCGATCCAATGATTGATTCTTCTATGTATGTGCCAAAACAGATAATGTTTTGATTGTTGATTCCTGAAGATAGCTCCGAGACAAGATTGCCAATCAGATTCCCTTCTTTTTCCCCCTCTGAAGATGTAAAAACCGAAGTAAAAAGATTTGTTACTTCGTCTTGGCTGTTTCTATTGAGAGTTTTGTGATTCATGATTTTCCTTCAAATACGTTTCGCCCAATCACTTGCGGACATAACATAAAGCTCAGGCGCGCGACGAACGAGCGTCGCCTGAAGCGACTGGTTGGCCAATTCATAAATCAAGGGCAAATCTGATCGCCTTGCTTACATCAACAATCTTGGATGCCGGCAAGGTCGTAATTAAAGAGCCAATTTTCCCCTTCGAAACAGTTTGTATATGATCACAGTTGATGGCGCAGTCGCGGGGCATACCGACAGCTTTTGACAGAAGGACCTCGGATGGGATGTCGCGTACAGTCGTCGTAATAGGGGCGATGGTGACCTCCCCGAGATATTCTAAAATGGAATCTCTTGTTAGAGTTAGAACCGGTCGTTTTTTGTCAGGATGGGCAAATTTGTACCAACGGATCTCACCACGCTTCATTCATCCCCCCAGGACTGCTCAGATTCCCAAACTGAAAACTCATCCAGGGAAACCGGTTTCTTTTCGTAACCTTGCCGGTGTTTATTTTCTAACTGTCTGAGATTATGACGCTCCAGCGCTTCGCGAAGCGCCATTCTTGCAAAAGCAGAGCGACTTGTATGAAGTTGTTTGGAAACTTGATCAATTGCCCTCACAAGGTCTTCATCAAGGGTCATTTGTACGGTTTTCATTGGACACCTCCGCCATGTAGAATATAATAGCTATAATAATCCACATTCCGGACAATGTCAAAATTTTTGGGTTCTCGTCAGAATCTGTGCTGAGAGGTAGTGAGAGGTTGAGAGCATGAGTCATACCTCCGCTATTCAGGTTTGTGTGCACAACTCCTAAATAGCGGATTTGACTCATGCTCGTTGCCGGTATCGTACGTTTGGTTTGACTCTCGGACTCAAGGATCATCGTGTTCTCACCACGGAAATGGTGGGTAATGAGCCCATTTTCATCTGGATGCAAAGAGGAACCGAAAGCTCAGGTGCAGTCTGTGTGATGAGCGGAGGCATCCGAAGGACAAGCTGGACGAGAGGGTTTGGAAGCACGTCTCCTTGTGGGGTCTGGACGTCTTTCTCCACTACCGGCCGAGGCGGGTGAATTGCCCGGAGCACGGGGTACATGTGGAGCGTATTCCCTGGAGCATGGGAAAGAAGCCGATCAGTTTCCCTCTGATCACTGTCCTGGCCTTCTGGTCCCGGCACCTGCCTTGGGAGCAGGTGGCGCGGCTCTTCGGGGTCTCGTGGAATACGGTCCGTTCGGCGGTTGAAGCCGCAGTCGCCTATGGAAGGAGTCAAGAAACCTACGAGGGGATACGATACATTGGGATCGACGAGATCATCAGTCGCAAGGCCCGGGGTTACCATAGTGCAGAAACCTTCAACCTGGCCCTCATACATGGCCTAGGAGGGCTCCAGTTGCCCCAAACCCAGCACAGATTCTTGGGGGGAGCCGAATCTTATTCCTGGCGCGAGGACTTTCACCTCGCCAGTCCTGTGCTATGCCCGGCACACACGCTTCGGCTCACCTGCCGGGGTGTAGCGTAGCGGAACCGCGGTCAGGTGAAGCCGATTGTTCGGCACCCCTTCTCTTTTGATGACAAACCAGCCGTGAACCCAACGAGGCTTGCCGTTTCCGGATATCGTCAAAAATGGCTCCAACTTCGAAATTATGCTTTTTCGATAATCGTTCCCGAATCTCTCTTACTTCATTTACAATAGCGTCGTTATGCATTTGGTTATCCTCCCATTAATTCTTCCGGTGTACATATTACAGGCATATTGAAACCTTTCTTATTGCAGATCATCGATACCCGCCTAATAAGCTGGGCGTTCGCTAAATGTCTGCAGTTCCATGTGAGAAGATAATTCATTTCATTCACAGCAGCAATCGCAATGTGAGCGGCATCGCCAACGGCTTTTTCCGGAATAACACCGGCAGCTATGATTTCGCGCGTCAAATGCTCAGCCTCAACCGTTGCTTCCAGAACCTGAAAATTTATGACTTCATGTAATCTTGCCTTGGCCACTTGGGGATCACCGGCCTGAATTTCATCAATGACGACTTGAGAAATAAAGCATTCAAATTCTTGACGCCGATTCTCCTACCATTCGTTTGTGACTTGCTGGTGTGCGGCAATGAGGAGATCACGGCTTGGCCGTGAAACCAAATAGCTGATTACTGTTGTCCCAACATAAACTGATTCCATGATCCCCTCTCAATATGCCGAACGGCGCCCCTAAGCCGCGCAAGGAACGAGCGTCGGCTTGAGGGGCTGGCTCGGCAAATCGTCATGCATAAGCCAGGCGACGACCTTTGGGCTGGGGAATAGGAGCATGGAATTCTTTAGCTGTTTCAATCCATAACTTCATTGCAGACTTCATGTTGGCAAGTGCAGGTTCATATGTATCCCCATGCGCCATGCACCATGGAAGTTCTGGAACATCTGCAACATATGCTTCATCCTCATCGCTCCAGAAAATTATGATTTCATATCTACTTGTCATCACTTACCCCTATTTTCGGAGTTCCTAAGGGATTCTAATGCCTCAGCATCTGCCAAATCTTTTGTTCTCCCGGTTGCCCTTTTATTGCGGATCAGATCTTCAATCGACGGAATATGTACTTCGATTCCCTCAATGTTCACAGGCAAAGACCGTCCATACGCATCCTCAAAATGAAGGCCAGATGCGGCAGTGATGATGTCGATACGCCTTGGAGCAACACCGATCTGAAAGATGGTCCCATCCTTTTGAAGGTCTTCCTTGGTAAGATTGTGCAGAGGGGCGCCGAAACGGCGCAATGCCCTCAGAACGGCATCAGCGTTTTTGGGCGAAGGCATGACCCAAATGTCGATATCCATGGTGGCCCGGGGATAACCGTGAGCAGCCAGAGCATAGGCGCCGACGAGGAGGAATCTAACCTTCTCGTCGGACAAGGCTTGTAACATGTCTCTGTAGTCTTCGTTCAGCATCGTGTTTTTTGCTCAAGGATGCGATTTCTCTAGTCAACGGCCAGACGAGAGCAATTCGGTCTGATGGAGTGCCAGGAACGAAATCCTCATTTCGCCGGTCCGACATTCGATATATGGCTGTGTATTTTTTATACATTTTTTTAAAATACCACTTTTACCCTGCTATATCAATATGATAGTTACTCCGACCTGAGTTTCAGGAACGCCCCTGTTCTCCTCGGAAATACCCATTAAAATCGACAGATTGGCCTATGGAAAACTGTAGAACCTAAAGCAGATCAGATCATACCGGCAACCTCCATGACTCCAAGCTTTTCCACCAGGTCATGGACGAGCTCTTCGGGCTCGCCATGGGGATCGCCGAGGGGAAAAAGGATCTTACCATCATCTTTGACAAGGGCATGAACTCCGAGGAGAACATCGACTTCATCGACTCCCATGACCAAATCCACTTCATCACCACCTATTCCACTTACTTCGCCGACTACCTGGCAAGGAGGGATCCCCACTCCTTCAGCCTGCTCGAGATACGGAAGAATAACACCTTGAGGGAAGAGGACCGCCTCAGGGCCTACCGCACCGAGCTCGTCCTCTGGGGCGGAAAGCGCAGCGTGGTGGTCACCTTCAACCCCCTGACCTACAGAAAAAAGCTCTATGACTTCACCAGGAAAATGGACCGAATCCGCTGCGCACTCCTTGAGTTCAGGAGAAAATACAACCACAAAGAGCCCCAGTGGCGCAGCTCGAAAAAGGTCCTCTCCCGCTACCGCAAGCTCTGTGAGTCCCTCTACATCAGCCCCGAGTACTGGCAGCTGAACTTCAAGGGGGGCACCATGGGCTTTCGCAAGGACCCTCGCCAGGTCCGGGATGCAGAAGCCATGATGGGAAAGAATATCATCGTCACAGACAAGCATCACTGGAGTACCGAGGAGATAGTGCAGGCCTCCCTTGACCGCGCCTCCATCGAGAGGCAGTTCCAGGTGAGCAAATCCCAGCTCCGGGTCAATCCCATGTTTCACTGGACCGACAGCAAGATCCGCTGTCATCTCCTCTGCTGCGTCTTCGCCCTTACCGCGCTCAGGCTCCTTGAGCTCCAAATAGGCGACGGCCTCAGTGCCCGGAGGGCCGTTGAAGAAATGGACCAGCTCCACAGCGTCCTCACCTGGCAAGTGCATTCAGATTCACCTCAGATGTCCATTGAAGAACCCGACGATATCCAGAGCCACATCCTCGCCTCATTCGGGTACCAGGTGAAGGATAGTTGGGTTCTACAGCTGCCGAGCCAGTAATCTTAATGGTTGCAGGCAGTTATAACCTACTGAGGCACCGGTTCCTGAAACTCAGGTTTAACACCAACCTTCCCAGACTCCTTCTGGTTGCTGCCATATTGGAACGACAGGGTCTGCTGCGCCGGACCGCCAGAGCAAAGCGGCCGCGGTCCGGCGTCAGCAGCGCCCGTTGGTTGGGCCTTTTCGATTTTATAAAATCTTAATACGATTTGGCACATAACGCCGGCAATAAGCTGCCGGGCGATTCACAGAGTACGACTATATCTGCCTAGAAACTCAGGAAAAACGGAAAACGTCGCGGTTTAAGGCCGGTCAGTCTTCATTGCCTTGTTCAGTGTTCTTCATTCTTAAAACCATCGCATTTTGACTGATGTCTTCAATGGCTAAATCTTCATCCAATCCTTTTCGCCATTTTGGATAGTCAAAAGGTTCTCTCTGGATAAGCGAGATAAAGCGCTCTGCTTCAACATCACCGAGATGTTTTGCAAGGATTTGCATACCTTTTATTCTAATTTCTGTGTCGGTTATCATGTTAAAACGTTATTTATGAAGGCTATTGGATCAACAATCTTAATATCGCATACTTCATCCTGTCGTTTTAAGATCGTATTATCGGCACTCAAAAAATAGTCGTATTTAGAAATAATAGCACAAGCGATATGCAATGCATCAATCTTTTGAAGTCCTATTTGATTAAGAATGTTGGCTCTTTCAACCAGCTCGTTACTCTCTCGAATATCAAGATTTGCATATTTCTTCCACCTAGCAACCCGAATTTTTCACTCTTGAAATGGATTCCTGCTGTTCTCATAGTCTAAGATGTATGACCATACCAAAGGAAACTTACCGGCCCGGATTTCTTCTTGAATCTTCAGTTTTGCCTCTGATTCGAGCCTGATTCTCATCTGAGATTGGTCATCAAATGGTCTATTGAGCAACAATTGTCCAGATAGATTTTCATGTTTTTTTGTGTCCGCACCAGTGACAGGTTATGGATGGCGGGCTGTGTATCCATCCAACAGCTTACGCACAGGATACACAGGATAGGAACTGGCTTCTTGGATAGCAGGATAGCGGAAGGGGTCCTTGGGTGTCAACAGGAAGCGAATAACAATATGTAGTGGCCAGGAAAGAGCTCGTTGGGGTGAGGGTGGTGGATACGAGGAAGTGAACGCCGTTTGATGAGGCATTTCGAAGAACAGGGATGGCAAGGGGTCTTGTTTTGGCGTAGTATGCCTGTGCCCATGCAATAAGGGCTTTCCGTTGCATTTGGGGCGGGACAAGGGATCCACCTCGTAGATCTTCTGAATCATCCTGGCCCACTCCTTTCTTGAAGGGGCGGATGATGGGTCATCGGGATGAAGGAGCGTGGGGAGCACATGGCCGCCACGCCATGAGGTTTTCGATGAGTGGATCTTTCGGGGGCGCAGGAGCATCCGGAACACCTTATGGCGAAAGATCTCTTCGATGGGTTTGATCTAGGGCCGGGGCGCGACACGGAACATGTCCTTGACGTAGAATCCACCGTCGGCAAGCAGGATGTGGCAATGGGGGTTGAACTCGAGCAGTCCCCCGAGGGTCTGCGATCGCGCCGGGCTGGAAATCTGCACCCGGCAAGACCTCGAGATGCGGAGATCAAGGTCCATTCACCACCCGCACTCCGCCTCGAGCTCATGTCCCGTTATTTGCCGTCTTGACAGCGGGAGAACTTCAGGCGTATTGAGACGGTTATATCCTTGAACCAGACAGGCGGGAATTGATGGAGTCGACAAATGACTAAAATCGAAGAGGTTTTCAGGCCGGGTGACGCCTTGATCATTGTTGATGTCCAGAAGGATTTTTGTCCGGGCGGGGCGCTGGCGATCGAAGACGGCGACCAGGTGATACCCGTCCTCAACCGCTGGATTGAGGCGGCCTCCGCCGGGGGTCTTCCGATTTACGCCTCCCGCGACTGGCACCCTGTCGAGCACATCAGCTTCGAGCAGCGCGGCGGTCCGTGGCCGCCCCACTGCATCCAGGACAGTGACGGAGCCCGTTTTCATCCGGACTTGAGAATGCCGGAATCCGTGGTCAAGGTCACAAAGGGTGTGCGATTCGACCAGGATCAGAATTCGGTCTTTGACCAGACCGGCCTGGCTTTTCAGTTGCGCAGCGACGGGGTCCAACGATTGTTCGTCGGGGGGCTTGCCGAGGATGTGTGCGTGCTTGCCTCGGTACTCGACGGCCGCGGAGAAGGTTTCGAGGTGGTGCTGATCACCGATGCGACCCGGCCGGTGACGACTTCGGCCGGCGAGAAGGCGAGAAAAGAAATGCAGGATGCCGGGGCGTCCCTCCTTTAGCTCCGGACAGCCCTCCGTCCGATCTCAGGCCGCCCTGCAGGGATTCGTCCGGCGTGCAGGGACGATATCACCTCGAGGATATTCTCATAAAACCAGACAACGCATCTCCGGGGGGATGAATGAATAAGGAAAGGAATCCCTGCGATTCGGAGCAAGGCCTCAGCGGCGCTCGGGGGGAGGCCATCAACTGGGACCAGTTCATCCTGGGGATGAAGAGGAGCACAAAGGAGTTCATTGAGAACGTCCTGGAAAACATCATCGAGTCCATCGTAGTGGCCAACCTGGAAGGATACCTGATCTTTTTCAACCGATTCTCAGAGGAGATGTTCGGATACCGGGCCGGGGAGGTGCTCAACCGCCACATTGTCATACTGGGGGCCCGCGAGCCCGATGTCTTGGGCACTATCAGGAAAGGGCGGCCTTTCAGAGGGGAGATAGAGCTGCGGACCAAGGGGGGGCGGAGGTTCCCGGCGCATGTGCGCTGCGTTCCATTGAGGGACGACCGCAACAGGCCCATCGCCATGGTGGGCGTGGCCAGGGACCTGACAGAGGAGAAGGAGAGGCAGAGGATTGACCAGGAGGTGGCGCGCCTTCAGCACTTCAACAGGAACGTGATAGCCTCCCTGAACGACGGCATCCTGATAATGGACCTGGAGGGGCGGGTCACCTTCGCCAATCAGCGCCTGGAAACGCTTCTGGGATTCAGAGAGGGGGAGGCGGCGGGTCGTCATTACTCGGAAGTCCTGGTGGAGGAGGGCCCCGCGCTCTTTCAGACCCTGCTGCAGGGATGGGCGGAAAAGGCGGGTAGGGCGGGCGGATCCAAGTCCTTTGAGACCAGCCTGGTCACCAGGGAGGGGAAAAAGAAGCTCTGCTGGGTAAGCGCTTCGCCTTTCATCGAAGGTACCACCCTCACCGGAGTGATCGCCACCCTGACGGACATCTCAGAGATCAAGCGGCTGAAGGAGGAGCTCTTTCAATCGGAAAAGCTCTCCCTGATCGGGACCCTGGCCAGCGAGGTGGCCCATGAAATCAACAACCCGCTGGGAGGGCTGGTGATGTCCGTACAGATGCTCCTCCAAGACCTGGAACAGGACGACTTGGACCGCGAGGTGGCGCTGGAGGAGCTGCGGGAGATGGAAAACGACGCGCGCCGCTGCAAGAGGATCACCCAGAAGCTCTTGGATTTCTCCAGGAGGGTGCCCGAGGAGCGGATACTCTGCGACCCGGTTCAGATGATCGAGGAATCACTCCTACTCGTCCAGAGGGAGACCGAGGTCAAGAACATCGGCCTGGTCAAGGACTACCAGGCGGGCCTTTCACCGGTAAGAGGCAACATAAACAGCCTGCAGCAGGTGATCATCAACCTGGTCAAGAACGCCAGGGACGCCATGCCCGGCGGCGGAACGATCACCCTCTCGGCGGTGATGCAGTCTTTGGATGACGGGAATGGATGGGTCCGCATCTCAGTGGCGGATACCGGCCCGGGGCTTTCCGGGGAGGCGGCCGAGAGCGCCTTCGACCCCTTTTTCACCACCAAGCCCGGAGGCAAAGGAACCGGTCTCGGCCTGGCGGTGAGCAAGCGGATCGTGGAGGATCACGGCGGGCGGATCACCTGGGAGAACAGAGAGGCGGGAGGCGCGCTGTTCCACGTCCTGCTCCCGGCCTCAGGGAAAGGGGACGAAGGCCGCGATGGGTGAACCCTTTTCCATCCTGGTGGTGGACGATGAAAAGTCCATACTCAGGCGGTGCGTCCGCCTCTTGTCCAGGCAGGGCCATAACGTGGTGGGGGCGGTGGATCCCGCAGCCGCCCTGGAAATGGTGGAGAAGCGGAATCCGCCCTTCGATCTCGTGATCGCGGATATCAGGATGCCGGGGATGGACGGCATTGAGCTCTTGGAGAGCATCCGCGGCATAGACGCCTCTATAGACGTTGTAATGATGACTGGATACGCGGCGGTGGAGACCGCTGTCAAGGCCATGAAGAAAGGGGCGTACGACTACCTGGCAAAGCCCTTCGAGATGGAGGAGTTTCTCCACACGATCCAGAATGTCCTGGAGAAGAAGTCCCTGCAGCGCGAGGTAAGGGAGCTCAGGGACCGGCTGAGGGTGGAAAAGGAAACCCCCCTGATCCTGGGGGGATCGCCCGCCATGGCCGCGGTGGCCCGCTTTATGGAAAAGGTGGCGCCAGTGAATTGCAACATCCTTGTTCAAGGGGAGAGCGGCACCGGGAAAGAGCTGGTGGCTCGGGCCATCCACAACATGAGCCCTAGAAGAGACTCGGCCTTTGTGCTGGCCGACTGCGCCGCCCTCACCGGCAGCCTGCTCGAGAGCGAGCTCTTCGGTCACATGAAGGGGGCGTTCACCGGGGCCCATTCGGAGCGGAAAGGATATTTCGAGAGCGCCCATGGCGGGACGCTTTTCCTGGACGAGGTGAGCGAGCTGCCCCTGGACCTCCAGGGCAAACTGCTGAGGGCCGTGCAAGAGCATGTGGTCGTCAAGGTGGGGGGCACAAGAGGTATAAAGGTGGACACCCGCATCATTGCGGCGACCAATAGAAACCTGGAGCGGCAGGTGGCTGCAGGGGCCTTTCGGGAGGACCTCTTCTATCGATTGAACGTGGTGAATCTCACCATCCCTCCGCTCAGGGAAAGACAGGAGGAGATCCCGGTTCTGGCCCGGCATTTTTTGAAGCGGTACGCGGCGCAGCTCGAGCTCGACAAGGTTCCCCGGATCCCCGAGGCGGTAGTGGAGAGAATGACGGCCTATGAATGGCCGGGCAATGTGCGTCAGCTCGAGAACGCCGTCCAGCGGGCCGTAGTGCTATCCGAAGGGGGTGAGATCTCCCTCGCGCACCTCCTTCCCAAGGATCCCTTGGCCGACTACCGTGCAAGTGTTCCCGGAAAACCGACCCTGTCCTTCCGCGAAATGAAGCACCTGGTCCTGGAGGATTTCACCAGGCGTTACCTGAGAGAGTGCATGAAGCAACACCGGGGAAACGTGACCCGTGCGGCCGAAGCCCTGGGTATGCGGCGCACGTCTCTGCAAAGACTGCTGAGACGACACGGCGTAGAGTCCCGGTCCTTCCGCTAGAAACGCCTCCTTTCGGGAAGCACCTATACCGCCTCTCTTTGGGAGGCAGTGGATGAAGTCCTGACGATAATTTCCATATATATCAAGCTGTTGCGTTCCGTCTCCATGTGGTATAGGGGTTGCAGTACCTGCGCCCGACCGCATCCCTCATTCGATATGGAGATCCCGAGATGGAACTTCCCATGTTTTCCTACAAGCGGGCGGGCAGCTTGGAGGAGGCCGGCCGGCTCTTGAGCGAGTATCAGGGGCGTGCAAGGCCCCTGGCCGGGGGTACGGAGCTGCTTCCCCGCATGAAATACGGGCTGGACGAACCCGAGGTGCTCGTCGGTCTCAAGGGAATCCCCTCCCGCCCCCCGCATGTGACCCCCGAAGGACTGCTTGAGCTGGACGCCCTCATGACTCTGGACGCAATACGCCGATCGCCTGAGCTGGGACAGGAGCTCCCCGTTCTGGCGGACGCGGCCAGGGCGGTGGCATCCAAGGAGATACGGGTGATGGGGACCCTGGGAGGGAACCTCTGCCAGGACTCGCGCTGCCTGTACTACAATCAGAGCCACCGCTACCAGTTCGTGGAGCCCTGCTTCAAGAGAGGAGGAAACCGGTGCTACTTCATCCCCAGGGGGAATCGGTGCCGGGCGGTCTACATGGCCGACACCGCCCCGGCCCTTATGTCCCTGGATGCGAATATCACTGTTTATGACGGAGTGAAGGAGCGTACCCTGCCCCTTGAGGAACTCTACCGGAACGATCCCCTCCGGCCTTTATCCTTGGCCCCCGGAGAACTCCTCAGCCGGGTCACCGTAACGGACGCAAACGCGAAGACCGCCGGGGCTTACAGGAAATTCACCATGCGGGGCGCGCTGGAATTCGCAGCGGCGGGTGTGGCGGTGACACTGGAGCTAGAACCGGGCGCATGCGCATGTAGGAAGGCCCGAATCGCGGTGGGGGCGGTGGGGCCCGCACCGGTCAGAGGCAAGGAAACCGAAGAGCTCCTGGCGGGCGAGGTCCTGAAAGAGGGCCTGTTGGCCGAGGCCGCCGAGCGTCTGGCCGGTGAGATCCGAGTGGTGCCTCATCACGGCTACTCAACTCGATATCTAAGGGCCGTCATCAAGTCCATAGCCAAGGAGGCCTTGTCCAAGGCCCTGGAGCGCGGGACCGGTAGCCGGCGAAGGGGGAAGTGATGGAGAGAAGACGCCGGAAGGTGCTGATCGAGCTTTTGGTGAACGGAGAGTATTATGAGCTGGCTGTGGAGCCTCGAGAGACCCTGTTGGAGGCTCTTCGCGAGCATCTGGGCTTCACCGGGACCAAGGAGGGCTGCGGGACCGGAGAATGCGGCTCCTGTACGGTGCTGGTGGACGGCGAGCCCATGCTCTCGTGCCTGATGCTCGCGGTGGAGTGCCAGGGAAAGAAGCTGGTGACAATAGAAGGGTTGGGAGGCGGCAAGGGGGCAACGGCCGTTCAGGAGGCCTTCTTGGAGAAGGGGGCCGTCCAGTGCGGATTCTGCACGCCCGGGATGGTCTTGGCGACCAGCTCTCTGTTGGAGCGTATTCCCTGCGCCTCCCGCCAAGAAGTCACGGAAGCGCTCGAGGGGCATCTGTGCAGATGCACGGGCTACAACAAGATAGTGGAAGCGGTTGAAGCCGCCATGGATAAGGACTGAAAGGACGGTCGCGGGATTGTGAGGGACAAGGAAATGGAGCAGTTGGAGTATGTCGGGAAAAGGGTCGCACGAAAGGACGGACCGGACAAGGTGACGGGTCGGGCCGTCTACACGGTCGACCTCCACCCGCACAATACGCTTGTGGGCCGCATCCTCCGCAGCCCCCATCCTCACGCGAGGATCGTGCGGATTGACACCGAAAAGGCGCTCAGAGTGCCGGGGGTGAAGGCGGTGATAACCTCGGCCGACACGCTGGGGATCAAGCACGGATTCGTGGAGACCCCGCGCTATCCTCCGGACCAATATCCCTTGGCGACCGGCGAGGTCCGCCACGTGGGCGAGGAGGTCGCGGCGGTGGCGGCCGTGGATTACGAGGCCGCCGAGGAGGCCCTCGAGCGGATAGAGGTCGAATACGAGACCCTTCCGGCGGTCTTCGACGTAGAGGAGGCCATGCGGAGCGATGCACCCGAGATACACCCCAAGCACCCTAAAATCGAGACCTTCTACCACAACATCGCCGGGAAGACCGAGTCGGGCTGGGGGGATTTGGAGGCGGGCTTCGCCGAGGCGGATTTGATCCGCGAGGATCGTTTCGAGAGCCACCTCCGGACCCACGGGTACCTGGAGCCGCAGGCCGCGGTGGCGAGCTACGAGCCGGGGGGGAAGCTCAACGTCTGGACTTCTTCGCAAGGCCCCTTCATCAAGCGGGCTAAGCTCGCCAGGACCCTCGGGCTGCCCTTCTCGTCGGTCCGGGTGCAGAAGACTTATGTGGGGGGTGCGTTCGGAGGCAAGATAGATCTTTTCTCCCATGAGTTCTGCGCGGCACTCCTGTCCATGAAGACCTCGCAGCCGGTAAAGATTGTCGCATCGCGTGAGGAGGTATTCACCGCGTACCGGCACGGACAGCCGCTCATCGTGGAGTTGAAGACCGGGATGAAAAAGGACGGCACCCTGGTGGCCCAGCGTGTCCGGACCATAAACAACTGCGGGGCCTATCGCGGAAGCGGGGTGGTGGTGATTTTTCTGGCATGGGGATTCACCATGCTCCCCTATCGCATCCCCAATTTCAGCTACGAGGGGTACGCCGTATACACCAACAACCCGGTTCGAGCCCCCCAAAGGGGCCACGGCGCCCCCCAGTTGAGATTCGCAGTGGACTCCCAGATGGACCTGATGGCCGAAGAGCTCGGACTGGACCCGGTCGAGGTGAGGCTGAAGAACGCGCGCCGCTCAGGGGAGTACCTTCCGAACGGGGACAATGTGCACAACTGCGGGCTGTCGGATTGTATTACCAAGGCGGCCGAGCACACGGATTTCCTGAAACGGTACGAGGAGGCGCGGAAAAGGAACGAAGGCGGAAGGCTCCGCAGGGGCATCGGTATGGGGGTGAGCAGCTACTTCGGCGGCTCTCTGATCTACCCGAACAGCTCTTCGGTTATTGTGAAAATGAACGACGACGGCTCGGCAATCCTCTTGACCGGGGCCTTGGACATAGGCCAGGGCGCGGAGACGATCCATTCCCAGATAGTGGCCGAGGAGCTCAAGATCCCGGTCGAGGAGATCCAGGTGATCGCCGCGGACACCGAGACCACTCCCGTGGACATCGGTTCATGGATCAGCGGGAATGCATATGTCTGCGGAAACGCGACAAGATCGGCGGCAACAGAGGTCCGCAGGAAGCTCATGGAGCTCGCGGCCGAGGAGTTGGAGGCCGATCCGGGGGACCTGGTGCTGGGGGAAAAGAGGATTTACGTGGTGGGATCGCCGGACAGGGGGCTCACATATCAAGACTTGGTGAGCGCGAGCATGAGGAAGAGACGCGGGGACCCGATCATCGGCGAAGGCCACTGGCGAACCATGCGGGACGAGCCCCATCACCCCAGTCTTGCCACGACCAAGGGACGGTGGAGCGAGAATTACGCCTTCGACGTCCAGGTGGCCGAAGTCGAGGTGGACACGGAGACCGGCCTGGTGAAGCTCCTGAGGGCGGTGACCGCCCATGACTGCGGGTTTCCCATAAATCCCCTGCTGGTCGAGGGACAGATCGACGGCCAGGTCTCCATGGCCTTGGGACATGCATTCCTGGAAGAGATCATGGTGGAGGGGGGATACACCCTCAACCCGAGCTGGCTCGACTACCGCATGCCCCTGATCCACAACATGGCCGTCTCCGAGCACATAGACGTAATCACCGAGGCCTACGAGGTGGGAAAGCCCTACCGGACCAAGGAGGTGGGAGAGGGATACGTCTCGGCCATCTTGGCGGCGATAGCCAATGCCATTTACAACGCCGTCGGGGTGCGGCTTCACGAGACGCCTTTCAGTCCGGAAAAGATATTGAAGGCTATGGGCCGACTCTAGGGACCCGGTCCCGGGCCGCCGGGTTCAATGAGGAATTGGATGCTTCCGGGACAAGGAGTGACAGGATGGAAAACGTGAGCTACTGGAGAAAGGAGACGGAAACCCTCCCAAGACGGGAATTAGAGAAGATACAGCTTCAGAAATTTAAGGATAAGATGCAGTATGTCTATGACAAAAGCCCTTTCTATAAACGAAAATATGATGAGGCCGGGATCAAGCCCTCTGACATACGCAGCCTGGAGGATATACGCAGGGTCCCTTTCACCGTGAAGGAGGAGCTCAGGGAGAGCCAGGCCCGGCACCCGCCGTGGGGGGATTTCCCTTGCATACCGCCGGAAGAGGGGGTGCGCGTCTTTCAAACCACCGGGACGACCGGCATCCCGGTGAGGGCCATACTGAATAAACAGGACTGGACCGTTCATTTCTATGAGCAGTTCATGCATTTCATGCACGGATACGGGATCAGGAAGGACGACGTCCTGTTCGTCCCTTTCGGGTACAGTTTGTATATCGCATGGTGGGGTTTCCAGGCCGCCCTCGAACAGGCGGGCGTCATGATAGTGCCCGGCGGGGGGCAGTCCTCCCAGGACAGGATTCGAAACGTCTTCGAGTGGGGTGCCACGGCGGTCTGCGGCACCCCCACCTATCTGCTCTACTTGGGGGATACCGCCAAGAAGCTGGGTGTCCCGCTGGCCGAATCCAAAGTGAGGGTGGTGGTGGCGGCCGGTGAACCAGGGGCGAACATCCCATCGACCAAGGCCTCCATTGAGGCGCTTTGGGGGGCGAAGTGCTATGATGACATCGGCTCAACGGAGATCTCCAATTTCGGCTTCGAGTGCGTGGCGCAGAAGGGAACCCATGTGATAGAGAGCATGTTCTACCCGGAATGCCTTGATCCGGAGACCCTCGAGCCCGTGCCCCCGGGGCAGGTGGGGGAGCTGGTTTTGTCCAATCTGTGTACTGAGAGCATCCCCCTGCTCCGGTACCGCATGAAGGATCTCGTCCGTTTCAATACGGACCCCTGCGATTGCGGCAGGACCTTCCTGAGGCTGGACGGGGGTATCCTGGGCCGATCGGACGATATGTTTCAATTCGCCGGGGTCAATATCTTTCCATCGGCCATCGAAAATCTCATCAGGCAAGAGGAGGCCTTCTCCAACGAATATCAAATCGTGGTCCCGAAAATGGGATCCGGGAGGCGGCTCAGGATACGGGTGGAGCCGGCGTCCGACCGGATCTCCGGGGATGTCATGAGACGAACCGTTGAGAAGTTTATCGAGACCTTCAAGTACCGTATCACGGTCACGCCCGAGGTCGAGATAGTGGCCGCGGGCGAGTTGCCCCGTTTCGAGCTGAAGGCCAAACGGCTGATTCGTGAGGACTGACCGATCTTAGGCGTTCTTCCCCCGGGCTCTCCGCGGGAAGCTTCCATCCACCCTAATCAACCCAAAGGAGGGAGTCATGAAACGCAGGATTATGGTTCTCGGAATCTGTATGGCGGCGGTGCTTTCCTGGACCGGGCAGGCTTTGTCCGCCGGCCCGGAGAAGATCCACATCGGTGCCACCGTTTCCAAGAGCGGGCATTTTTCATCAGAGGTCGGCCCGTTCGAAAGGCTCATGAATGCGTGGGCGGAGACAGTCAATGCCGAAGGCGGCATAATGCTGAAGGAATACGGCCGAAAGGTCCCTGTCGAGTTCACCGTATACGATGACAAGAGCGATCAGGCGACCGCCCGCAAGTACTATGAACGCCTGGTTACCGTGGACAAGGTGGATCTCCTGCTGGGGCCTTACAGCAGCCCCCTGACCTTCGCGGCCAGCACCGCCGCTGAAAACCGCAAGGTGCCCTTCATCGCCATTTGCGCCAACTCCCCCAAGATCTACACCAGGGGCTACCAGTGGATAGTAGCTGTCATCGATATAGGACCCAGGTACACTTACCGCTACTGGGAGATGATCGAGGAGGAAGGAAAGGCCGGGAGCGTCAGCTTTGTGGTGGAGGACACGATTCACCCCCTGGGCGTGTTCGAGGGCTCCAAGAAGCTGGCTCAAGAGGGCGGCCTCGAGGTTCTAACCGAGGACATCCTGCCGGCGGACACCAGGGATTTCACCCCGGTCCTGACCAAGTTGAAGGAGGCTGATGCGGATATAGTCTATGTCTCCTCCAATATCCCCTTTGCCGTCAACTTCATGAAGCAGGCAAGGGAGATGAAGCTCAATCCCAGGGAGTACCATTGCATCCATCACAGCGGCGTGTTCAAGGATCCCCTGGGTGATACCGCCGAGCACGTGGTAGGACAGTCCTACTGGGTTGAAGGGATGGAGCTCGGAGACACCGAGTTGATCACCGGTGTGTTGAATAAGGCGAATATCAGCGAGCCCATGTACCCTTGGGCCCCGGCTTATGTAGCCGCGTTCGAGATTGTCCAGGCGGCCTTGGAAGAGGCCGGCACCCTGGATAAGGGGACTTTGATGAAGACGCTCAAGGGGCTGGAAGTCCAAACGGTCTTGGGGAAGGCCTATTTTCATGAGACAGGCTACGGCTCCATCAACACCTATCCGTCCCAGATCCAGGGGGGTGAGTACAAGATAATCTACCCGCCTGATGTGGCCACCGGTGAGCACATCTATCCGAGGGAGCCCTGGAAATAGCCGAAAAGGAGTAGGCGGTGACTTCAGAGTTCTACCAGCTTCTGGTCGGCGGGATACTGCTGGGAGGTATTTACGGGCTGGCCGCCTTCGGGCTTTCCATTACCTTCGGAGTGCTGCGGGTGCTGAACCTGGCGCACGGGGAATTCCTGATGCTGGGTTCACTATTGAGCTACGGGCTGTTCGTGGGGTTCGGCATCAATCCCTTCGTCTCCGCCCTGGCGGTCATCCCGGTCTTCATAGTCGTGGGGATCGGCTTCTATTTCCTTCTGCTCCGTCCCATCAGCGAGAAACCGCCCAATCAACTGCTGGTGGCCTCCATCCTGATCACTCTGGGCGCCTCTCTGATAGTCGAGGATCTCACCGCCTACTTCTGGGATCGTCCGGTCACCGGAATCGCTTACTCCCTCCCGTCCTTCGAGTGGGCCGGGCTGGTCGTATCCTCAACGCGGCTCCTGATCCTCTTATTCATCATGATTCTGGCCTCGGCCCTCCAGATCTATCTTCACCGGACCTATACCGGAAAGAGCATCCGCGGAATAACGCAGTCCAGGGAAGGGGCCAAAGTGGTAGGGATCCCCATCGTTTGGACGTCCGCCCTCACCTTCGGGCTGGGGGTGGCGCTGGCCGCCTCGGCAGGGGTCTTCTACGTAACCCTTTTCACGGTCACCCCGGTGATCGGCATCCCTTTGTCCGTCAAGTACATGTGCATAGTCGTACTCGGAGGACTGGGAAGCCTGGTCGGATCGGTTTTGGGAGGGTTGATCCTGGGAGTCGGCGAGTCCCTGACGGCCTTTTATTTCGGCAGCGAATGGTCTCCCACAATCGCCTTTATTCTGCTCCTGGTCATCCTGGTCTTGAGGCCGGAGGGCCTGTTCGGGAAAAAGGAATGAGCAGCGCTCCACTCAAAAAGATCCTGGCGGGCGTGTCGGCAGCGGCGCTTTTGGTCTTGTTGCTCTTGCCTCTGATCGGCCATCAATATGCCATGATTTGGATCTTTTTCCTGTCTGTTTCGCTGACCCTGGCCCTCAGCTACGACATCGTGGGCGGCTACCTCGGGTACATGAACCTGGGACATTCCACTTCATTCGGGTTGGGGGCGTATGCCACCGCCATCTCGCTCAACCAGGGCCTGAACCTGGCCCCGGCGCTGATATTGGCGGCCGCGGCAGCCGCTTTATTCGCCGCGGCCGTGGGTTATCCGCTCTTTCGCCTGCGGGGGGCCTACTTCGCACTGGCCACTTTCGGATTGATCAGCCTGGTGGAGGTGGTCACCAATAACTTGAGAGATCTGACCGGCGGATCGGGCGGGATCTCCACGCCGCCCGGGGATCATACTCTCTCCTCCTACTACCTGGCCTTGGCCGTAACCATCGGTACCATGTTCATAAGCTACCGGGTGGCCCGCTCCCGTTTCGGGCTGGCCCTCTTCAGCATCCGGGAGCACGAGGAGGTGGCACGTGCCTTCGGGGTGCCTACCTCGTTTTACAAGTGGCTGGCCTTGATCATCAGCTCTGTCCCGGCCGGCTTGATCGGGGGGGTGTATGTCTGGTACATCGGTTACATCAGCCCTCCGTCGGTATTCGGGTTGGAGATAGCCCTCGCTCCCATAGTGATGGCTCTTCTCGGCGGGACGGGGATCATGGTGGGGCCCTTTATCGGCGCGGTCTTCATTACCTTTGTGCAAGAGATGATCTGGACCGAGGTCCCTTATTTCCATCTGACCATGTACGGGACCGTGCTGGTCCTGCTGGGCTTGTTCATGCCGGGCGGACTCGTCCGCACCCGCTGGATTCGGCCTCTTATGGAGAGGCTGGGGCTGGGAGAAGAGATCACCTATCTCGCCGAGCCCTCCCCGGCCGCGCGGAAGGACCATGATGCACCCGCTTGAATGCAGGAAGATCTACAAGCAGTTCGGCGGACTCGAAGCTCTGAGAGACGTAAACCTGTCGGTCCGCCATGGAGAGATCCTCGGAGTCATAGGTCCGAACGGGGCGGGCAAGACCACCCTTTTCAACATCATTTCAGGGGCCATTGCGCCCAGCCGAGGCTCGGTCCATTTCAAGGGGCGCGATGTAACCGGTTTGGGGGTTGCAACCGTCTGCAAGATGGGCATTGCCCGCACCTACCAGCAGGTCTGCCCCTTCAATTCCCTGACGGCCCTGGAGAATGTGCTCATCGGCCTCTACTTCGGGAGGTCTTCGCCGCCCACAAGCCCCGAGGGAGTAAGGACGGCCAGGGAGCTCCTGGACTTCGTGGGTCTGGAGGGAAAACATGAGAGGCAGGCGGAGGCCCTCACCCTGGTCGAGAAGAAGCATCTGGAGATCGCAAGGGCCCTGGGGACTTCCCCCGAGATACTTCTGTTGGACGAGGTCATCTCCGGTCTCACTCCCACCGAGATGCTCCAGACAATGAAGACCATCCGGCGAATCCGGGAAGCCGGGGTCACCGTCCTCATGATCGAGCACGTCCTCAGGGCCGTGATGGAGCTTTGCGACAGGGTGATGGTGCTCAACTACGGAGTCCGGATAGCCGAGGGCACTCCTCGAGAAGTGGTCCGGAACCCCGGCGTGGTCGAGGCCTATTTGGGGAGGTTCCGGATGAGCGAATCCGCTTGATGGACGGGAGAACGATCTCCATCGCCCTGGAGGCGGCCCCAGCGGGGAGAAGACTTTCATGCTAGAGCTTTCAGACGTCCATGTCTCCTACGGCCTTGTTCGAGCGCTCTCGGGCATATCCTTCGAGGTCCGGGAGGGGGAGGTGGTGACCCTGCTCGGGTCCAACGGCGCGGGAAAGACTTCTGCCATTCGAGCGGCCCAAGGCTTGATCCGGCTTTCCCGGGGGGATGTCCGGTTTCAGGGCGAGTCCATCCTGAAGCTGGGGCCGGAGGAGGTGGTCGCCAGGGGTTTGTGCATGGTCCCCGAGCAACGGCACCTCTTTCCTCACATGTCGGTAATGGAAAATCTGGAGTTGGGCGCCTATACGCGCCACGCGCGCAAGGATCGCGACCGGAGCCTCCTGTGGGTATACCGGCTGTTTCCCGTGCTCGAGCGAAGATGCCGGCAAAAGGCCCATACCCTGTCAGGAGGAGAGCAGCAGATGGTCGCCATAGGACGGGCGCTCATGTCCAAGCCGAAGCTCCTGATGCTGGATGAGCCAAGCCAGGGGCTCGCACCCCTGCTTGTGGACGAGGTCTTCCGGACCATCGCGGAGATTCAGGGGGAAGGTATTTCCATCCTGTTGGTGGAGCAGAACGCCCAACACGCCCTGGAGCTCGCAAAGAGGGCGTACGTGCTGGAAACGGGAAGGATCGCCCGCGAAGGGCCGGGCCGTGAGCTCCTGCAGGACGAAGAGATCCGCAAGGCTTATCTGGGGCTTTAGGAGGGAGGGCTCGTGCGGGATTGCAGTGAGCGAAAGGCATGAAGCCATGACGTCGGACAGTGTGCTGAAGGACAAAGTAATTCTTGCGGTGGAGGGATTCTTTAGTCAGCGCTTCGGCTCCCACTGGGAGGATGAGGACCGATTCCTGAAGGAATTCATGGAGGAGTTGAAAATGGCGCCGTAATCATAGATACTGTCTCCGTGATGCGATGGAAGACATCGGGGTATGAAGCCCCTTTTTTCCTTGATGAGGCGGCCGGATCAATCCGGCCGCCTTTGAAGCGACAGGGATGCTGAAACCGGATTTCGAGAGTATTGAACAAGCAATGGAGGAGTTGGAGGCGGCCGGATACATTGCGGACCGTTCGCTGGCGACGGTCGTATTCCTGGCCCAGCGCCTCCAGAAGCCCATCTTCCTGGAAGGGGAGCCCGGTGTCGGGAAGACCGAGGTGGCAGTCGTCTTGGCGCGCCTCTTCGAGACGGACCTTATTCGACTCCAGTGCTATGAAGGGCTGGACGCCTCCACCTCGCTCTATGAGTGGAACTATCCCAAGCAGCTGCTCCATATAAGGATGAAGGAGAGGGATGAGATAGACACCGAGGAGCTGGAAAAGACGCTCTACAGCTCAAAATTCCTGATTCGAAGGCCCCTGCTCGAGGCCATCCTGCGCTCGGACGGCCATCTCCCGGTCCTGTTGATCGATGAGATCGATCGTGCGGACGAGGAGTTCGAGGCATTTCTCCTGGAGGTGCTGGCCGACTTCCAGATCACCATCCCAGAGATCGGAACCATGCGGGCGAAGGAGCGTCCCATGGTGGTGGTCACCTCCAACAGGACCCGGGATGTACACGACGCCTTGAAGAGGCGCTGCCTGTATCATTGGATCGAATATCCTTCATTCGAAAAGGAGTACCGGATCGTTACCACCAAGGTGCCGGGGATCGAGAGCGGTTTTGCCGAACAGATCACGGGCTTCATGCAGCGCATACGAACCCTGGACTTACTCAAGAGACCGGGCGTCGCAGAGACCCTGGACTGGGCCCGAGCCCTCATGGCCATGCATGTGAACCACCTGGACGAGGCCGTGGTCAACGACACCCTTGGCTGCCTCCTCAAGTACCAGGAAGACATCCGCAGGTTCAAGGAAGAGAGCCTGGAAGCGAATCCATGTCCACGGTAATTGCAAGAGAGAGCGGGCTAGGCGCGCATTCGCCCACTCAGGGTCTGGCCGCCGAGGTGACGGCTTTCGGGGACTTTCTCAGGAGAAGAGGGTTCAGGGTCTTCCCCACCGGGATACAGGACTCCTTGATCTCCCTGAGAGAGATCGATCTGGAGAACCGGTCCGACTTTTTCACCGTGCTCAGGGCGAACCTGACCGCCAACGATATGGAGTGGGGGCAGTTCCCGGCGCTCTTCGGGGAGTTCTGGGATAGGGCCGGGCGGGAAGAGGATCAAGGCCCCTCCAGGGGGCAGGAGCCTCCCGAGAAACTCAGGGAATCCGGATCGGACCGGGAGCAGACACGGGAGGCCCACCGGACTGTTCGTGAGGAGGGGGAGGGAGACCGGGAGAAGGAGCGGTGGGAAGGGGGCGTTTACAGCCCCGTATCCGTGGTCGAAACGAAAGACCTGGGCCGGCTCGATTCCAAGGAACTAAAGACCGCCGAGCTGGTGGTAAAGCGCATTGCCGAGCTCTTCAAGCCGGAGCCCTCGAGGCGCAGGAAGAGGAGCCGGCGTCCGGCGGACTTGGACTTCGCTCGGACCATGCGGGAGAGCCTCAAGACCGAGGGATGGCCCTTCAAGCTGTTCCATCGAGATCGAAAACGGCGTCTCAAGCGGCTCGTGATCCTGGCCGACGTGAGCGGGTCCATGGACCGCTACGCCCGATTCGTCATCCCGTTTCTCTTGGGCCTTCGAGGGGTGGGATCCAGGGCCGAGGTATTCGTCTTCTCGACCACATTGGCCCCGGTCACATGGCTGGTCAGACACCTCCCGGTGGAAAAGGCGCTGGAGCGCATGGCCCGCGAGTTCCCCGAGTGGTCGGGCGGGACCAGGATCGGGTTCTCTCTTCATGAGTTCAATCAGGCCGAATCCGGACGGATGGTGAACCGGCGCACAGTGGTCCTTATCCTCAGCGACGGTTGGGACCTCGGGGCCAAAGACATGCTGCGCCGGGAAATGGCCGCTCTCAGCCGCAAGGCCCACCGGATCATATGGTTGAATCCCCTGGCCGGGGATCCGGATTTCCAGCCCGTATGCAAGGGGATGAGAGCGGCGCTTCCCTATGTGGACCACCTCCTGCCGGCCGACAGCCTGGAGAGCCTCCGCAGGGTTGGGGGCATGCTCTCCCGGGTGATGGCTCGATAGTTTGTTTCCGTCCAGAAATGGCCCTTTCTCCCAATCTCGGCGTCGATCTGCGGGGTTGGTCGTGCGACGTACTCCAGTACGCCTCCTCCCAACCCCGTGATCTCCTTGACCTTGGAAGAAATTGCTCATTTCTGCCCTGGAAACTCGCTAGCGCCGAGAACTCATTTGTGGATGGGCACTGCTATGAAACGGGCCGTGTCAAGTAAAAAATTTCATAAACCTCCATCAAGGTAGTCGTTGCTTTTGGGGCTTGCCGAGAATGGGCCCTTATGGAGCTCGTCGGAGGCAAGCCCCAAAAGCAACAACCTTATCATTTAGTTGCCATGAAAATGCTGCTATCTGCAAATGAGCCAGGGGCGTTAACGCTGATTCAAACTGCTATTCGTGGGTTGGTTACCATCATTATTTTGGATCCGTCCGGAGTACACTCGATCTAGTGAGCGTGAGTCAAGCAGGGCTTGTCAGCATAGTGTCCCCGAGTGTCTCCTGGCGTGCCCCGGGCATCATTGCAGAAAAGTGAATACGCTCTCCTTGTATGTTATACCTTACTGTAATCTCGAATATTGTTCGTTACTCGGAGGCCATTGCCACCTGTGGTTGCATGACAGCCCAGAGGAATCCGACCAGCTCCCTAGCGATCGCCGTGATCGCAACCGGACGAAGTTTTCCTCGCATTGTGAGAGCACAGAACCTCTTGTGAAGGCGCTCCATGCACTTGATTGCTGCACTTGCTGTTTGGCTATTGACCTGAAGCACGTTCAGTTCCATATTTTTCGTGATTTTCGGTGACCGTACGTAGTGCTGAGCAGCCTCGATCAGTTGTGTGCGACATCTAGTATCTCCCGAACTGTCCTCGGAAGGAATGAGTCCAAGGTATGCCATCAAGCCGGTCGGACTTGGAAACCGTCGAAAATCCGTAATTTCCGTAATCAGGAGCATCGCAGCCAAGGTACCAATGCCCCTGAATGCTCGAAGCTGTTTTACACTGGGCTCATAAATCTCTGAACAGGCAACCTCTTTGATCTGTTCATCAAAATCCTCTACCTGTTCTTCCAAGTAATTCAGGTGCTGAATGTGCGCCTCCAAGACGTGCTGCAGCTGTTCATTCGGTAGTTGTTGAGCAGACAGCCATTTACGATGCTTCATTGTCCATTTGCCACCACGAGCGTACTTCACCCCTTGCCCCAGCAAAAGAGAGTTGATTTGCAACTTCACCCGTTTCGCATGATCCTTGAAGGCCATCCGGCAACGCACCAGGGTCCGGACACCTTCCTCTTCTTCCGTGGGCGGATGCACGATGCTGAGCCGCTCGCCAGCATGGTTTATCGCCAGGTCGATTGCGTCCCGAAAGTCATTCTTTCGTCGGTTTCCCGCTTTCTTCGGAATTAGCGAGGGGGCAATTACATCGCAATGATATCCCCAAGCTTTCATCTTCCTCTGAAAGACGTAGCCGCAGCTCGAGGCCTCGTAGCACGCTCGAATCTCAAATTTCTGGGAATACCTCTTCAAAAACTTCCTTATCGCCTTATCCTCGTTCACCAACCGGATCGTCTCATGAACATCTTTCTGCCCTTCGAGCACACCAGCCATCGAAAGCGAATTCTGGTGGTAGTCGATACCAACATACGCTACCTTCTTCATGGGCTACTCCTCCTCTATCTTGAGGTTTCCTCTACGGGTATTATATCACACCCGGGGAGTAGCCCGTTTCATATAATCTAGTTTATTCGCCGAGGGCTTTTTGAGGCATCCGCCGCGTTTCGGCCCGGCAAT
>CAZYJR010000032.1:0-46393 GCA_964647905.1 uncultured Desulfobacterales bacterium | reverse complement strand
GTTTTCCGCCCGGCCGGAGTCCAAAAATCCGGATTTATGGATGGACACGAGCTGAGTGAGCCTCGCGGAGGCCGAGCGGACCATCACAGCATGACTACGCGGCGGAATTCCGGCTCAGATGCCGGCTGCAAGGCTTCTCAAGGCAGGTTTAGACCCGCTGCGGACGAAAAGGCTATGAAAATACCATGCTAGGTACGCACCAGTCCGTTGAATTCCCTCCCGCCCCTTATCTCCCCGGCTCTCGCCTATTCCAGGGACACACAGGGCGCTGCGTGGCACCTCGCCCAGAGCTTGGCAAAGTCCAGCATCTCCCACACCCCACTCGGGAGCTTCTTGGGCAGCACGGTTCGGCTTTGTTGGGTATACTGTTGGGTACAAAAAAACGTCTTAGAGAGCGCTTTCTCTAAGCCGCTGATTTTTCTGGCTCCCCGAGTGCAACCCTCTTCATAACCGTTCTCCTTCTCCCGCAGTTAACCGAAAACCTTCAATATCAACGGGTTATTAAAGACCAGGCCGCTCCCGATGAGGCGGAAGTGGTGTCAAGAATAGTTTCCATCGTGCCCAATCATCGTTCATGTCACAGCGCAATGTCATAGCTTGTCACAGTCCCAACCGTGTTGCCACGTCTATAATTCCCCCCAAACGGGCCGTATCGTAGACCTTTCCGTCCAGCGGCCCGCAGATCGGGCAAACCCGCTCATCCTCCATGGTCATCCATTCGAGCTTGCGGACGCCGACCCGGTCGTGGAACTTGATCCGCCCCTGGTTATGGGCCCGCAGCACCTCGGTGCGTGCGATCACCTCCATTCGGTACTGGGCCTTGCTGAACACCTTCGAGCCCGCGTGCCGGAACGATTCGGGGTCCTTCACGACGCGACCGAGATTACGGGCGATGTACTCGACGCCTTTTCCGGTGGCGATGCCGTTCATCACGGTCCGCTTGATGCCGTCGGCCAATTCGCGGTGGACGTCTCCGGCGAGCACCAGGTTGTAGTTGGTCATGAAATCGAGGGCGTCGGTGTCGACGATGGTGAAGACGCGGGTGGCGAGATTGTTGATGCCTCGCGGATATCCGCCTGGAGCTTCTTGAGCCCTTCCAGGGCGGCCAGCTTATTGTCGGGAAGCGAACCGAGGCTCTTGTACCGGAGGATGGCGTGACGCACCTGGTCTTCGGCGTCGGAGAGCATGGCGGTCAGTGCGGCGACAGTCTGCTCAGTGTACAGGTTTCTCGCCCGGAGGCTTTGTTCCGTGGCCCGTCGTATGGCCTCGGCCTGGGAGACCGGTTTCTTGGCCGCGAGCGCACCGATCATTCCCCGCACTCCCGGCAGGCCGTGGTCTTCCGGGACACCGCTCCCTTCTGTTCGGATGGGGTTTCCGAAGGAACGGTCTTGGCGTCGAAGAAGCTGCACGCCGGGGCGTCGAAGGTGGTTTCGTTTCGCTGGACTCGACAATGGTTGCGCTCGTCATCGAAATGCGCGCAGTCATCGCAGACGGCATCTCCAATGTCGCCCCGGGCGAAGGGTCCGCCCCAGGAAGCCTCCGTCCGGCTTCCGACGGGGTTCTTCGCCGGGTCGAGACCGAGTATCTCCTGGGCGGTCTCGACACCCATGATCCCGGCCATGACCATATCCGCGATGGGCTTGACCTGCTTTTCATCCAGCAGGTCGACCGAGCGCTTCTCGGTTTCGCGGTTGGCCGATTCGATGTCGGGATCGAGGTCCATTTTGAGCTGGAGACTGGATCGACTGATGAGCTTGCGGTCGTACAGCTCGATGAGCAGGCGCTTGAAATCGACCGCGTCGGTGGGGTCGAGGTCGTTGAACAGGAATTGGATGGTCTTGTCGCTCCAGCCGTTCAGTTCGAGCCAGTCGTTGAAGAGCCAGTCCAGGATGGCACGGGCCGCCTGCTTTATTTCCCGGATCATCACCAGCATCTTCTGGAGGCTGACCGAAGCGGTGGCGAAATTCGGTCCGTCGCCGGTGACCAGGGAACGGGAGAGACCCAGCGCCACCACGATGTCCTCTTTCACCTCCTTGACCTTGTCCTCGACGTTGAGGACCTGGCCGTCGGTGCCGTGCGTTTCGACCGTGACATAGAACGGAACGACGAGACCGCTCTTGAGGTCCATCTTGTTGACCATGTCGCGGACCTGCTCCAGCATCGCGGCGAAAACGAAGGTGCGTCCCACTTGAGGTGGAGCACCTGGTCGACGGGCAGGTCCAGTCCTTCACCCACACCGGGGTTGTCGTCGGGGAACTGCTGGGTTTCGCGCAAGTCCGTCAAGTTGGCCGGATTGTCACAATGCCGGTTAAAGTCGTGTGGCTGCCTGTTGGAGGATTACCGGTTGGAATGTGTTTTTTGATGGAAGTCCACTGGTTCAGGCCCATGGGCCAGGTGCTGTCCAGTTTGTGGGACTTTGTTTGCCGGAAGAAAAGACTGCGACAATGGGTGATAGAAAGCTGTCCACCGAAGCCGCGATTTCTTTGAATGAAATCGGAACGTGTTCCTGCCCAAGCCTTTTCCTGAACGCCGCCCATTGGGTTTGTTTGGCCTCGATGAAAGGCTCAGTGAATGCATCTATTTCAGCGGGTAGCTCCGTGCCGCGCCGTTCAAAAGTCAGGCGAATGGCCTCGGTCAGTCTTGGACCGTCAAAATCGAACTGTCGGGACAACAGCCAAATGTCATAGAAATCCTTCATCCGGCTGTTCAGCATGCCCAACTTAACCATCGCTTCGAACTTTTCGGCTATAGAGCTTTCGCGACTGTAGCAAAGCAACCTTGGTGCCGGGGAATTCAGCATGGTCGGAAGGTCCGATTTTTCCGGCTCCGGATAAACGATGTCACCAAAGCCGATGTCAATCTGCATATTGATTCTCGCTGAGCCCAAAGCACCCAGGAACCGAATCCTGATCCCTTCGTAATCCGCATCTTCGGTGATCCGTTCGGCCTGTATGGAAGCAGGATCGAAGGCGAGCCCGTCCGTTTCCACATCCACAGTCAATATGTCTTGGACTTGTGCGACTATATCAGCCTGGTTGCTCGTTATTCCAAGCATATCAATGTCCATGGTCGGACGAAGTTCCGGAGAGCGCCAAACTCTCAACATCAGAGCCCCTTTGAGAATGAATCGGTCGACGTATACCGATTGGGATAGCCGGTAGAGGAATCGCTCCATGGCATAGTACTGAAGCAACTCGTTGAATGGCCGTCGGTCACTTTTGGCACGATTGAGGAGACGTTGCCGGACGGAGGCGGGTAGGTTCTTGGGAGGCGTCATACCGTCGCCTCCAGATACGGTCGCATCACCTTTTCGACCCGGCAGATCTTGGCGTATCTGAGCAGTTCGCCGAGGTTGAACTTCTTTCGTGTCTTATAGAGTTTCAGTGCTTCCAGGACCACGTCCATTCCGATTTTGTTGCGGAATTTGAAGCAGTCGGCCAGGGTTTTCTCGGGGCTGTAGACCTTAACGGGCACTCCATCAATCGGATGCTCTTCGATGCCGGACTTGTATGCTTCATTCGAGAATCTGTGGGCCTGGATGGGAGGATGGTCGAGCGAAGGCATCCGTGAGCCTCTTGACACCGCCACGAAAACAACATGCGGAATCTGGGTCGTTATGTCATGATAGGCCAGTGCGGAGACAAGACAGATGATGGCGTTTGGGAAGCGAAGGCTGACCGTCACCAGATCGGGATTGCTGATCGGAGGCACGTCCACCAGTCGATAGATACCTCTGCTCACCTGCTCGATGACGCCCCTATCTCTGAGCGAATAGAGCATGTAGCGGGTGATGCCTTGCTCGATAGCCTCACTCATTCGAAGCTGGCCACCGTGCTTGCGGAAGATTTCTTCAGGTCGTCCTTTCATTTAAGACTCCAGACAAAACGTCTCCACTTGTTTTTAAATGGTAACAGTATGTCTGATTGCCGGCGAATAAGCAAGGGGAATTCTGAAGATCAGATGAACACCGGCTCCGTGACCAGGGGCGACAGGGAGACGGTCTCCTCGCCCACGAGATCGAGATTGGCCTGTTCCCGAGCCAGCATTGCGCAGCGGACGGCGTCGATGATGTGGTCGTTGCCCTTCGAGTAGACCACCCGGCCGTCGTGCAGCGTGTAGGTGTGCGTGGTGAACTGATCCTCGATTTCGAGATCGTTGACAAGGAACACGACCTGCCGGCGCTGCAAAGCACCCGAGATGAGGCTGGTCATATACTCCTTGGTCCGCTTCCTGATCTCCCGGCCGTCGCGGACCGCCATGGTCATCCCCCCGAAATCGTATCCCCGAAGACGCCCTTCCAAGGCCAGGTCCTTGTACTTGTCTGCTATCTCCGGTTAAAAATGAACCCGCCTGCGCAATTTTCCGGACCCATGCGGAAGTTGCTGGTTTTGAAGATCAAGATAGAATGGTAACGGTTTAGCTCAAGCTATCTCTTGTGCCGGCATAGAGCCCGCCCTGCCAGCATTTAAAAAAAGACCCCGCCCGCCTGCGCCCGCGGTGTAAGCATGAGTAGGGCAAGCCTTTTGTAGTTACGGCTGACGGGAAGATTGAAGCTCGGTAAGAACGCGATAAAGATGTCTGAGGTGGTGTTCGAGGCGTGAGATGCGGCGAACGATTGATTCCAGGCATTGCGCATCGGATTTGTCTTCCGGGCGCAACGGCATTATGTTGGATAGGATGTCGCCAATGGCAGCAGGGTGTGCAGTGTCGGCCTTGGGAGCAGAAGGGTTTTGACCGGCCGGCGTCACCGGCAGGTGCGTTTTAAGCCAGTTGACACTATCGACAAAACCGAGCTTCAGCCGGTGCATGACCAGTTCGATGGGGTTAAAATTCTGCCGGCAGGCAAAACATCTGGCAAGATTGTGAGCGGCATTGATCGAAATGTCAAAACCGCCGCAGAGGGGGCAGGCAAAAGACAACTGGCCGTTTTTCTCTTGCCTGGCCAGGCCGGACAAAAGATCGCTCAGCAGAAAGGAGGCCGTACCAGCTGATCCTCCGCAAGGAATCGCCCGATCCCTCGTTTCTTGATGCGTTTTTCCAGACTCATGGCATCGCTTCGTGTGGAGCACTCCCGGGTCCAGACCAGGCTCCAAGGCCCTGGAAAGCGTTTGGTCGTTTTTGAGAGCTGATAATTGGGGTCGTTGTGCTGACGAAGGCGTCTCTGGACATCGGAAGAGGAGCCGCAGTAGTATCGGCCGCTTGATTCGCTCTGAAGGATGTAGACCCAGTAAGACATAACAGAAAAGACTGGCCCGTTCGCAAAGGAAGGAGCCGGTAAGAGGCTGGCTCCCCGGGACGGACTCGAACCGCCGACTAAGTGGTTAACAGCCACCCGCTCTACCTGCTGAGCTACCGGGGAACTGAGGATGGTAAATAGCTATTTTTAAACATGGCGGGGCGGGTCGTCAAGAGAAAAGGTGGCCTGGCACGGGTGGGCCGGGTCTGGTATGGTGGGATTCAAGGTCGGATTGTGGGAGGTGGATGATGAGGACGAGGATTCTGTTTCTTTGTACCGGGAACTCGTGCAGGAGCCAGATGGCCGAGGGGTGGGCGAATCATCTGAAGGGCGGCGAGGTGGAGGCTTACTCGGCCGGGGTTGCGGCTCAGGGGCTGGACCCGAGGGCCGTGGCCGCCATGGCCGAGGCTGGTGTGGATATCTCCGGGCACAGGTCCAAGAACGTGGACGAGCTCATGGGACGGGAGTTCGATTACGTGGTCACGGTCTGCGACAACGCCAGGGAGAGCTGTCCCCTGTTCCCCGGGGAGGCGAGGGTCGTGCACAAGGGGTTCGAGGACCCGCCGGTCTTGGCCTTGGGCGCGGGGAGTGAAGAGGAGGCCATGATTCATTACCGGCGGGTGAGGGATGAGATCAGGGAATTCGTGGAGGGGCTGCCCGGGTCGCTGGAGGCGAGTGGTTGACAGGGGTGCTGCTTGTGATATGTTTAACAAACATCGGCCCGGAGGGCGTGTGATCTCCCGAGGGGGGACACGAAGCCCGGGGCCGAACGGAGCGGAATAAGGAATCGCTTTTGGCGGTGCCGCCTGGATCTCCCATCCGGTGTGACCGGGACGGCTGATGCGCCTGGCTTCCTCCGGGGAACCCGCCGTTTTCAGTCGTGAGCCTTGTTGCCAGGTCCTTCGGTGGCCCGAAGGGCCTTTTTTTGTTGGGGAGGGCGGCGGCCGCGGTTCAACCAACCGGAGAGGAGCAGTCAAATGGAAAAGAGCAAGGTGACCATAGCCGAGCTGAATCGGAAGAAGGCCGAAGGCCGCAAGATCACCATGATGACCGCCTATGACTACCCGGGGGCGTACCTGGTGGACCAGGCGGGGATCGACACCATACTGGTGGGAGACTCCCTTGCCATGGTGGTCCTGGGATATGACTCCACAGTGCCCGTGACGGTGGACGAGATGATCCACCACTGCAAGGCGGTCAAGCGGGGCACCAAGAGGGCCTTTATCATCGGGGACCTCCCCTTCATGTCCTATCAGGTGAGTGAGGAGAAGGCCGTGGAAAACGCAGGCCGCTTCATCAAGGAGGCGGGCTGCGATGCGGTGAAGCTGGAGGGGGGATCGGAGATGGCGGGTGTTGTAAAGGCGGTGGTGAGGGCCGGGATACCGGTCTGCGCCCACATAGGTCTCACCCCCCAGACCGCCACCATGCTGAGTGGCTTCCGGGTCCAGGGAAAGGATGCGGAGGGCGGCCGGGCGCTTCTTCAATCGGCCCGCGACCTGGAGGAGGCCGGGGCCTTCATGATAGTGATGGAGTGCATCCCGGATCTATTGGCGGCCCGGATCACCAGGGAGCTCAGGATCCCCACCATAGGAATAGGCGCGGGCAAGGACTGCGACGGCCAGGTGCTGGTCTACCACGACGTCCTGGGGCTCTTTGAACGGTTTACGCCAAAGTTCGTCAAGCAGTACGAACAACTCGCCCCCGTGGTCAAGGAGGCCATGGAGCGGTTCAAGGCGGAGGTGGAGGAGGGCTCGTTCCCCGGTCCTGAGCACACCTTCGCCATGAAGTCCGAGGAGGCCGAGAAGATCTGAGATCGTGCCGGCTGCGCTGATTGGGGGTGGCAATGAGTGAAGACTTTCTGGTAGTGGGCCCCGGGGCCATGGGGTGCCTCTTTGCGGCTCGGCTCAAGGCGGCCGGTTTCGGGGTGACCCTCCTCGACTACAAGCCGGAGAGGGCGGCCGAGATAAGCGAGCGCGGTATAGCCGTGGAAGGCGTCGAGGGGGACTCCAATGTGAAAATCCCTGTGGTCACCGGGGGGGTGAAGGATACCCCCGGCTTCGTGCTGATCTGTGTCAAGTCCCACAAGACCGAAGAGGCCGGCCTGAGGGTCAGGGAGCTCGTTGAGGGTGCCCCGGTGGTGGTGACGTTGCAGAACGGTCTGGGGCACGTGGAGACCCTGGGGCGCATATTCGGTGCGGAAAACGTCCTTGGCGGCGTCACCTCGGAGGGGGCCACCATGCTGGGTCCGGGCCGCATAGTACATGCAGGGCGCGGGGAGACCTACGTGGGGCCGTCCGGCGGGCCCGCAGAGAGGCTTGCCCGGGCCTTCAACCTGGCCGGGTTCGAGACCGGCTGCGTGGACGAGGTGGAGGGGCTGATCTGGGGCAAGCTGATAGTCAACGTGGGGATAAACGCCCTTACCGCGGTGACCCGCCTCAGGAACGGGCGCTTGGCAGAGCTCGGGCACACCAGGAGGGTGATGGGCCGGGCCGTGGCCGAGGCCGCGGCCGTGGCCGGGGCCAAGGGAATCACCCTGCCCTATCCGGATCCCATGGAGCGCGTGATCTCCGTCTGCCGGGGCACTGCCCGGAACGTGGCCTCCATGCTCCAGGACGTATTGAACGAGCGAATGACCGAGGTGGACTACATCAACGGGGCGGTAGTGAGGGAAGGCTCGGCCCTGGGTTTGCCCACACCGGTCAACGAGGTCCTCGCCTGCCTGGTCCGCACCATACAGGAGACCTATTCGGAGAGGGTGTGAACGGGCCTAGCTCTCGAAGCAGACCTCGATGGTGAAGTCCCCGTTATCGGTCTTGAAGGGTATTGCAATCACCGGGGCGCTTGTTACATGTGCTATCTGGTGACCCTTCCCCATGATCACCGAGGGGATCGCCGCCTTGAGCGAGCGGCCCAGTCCCTCCAGGGCCTGGCGGGCCTGGCCCGAGATCATGTTGGCTATCTCCCCGACAGCGTCCCCGATCTCCGCGTCCATGGGCCCTGCGGCCTCGCCGAACATGCTGGAGACTATCCCCAGTATGCTCGACTCGGAGAAGCTGACAGAGACCGTGCCGCTGACCTCGCCGGTAAGACCTATGACCGCAGAGACGTCGCCGCGGGCCACCTTGTCCTTTTTTAGAAACGGCTTGCCCGCCTGGGCCCGGGTGGAGGCCATTGTCTCCAGTACGTGAAGGGTGGCCTGAATAAAGGGATTGATGAATCGGACGTCCATGAGTCACCTCTGTACAATATCCTCTTTCTGAGCTTCAGTCTAATTCTCAACCAATGCCCTATTTTTTCTTTTTGAGGGATGTGAGCCTCATCTTCCAGGGTTTTCCGCTTTCAGCTCCGTCCACCCGTACTTCCTTGATCAGGAGGTGCTGGTGACCCTCCGGGAGGGTCAATGTGGAGTGAGCCCCCTTTATGGTGGTGAAGGGGAAGATGGTCCCTCTCACCTTGACCATAGGTGCGGGGGTTTCTGTCTTGGCCCAGTCCGAGAGCTCCCGTATCTCGTCCTTCAAGGCTTGGATTCGCCCCTCGATTTCCTCTCTGCGTGCGTTTAGAGGGGAGATCCTCTCCGTTATCTCGTCCTCCCTGGAAAAAAGGCTCTCCAGGAAGACGTCTCTGTCCTTGGATTCGGCCTCCAGCTTCTCCAGCAGGGCCTTGGCCTTTGAAAGCATGGAATCGTCGCCTCCCTGCTCCAGTTCCTGAATCTTCTCGCTTATCTGACGCTGCTTGACCATCGAGGCGTCCTGGAGCTGGGCGGTTTCCGCCAGCTCCCTCTCTACGTCGCGCTTTTCCTGCTGGAGCTCGTCAATTCGCTTTTGCACTCCGTCCCGGGCCTCCCGGAGCGATGCTATCCTCTCCTTGACGCCCTGTATCTCGTTCTTTACCCGGTCCTCCGTGCCCACGGTTAGGACGCACGGGTTGGATGTCCCCGAGCCCACCTGAAAGGCCTCCACTCCTTTCTTGGCCGTCACCCTCGAGGAGAGTATGGGGCCCTTCTTTACTATGCACGCCCCGCTGGTTTCAATCTCGGAGTCGATTATCTCCTTCTCGACCACCACGTCGCCGAAGGCCCATATTCGGGCCTTGTGAATGTAGCGGGCCCGGATGTTTCCGCCCGCTTGGATTGCGGCTCCGAGCACCCCGCCCGTGACTCCGACTTCCCCCCTGATATCGATTCGGGCGGCCAGGATCTCGTCAGCCGTCAGCGCGCCGCCTTTTACTTTGAAGCCATCCTTGACGCTCCCTGTCACCTGTATGTCGCCGTCAAAATCCACGTGGCCGGTCTTCAGGTCCACGTCGCCCTGGATTCTGTGCTCCGGGAACACAAACACCTTCCCGTCAGCAGCCACCTCGGGCCTGCCGGGGATGTCGGCCAAGAGCTTGAGGCCGTCCTCGGATAGAACGGTTCCCTTGCCCCGCCTGAGCTTACAGCCCTTTGGCTTGGGGGGCGGCACCGGCCGGCCGTAGACGTCGGTGCCGGGTGTCCCTTCCCGGGGCGGGATCCTCTCGGCCAGGAGGTCCCCCTTCTTGACCTGAGGGAGCTCACCCTTGTCCTTGAAGTCGATTGTGCCTCCTTCCTTCAAGGTCCCCACGCGCAGGGGGTCGGTGTCGAACTTGTAGACTATTTCCGCGTCCCGCCCCGGCTCGGGCGGAGTCCCCCGCGCAATGACAAAGGTCTCCCCGCTCCTCGCCCCTTTCCGTAAGAACCACTCGAGGTCCTCTCCTGCACGAAGGCCGTGTCGGATGCCTTTCTCCTCCAGGAAGGCCAGGAGCTGTTCGGTCGACACCTCGTCCGGAATGGGCCGCCTTGGGATGATACCGGCGGTCATGCTGTCCTCCGGGATCTCCAAGTCAAAGAGATCATGGAGGGGGGCGGCATCCGGCCCGGGAGCCCCGGCTCCCTCTGATTCGGCCGAGGTGGTTTTCCCGGCTTCGGTCGCGGTTCGTTCCTCCTCCTGTTGCTTGAGGCGCTCCTGCCGCTTCAGGATCGCATCCCGCTGGGACCGATCCATGGCGCCGGAGTCCACAAGCAGCTCGCCTATCCTCCTTACCTCCCGCCGCTCCTTGAAGATTCGCTCCTGCTCCTTGAGTGCTGCGTCCACCTGCTCCCGGCTGACGAAGCCGTTCTTGACCGCAATGGCCCCAAAGTGCCTGTCGAGCTTCCTCTCGCTCATCATGGCCTGCACCGCCAGGAGAAAGTCAAGCTGCTCCTGTGTGATCAGGCCCATGCGCACCAAGAGGGACCCCAGGAGGGAGTCTTCGTCCTTCTCCTTCTCCCGCCGGTGTTCCTCCAGGGCCTCGTCGAGCTGGGAAGACTCCAGGAACCGATACCTTAGTGCCAGTCTCCCCAGGACCAGGCATTGGTCGTCACTGCAAGAGCCGCCCTCGGTGCAATCCGCCGCGGCCTGTGAGTCCGGATCCGGGGGAGGTGGTACGGCCTGGATGGGAATGGTCTCACCGCATTGCTTGCAGGGGACCGCCTTGCCTGCACAATCGTTTGAGACCCGGTAGGATCGCCCGCATGTCGGGCATTTGACACTCAACACGCCTCTCTCCCGGTGGGTTTGTGTCACAGAGTTCCGGAACCCGGCCTTTCACTTGTAGGAGCCGCGGTGCCGCGCCCCGATCAGGCCCGCTTCTTGGACCACGTTCGGCCTTGAGATTCAAGTCATTGAAGACTCCGCGGCCGGTTACACCGTGCCCAGAAATTGCAAGAAACATACCCGGCGATTTCCACCCGCTTGTGAATACTTTCTTTTGACAGTGCACAGCCTCTGTGCTAAACGATAGCGTCCCGACAACACCACACCTGGGAGGTTCCCAAATGTTTGAGATTCTGAGGCGCCAGGAAATGGCCAACGGCACCGTGGTCATGAACGAGATCAGTGCCCCCAAGATAGCAGCAAAGGCCAAGCCCGGTCAGTTCGTGATCCTCAAGGCCAACGAGACCGGGGAGAGAATACCTCTGACCATGGCGGACACTGATCCGAAAAAGGGGACGATCACCATAATTTATCAGGTGGTGGGAAAATCCACCGCCCTGTTCAAGGGCATGCAGGTGGGCGAGAAGTACCAAGACGTGATCGGCCCCCTGGGACAGCCCACGCACCTGGAGAAGCTCGGCAAGGTGGCCTGCGTGGGAGGAGGCACGGGCGTCGCGGTTCTCCATCCCATCACCAGGGGCCTCAAGAAGGTAGGAAATCACGTCTACGCCGTAATAGGAGCCCGCACCAAGGACCTCCTCATCTTGGAGGACAAGATGAAGGCGGCCAGCCACGATCTCAGGGTATGCACGGATGATGGGACCTACGGGCACCACGGGTTTGTCACGGATGTCCTCAAGGAGCTCCTGGAAAAGGAGGATATTAAGCTGGTGGTGGGAATAGGCCCGGTCCCGATGATGAAGTTTCTAGCCAAGCTTACTGCGGAATACGGAGTCAAGACCCTGGTCAGTCTCAACGCCATAATGGTCGACGGGACAGGGATGTGCGGGTGCTGCCGGGTGACCGTGGGCGGGGAGACAAGGTTTGCGTGCGTTGACGGGCCGGAGTTCGACGGCCATAAGGTGGATTTCGACGAACTGGCCAAGCGGTTGGAGGCCTACAAGGAAGAAGAGAGAATCGCCTACAAGAAGTTCCTGAGCGACTGCCGGGCCGGTTAGGCCCGGGGCCTCCTGAACACACAACGTACGGAGGGAGCAATGGCCGAGAAGAGCACCAAGAAGGAGAAGACACCCAGGCAGCGGATGCCTGAACAAGCGCCCGAGGTGAGGAAGAGGAACTTCGAGGAGGTCCCTCTGGGCTATGATGCAGAGACCGCGGTCCGGGAGGCGGAGAGGTGCCTCCAGTGCAAGAAGCCGTCCTGCATGGACGGCTGCCCTGTTTCCGTGGATATCCCGGGGTTTATCAAACTGATACGGGACCGGGAGTTTACTAAGGCGATCAGGCACGTCTGGGAGAGGAACAGCCTCCCGGCGGTATGCGGGAGGGTGTGCCCCCAGGAGATACAGTGCGAAGGCGTGTGCGTTCTGGGCAAGAAGGATGACCCCGTGGCCATAGGCAACCTGGAGCGTTTCGTTGCGGACCGGGAGCGCGAGCAGGGAACGGGCGAGCTTCCCCCCAAGCAGCCCTCCACGGGCAAGCGGGTGGCGGTTGTGGGCTGCGGTCCGTCCGGGCTGACTGTTGCCGGCGACCTGATCCTCAAGGGCCACGACGTGACCATTTTCGAGGCCTTCCACAAACCAGGCGGGGTGCTGGTCTACGGTATCCCCGAATTTCGTCTGCCCAAGGAGATCGTATACTCCGAGGTCAATTTCCTGGAAAGACTCGGCGTGCGCGTGGAGTGCAACGTAGTGGTGGGCCGGACCGTGAGCATGGACGAGCTCTTCGAGGAGGGGTATGACGCGGTCTACATAGGCGTGGGCGCGGGTCTTCCCCGTTTTCTCAACATCCCGGGGGAGAACCTGATCGGCGTATACTCGGCGAACGAGTATCTCACCCGGGCCAACTTGATGAAGGCCTACCTGTTCCCGGAGTATGACACCCCGATAGTGAGGGGGAGGAACGTTGCGGTCTTCGGCGCAGGGAACGTGGCCATGGACGCGGCCAGGACCGCGATGCGCCTGGGCGCCGAGCGGGTCAGGATCGTCTACCGCCGCTCGCGTGAAGAGATGCCGGCACGGGCTGCCGAGATCCATCATGCCGAGGAGGAAGGGATCGAGTTTCACCTGCTGACCGCTCCCACGCGCTTCCTGGGGGACGAAGGCGGCAGGGTGACAGGGGTGGAATGCCTCCAAATGGAGCTGGGCGAGCCGGACGACTCAGGCAGGCGGCGGCCGGTGCCGGTGGACGGGTCAAAGTTCGAGCTGGAATGCGACCTGGCGGTGATCGCGGTGGGCGCTGCTGCAAATCCCTTGCTGACCGGGTCCACCGAGGGCCTGGAGCTCAACAAGTGGGGCTACGTAATAGCGGACCCGGAGACAGGGAAGACAACCAAGCCGGGCGTATGGGCCGGAGGCGACATCGTGACCGGACAGGCCACGGTGATCCTGGCCATGGGGGCGGGGCGGAAGGCCTCGGACTCGATTCACAAGTACCTGGCCTGGGGCTGGTAGGGGGGAGCGACGGCCCCCCGTCAAGAGGGCAGAAGCACCCTTTCGCGGTAGTAGCGGAGCTCCTTGATGGATTCCCGGATATCGCTGAGCGCGAGATGGGCCTTTTCCTTGCTGTAGGGAGGGAGGTCAGGGTACCAGAGGCGAACGAGCTCCTTCACGGAGCTGACATCGATGTTGCGGTAGTGAAAGAAGGCCTCGAGTTCGGGCATATGCCGTATCAGGAAGCGGCGGTCCTGCCAAACCGAGTTGCCGCAGAGCGGCGAGGCCTTGGGTTTGCAGTGCCTGGCCAGGAAGGACAAGGTCTCCTTCTCCGCCGTCCTGAGGTCGGTCTGAGATGTCCGGACCCTCTCCATGAGGCCTGAGGCCTTATGATGGGTGCGGCTCCAGGCCTCCATGTCCTCCAGGGCGGTCTGAGGGTGGTGAATGGCGAGATTCGGCCCTTCGGCGAGCACCTCGAGCTCTTCATCGGTTACAAGGGTGGCGATCTCCAGAATCACCTCCCTTTCCGGGTCCAGCCCGCTCATCTCCAGATCGATCCATATCAGTCGTGCATTCAAGGCCTCTGCCGTTGCTCCTCTCCTGGCCGGGACGTCACCCGGACCTGTATGATATCCGTCTCTCAAGCCCTCCCCCCGGGGACCGGCCAAGCATAGGACAAAGACCGGGGCGGGTCAATTCCCAATGAGCATATTGTTGCTTGATTTATGGGAAAAAGATGGTATAGTTCGGCCCTTACCCGCGTTAACTTCGGCAATAAGTTCAGGTTTTCAGGGGGCGGACAGGTAAGTGACGCTATGACAAGACAGGACAAGATCAGGGTGGCGATAGTTGGCGTTGGCAATTGTGCGACTTCTCTTCTCCAGGGGATCGATTATTATAGGGAGTACAAGGATCGGGACGGCCACCTGGGGTTGATGCATTACGACCTGGGGGGCTATCTGCCGGAAGACATAGAGATAGCGTCCGCCTTTGATATTGACAAGCGGAAGGTAGGAAAAAGGGTTGATTTGGCCATTAAGGCCCCTCCCAACTGCGCTTATCCGATCAGGAAGACCATACGCAGGACAGACGCTAAGGTACATATGGGCCATATCCTGGACGGAGTGGCCGACCACATGAAGAAGCACCCCCCCAGGAGGAGCTTTGTGCCCGCGGCAAAGCGGCCCGTTGATGTGGTCAAGGTGCTGAGGGATTCCGGGGCCCAGATCCTCCTGAACTACCTGCCCGTAGGCTCGGAGAAGGCCACCCGTTTCTATGCCGAGTGCTGCCTGGAGGCCGGTGTGGGCATGATCAACTGCATGCCGGTCTTCATAGTCTCGGACCCGGAGTGGGCCGGGAGGTTCCAGGACAAGGGCCTTCCCTGCGTGGGCGACGACGTGAAGAGCCAGATCGGGGCCACCATAGTCCACCGGATCCTGACCCGGCTCTTCACCGACCGGGGAATCAGGCTGGAGAGGACCTACCAACTCAACACCGGCGGCAACACGGATTTCTTGAACATGTTGAACAGGGAGCGCCTGGAGTCCAAGAGGATATCCAAGACAGAGGCGGTCCAGAGCGAACTGGACTATCCCCTCTCGGAGGACGACATCCACATCGGCCCCTCGGACTATGTGCCGTGGCAGAACGACAACAAGATCTGTTTCCTCCGAATGGAGGGAAGGGGTTTCGCCGGCGTCCCCATGGACCTGGAGCTGAGGCTTTCCGTGCAGGACTCCCCCAACTCAGGAGGGGTCACCATAGACGCCATCCGCTGCTGCCGCCTGGCGCTGGATAGGGGGATCGGGGGCCCGCTCACCAGCATCTCCGCCTACACCATGAAGCACCCGCCTGTCCAATACCCGGACAGCAGGGCAAGAGAGATGGTGGGGCGGTTCATCAGAGGAGACATCGAGCGATAAGGGAGCGTCTCCGGCTGAGCAGAAAGGCGTCCCGCGCTGAGCCGATCGGAGCGCAGGGCCATGTTGCGCAAATTCATAGGTAAACCCACCGAATCCGCCATTTCATTTGCAGCGTCTTTCCTGCACCGCCGCGGCGTCTCCCCCAATGTCCTCACGTTCACCGGACTGGCCTTGAATTTCGCCGGGGCCTATTGCTACTATGTAGGGCTGTGGGCGGCCGGCGGGGTGGTGATCCTCGCGGCCGGGCTCTTCGACATGCTGGACGGCGCAGTGGCCCGCGCAGGGGGCCGGACGTCCGCCCTGGGCGCGTTCACCGACTCGGTCGTGGACCGTTACTCAGACTTCATAGTCTTCGGGGGCCTCCTGGCCCACTTCGCCGCGGCCGGGGACCTCCTCTACACCATGTTGGTGCTGGTGGTGATCCTGGGCGCGTACCAGATCAGCTATATAAGGGCCAGGGCTGAGCTGGTGATCCCGCGCTGCGACGTGGGGCTGATGGAGCGCCCTGAAAGAATCATCCTTCTGGGAGCCGGGTCTATATTCGGGTTCGTTCGCCCGGCCCTGTGGCTGCTGGCCGTTCTGACCCACGTGACCGCGTTTCACCGCATTTATTACACTTTCAAGGCGGGAAAGAGATGAGTATCGGGCGGAGAATCACCCGGCGGGAATCCATTAAGCGGATGGCTGTGGCAGGGGGCGGGCTGGCCGCCTGCGGTCTCTCCGGTCTGCCCTTGTGGAGGGCCGGGAAGGCGGGGGCTGCGACCGAGAAGTTTGTGGTCGAAGGCGTGGGCCGGAGCGAGGGCTACCCTGTAAAGGAGCTGGTGACAAAGGTCTTTGATGCGGCCGGCGGCATTGGGCGCTTCGTCTCCCGCGGGGACGTGGTGGCGGTCAAGCCGAATATATCCTGGGCGCGGAGCCCGGAGATGGCCGCCACCACAAACCCGGAGGTGCTCCGTGCCGTGGTCGAGCTGGCATACGACGCCGGTGCGCGCAAGGTGCGTATTGCGGACCACACCATTAACGACGCAAGACGCTGCTTCGCGGTGACCGGCGCGGGGAGTGTGGCCGAGGCCACGGGGGCCGAGCTGGTCTTCCCCCGGACGTCTCTCATGCGCCGCATGCGCATTCACGGGGAGAGATTGGACGTATGGCCGGTCTTTGTCCCCATGGTGGAGGCGGACTGCCTGATCAACCTACCCATTGCCAAGACCCATGGTTTGAGCAAACTGACCCTGGCCATGAAGAATTGGATAGGGGGTGTGGGAGGCAGACGCCACGCCCTCCACCAGGATATCCACCGGACGGTGGTGGACCTGGCGCAATTCTTCAACCCCTCGGTGACACTGGTCGACGCCCTTCGCATCATGGTCCGAAACGGGCCTTCCGGGGGGAGCCCGGAGGACGCGGAGACCAGGGACACTCTGATCCTGAGCAACGACCAGGTGGCGGCCGATGCATGGTCGGCGCGGCTCTTCGGCGTGGAGCCCTCGGATCTGGGATTCGTCGTCCTGGGCGAGAAGTCCGGGCTGGGGACCCGTGATCCGGGCCGGTTGGCGGTGAGTCGGGTGGAGCTGTGAGGGCCCGGGACCTGGTAAGAATCCGCCGCGCATCCCAGATAGTCTTCCTGGGTCTCTTCGTGTTCCTGGTGGTGGAGAGCAGGCTCCCACAGGAAGTCTATCAGAACTACTCCCTGGTCTTCCAAGGCGAGCCGGAGCTGGCCATCGACCGCCCGGTAACCTTTTTCTTCCGGCTCGACCCCCTGGTGGCGCTCTCGAGCCTCCTCTCCGGGCACCGGTTGATCGAGGGCGCCGCCTGGGCCGCGGCGGTGGCTGCGGTCACAATCATCTTCGGGCGGCTTTTCTGCGGCTTCATCTGCCCGTTCGGCACCATACACCACGCAGCCGGCGCTCTCAGGCCGGCGCGGCGGACGCGTGAGAGGGCGGCGATTTCGAGGATGAGCAAGGCACGGAGGATCAAGTACTTCGTGCTCACCGCGCTGCTCTTGAGCGCCCTCTTGGGACTTAACGCCGCGGGTTGGATGGACCCCATAGCCTTCCTTTTCCGCTCAGTCGGCCTTGCGGTCCTGCCCGGTGTGGGAGAGGCCCTCAAGTGGGTCTTCGACGCCCTGGCCTACAGCGAGATCAAGCTCCTGAACCTGCTCAGCTACGGGGCGGAAGTGCTGGTGGCGCCGGTCTTCGGATACGGACACACCTCGTACCAGGGGGCGTGGCTCATCGGGGCGCTTTTCCTGGTTGTGGTCTTCCTGAACCGCATCCGTCCCAGGTTCTGGTGCCGTTTTCTATGCCCCCTGGGCGCCTTGCTCGGCCTCTTTTCCAGGGTGAGGGTCCTGCGGCTGGAAAAGGACGAGGAAGCCTGTACCCATTGCGGCCGGTGCACGGCCTCCTGCCAGGGGGCGGCTTCTCCCGAGCCCGGAGAGGAGTGGAGTCCAGCCGAGTGCGTGACCTGCTTCAACTGCTTCGAGATCTGCCCCGAGGACGCCCTGAGGTTCAGGCTCGCCTGGACCAGGCCCCGCTTGAATCCTTCCCCTGACATGGGCAGGAGGGCGGTCTTGGGGGGGATCCTCGCGGGCGTCGCGCTCCCTTTCCTGGGGAGGCTGGACCACAGGGTGACCGGTGTCTCGGACGCGCGGCTGATACGGCCGCCCGGCGCGGTGGCGGAGGAGGAGTTCCTGGAGCTCTGCCAGCGGTGCGGGCTCTGCATGAAGGTCTGTCCGACCAACGCGGTGGAGCCCACGCTCTCCGAGGCGGGCATGGCGGGTTTCTGGACTCCGCGCCTCAACATGCTCCAGGGCTACTGCGAGTACGCCTGTACGCTCTGCGGCAGCGTGTGCCCCACCGGGGCGATCGAGCACATCTCGGTGGAGCGCAAGATAGAGGAGCCGGTGAGGATAGGATCGGCCTATCTCGAGAGGGGCAGATGCCTGCCCTGGTCGGGCAACGCCCCGTGTATAGTCTGCGAGGAGCACTGCCCGACTTCGCCCAAGGCCATATACCTGCGGCGCGAGGTGGTGACCGGCCCCGGGGGGGAGCCCATGGAGGTCCAGCTCCCCTATGTGAACCTACGGGAGTGCGTAGGGTGCGGGGTGTGCGAGTTCAAGTGCCCGGTGCGCGGACGGCCCGCGATTCGGGTGATATCCGCCGGCGAGTCACGCTCTCTCGAGAACAGGATCCTGCTCTAGGGGAGTTACATATTGGCTTGATTTCCGGGAGATGATTCGTATAATTGTGACTCAATTATATATAATTTTGTATCTTTGATCCGGCGGACGGCCGCAACGAGGCAGTATGATTTCAAGATACACCCGCCCCGAGATGGGGCGCATATGGACGGACGAGAACCGCTACTCCAAGTGGCTGGAGGTGGAGCTCGCAGCATGCGAGGCCATGGCCGAGGACGGCCTGATACCCGAGCAGTCCATGCGGACCATCCGGGAGAAGGCCGGCTTCGACGCATCGAGGATCCTTGAAATAGAAGCCGAGACCAAGCACGACGTAATAGCGTTTCTCACCAACGTGGCCGAGTACGTGGGCCCTGATTCGCGCTTCATCCACATGGGGCTCACCTCGTCCGACATACTGGATACCAGCTTCGCCCTGCTCCTCAAGGAGGCGGCGGGGCTGATCATCGAGGACGTAAAGGCCTTGATGGGGGCCCTGCGAGATAGGGCCTTCGAACACAAGTATACGCCGATGATAGGGCGGAGCCACGGGGTCCACGCCGAACCCGTCACCTTCGGCCTCAAGCTGGCCGTATGGTACGCGGAGATGGGTCGCAACCTGGCCCGCTTGGAGGCGGCCCGGGAGGATGTCTCCTGCGGCAAGCTCTCCGGGGCCGTGGGCACCTTCGCCAATGTCTCGCCGTCGCTCGAGGCCAGGGTGTGCGAGAAGCTGGGCCTCAAGCCGGCCGCCATATCCACCCAGATAGTGCAAAGGGATAGGCACGCCCACTTCTTCTCCGCCCTGGCCGTCTTGGGAGGGAGCATGGAGAAGATCGCGGTGGAGATACGCCACCTCCAGCGGACGGAGGTCATGGAGGCAATGGAGCCCTTCTCCAAGGGACAGAAGGGCTCCTCGGCCATGCCCCACAAGAGGAACCCGGTGGGGAGCGAGAATATCTCCGGGCTGGCCCGTCTCCTAAGATCCAACGCCATGGCCGCCATGGAAAACATGGCGCTTTGGCATGAGCGGGACATAAGCCATTCGTCCGTTGAAAGAGTGATCGGGCCGGACAGCACCATTCTGGCCGATTATATGCTCAACAGGTTGACCGGGATCGTCAGGGGGCTGATGGTTTACCCGGAGAACATGGAGCGCAACCTCGGCCTCCTAAAGGGCTTGATCTTCAGCCAGCAGGTCCTCACCAAGCTCGCCGAGCGCGGCCTGGAGAGGCAGCGTGCCTACGAGCTGGTGCAGCGGAACGCCATGGAGGTCTGGGACAAGGGGAGGGACTTCAGGACGTTGCTCTTGGGGGACAGGGAGATAAGAGAGCACCTTTCCGAGTCCGACCTGGAAGAGGTCTTCAGCTTGGACCGCCACTTCAAGCATGTGGACGAGATCTTCGGGCGGGTCTTCGGGGGGGAGGGGAATCACGGGATGTAACCTGTTTCGTGAGTCGGGGAAATGTGACCATGGAGACGGAAAGAGCCCAAGTTGCGCGGTTGGTCAAGCCGTTTTGGTGGTTGGCGGCGGTAATGGTCCTGGGGGCCGTCCTGGGGACCGGGATAACGGCCTCCGAGGCCAAGAAGAGCGCCGGAGATGCCTCGGGGGGCGTCCCGGCGGCGCTCATCCGATGGCCGCAAAGCAACTCCAAGTACGCCATCCTGGTGGACAAAAGCACGCAAGAGGTAATGGTCTATTGCACGGACGATCTTGTCCGGCCGGTAAAGGTCTATCCCTGCTCAACAGGCGAAAACCAGGGGCCGAAGATCAGGCAGAATGACAAGAAGACCCCGGAAGGCATATATTTTTTCACCGATTCCTACGATGAGCGGGATCTGGCTCCCATATACGGAGTGGGGGCCTTTCCCATGGACTATCCCAACCCCCTGGATCGCAAGGAAGGTAAGGACGGCTATGGCATATGGTTCCACGGGACCAACAAGCCTCTGAAGCCGAACGACACCAATGGATGTATAGCACTTGAAAACGGTGATATCCTGGATCTGGGAAAGTACATAGATCTCAATGACACCCCCGCCGTCATAAGCTCCAGGGTGGAGATGGTCTCCCCCGAGGAGCTCGAGAGGGAGCGGGAGCGGCTGGAGCGGGCGATCGAGGATTGGCGCAAGTCCTGGGAGGAGAAGCGCATCCGGCATTACATGACCTATTATGGGGACGATTTTAACGCAAAGGGAATGGGTCGGTCGCAATGGCGCGACTACAAGACCCGCCTTGCAAAGAAATACGATTGGATCCGGGTTGGGATCGACAATCTCAGGCTCCTCCAGCACAACGGCACGGTGCTTGCCAAGTTCGATCAGCACTACCGCACCGGGGTGTTCGACAGCAAAGGCGAGAAACGCCTTTACTTGAGAAAGAACAGCGAGGACTGGAAGATCGTCGGGGAGTACTTCGTCGCGGCGGATGAACGTACCGTGCCCAAGAGACCCGCGCAGCCCGAACCCTCGGTCATGATTAGGGCGCTCGTTGGCCGCTGGGAGCGTGCCTGGGAGGGCATGGATCTGGCCACCTACATGGACTGCTACCACCCGGCGTTCCAGTCCAGGGGCATGGACTGGGCCGAGTGGAAGGAGCACCGCCGCAGGTTGAACAAGAAGTACAGGAGCGTCCGGGTGGAGATAGAGGACATGAAAATAGTGCTCTTGAGCGCCACCCGGGCGGAGGTATCCTTCAAGCAGGACTACAGGGCGAACGGCTACAGGGACTACGGCCTCAAGAAGCTCCTGCTGAGCAAGAGAGACGGCGAGTGGAAGATCATCAGGGAGGATTGGGAAGCTCTCAAAAGGAGCAGGCGCTAGGGATGAAAGCCGGGGCTGGACCCGCCCGCAGGTGGACCGTCATGATCATGGGGCGCGTGGGAAAGGTGCGCACCTTCAAGATCTCGCCCCGGGTGGTTATGTGGGCGGCGGTGTTCCTGGCCCTTTATTTGCCCGCAACCGCCCTGGTGGTGAACCAATGGGCCGATCTGCGGCGGGAGCGCCTGGAGCGGCAAGAGAGGATAAGCGAGCTGGAACTGGAGCTTGCTCAGGCCGAGAGGTCCCTATTCAAGTTCCAGCAGCATGTCTCCCTTTTAGAGGCGTATATAGAAGGTTTGGAGATTGAGCAAGAGAGCAGGCTTGAAGAGGCCGCGTCCGGTCCGGCGGAGGAGCCGCCCGAGGAAGAGCCTGAAAAGGAACAGGCCGAGCCCGAACCCGTTCAGCAGGGACTGGTGGATGTGGAGCGCATGAGTATCGCCGAGGAGGGGGATGCGGTCACGGTCGATTTCAACCTGGTCAATATCGACCGGGGGGAGGACCCGGTGAGCGGGTATGTCCATATCATAGCCCGGGGATCCGGCCGGGACGGCCGGACTTGGACGGAGGTCCATCCCAGGGGCGAGACCGGGGAAAACGGCCTTCCCGACGCCTACCGGGTGGGACACCCGTTCATCATCCAGCGATTCAAGCCCATAGAGGGCGAGTTCAATGTCGTGCCGGACCGCGGTAAGCCGGATACCATCCGGGTGGTCGTCTACGATGAGTCCGGCCGGCGCATATTCGACAATTCCTATGAGGTGGGGAATGCATCGTGACTCCGGTTCGAGGGCCTTGGGCGGTTTCTTGGCCTTGTCGGCGCTCCTGATTTGGGGGCTGCTCTGCCCCCGGGCCGAGTCCCACGGCAGGCGCGAGCATATAGTCCACTTTCGAAACACCGCATACGAGCTGAACATCTACAAGATCTACGGAAAGCGGCCCGGAAAGACCCTGATGCTCATAGGCGGGATCCAGGGAAACGAGCCCGGGGGGTTCCTCTCCGCAGACCTTTACGCGGACATGAGACTCGAGAAGGGCAACCTGGTCGTGGTCCCCCGCGCCAACTTCTACTCCATCATACTGAACAAGCGCGGGGTCAACGGTGACATGAACCGCAAGTTCGCCCGCGAGGACGAGCCGGACTCCATGGAGGACCGGATCGTGAGGATACTCAAGGAGCTCATAAGCGAGAGCGACTTCCTGTTGAACCTCCACGACGGGGCCGGCTACTACCACCCCACCTACATAAACAAGTGGCGCAACCCCATGCGGTTCGGCCAGTCCATAATCGCCGACTGCGAGACCTATCAGGTCCCTGGCACGGGCAAGGAGATGAGGCTGGGGGAGATGGCCCGGGAGGTGATAGCGGCGGTCAATCCGCGGATACAGAACGATCTCCACAAGTTCCATTTCATGAACACACGCACCGGAGAGACGGGCAGCCGCCACCGGGAGCAGAGGATGTCCGCCACATACTACGCCCTGACCAAGCACCACATCCCCGCCTTCGGGGTGGAGACATCCAAGTTCCTGCCCTCGGTGGACCTGAAGGTCAGGTACCACAACCTGGTGATAAACGAGTTCAAGAAGATGTTCGGGATAATCCCCGAGTCGCCGGGCTTGATCCTGGACCCCCCGGTGCTCAAGTATTTGGTGATCTCCATCAACGGCCGGACCCCCATAGTGGTGAGGGACAAGGAGCCGCTCCACCTGGACCCCGGGGACAAGATAAACGTGACGCACATAGAGGCCAACTACGAGAGAGGCCTCAGCATGGACATCCTGGGCCACGGTGACCTGAACGACTTCCGCAAGGACTTCAGGATCGTCAGGGAAACCAGTATAATCGTGAGAAAGGACAATCACACCTTTGCCGAGATCCCGGTGGTCCTCACCGGGAAGAAGACCGGCCCTGAGCGCGCCCCTGAGCGGCGGGCCGCCCGAGCCCCGGAGGCGGAGCCACCCGACAAGCTCAGCCATTTCATCGTGGAGACCGGAGGGCGCCGCTTCCTGGTGGAAAACGGCGGGACACTGGAGATCGTCAGGGGCGACACCCTGAAACTGGTGGATATCCTGCCCTCCTTCGGGCCGGAGGAGGTGACCGTGAACTTCAAGGGGTTCGTGGGGGACTGGGAGAACAACACGGGCGAGGACCGCGGCTACCTGGTGGATACGGGCGACGCCCTCCTGGATCGTTACGCCCTCAACAGGGAAGGGAATCTCTACGAGGTCCTGGCCATCCGCAGGCACGACGAGAAGATCATCGGCCGCCTGGAGATCCGGCTCAAGAAACCCAGCGTGGACTATCTCCTCCTGGATGTGAACGGCGGCCGCCTGGCGTGCATCAGGCTCGGGGAAACCCTTCCGCTCTCGGGCGTGGATCGGATCGGCCTGGCGGAAGTGGGCACCAATCTCCAGCACCCGCAGAAAGTTCGCCTTCACGTAAACGGCCATGTACTGGGCTTCGGGGAGCGGCGTTCCCTCTCGGAGCTCCGTTCCCCGGGCGGGGAGCTGAAAAGAGAGGTGCTGGTCAAGACCGAGTCCCGGGTCCTGGGGAGCTTCTATCTGGGAGACTGAACCCCGCCCTGGGTCTCGACCGCGGGCTTGAGACTGAGCACGTCCTCCCACGGGTCGCTCTTTTCCACTGTCACCCGTATGCGTTCTCCGGGCTGGAAGTCCTGCCCGTTCTTCCGCTTCATGTCCGTCAGCATCAGGAAGTCGGTAAGGAGCAGCCGGTGCTTGCTGCGGTTGGACCAGAGGACGAGGGCCTCCCTGGTCGCCTCCCTGTTCTGCATCAGGTACTTCTGCAGCCAATATCGGGTGCGGTTGCGGCGCACCAGGGCGAGGTCCCGGAGACCCGCCTCCACTGACATGCGGATCTTTTCCAAGGCCTTTTCGTCGTAGGGCGCCGGTTCGCCCAGGAGGGTGCTCCTTATCTGGCGCTGGACCACCAGATCCAGGTAGCGCCTGATCGGGGAGCTGGCGTTGGTGTACGCGTCCAGGCCCAGCCCTGCGTGCGGGGTTGGTTCGGTGTCTATGATCATGGGCTGGAGCTTGCGCCGCTGCATGAACACATAGAAGGTGTAGTCCATATCGCCCGGATCCAGCTTCTCAGTGGGCTTCCCCTGACCCCGGTAGAGGATCGGGATCCCCTTGTCACGGCAGAACCTGGCGGCCAGCCAGTTGTAGAGGATCATGAACTCGGCCACCAGCATTCGGGCCGGGGTGTCCTGAGGGATCATTTGCAGTGAGACCACCCCATGGTCGTCCACCCTGATCGACACCTCGGGCAGCGGCAGCTCCACTGCGCCCTGCTCCAGCCTCTTCTGCTTGAGCGCCAGTGCCAGGCGATGCATCTCCTCCATTACCGGGTCCTCTGTGTGCTGCTCGTTCACCTCCCCGTAGGTGAGCTGGCGGCGGACTCGTACCAGGCTGGGTGCGAACCTGTAGTCGAGGACCTCTCCTGATCGGTCCAGCCGGCAGATGAGGCTCAGAGCCGGCCGGTCGCAATCCTGCCTGAGGCTCAGTGTGTCCTGGGAAAGGGCCGGCGGAATCATGGGAATATGCCGCCGGGGCAGGTAAAGTGAGCTGCCCCTCCGCCTGGCCTCGAGATCCAGGGGGCTCTCCGGTCTTACTACGCCGGCCACGTCCGAGATGTGGATACCCACTTCCAGGGCTCCGTCGCGGCGCTCGAGGCTCAGTGCGTCGTCATAGTCACGGGTGGCCGGTCCGTCGATGGTGAAGGCCTCCAGGTGCCGAAGGTCTTCCCTCCCCGACTGGTCCGGGCTCACCCTTTTCAGCTCCTGTGACGAGGCCAGGAGGTCGCTTTCAAACTCAGTCCGTATCTGCAGCCTCAATATATCCAGGTCCTCGTCCCGGTCCCAGACGCCGAGCGTCACCAGAATCCTCCTGGCCTCGGCCGGATTCGAGCAGCCCGCCCTTGTCAAGAGCTCCCTGGCGAACTTGTAGTCCCGGGCCTCGCCGCCGTAAAGTGCGAGGCCGGCCAGGAGATTCACCACCTCGTCCGCGCAGGAGGGAGCCGGGGAGGGGTCCCCGTCGAGTACCCCCCTCAGCCACTCCGCGCCCTGGCTGAGGATGCGCTCCTTCCTGGCCTCCTCTTCGCGCTGCTCCATGATCTGGGAGATCCGCTCCTCGGTATTGGGGACGAAGCGGCCCTCCTTGAGCTTGAAGTGGAGCTTATCCTCGAAAAGGGCCCGCACCAGGGAGGAGATGTGGTCGTCGGTCACCCCTTCGCCGAAGCAGAGCTCGGCCAGGTATTCGTAATCAAAGCTCTGATCCTCGTCGTGGATGAGCTGCCAGAGCTCCGGGACTTGTATCTCTTCGCTGAGGGCCTCCCGGCGCTCTTCGGCCCGGCGAAGGGCGGCAAGAAGCTCCTCCCTGGGGCGGGAAGGATCCACCAGGGGAGTGCGGGAGATAAGCAGGACGCGCTTGGGGGAGAGATTGATCTCGCGGGCGGTCGTGGTGAGCAGGCGGAGCCTCTCTCCCTTCTCCCCCAGGCACAGGGCGCACACGAATTTCCCCTGTTCTATGTATTCTACGGTCTTGCCTTCATTCATGGCCGGGCTCGGGGTCTTTGAAAAAATAAGCCGGCGCGTGCGGCCGGCCGACGCAAACAACCACTCATCGAAACCTTAGTAGCAACTCCCGGTGGGGATGTCAACCGAGGCTCCCGGTTTGGATATGCCCTTGACTTATGATCACCCCTACTGTAGTTATGCTGCCTTAAAACGAGCTTTTTTTGTCTTTCCAAAGCCTTAGGCTCTAGTCCCTCTCTGGAGGACGTCATGCAGAAAGCAGAACGCTTGCTCATTCCGCTGATCGCGGCGGCCGCGCTCCTGTTCCCCGTCCGGGGGTACCCGGCCCAGGTGGTGCTGGACAGTGAAAAACAATTCGCCTTCGCCCGTCACTGCATTGATCAGAAGGAGTATGACCGGGCCGCACAGGAGCTGGAGCGGCTGGTCTATTTCTTCCCGGAGGACGAGCGGGTGCCCGAGGCGCGGTACCTCGCCGGGTGGTGTTATGTCCAGGAGAGGCGGCTGGAAAAGGCCAGGGAAATCCTCTGGGAGGTCGGCGAGGCCTACCGCGGCAAGGCCGTGGCTGCCAAGGCCATCCTCCTCGTCGGGGAGACCTATCGGCTTCAGGAGGCGCCAGATGAAGCGGGCCACTACTTCCGCCGCGTCATTGCGGAGTACCCGGACACCGAGCACTCGGATGTCGCACGCTACCGCCTGGGTTGGACGGGCATGGAGTCCGGTCGTTGGGAGGAGGCCTCCGAGGCTTTTGGATCGGTGGATGAGACCAGTCCCCTGAGGCCCGGGGCCCTGGCCCTCTCTGAAAAGGCCCTGGAGGCCTCGACCGAGCTCCCCTCCAAGTCGCCCGGCCTGGCGGGGATAATGGCCGGGGTGCTCCCGGGCCTGGGCCACGCTTACTGCGAGCGTTACAAGGACGCCTCGGTGGCCTTCTTGGTCAACGGCATGGCGGCCTGGGCGGCGGTGGAGTCGTTCCGGCAGGACCACGACGCCCTGGGAGGCATGCTGAGCTTCCTGGGCCTGGGGTGGTACACGGGCAACATCTACAGCGCGGTCAACTGCGCCCATAAGTACAACCGAAAGGCCAGGGAGGACTTTGTCAAGGGGCTGCCGGACCATTTGAAACTAGGGGTTTTCTCGTCTTCCAGGGGGGACCTGGGGCTGGGTCTGAGCTTCGACTTCTGAGCCGCGAGCGGCGGGAGCGGCCCGGCCCGAATTGCAAACGCCCGCCTGCTTTGGTAATCTACCAAGTAAACCGCACAAGAGGCAATCGGATGGACAGATCTGTTTTTCAGGAGCGGCTGAAGGCCTTGCGCAAGCGGCTCTCGAGGCTCGCTCCGGATACCCTGTGGATTTCACAGCCCGAGAACCGGCGCTACTTGTCGGGCTTCAAGGCCCCGGACGTCCAACTGAACGAGTCAGCCGGCTTCCTGCTCATAAGCCCGGATCAGGCCTTTCTGGTGACCGACTCCCGTTACACCACCGAGGCCCGGGAACAGGCCCCGGATTTTCAGGTGATAACCCTGAACCGGGACTTCGTGGACAGCCTCCCCGATCTCCTCTCCGAGCTCGGCACCAGGAGTCTGGGGTTCGAGCCGGATTACGTCCTTTGGGGCCTTCACAGGCGCGTCTCGCGGACGCTCAAGAAGAAGGAGCCTCCCGTTCGCCTCCAGCCCATGCGTGCACTCGTGGAGCGAATGAGGGAGATCAAGGCCCCGGAAGAGCTCGCAGCCATGGCTCGGGCGTCCGACATAATGGCCGGGATACTGGACCGGGTGATCCCGGGGATGGAGCCCGGCCGCACCGAGAGCGAAGCGGCCTGGGAGATCCAGGGGTTGGCCAGGGAGGCAGGGGCCGAGGGCATGGCCTTCCCTCCGATAGTCGCATCAGGCCCCAACGGCGCGCTCCCTCACGCCGTGCCCTCAGGCCGCAGGATCCGCGCCGGGGAGCCGGTGGTGGTTGACGTTGGAATCAGGATCGACGGCTACTGCTGCGACCTGACCAGGACGGTGTTCCCCGGGGGAGGCCCGGAGGGTCGCTTCAGGGAGGTCTACCGCACGGTGAGGCGGGCGCAGCTCGCGGCCCTGGAGGCGGTTCGACCGGGCGTCGAGACCACCTTCGTTGACGGCTTGGCTCGCGAGGCCATACGCGATGCGGGTTACGGGGACTATTTCGGTCACGCCCTGGGGCACGGGGTGGGGCTGGCAGCGCACGAGAGCCCCAGGGTCGGACCGTTGAAGCCCAAGAAGCTCAAGCAGGGGACGGTGATAACCGTGGAGCCCGGGATCTATATCCCCGGGCAAGGCGGCGTGAGGCTCGAGGAGATGGTGGCCGTGGAGAGAAGCGGCCCCAGGATCTTGACCCGGGCCGGGCACTTCTACGACTAATGAGGGGACCGCGGTCTCTTGAGGTAAACGGCCGGTTCCGCCGCGTGCGCCCTTCCCGACCCCCGGGCGGAGGAACATGACTGCCGCATCCAATGATTACCTGCTGGATCAGTTCATAGCCCATCTCCGGGTGGAGCGGGGCCTGGCCCCGAACACCATACAGTCTTACAGCAGGGATTTGGTGGACTTCCTCTCCTTCCTGGCCGAGAGGGGTGTTTCAGCGGACTCAGCCGCCAGGCGGGATATCTCCGATTACATGGCTTCCCTCCATGGTAGGCTCTCCTCGAGGAGCATCGGGCGGCGGCTCTCATCCATACGGATGTTTTTCAGATTCCTGGTCTCCGAGGGGAGGATGGAGGTCAGCCCGGCGAGGCTGGTGGAGGCCCCCAAGCTTCCCCGCCGGCTCCCGGAGATCCTCAGCCTCGATGAGGTGGAACGCCTCCTTGCCCAACCCGCCCGGGATACCCCGGCCGGCAGGCGGGACCGGGCCATGCTGGAGCTCCTCTACGCCACCGGGCTCAGGGTCTCGGAGCTGATAGGTCTTCGCTCCAGTAACGTGAACCTGGAGGCGGGATTCGTCCGCATGGTTGGCAAGGGCTCGAAGGAGCGGGCCGTCCCCATGGGCGAGCGGGCGAAAGACTCGCTCCGGGACTACATTGCAGGGGCCAGGGCCGCCCTCCTGGGGAGGCGCACGTCCCCGTACCTCTTCCTGAACGCCAGGGGCCGGCAGCTCACCCGCCAGGGTTTCTGGAAGATCATCAAACGCCACGGCCGGGAGGCGGGGATCAGGCGTCCCATCACCCCGCACGGCCTCAGGCACGCCTTTGCCAGCCATCTCCTGGAAGGAGGCGCTGATCTGCGTTCAGTGCAGATAATGCTCGGTCATACGGATATCAGCACCACCCAGATATATACTCACGTGACCAGGGACAGGCTCAAGAAAATCCATGAGGATCACCATCCCAGGCCTTGATTTCGACTTGCTTTTTCTGAGGAGGCGGTCACATTGGGGAGGATAATCGATCTGGACGAGCGCAGGAACCGCCCCCCGAACAACCTGGTCTCCTCCCGGCCGATGGAGTTCAGGCGGGCAATGTGGGACAACTCAGAGTTCGTCATGATGCTGAGGCCTCTGTCCGAGGAGCTGGAGCGCCGCCGCGCGGAAAACTACAGGGAAGGCCGCACAGGGGTGCCATCTCTCCCTCCCCACCACGTCCTCAGGGGCGGGATGTCCCACACCGTGAGGGGCCTCTATCTCCACAGGGAGAGCGAGGGTGCCATGAGGGAGGTCTATTACCTGGCCGGACTGGTGGACTGCATGATAAACCAGGTCAGCCCGCTGCTGCGCACGGATCTGATCCGCGACCTCTACAGGAAGGTCTTGGAGCTGAAGCAGACCCTGAACGTGAGCTGGTTCGGTCCAATGGACCAGGTCCTGTTCCCGCTCGACTCCCAGTTCTACAACTTCGCCGAGTACCGCGAGTCCCTGCGCCGGGCCCGGAGCCTCAAGGAGCTCTACACGGCCATACAGGACGGTGTCGGGGATATGTTCTCCATCCTTTGCGCCGAGTATGTCTTCTATACCCCGGGAAGAGGGAGGGACCCAAGGGACCATGAATGATTATGAAAAGGAGATAGAGGAACTGCGCCGCCGGCTCCGGAGAAAAGAGCAGGAGCTCGATTCCCTCAGGATGCGCAATCTCTTCCTGAACACGGTCTTTGACGGGATCAGCGAGGAGATAGTCGTGCTCGACCGGGACTTCAACATCCTGGATGTGAACCGGGTGATGATCGAGCACTACGGTCTGGACAAGGAAAAGACCGTCGGCCGCAAGTGCTACGAGATAAAGGCGGAGGCGGGCGCGCCTTGCGGCAACCAGGCCGGGGAGGGGTGTCCCCTCACCAGGGCCCGCGACACCGGTGAACGTACCGACATGAGCTACAGGGACCTGGATCCGGAAGGAAGGCACAGGGACCTCTCCCTGATCATGTATCCCATAGCCCCCTCTGAAGGGGCTCCTCCCGAGTACTTCATGGAGATCACCAGGGATGAGACCAAATATCATTCCCTGATAGCCGAGCTCCGGGCCTCGAGGCGGCGCTTCCGCTCCATACTGGACACGGCCACCGCCGCCATCCTCAGCATTGACGAGAACCACAGGATAATCCTTTTCAACAACGCAGCGGAGAGGATATTCGGTTATTCCCGCGACGAGGTCTTGGGTCGTGACCTGGGCATTCTCATCCCCACCAAGTACGGCGACCACAGCCGATACGTAGAGCGTTTCCTGGAGACCCGGCAGGGCACCCTGGTCGGCCGCACCATCAATCTCACCGCCTTGAGGAAGACCGGGGAGGAGTTCCCCATCGAGCTCAGTCTGTCCTTCCTGGAGATGGAATCAGGGGTCACCTTCACCGCGGTCATAAGGGACCTTACGGACAGGAGACAACTGGAAAAGAAGCTCCTCCAGTCCGAGCGCCTGGCGGCTGTGGGAGAGGCGGTTGCCCACGTGGTCCACGAGCTCAAGAACCCCCTCATGATAATAGGCGGGTTCACCAGTCAGATCCGGCGCTACCTGGAGGACGAGCGCATCACCCAAAAGCTGGACCTGATCCTGGAGGAGGTCACCCGCGTGGAGCGCCTGGTCGCAGGGCTCGGAGACTTCACCAAGGACTACAGACTCATACTCCGCCGGGCCGACATAAACTCGGTCCTCCGGGACGTGGTCAAGGTCATGGCCGGCGCTTACCCTCCGGGCAGGTACGGCTTCAGGGAGAACCTCGCCCGTGACCTGGAGGAGATATCCTGCGATCCGGACAAGCTCAAACAGGTCTTCATCAACGTAATCGCCAACGGCATGGAGGCCATGTTCGAGGGAGGAGTCATAACCCTCACCACCGCCCGCACTTCCTCGGGCATAGAGATACGGATAAGCGACGAGGGCCTCGGTATCCCTGATGAGGACCTCCAGCACATCTTCGAGCCCTTCTTCACCACCCGCGAGAGGGGCTCGGGCCTCGGCCTGGCCATCTCCTACAAGATCGTCCAGGCCCACGGCGGAGAGCTCTCCGCCGTAAGCCGGCCCGGCAAAGGCACCACCTTCATAATAAGACTCCCCCGCTGATACAAATCCTGCATCTCCCCTTGACACACCCCCGCCCCGGTGTTATCTTAATGCTTTGCCGCGGGGTGGAGCAGTCAGGTAGCTCGTCGGGCTCATAACCCGAAGGTCGGCGGTTCGAATCCGCCCCCCGCTACCAAAACGATTTTAGGGGGTTAGGCACTTTGCCTGCCCCCTTTTTTCTTGCGATAAAGGTCCAATGGTAGAATTTTGGGACAAAGCTCGTCCGTACCCGGAGCCGGCTTTCTCTCACGAACCTGGCCTTCGTCCTCCATCGCAGTGTTCGTTTCGGTAGAGCGCAGAAACGCCTGCCCATCCGACCGGGCCGCCTTGGGGATCCAGTCATAGTATCGCTGGAAGATCATTTGAAGGGACGTGTGCCCCATCATGTTCTGGACCCAGCCCGGATCCTCCTGTGGCAACCGTTTGATTCTCCGCATGACGTTGTCCTGAACCATGTTCTGCTTGTGGGTGTAGGGTTTCACATCCCCCGCGGTTTGATTGCTGATTAATCCGGCACAGTTGCGGGTTTGGGTCGCCGAAGCGGCCGAGGGATACAGAAAGGGATAGGATCGCTTGACTGGCAGTGATCTTTGTAGGACAACCAGAAGGAGTCGTCTTCGTCGTCTGTGAGGATACGCTGTAGGCGGGTTTGGTTAGGAGACTGGACGAGCAGGTGATGGTGAGATGATAAGAACTCCCTTTTTTACCGTGAAAATACAGTCATCAAACAGGCCCCCGGGCAATCTGCCCTTCGGGGTCGCCATCGGTATCGGTATCGAAGCCTGAATCCGGCGTCTTCTCGACCCAGATATCGATTCCGATACCGGTACCGACAGGGGCGTAAAGAGATTTTCACGCCCGGGGGTGAACAGCCGCCCCCGCTGTTCATGAACGTTTGAAAGGAGGAACTCGCTGTGGAGGAGAACATAACCGTACAGATTCCCCGTAACTGGGTAGAGGGGTTTCCCCAGGAAGAGCTGACTCTTCAGCAGATCTTCCTACTGGGGCTGAAGCAGTACAAAATCGAGCGTGCACTCCAGTTTTATCGGGATGGGGTCGGATCCCTAGGCTACATCGCTGAGAGGGTGGGGCTCGATAAAAGGGACCTGATGCGTGAAGCCAGGCTGCGTGACATGGAGCCCGAGTTTTCCGAAGAAACCGTTCAAGAGGAACTGGCCTGATGGCACAATCTGTTGTCACAAACGCAGGCCCGCTGATGGTGCTCTCCAAGCTCAATGTGCTCCATCTTTTAAAAGAGCTTTACGGCCGGGTGCTTTTCCCTCTATCGGTATATCGAGAAACGGTCACAGCCGGAATGCGGCGGGGATTTCCGGATGCCCGCTCCCTTCACTTGTTTCTGGAGAAAAACGGCTGGACTCCGATTTCTGTAAGTGAGATCCCCAAAGACCTGGAGGCGTTGAATCTCGATAAAGGCGAGAAGGAATCCATTTTCCTCGCGGCCATGAAAAACGCCCTTTTGTTGATGGATGAAGAAAAGGGGCGCGCTGCGGCCCGGGAAAGACGCTTGATCGTGAAAGGCTCGCTCGGGATACTCGTTGAAGCCCACGGAAAAGGCCTGATCAGCTTTGACCGGATCCGCTTCTATTTCGAACAGATTATCGAGCGGCCTGATATTTGGATCAGCCCCACGCTTTGCTCAAGAGTTCTTGGAGGGATACAGAGGCCCTGATGATGGAGGCTTACGATGAAATTGTTCACACCGGTGCAATTCCTCACCGGGATATTCTGGAAAGGCAGGCTCAGGAAAAGGGGGTGAGGGATGCCAGGGGCAGGAGACAGCCCCTGGGTTCAGAAAGTGATCGGGGATTCAGGCTGCTGGAAATACTATATCAAAAGGGTGAGGAGAACTGAGAGCCCTTTACTTCCGGTCGTTCCCGAAATTCAAGACACTTGACACGCAGTCGGGATTGATCAAAAACATGGATGCGGGCGAGATCGACTCCGGCGTTATGAAGGCTTTTACCCGGGAGCCGCGACGGCGCTTTTCCGATCCGGCTTCCTGGTTCACGGTAAACGGGCCATGTCTGGTAACACCCCAGGATCATCAGGAAAAGGATATCGCTCCTCGGTGCTGAATATGGCCAGGGAGGCATGGGATGCGGGTGACCACCATGCAGCTATTGCCATGCTCATGGAAATGACCGAGAGATTCCCCAAGCATTTGCCCGCCTATCGTCTAATACTCGAAATACTGCTTCAAGAGCAATATCATCCCAAAGACGTTGCCTGGTGCCTCAAGCGGATCAAGAAATTCGGCAGGTTAAATGAACAGGAAAACTTGTACTATGCGGTAAACGAATTCCGGTTGTCTCACTTCAAGAAAGCCCTGCCGTTGCTCGAGAAGGCCGGGGAGATTCCGGAATCGCTCCTTTGGGAATGGGGTTATACTCCCTGGGAGATCAGGCTGTACGCTGAAAAGTGCCGGGACAAACTGGGTCTGTCTTCCAAGCAATCGGTTCCATCCGCCGCATCGAGAAAGTCCACTCCTGTCCGGGGACGGAAAGGGGCCGAAGTCCGCGACCGCAAAACCGGTTCCGGGAAGGCCAAGACCGCGGATCCGGCCGCAATTGCGGTGCGAAAGACCCCTGAGCAACCTTCCCGAATCCAGGATCCGCCCTCCCGGACCGTGGAGGTCCCTCGAATCCGGTTCTCCGCACAGATAGGCAGCCCGGCCGACCTTCACGCGCGGTTTGCATCCGGAGATGTCTCGAGTATAAAGAAATACTTACTAGCACACGAGGCGTGCCGGCTCTCGCAGGCGGAGCATTTCGACCACCTTATATGCCTCAACACCTTGCAAGATGTGACGCATTTCACATATCAGGTCGAGACGGTGCGCAAAGTGATACGTTCCTTCAGGGGCAGGGTCCTGCTGGCCGACGAGGTGGGCCTGGGCAAGACCATCGAAGCATGCATGGTGCTGAAAGAATATATGATGCGCGGTATGGTGAAAAGGGCCCTGATCCTGACTCCTCCGGCGCTCACCAGTCAATGGTGCGAGGAATTGTCGTCCAAATTCGGGCTCTCACCCACGTCCCCTGACCCCGTTGAGTTGCGGCAGGATCCGGAACGCTTCTGGAAAGACAATGACCTTGTTGTAGCCTCACTGGCCATGGCCCGAAACAAGACCCACAGGCCCCTGCTGAACCGTATCGGTTTCGATCTGATCATAGTGGACGAGGCCCATCATGTGAAAAACGACAAGACAGCCGGATGGGCCCTTGTCAATGAATTGAAGAGCCGGTTCCTGTTGTTGCTGAGTGCAACACCGGTTGAAAACAACCTGATGGACCTCTTCAGCCTGGTGACCCTGCTCAAGCCCGGTCAACTAGGCACCCGCACATCTTTCAGACGTCAGTTCGTCCTGCGGGGGGACCCCACCCGGCCCCGAAACCGGGAACGACTAAGGGAGCTGATCGGGGAGGTGATGATTCGAAACACTCGGGCCCTGGCTGATATCCGGCTGCCAGCCAGACATGCCACCACAGTGCTGGTGGAAGGAGAGCCGGCCGAGCGTGAGTTGTATGCCAAACTGACCGACCTGGTCAGGGATGGCTTTCAGCAAAACATATCGCGGCTGTCACTCGGCCTCCTGCTTCAGGAAGCGGGCTCCAGCCCGCGGGCCGTGCGGAACACGCTGGTCAAGATGGCGGGGAACCTCCAGGTCGACGGCGGGATGAGAAAGGAGATGACCAAACTGGCAAGACTGTGTGAATATGTCCCCGGTACATCCAAGACCGTCCGCCTGTTGGAACTGCTGGAGGTCAGCAGGGAAAAGGTGCTCGTCTTCTCCCGCTTCATGGCCACCCTGGAGGAGATCGCCCGGCGGCTTTCGGATTCAGGGGTAGACTTCTCCATGTTTCGGGGCGATATGAGCGCGGCGGATAAGGACCTGGCGGTTCGCAGGTTCCGGGACGGGGCAGATGTGATGCTCTGCTCCGAGATCGGGGGAGAGGGACGTAACCTCCAGTTCTGTTCCACCATGGTCAATTACGACCTGCCCTGGAACCCAATGAAGATCGAACAGCGCATCGGCCGCATCCACCGCATCGGCCAGACCCGACCCGTGCATGTCTACAACCTTTGCGCCACCGGCACTGCGGAGCACCATATCCTGGACGTGCTGGACAGGCGCATAAACATGTTCGAACTCGTGATCGGTGAGGTGGACCTGGTCCTGGGTCAGACAAAGAGCGAGGCCGAGTTCGAAGACCGGATAGTCGATATCTATGCCCGAAGCAGGGATGAGGAGGACATAAAGAAGGCTTTTGAAAGCCTGGGCGACGAACTCCTGGCGGCAAGGCGGCGATACGACAAGATAAAGCAGTTTGACAACGATATTTTCGTCAATGATTATGAGGTGTAATAGCCTGAGACATCCATGAACGACATCCTTTCGTTTGCAAGCACCCTGATCGAAGAGAGCGGCGGCGCGGTGGAATGGAATCCGTCCGAAAACCGCTTTCAGGCCCTGCTTCCGGATCATGCCCGCAACCGGCTCGGTCTGCAGGAAGCCCTTGTGACCATTTCGGATACCATGAATGCGGGAGAAGAGCAGGGGAGTATCCCCATCGGCTTTGGGACGGAACTCCTCGACCGCGCGATCCTGATGGCCAGGGAACTGGGGAATACGGCCTCCGTGCGGATGCCCGGAATTTCCATCAGGAAACAGGCCGAACCCGATCCCGCGGAGGCATTTGGGTTCCCGAACTCCACATACGAGGTTAAAGGCGCACACGACAGTTGGCTCGACTACTGGGTCTGGTCGTTCGAGGTTGCGGCCGACGCGGATGAGCGGCATGAGGCGGTCCACCACATCTGTGTCTCGTCATCGGGGGCGGGCTCCCCCCGGTTGCCGGAACTCATTTTAGAGCACGTCCTCAATTGGGAGCCCCTGACGGTCAAGGAATCGGAATTCCAAGAGCGCTCACTGGACAACCTCTTTGTCGCGGCCTGTGACCGGGTTGTCCGCCAGGCCGGAGAGGGTCTCACCCAGTTCAAGGAGACCGTGAAACGGCACCATGCCCGCGACATCCGACGCATTGAGACCTACTTTCAGGACCTGAACAGCGAAATGGAAGCGGAGATCCAAAAACGGCAGCTCCAGGGCGCGGAACTGGATATACGAAAAGAGAAGATGCGACAGCTTGAAAGCGAGAAGGCCCGAAAGCTGAATGCCCTGAAGGACAAATACAGGGTGCGTCTTGCCATTAATCCCATGGCGTTGCTTCTCGCCCGCATTCCGGTCAGGCGGTGCGATCTCCTGGTCAAGCGCCGCAAGAAAGAGCGCCGTATGAGTGTGGTATACAACCTTCTGAGCAAGGGGTTCGACCGGATGGCATGTGAGGCCTGCGGACACGACACATATACCCTGGGATTTTGTGACGAGGCCTTGCACTTGTTATGCGAATCATGCCTGAGCATATTCACGAATGAAAAAGCCTGCCCCAGGTGCCGGGGCGGCCGTCCTCCGGCGAAAGTGGAAACGGTCTTGAGCCGTCTCGGTATTGAGAGAGGAACGGAAGAATGATTGTGATGGAGGCATTGTGATAGAAGAACTGGCGACCGGGTTGCTTTCCCGGGTGGACGAGAAGGTCAAGGAGCTGGCGGCCCTGCAAAAGGCGCTGAAGATCCTGGCCTCTCCTGATGCGCTGGAATCCCCTCGCAAGGTGAAGGAGGCATGCAGGCAGCTCGCACAATCCGATCCAAAGGGTGTGGGCCTGGATGCGGATTTCACCGAACTGCTGGAGGCGGCGGAGGCGGACCAGCAGGAGCGAGCAAGGGCCAGGAGGTCCGGATTCGGCCGATTGCTGAAGGAATGCGCCGGGGACAAGGGGATTGCCTGCAGGCTTGTCACGACTGATCCCATGGAGTTTGCAATTGAACCATTCACTGTGGTGGCGGACCTGGAGCAAAATCTAGCCTCCGTCCTATACGCCAGGCTGCCCCTGGAAGATCTGCCGGCAAAACCGGAGCGGATCATCACAGCGGTGCAGAAGAACCTGAAGACCCTCGAGGCCGCATGGTCCTCCGAGCGGTTCTTCGATGCCCTGCATGGGGCCTATGAGATCCGGCTGTTCGAAAGGAAGGCACCCAGGGGTGAGAGGGTCCCTCTTGCAGACCTTCTCCCCCTGGTGGCCCTGTCTTTCCAGGCTGACAAGTTCCGCGCCGATCCGAAGACCGCAAATTACCGTGCCTATGGGCGCGTGCAGATGGCCTATGATCTCGCCAAACTGCGGCGAAGAGGCCTGCTTCACAGAAACGGCAGGCGGCTGAATCTGGGAACCGCCACCGGGTCCAGCACACGGGACAAGAAGGGTGTGCTCTATGTGGAGGACAGCCCCGGGCAGGGCCAGTATTACCTGACCATCTGGTTCTCCTCTGTGGATGGATGAGTGGGTGGGGGTTCAATATGAATGAGGCGGCCCTTCAGCCGGAACTGGCAAGGCATATCTTACAGCGGGTGGGGGAGTCCGGCCAGCCCCCGGAGCAAGGTATCACCCATCTCAACGTGGGCAACGACTCTTACCTGCGCATCCTGGACCGTGAATACCTCCAAAGGCTGAAGCACAACCCGAGAGGGTCGGGGTTCAAGCTGGTTCAGGCATATTACGGCGGTGGAAAGACACATTTTCTCTATTGCGTGCGGGATCTCGCGTGGAAACACGGTTTTCTCAGCTCCCTGGTCAATCTGTCACCTAGAGAGTGTCCCTATGACGATCCGGTGAAGGTTTATTCCGCCGTCGCTGTGAACCTGACGAGCCCCCCGCTGGACAACTGCATGGAGCCTACCCGCGGCCTCACCGATGTCCTGAGAGACCTGATGGATGACAAGCTGGCCGTTATGGGCGAAAAGCGAGCCATGGCATGGCTCAGGCAGACAGCGGGCCAGGTGGCCGCGGAAAGCCATTCCTTTCGCAAGGCCGCAGCAACCTTCATGGAGGCCCACCTCGAGGGGGACGCCGGCCGGGAGACGGTCCTGGAACCCTGGCTCCTGGGCGAACCCGTGCCTCAGACAGACACCCGGCCCCTCGGCGTTTTCGAGGCGGTTGACTCCTCCACAGGGTTCAAGATGCTCCGCAGCCTCTCACAGGTGATCTCCGGCTATGGGTTTCCGGGAATCGCCCTGCTGTTCGACGAGGTGGACAGGAACCTGTCGCTCACCAGGCGGAAGATGCTGGCCGTGGGGGACAATCTCAGGCAGGTCATCGATCTGTGCGGCCAGGCAAGGCTTCCGTCCACTCTTTTCATCTACGCGGTGCCGCCGGAGTTCATGCGGAATGTGGTCCCGGATTATCCGGCCCTTGACCAGCGGCTCAAGAGCCCTGTTCCTCTGAGTGAACGTAGTCCCCAGGCCGCGGTTATCGATCTGGAACACCTGGATATGGAGCCTGAAGTGTTTCTCAATGCGATCGGCGAGAGGCTCCTGACCATATTCGAAACCGCCGTCGGGTGGAAGGCCGATGCCGGTATTCAAGCCCACAACCGCTCCTTGATCGCCGGCACAATGGCGGCCTACACCTTCGAGGTGAGCCACAGAAGGCTTTTTGTGAAGACCTACGTGGACTTCCTCTACGGCCAGAAGTCGGAAACCGAAAGCCGGATCACCGGGGAAGAGGCCGTAAGGATCGTACAGGGCGGGTATGCCGCCCTGGAATCCGCGGAGTATGATGGCGAGGAGTTCCTGGATGCCTGATGGCGCCCCTGCAAAGATCGGGGACCCCATCCGTCACGAAGACTGGGGAGCAGGAAGAATTCTCGGATTTGTGCGCGGCGGCCGTATCATCAGGGTCGAGTTCGAGGAAATGCCGGGGACCCCGTGGGAGATTCCTCGGGAGGAGATCGAGTTTCCGCCTGCCAAAGCCCCCAAGTCCGCCTCCACCAGCAAGAAAGGCCCCGCAACCGCCAAAAAGAAGAAGGTCGTCCACCCTGCGCCCGGACATAAGGCCCCGGAAAAGGCCGGCCGGAAAACAGCCCTGAATGAAAACGAAACCGAAAACGCAACGGCTTCGGACGCCATCACGGCACACCAGGCCATCGAGGCCCTCAGGCTCGGTGTGGTGCCGGCGTTTCATCTGGACACCTACACCGTAGGCAGGGATCTTGAACTTTATGTGATTCTACGGGACCTCGAGTCGGCAATGGAGAGCGGCGGGCTCAGGGTCGTTCTCGGAGACTACGGGACCGGCAAGACCCACTTCCTTGAAATGGCAGAGCTCTTGGCACTGGAGAAGGGTTTTCTTGCCACCCGGGCGACTCTGGACAGCAGTGAGGTGGTGGCCAACAGGCCGCGCAGGGTCTTTCACAGGCTTGCCCGCGGTATCCGGTATCCGGACGACCCGAGTCTGGAGCGCCGCGGGCTTAAACCGCTCCTCGAGAAGGCCGCGGCGGATGCCGACCTGATCCGCCGGTGGAGCATGAGACGCCGACCCGACTACCATCCGTATCTGGGCCCTGCCCTCTTCTATATGGCGGTGTTGGCGGCCGCCAAAAACGGTGATGATCTGCAGGAACGCCTGGTGGACTGGATAGAGGGCTCGGAAGTGGCGAGCAATATGGAGCTGGAAGCGGAACTGCACCGCGCCACGACAGCCAGGACACGGCTCTATGCTCTGAAGGATTTCCGCACCGTAACGCATCTCTATACCCTTCTGCTCGGAGGGATCGCCGAGCTGGCCCGGCAGGTGGGCTACAAGGGCCTGGCCATAATGGTGGACGAGGCGGAGTTCTACAGTGTGCTTCGCGGCCGGGACCGCTCTTTTTCCGAGATCATGTTCCGCACCTTTGCCGCGGCTTGCCTTCCGCGATCCATGCTCCGCTTTGACCCTGAAGGTCTGCCCAGGGGAGGACAGGCCATACATCAAAGCTTCTCCTACAGGTATAAGGAAGAACAGCCCCTTTACTGCATCTTCGCCCTGACCCACGACCCGGAAGGCAAGACCCTTCTCGAAAAGAGCCTCCCGGCCGATCGGTTCATGGAACTCGTCCCCTTCGACACCGTGGACTACATCACCCTTTCAGGCCGCGTGGTCAGGTTGTACGGCCTCGCTGACAGGGATTTCATGCCCGGTCTTGATCTGGCCTCCCTGATGGCAAGGGTGATCGAGCCCTGCCATTTGCAGGGGCTCATCGAAAACCCCAGGCAGGCCCTCAAATTCATCACCGAGCTGGTGGATATAAGCCGGCATTGCCCGGACCGATTGAAGCCCACACTCAAAGACCTCGAGCGACATCTCAGGCCGGTTGTACGATGATTGACCGCCCCTCCATCGAGGCCCTGAAGGCCGCGGTCCCGAGGGCATGGCATGCAGTGCTCGCCGGATTCAACGCGCCGACCGAGGTGCAGCTCAAGGTGGTCCCGGCGGTCATGGCGGGCGACCCGGTCCTGGTGATGGCCCCGACCGCAAGCGGCAAGACCGAGGCCTATATCGCTCCCATCGCCGAGAAGATCCTGGCCGGGCCCGGTCCGGGCAGGCTGTCGGCGTGGATCGTTTCTCCCACCAGGGCCCTGGTGAATGACCTGACAAGGCGTATCATCCCACCCCTGGCAGCCGTGGGGCTTCGCGTGGGTCGTCGTACCGGCGAGCGACGGGAGATTTCGGGTGCAGACCCACCCCACATGGCCGTTACAACCCCCGAGTCGCTGGATTCGATCCTCACGCGGACACCTGCCATGTTGTCCGGCGCACGGTTCCTGGTGCTTGACGACGTGCACATGCTGGCAGGCACACCGCGAGGGGATCAACTCGCCTGCCTGGTCTCAAGGGTGCGTGCTATCTCCAAGGATATACAGCTTATCGCCTCTTCGGCCACGGTGGATGATCCGGAGGGAATCGCAGGCCGATATCTCGGGGATAACGCCGGGATTATCCAGGTCCCGGGGGATAGGGCCATTGTGGCTGAGTTCATCGAAGGCGGACGGTCCGGACTGGCTACGGCCCTTCAACGTTTGACCGGAAAGTGCGGCGTCCGGAAAGTGCTGGCCTTTGTCCGGCGCAGGGTCGACGCGGAGCGCTTGTTTTCAATGTTCAAGGGCCGGCCGCCGTTCGGGGATGCGGTTTTCCTGCATCACGGGAGCCTTGCGCGATCCAGGCGCGAGATGGTTGAGCGCAGGATGCTGACCGGCAAAGCCGGTCTGTGCTTTGCCACCACCACACTGGAGGTGGGGATCGACATCGGGGACATAGATCTGGTACTGCTTGCCGAGCCTCCCCCGGACGTATCGTCTCTGCTGCAGCGCATCGGCCGGGGAAACAGGCGTACCCGGATAACCCGGGTGTGCTGTATGGTCAGGGACGAGGCCCAGCGTCTCCGGTACGAACATCTGATCGAGGCCGCGGGGAAGGGCCGGCTGCTGGGCGGTTCCTATCATTTCTGCCCCTCGGTCCTGGTCCAGCAGTGCCTGGGTTTACTCATGCAGACGCCCGGCAAATGGATCACGGCTAAGGCCCTGGCCCCCCGGCTCCCCGGCTGGTTGAACCAGGCCGGGTGGTTGACCGGTTTGCCTGAACTGCTGGATCATCTGGCGAGACAGGCGTGGCTGGTCCCCGCGGGCCGCGGCAGATATACCGTGGGAGAAAGACTGGAGAAGGCCTTTGAACGGGGGCTCATACACACAAACATCGACAGCGGGCCAGGCGGGGTCGAGCTGGTGGATCAGGACACACTTCAGGTGATCGGATCGCTCCCCCCGCATGCAGCGGGCGACGGGCCCATGCTCCTCGGCGGGCGGAGGCTCAGGATCTCCAAGACATTGAGCCGTTCTAAGGCCCTGGTGGCCGACACCGGTGCACGCGCCGATCTCAAGGTGGCCGGCCGGGGGCCGTTATTGCATGCAACCCTGGCAAGGGATTTCGCCCGTTTCATCGGCCTCCCGCCGGATACGGCACCTGTCGTCTACATGCAGGACGGGGCTGTGGCGTTTTTTCATTTCTTGGGGGACCTCTGGTCCGCGTTGCTGAGGGTCTTGATCCAGGACCGTACCGGCAAGAGGCCCATGGGGGGAAACGCCTTCTGCCTGTTATTGAAGGGCCTGCCCAGGCCGTTTCCTTCGAACATCCCGGTGGAAGAGATACGAGCCACGGCGATCCGGCACCGCATCAAACTCCTCCGCCGCGTGCCCGAAGGCCCCTGGGCAAAACATATGCCGTCCGAATGGCGCACCCGTCACCTGCTGGAGTGCCTGGACATGGAAGGATTCCATAAAACCCTTAAGCGCATGGTCGTTCAAGACCCTGCTCAGCCTGCACAGGAGCGCGTCCTTGTCCGCCTGACCTCCCGACTCAGGTAGGACCGGGGGCCGCAGTCAGTATGGGCGGACCGGTGCGATGATCGTGGTCCATGCCCCCGCCCACGAGCGCGATGTTGCTAAAGGCGAGCTTCGGGGTTTGCCAAGAGAAAGATGAAGGAGGCACCGGTGACGAACAAACACTCTCCCCAAAGAATAGAGGAAGTGAAACCCGGCGACCACCTCTGCCGGATTTACTAAACAGAGTCAGGTAGTCGTTCAGGACATCGAGAGTTTTGACCTTCCCGGTCCTTTCGGTCGTCCCAGGCTAACACCGGCTGACTTACGGGCCTTGAGAGCGTCCTTGGTCAGCTTTTAAGGAAATTTGTTTAAAAAAGATAGACCAAGCGAGTCATGGCGGTATTGCCCAATCGCCTTGCCAAGTACGGGCGGAGTCTGCACCCGGATAAGACCCGGCTGCTGTGTTTTAAGCGGCTGAAGCATGGGGCAAAGGGCCCGGAGAAACCCGAGACTTTCACATTTCTGGGGTTTACACACTTCTGGGCGCGATCCCGTAAGGGCTACTGGGTGATAAAGCGAAAGACGGCAAAGGATAGGTTCAGCCGTAGCCTAAAAGAACTGTCCGATTGGATGAGCAGAGTCCGCCACTGGCCAATCAAGGTACAGCACCGGGTGCTCAGCGCAAAGGTGCGCGGGCACTTTCAGTACTTTATGTGCTGATGTTGCGTTGCGAAACCATGACTCGAGGAGCCGGATGCGTGAGTGGCGTCTGTCCGGATCTGTGGGAGTTCCGGGCGGGCAACGGCCCGGAACCACCCGCCCGCCTGATTTGGGTCAGTGCGGGCGGGTAAACGGAGGATCCTTGCTTTTGTAATAGATTAGGGCTATTTTTAGCCATGACAATCAAAACAATTTGCTTGTCAGTCTCGTAATCTGAAAGGAGAATTTTATCATGGCTCCCCCGGTTAATGAACAATATATAGTCGATGAGAAAGGAAACCCGACTGCGGTTATCCTTCCAATAAAAGAGTACAAAAAGATGCTTTCCGTCCTGGAAGAAGTCGAGGACCACAGAGAAACCAGGATTCTCGCTCAATCGGCTGAATTCAAGAAATTGGTCAAGAGGGGACTGGAGGATATCAAAGCAGGGAGAACCAAGCCATGGAAGGAAGTCTGGGATGACTTATGATGTTCATCTAGCGGAGACCTTCCAGAAATCGATAAAGGCCCTGAAAAAGAAATATCCTCACGTCAAGGATGATCTTTTCAGTCAAATCAGGGCTTTAGAGGAAGATCCCACTAGAGGAGATCCCATACCGGGCTGGAACAAAGAGGTATGGAAAGTGAGGGTTGCCAGCTCTGATGTCAAAAAGGGAAAGCGAGACGGCTATCGGCTCATCTATTTCTGGAAGGCCGGCGAGATGAAGGTCTATCTTCTGGTGGCCTACTTCAAAGGTGAAAAGGCGGAAATCAGCAAAAAGGAGATAGAGTCTTTGCTCAGAAAGCTTAACGACGAATTGGCACACAGCTCGTCCGTCCCCGGAGCCAACTCCCTCTCATGACCCGGCTCTCTGATGGAGGCTTACGCTTAATCGGCCATCGGTTCATTGTTCATCCCCGTCGAGCCACGCCAACTTCATGGAATGAAAGGTTCTTCAGTCAAATTTAGGTGTCAAAAGGCCCCTATAAGGGCTGTTTTGACCCTGAAAAGCGCATTATAGGAGAGTCGAGGAGACACCGTGCTCGTGCATCTCCTATAGCCTTGTTTTTGCCGCCTAAAACGGGATTATAGGCCCAAAATCAGGCACAAAAATCAAGAAATATCGTGTTTATTCAAGTAGTTGGTGTGGCCCGACCCCGCGAGAGCAATTATTTCTTGACTAATATAATATGATATCAACTCATATACAGTTGAAGTTTTTCAGGGCAGGAGCCGGAATGGATCGAGACTTGCGCTATGGAAAAGGAACCGAAGCGGCCAGGCGTGTGACAAGGCTCCACCAGAGGGAATACCGCTCCGAGGGTCGCCGCCCGCCGTGCAGTGCTCAGGAGGAGCGAATCCCATGTCCGTTGTACTCATTGTCGCCGACCCCAACAGCAGCACCCGCCGAATCTCCAATTCTCTACCGGACCACCTGCCGGATTGTCGAATCATAGACGCCCCTGTCGTCGGGGAAGCCATCTCGCGTGCCGAATCAAGGCCGCCCGACCTGATAGTGCTCGACTCGGAATGCATTAACTGTCCGCCTTCAGATTGCTGTTTGCGAATCAAGGCGGCCTTTGACTCCGAGGGCTCAGCGCCTCCGCCCATAGTGGTAATCGGGGGACCGAGGGACGACAACGCCTGCGCGGGGGTCTTGGAATCGGGAGCGGCCGTGTGCCTTTACCCGCCTGTTAGCGAGCGGCTCCTGGCAGCACAGGTGCAGGCTCTGCTGACGCCTGGAAGCGCCCCTGTGGAGAAGACCCTGAAGGCCAGGGAGCGGGAGATCACAAGGAGCAGGAAGGTCATAGGAGCTCAGAAGAGGCTTATTTGGGAAATACTGGAGGCCTCTCCCAACATGGTCTTCGCAAAGGACACGGGCGGCAGGTACGCGATCGGCAATCGAAAGGTGTCGGAATTCTACGGGATTCCGCTGGATGACATCCTAGGCAAGACCAACGTCGAACTCGCGCCCGATTCGCAGGCTGCCGAGGAGATCCACCGGGAAGACATGGCCATCCTCGGCGGGGAGCGCGCCCGGGTCGAGAGGGAGGAGGAGGTAGTGGACGCCCGGGGGAGGATCTTCTGGTTTCAAACGGTCAAGGCGCCGCTCTATGACCGCGAGGGCCGCATCAACGGCCTGGTGGGCATTCGGATGGACATCACCCGAATGAAACGCCAGGAGAAAGAAAAGCTAGAGCTGGAGGCTAGGCTCAGGCACGCACAAAAGCTCGAGTCGCTGGGCACCCTGGCAGGGGCGATAGCCCACGACTTCAACAACATCCTGTTCCCCATAATGGGTTACACCGAGATGCTCGTCCAAAGAACGGAGGAAGGATCGGACGAGCGCCGGATGGTCGAAGAGATCCTCAATGCGGCCCTGAGGGCCCAGGAGCTCATAGGGCAGATCCTGTCCTTGAGCCGGCGGGGAGAGGAGAAACGCCAGGCGGTGGAGATGCGGCTCCTGGCAAAGGAGGCGGTCAAGTTTGTCAAGGCCACCCTCCCGGCCAGCATCAGGATCCGACTTCCCATGCTGAGGTCGGACGGGCGGGCTGAGCAGGAAGTGGAGCCGGCCGGCGGGGCCTGGAAATCAGGCCAGGGGGAAAAGGTCCTCCTGGTGGAAGACGACCCGGCCGTCCTGGAGATGCTACAGGAGGCGCTGGAAGAGCTGGGGTACAGGGTTGAGGCCTTTGCGGCCGGAGGAGAGGCTCTGGCCTCGTTTTCCAACCGCCCGGATGAGTTCCGGCTGGTGATAAGCGATCTGGACATGCCCGGGATGAGCGGCGAGGATCTGGCAGGGAGGATATCGGCCGTCAGCGAGCTCGTTGACGGCCGAGGGACCGAATCATAGGGAGCCGAATCAGGGAGGACCGGTCATGAGGGGAATACTCCTGATCGACGACGACCGCACCGTGTGTCGTTTATTGTCGGAGCTACTGGAGGGAAGGGGGCACAGAGCGCTCTCCAGGCATACGTTGGGGGAGGGCCTGGCCGAGGCCTCCTCCGGCGAATGGGATGTGGTTCTCTTGGACGTACACTTGCCTGACGGAAACGGGCTGGAGGCCGTCTCAAGGATCCGGGAGACCCCGGGCGAACCCCAGGTGATCATCCTTA
>CAZYJR010000031.1:31718-46737 GCA_964647905.1 uncultured Desulfobacterales bacterium | reverse complement strand
ATCCGGTCGAGCTGCTCCTCCCAGACCTCCAGGAGGTCCTCTTCAAGGGCGAGGGAGATCTTGGCGGAGAGGGTTCGGAGGCGCCTGCGGTAGCTCAGGTAGAAGCGTATGGAGAGGAAGATGTTGAGGAGGGAGTAAGTGCCTAGCGCTGCCAGGCCCCTGCCGCTGAAAAGATTCTGGATCGAGGCGGCGGCAAGATCGACCAGGGAGGCGATCCCAGGGTCCTGGATGAGACCCCGCCAGGCCGAGGCCCCGGGAATCGCGATCAGGAGGAGCAAGAGAAGGCAGGTGTAGGCCAGGCGCTGTAGGCCGAGAAAGGCCCTGAACCCGGGTAGAGGGCCGGTGGTGAGCCTGGCTGCGACCGTGGTGAAAAACCGCTCGCCCAAGGCGTCGAAACGGCGTTGCGGGTCCAGTGTCTCCCGTATCATTCGATGAATGGGGTCGGGGAGATCGTGGTGGAGGAGACGGCGGCCGATGCGGTCCTCCATCCAGGCAAGGTGCCGGAGGAGGCCTTGCTTTGCCTCTTCCGGGGGCTGGAGCATGGAAAGGTCGGGGGCTTGATCCCGGCGGCCGCGGAATAGGAGGGCCAGGGCGAGGGCCGGTCCGGCCAGGGGGAGTCGCTCCTCTTGTCGAGTCAGGAAGCGGGTGAGGGCCGGGCCTTGAAGCCAAGGGGCGAGAACGGCCTTTCCAGCCTGAATCCAGTCCGTGCGCCGGCTCTCCAGGTCGGATGCGGCCTCGGCTAGTGTGGTTTCCGCCTCTTCCAGGAGGGCGGCCTCTTGCTTCAGACTGGAGAGGAGGCGGGATGCCTCGGCGTCCAGGTTGGCTGACTTTATCGCACGGACTTGCTTCATGTCCCGGTGCTTGAAGACCTGCCTGCGGAGCAGGGGGAGCTGGTTCCAGGGGGAGACCTTATCATCGTTTTCCAGGGCCTCCAGGGCGGAGACGGTGTAGATCTCAGGGTCGTCCATGCCGTCGGCCTTCAGGTGGCGGCGGAAGGTCTCGGTGAGGGCGGCGAGATTTTGGAGGCCCGAGTCTTCTTCGAACAGCGCATCGGTCTTGTTCAGGATGAAATAGAAATTGGTCTCCGCCTTGGGGACCATTTTCAGCATCTCATGGAACTTGGCGTCTCCGTATTTTTCAGGTGAGGTGACCCAGGCCAGGAGATCCAGGTGGGCGAGGAAGGTGATCACACCCCGCCGGTGGGAGGCAAGCAGGCTGTCAAAGTCCGGTAGATCGCAGAGCAGGATGTTTCGCACCCGGTCTGCGCTGTGGGTGATCTCGCGCCATGGCACGGTCTCTGGCGGGGGCTCGGGCAGGGGGGGCGCCTCCTGGTGGCGGTAGATCAGGACATGGTCCGTGTGGGGCCGGCGGTGGCTCACAGAGGCTACCGGGGCCCCGGCCAGGGCGTTCATCAGGGTGGATTTCCCCACTCCCGTGCCGCCCAGGAGCCCCACGGCAAGGAACTCGCCCTCCATTGTCTCCAGGCGGCCGAGGAGGTCTCTCGCCTCGCCCTCCAGGCGGTCCTGCTCCTCCCGGGTGAGAGAGAAGAGCTCCTCGCGGCCCAGGACCCCTATCAGGTCCTCGAGATCCTTTTTCATTCCGGCAGGGGCTGCTCTCATAGTGTTCTCCGGTCTATCTCCACGAGGCCAGTTCCTCTTGCAGGGCCTGGAAGCGCTCATCCAGGCCCGGATCAGGGGCCATGGACTCCAAGACTGCTTGGTACCTGGAGCGCTGCTCCTCCAGTATGGAGAGCAGGCCCGCCTGGTATCGCCCGGCCATTTCCTTTGCCACCGCCCGGATCTCCCTGTGGGCGAAGAGCTCGGCCGAGCCTCGGGTCACAAAGGGTGCCAGAGCGGAATCCACCAGGGCGTCCACCACGGTGAATCCCCCGCCCACCGTGGCCTCGAAGGCGAGAATCAGCACGCCCCACAGGATGGACGTGGAGTATATGGACCATTTCTTGGCGGCCGGAAGGCCCCTTCTGAGCTCCTCGAACTTTTCCTTGAGCCACGCCTCAAGGGCCTCCTGCTCGCATTCCAGTCGACCCTCCACCTCGTCCCGCTCCATGGCCGCGCCCGGGGCTCTGAGGGCGTCGAAGAGCGGGGCCTCACGGTCCTCTGGAGAGAGATCCTCCAGGACCTTGCGGTTGAACCGGTCCACCGCGGCCAGCACCGGAGCGGTCTCCGCCGCCTGGCGCACCTTTTCCAAGTCCTTGGGCCCTTCCCCCTCTTTCCTGGAGAGCCCCAGCATGCGAAGGGGAGTGAGAAGAAGCCCCCTCAAGGCGCGGCGTGGGCCTACCAGGGGATCGTAGCGTGAAAAGAGACTTCGTATCTCCCGGCTGATGTGGCGGCGGTGGCGGGCGGCGAAGCGCTCGGTCTCGGATCGGATGAGCTCGGAGGATGCCTCGTCCAGGATCCCTTGGAGCTTCTCCAGCCAGTCGTCCGAGGCGCGGCGTTCCTCCTCTAGGAGCCGCCGGAGCCGGGCGAGCCCCTGCTCGAGCAGGGCGGACTCGGAGGCGAGCGCCTCCCTGCGCAATTCATCCCTGCCCGCCCCGGCCGGGGGAGCACCCAGGGCCTTGACCGCATCTTGGAGAGCGGGGTCGTCTTGAGGCGGGAGGTCCGGGGAGGCCTTGGGGATCACCCGTATCCTTTCCCGGTCGATCCCTATCCCGTGGGCCTCGAAGATCCCGGCGGCCTCCTCCGGGCTCGAGCCCGCCTCAGCCTTGTTGAGGAGCAGGTGGACCGGCTTTCCTTGGTCCAAGAGCCCTGCCAGGAACCGGGAGGGTACGTCGTCCGCATACTTTTCCTGGCTGGTCACAAAGACCACTGAATCGGCGAGTATGGACAGGTCGCGGGCCACGCGGCGGTTCTCCAGCTCCACGCTGTCCAGATCGGGTGTGTCCACCATTACCAGTGAGAGGAGATCTTCTCTTTCATGCTCCATGACCAGGAGTCTGCCCGGGAGGCCCGTTGCAGGGATGTCTGCGGAATCTCCGGGCCTGATTAGATCTATCTGCATGTCCTGGAAAGGGAAGTCTTCCCCGGGGACGCACCCGGCCCGGGCATAAACCACCGGGCCGGAGGTCTTGGGCCTTTCCACTCCCGTGGCGCTGAGCTCCCGGCCGCAGAGGAGGTTGAACAGGGTGGACTTCCCGGTGCCGGTGCCCCCTGCAATCACCACCCAGAGGCATGGGGAGGAGGTCTTGTAGAAGAAGACATCCACCCGGGGCCGGAGCTCAACGCCCAGCTCCCTGATCTCAGGGGCGCCCGAGGTGAGTCCGGGGTGCTTCAACAGCTCCGGCGGAAGCTTGGGCCTATTTTCCCGGGAATGAGGGGGCTCTCTCAAGGCGGTCCCGTCCAGAACCTGAAATGAGCGGTTCGAACAATTCAAGTGGAAGTTTCTTTAAGGGCTGCGTCTGAGGACTATAGGAGAATGCCGGGGCCGTGTCAAATCAAGGAGGCGGCCGGCGCATTATTCTGTGCCGGAGATTTCAGGAGGTGCGGGGAGTTGACACTTCGGCGGGCTCGGTTTATTCTAGTTTCCACGGTTTTATCTTCGGATCTCGGCGGGGTGGGTCGCGGAATCCGCCCCCGGGAAGTGATCTTATATGTCAGGGGTGAATATCTGGGATGAGTGAAAAGGAAACCGGTTACTTCGAGGTGTTTCACGAAGTGGGGAGGGCCGTTCTTTCGGTCCTGAGCGTCAAGGAGGTTCTACACCTCATTGCCAAGCGCGTAGTGGCGGCGCTGGGGTTGAAGGCGAGCGCCCTGTTGCTGGTGGATGAGGAAGGCGGCGGACTAGAGGTCGCCGCCTCCCACCTCTTGAGCCGGGACTATGTCTCCAAGGAGCCCCTGGGGGGGGACCCGGGGATTGAGGAGGCCATGGCCGGCAGGACGCACCTGATGAAGGATGCGGCCGGGGAGAGTCCGCCTGAGATAAGGGACTGGGTTCGCTCCGAGCGCATAGGATCCATTCTCTCGGTGCCCCTGGTACTGAGGGAAAAGGTGGTGGGGGTCTTGCGGCTCTACACCTACGAGCCCAGGGAGTTTACCGAGGAGGAGCAGGACCTGATATGGGCCCTGGCCGAGATAGGGGCCATTGCCATTGAGAATGCAAGGATGTTCGAGGTAAAGGGCAGGGAGCTCTCCGAGCTCCTGGAGAAGGGGGGGGTCGAGTACGGCTACGAGCCGCCGGTGGAGAAGTACAGGGTGCGTGCCATACCGGTGGGGGAGATACCGGCTGACAAGTCCTATATCTATTTCAACAGGCTCCACAGGGTGGCCAGGACCATGGCCACCAAGAAGGAGATGGACCATATACTGGAGACCGCGGTCCGGGAGATAGCCGAGGTGACTGAGGTCAAGGGGTGCTCACTCCTGTGGCTCAACTTCGCCAACCATGAGTTGGAGCTGGTGGCGGGCCACGGCTTGAGCCGCGAGTACCTTTCCAAGGGCCCCCTGCAACTGGATCGCTCCATTCCGCAGGCCCTGGAGGGCGAGGCGGTGAACATACCGGACGTTAAGAGCGACCTCCGGATTCAGTACCCCGAGGCCGCGCAGCGGGAAGGTATCGTCTCCATTCTCTCGGTCCCCATCGTGGTCAAGGAGAAGGTCAGGGGGGTCCTCAGGCTCTACTCAGACCGTCCCAAGACTTACACCTCCGATGAGATCGAGTTTGTCAAGGCCCTGGCTGAAATGGGGGGCATAGCCATCCTGAACGCTCATCTCTACCAGGCCATGAACAATGACTATGCCTTCTGGACATCCACGCTCCGCTATCTCGGTGTGAACGATTCCGAAGGGTAGCCCCGGGCTGGTTTTCTTCCACCGCCGGAGAGGCTTGGGTGAAGGCATACGCGGCAAGAAACGGCGTGGCTGCGCTCCTGTGGCTCTTCTGCGCGGCGGGGTGCGCCGGCACAGGGGAGCGGCCGGCCGGAGACCGGGAGGCGGACAAAGACCGGTTCGCGGATGTCGTGCATGCGGTCTCGGGGGAGGTTTTCAGGATCCACCCGGGCCCACTGCCCGCGGAGAAAGCGGTCTGGCGTATGGCGGCCCTGCCCGGGGGAGGGCTGTTGCGCCTGAAGAGCAAGGCCCCGGGGCCGGGAGGAGAGGTGTGGGCGTTTGAGGCCCTGTCCCCGGGCGTCACCGTGGTGGAATTCAGCGGAGTCTTGCCGGATGAGGAGGGGGGCGTCCCTGTCTCCTGGAAGGCCTTTAAGGTGGTCATACATCCTTCCCGGGACGAGCTGGAGGCCTCGCTGGCCGAGGTTTTTCTTCCCGTAATAGACCGGCGCCTGGAGGGAATGGGCTCTCCCCGGGCCGGCAAGGTGGAAATTGAACGGTCCTCTTTGGAGGGGCGCCATGCCCGGGTGGAAATCAGGCCGCGGAATCCGGAGCTTTCCGGGCGCACGACTGTATTCTTGGAAAAAGCCGAGGGCCGATGGCGCGTGCTCGGCATGGGAAGCGGCTTTGAGCCGGATTTTTTCGAGGAAAACGAGATCCCCTCGGCCTTGATTGAGGGATGCGGGGATGCGCCTGAGTTCCTGCCCCTCTCAGAGGCCGTGTGCTCCGAACTGGCCGGGGTGGTGGCCGAGCTCCTGGGCTTGGAGCCCGAGGTGGAAGAGGCCCGGTTCGAGGATCACCTCAGGGGCGGCAAAGGAAGAGGGTGCAGGATCGTGGCCCGGGGCGGCGGAGGAGTCCTACCCGGACCCGGGGAGATCGCTCTCGGGATCGGCAAGGCCTTGGAAGACTTGGGCTGGGACAAGGTGCCGGCCTACAGGGTTGATGGACCCATGGGGAGGGCCTCGGGTTTCGAGAAGGGCGGTCAGTCGGCCCTTCTCAGGGTGGTGGTGGAGCCTTCTGAAGAGGCGGGGCTTCTTTCCACCTGCAGGCCCTCGGTCTTGGAGTTCCTTCCTGAAGAGCTGGTTTATACCGTCATACTGGACGCCGCCAGGAGGCCCTGAGGTTGTGTCCAGGACGCGGTCTCGGAGATGTCAAGGATGAAGTAGGAGATGAGAGGCGGACGACTTGAACTCTTGTTGCACCGGGGGAGCAGACCGGAGGGAAGAAAGGAGAACCGCGAAATGGCGGGGTTACTGATACGGTGGCTCATACTGACCGCGGCCATCACCCTGGCTTCGTACCTGATCGAAGGGATATACGTGAGCGGCTTTTTCAGCGCACTGGCCGCGGCGGCCATACTGGGGATATTGAACGCCTTTTTCAGGCCGATCCTGATCATACTGACCCTTCCCATCAACATACTGAGCCTGGGCCTGTTCACCTTTGTAATCAATGCCGTACTCCTGAAGATGGCATCCGGGGTGATATCGGGCTTCGAGGTCCACGGGTTCCTGGCAGCGGTGATCGGGAGTCTGGTGATCAGTCTGGTGAGCTGGTTCCTCAGCTCGTTCGTAAACGGCCAGGGGAGGGTGGAGTACATTGATCTGGAGAGGAAGCCGGGCGGTCGCTGGGAGTAGCCCGCAGGCGTTGGGAGACGGCGGCGGCCTGCTGAGACGCCTGATTGAGCCGTGGATCCTGATTCCTTTTGTGGCGCTCGCATGTGCCTGCGCCGCGCCGGCCGAGGAACGCTCAGAACCCGGGGCGGCGCTCGCGCCGGAGCACGAGGTGGTGATCATCGCCCTAAGAGGGGAGATCACCCGCAAGGAAGCCGAGATATCCGGTCTTGCCTGGTACGGCGATTATCTGGTCCTTCTCCCCCAGTACCCCGAGCACTTCTCATTGAGCGACCAGGGGGCGCTCTTCGTTATCCCCAGGGAGAGGATACTCTCCCAGCTTGCCGGCCGAACCCGGGAGCCCATAATGCCGGGGAGGGTGCCGTTGGCCGCGCCCGGCCTGTCCAAACGGATCCCGGGCTTCGAGGGCTTCGAGGCCATAGCCTTTGACGGACAAAGGGTGTACCTTACCATTGAGGCGAGCTCAGGCCGGAAAATGACCTCATACCTGGTGACCGGCAGGGTGGCCCGGGACGGGAGCGCCCTGGTCCTGGATAACCAGACCCTGACGGCCGTCCCTTCGAGGCCGGATATCTCCAACATGGGCGACGAGGCCCTTGTTGTTTGCAAGGACCGCGTCCTGAGCCTGTACGAGGCCAACGGGGCTGCCGTCAACCCGGAGCCCTCGGCCCGGGTGTTCGATCTCCGGGGGCGGCCCGGAGGGTCGATCCCCTTGCCCCACCTGGAGTACAGGCTCACAGACGCGACCGATGCGGACGCGGAGGGCAGGTTCTGGGTGATGAACTTCTTCTTCTGGGGTGACAGGTCCAAGCTGCGGCCCGGGCCTGACCCGCTCCGGGAGCTCCACGGCGCGGGAACCACACATTCCGGTTACAAGACGGTGGAGCGGATAGTGGAGCTTCGCGTGCGGGAGTCCCGAATCGAATTCACCGCGCGGCCGCCGGTGCAGCTCGAGCTGATAGACGACCTCCACCCGAGGAACTGGGAGGGCCTGGTGCGGTTGGAACCGCACGGCTTCCTGGCCGCCACCGACACCTACCCCGGGACCGTTCTTGCCTTCATACCGGCCCGGCCCTGACCTCTTGCGGAGCCACGCTTCAGTGCTGCCGCACGGAGTACCCCCGGTTTTCCAGGAGCTTGATTATGCCACGATCCCCCACCAGGTGCCCGGCGCCCACTATCACCAGAGAGTCCCCTCCCCTCTTGATCAAGGCCTGTAGATCCGGGAGCCATCTCATGTTTCGATCCAGCATGAACCGGCGGTAGAGGCCGGGGAACCCCTTGAACCCCCTCTTGACTATTTCCTCGAGGGCTCCAGTGTCTCCGTCCAGCCAGGCACCGGTCATCTCCTCGGCGGTTTGGGCCAGTACCTCCACCTCCTGGAGGGACTGGAGTAGGAACTTCTCCTGCTCTTCCCGGTCCATTGAGGCCAGGAGCTCAATCTGACTCTCCGGGGCCTCGAGATACAGGACCTCTTTTCCGTCCCGCCTCGCCCGCTCCAGGAAGTGGGCGTCGACTCCGTGCCTGGGGTCGTATCCAAGGTGCTGCAGCTCCATCATGACGAGGTTGAGCGCCGTGAGCCACGGCTTGAACCGTTGGAACCGGGCGGGGTCCAGGCCCAGGGAGGTGAGCTTCCGGGAGAGCAATCGGTAGGTCTCAGGAGATACGTGATCCCGTATTGATTCTCCCTGGGGATATAGGCCCAGGGCCATGAGCCGCGCCTGCATGGCCGGCTCGTTCATGCGGGTCGTGTCCGTCTCAAAGAGCACCGTGGCTGCGTGGTCGTAGGCCGACCGGTAGGCCCGGGGAAGCGGATACGACGCGCTCTTGAGGGTGTGAATGGAGCCCATAATGTAGGTGCGGCCGGTATCCGTTGCAACCGACCATATAAAGTTCGAATCCCCGGCGAGCGCCGGCCCGACCCATGCCAGTAAGACCAGGAAGAGCACCGCAGCCGTAACATGGATGCGGAAGTTATAAAAAAAACGGTGGGATATGCTGTTCCTTCGCTGTGCCATTGTCGTTTCCTCCGGGTCCCCCTGTGGAGGTCTTCCTGGTGTCCAAGGTTTTGAAAGCGTGATGGTAGCCCAGGGCGACCTCACGGGCAAGGGCAAAATCCGCCCGGGGGGCTTGACGCACGCCTGGAACAAGGCTAGTTTCCGTCCAGAAATGGCCCTTTCTCCCAATCTCGGCGTCGATCTGCGGGGCTGGTCGTGCGGCGTACTCCAGTACGCCTCCTCCCAACCCCTTGATCTCCTTGACCTTGGAAGAAATTGCTCATTTCTGCCCTGGAAACTCCCTAGTGCCGAGAACTCATTTATGGATGGGCACAAGGCTAGTTTCCGTCCAGAACGGCCCTTTTGGAACAGCCCCTCGAGGCCCTCGGCTCTGGGGGAAGGCCGCTCATTTCCGGTATGGAAACCTGTTGGTGCAGGGGATTCAACGCTGGGTCGCGGGGGAGGTAAATTGAAGATCGCCATAGGGACGGACCATGCGGGGTATCACTACAAGGAGAAGATCAAGGGCTTCTTGGAGGAAATGGGCCATGAGGTGGAGGATTTCGGCACCCATTCCGATGAGTCGGTGGACTATCCCCTGTTCATCCGGCCGGCGGCCGAGGCTGTGGCCGGCGGCGGGGCCGAGAGGGGGATCGTCCTGGGCGGGTCCGGGAACGGAGAGGCCATGGTGGCAAACCGGGTGCCCGGCGTAAGGTGCGCCCTCTGCTGGACCCTGGAAAGCGCGTCGCTGGCCCGGAGGCACAATGACGCCAACATGCTCTCCCTGGGCGCCAGGATGGTGCCCGTGGAGCTAGCCTTGGAGATAGTCAGGGTGTGGCTGGAAACCCCTTTTGACGGGGGGAGACACCTGAGACGGATAAGGCAGATAGACCAACCGCCACGGAGCGCACGTCAGCCCGAGAGGAAACGCGCCCCGGCCTCCTCGAGCGGAGCCGGTCCAAGGGCAAGAGAGGCCTTCGACGTCCTGATCTCCTTCGGCTACATACTCTATTCCGAGGGCAAGAACGCCCTGGAGCTCAAGGTGAAGCCGGGCCTCAAGCACCCTACCGTAATCAACGTGCCTTCCCCCGAGAGGTGGGATGAGGAGGTGCCTTCCTGGGCCCGGGGCCGCCGGGAGGAGATCCTTGAGCGCATCCGGCCCAAGTGCGCGCACCTCGACTGCGAGTGGAAGGAATACTGACGGGAGGCGGGGTTGGGAGAGGTAGACCCCTTGACACGCCGGATTTCCCCTGCATATACTCGGGTTGGCCGACCGGATAGAATCCCGCATCGCCCCAACGGGAGAATGCTGGAGGGAGGGCCTTCTTCCCGCCCATGGGCATAACAAGAACTGTGACTCCCGGCCCGGGGGGGCCGTGCACAACAAAGCAAGGGAACGAAGGGCGCTTTTTTCATTTTCCACACCCAATAAGGAGGTAAACTTATGAAGAAGGCAATCTGTGCTGTCGCGGTTGTTTTGGCGTTCGGTCTGGTCTTCGGATCCGCGGCATCCGCCGAGATGATCAGGATCGGGGAACACCAGATCGTCTCCCACCCGGCATTGGACAATGACTCCAAGGGGTTTGCGAACGCCCTTGCAGAGGAGGGGTTTATCGAGGGTGAGAACATTACCATTGACCGCCAGAACGCCCAGGGCGATCAGTCCAACTGCGCAGTAATCGCCCGGAAGTTCCAGGACGACAGAGTGGATCTCATCCACACCATCAGCACACCCAACAGCCAGGCCCAGGTAAAGGTCTCCGAGGACATACCCATAGTGTTCTCCTCGGTGACCGATCCGGTCAAGACCGGTATTACTCCCAAGATGGGGAAGACCGGGACCAATGTGACCGGGGTCAGCGACCGGTGGCCCATCGAGCTCCAGTGCAAGCTCTACCAGGAGCTGGTACCGCACGTTAAGAAGTGGGGCACGATCTACAACCCGGGCGATGTGAATGTGACCTTCCATATCAAGGAGATGAAGAAGGCGGTGGAGGCCATGGGCTGCGAGCTGGTAGAAGCGCATGTCTCCACCAGCGCGGAGGTGATGCAGGCGGCCCAGAGCCTGGTGGGACGGGTCCAGGCCATTCACATCACCTCGGACAACACCACTGTCTCGGCCTTCGAATCCGTGGTCAAGGTCTGCAACGCGAACGATATAGCCCTGTTTGCCGGCGACCGCGACAGCGTCCCCAGGGGGGCGGTTGCGGTCTATGGGTTGGACTACTACAGGGTGGGCTACACCGCGGGAAAGAAGGCGGCGCAGATCCTGAAGGGCGCTGACCCGGGAGAGGTCCCGGCGGGGCTGGCCGCAGGCTACAGCCTCTGGGTCAGCTTCAAGAACGCCAAGGACCAGGGTGTGGATCTGCCCAAGACCCTGCTCACTCACGCGGCCGATAAGCTGTGGGATGAAGAGGGCAATGTGGTGGAGGTTAAGTAAGCTGACGGGGCGCGGCCGGGGGAGGGGATGAAACGACCTCCCCCGGCTCATGTCGAGGCGGTGCGCGCATGCTTTGGAGCAGTCTTTTGAGGACCGTCCCTGTCTCCCTGGAGCAGGGCCTGGCCTATGCCTTGGTGGCGCTGGGTATCGTGATCAGCTTCAGGGTCCTTGCCTTCCCGGACCTGACCGTCGACGGGAGCTTTCCACTGGGAGCCGCTGTGACAGCACGGCTGATCACTCTGGACGTGGATCCCTTGCTGAGCATATTGGCGGCGATTGCAGCGGGTTTCGCGGCCGGGTGCATCACCGGGACGCTGAACACCAAGCTCAAGATAAACAGCCTCCTGTCCGGCATTCTGATGATGACCATCCTTTACTCGGTCAACCTCCGCATCATGGGGCGGTCCAATATCCAACTCCTTACCGTGGATACCTTCTTGACGCCCCTGGAAAACCTTGACGTAAACCGATTCATCCCGATGATAGCCTTCTTTGTGGTGGTCTCGTTCGGTTTCAAGCTCCTGACCGACCTGTTCCTACACACCCAACTGGGCCTGGCCATGCGGGCCACTGGCGACAATGAGCAGATGATCCGGTCCTTGGGGGTCAATACGGACAACACCACCATACTGGGGCTGGGCATCTCCAATGCCTTTGTGGCGCTCTCCGGATCTTTGGTGGCCCAGGACCAGGGATTCGCCGACGTGGGCATGGGCATAGGCATGATCGTCATAGGGCTCGCCTCCATCATCATCGGGGAGTCAATGGTGGGCGTGAGGACCGGGAAGAAGACCGTGTTGAGGATGACCCTGGCGGCCATAGTGGGTTCGGTGATCTACAAGTTCATCATCGCCTTGGGGCTGCGCATGGGTCTGGCGCCCACCGACCTGAAGCTCGCCACCGGGGTGATGGTGATCTTGGCCCTCGGGATCCCGGGCCTCAAGGGTGAGAAGGAGGGCAAGCTCCATCTCAGAGGGGTTTGAGGGCGGCGGAGATTCTTTGAATGGTTCGTCTGGAAGGAATCCGTAAGGTTTTCAAAAAGGGCACCGTGGACGAGAAGAACGCGATCGATGGTCTGGATCTCCACGTGGCCGAGGGTGACTTTGTCACGGTGATCGGGAGCAACGGGGCCGGCAAGACCACCATGCTCAACCTGATCTCCGGGACCTACGCCCCGGACCGGGGCGAGGTCTATATAGCCGGGGACCGGGTGACACATCTCCCGGAGCACAGCCGGGCCAAGTACCTGGGCCGTATCTTCCAGGATCCCCTGATGGGAACAGCCGCCTCCATGAGCATCGAGGAGAACCTGGCCATGGCCGACCTCAGGGGCAGGCGCCGGGGCCTCAAGTGGGGGGTGTCCAAAGAGCGCCGCAACTTTTACCGGGAGAGCCTCGAGATGCTGGGGCTCGGGCTGGAGGACCGGTTGAAGGACCAGGTGAGCCTTCTGTCAGGAGGGCAAAGGCAATCTCTCACCCTCTTGATGGCCACCCTGTCCATGCCCAAACTCCTGCTCCTGGACGAACACACGGCGGCCCTGGATCCAAAGACCGGCAGCCTGGTCATGGAGCTCACCGACAAGATCGTGACCGAGAACAAACTGACCACCATAATGGTCACCCACAACATGAATCAGGCCATCAGGTATGGAAACTCCATGATCATGCTCCACGAGGGCAGGCTGAAGTTCGACGTGGCGGGCGAGGCCAAGAAGGCGCTGACCGTGGAGGAGGTGGTAAGGCGCTTCGGGGCGGATCTGAAGGACGAGACCCTGCTGTCCTGAGCCGGGCGGTTCTTGATCGGAGAGGAGCGAAGAGGCGGTGAAAAAGGGGTTTGCCAGCGACAACAGTTCGGGGGTCCATCCGGAGATACTGGAGGCAATGGCCGCAGCCAACCAAGGTCATGTGGTGGCCTATGGCGACGACCCTTACACCGAAGCGCTCAAACGCAAGTTCCGGGAGGTGTTCGGCGAAGGGACCGAGGCGTACCTGGTCTTTACCGGGACGGGGGCGAACGTGCTCGGGCTCAAGGCCTTGGTTCGTTCTCATGAGGCGGTCGTCTGCGCCTCCACGGCCCACATGAACGAGGACGAGTGCGCCGCACCCGAGAGCTTCGTTGGGTGCAAGCTCCTCGGTATCCCCTCAAAGGACGGAAAGATAAGGCCGGCGGAAGTGAGCCCGTTCCTGAGGAGCCTGGGTTTCGAGCACCATGCCCAGCCCAGGGCGATCTCCATCACCCAGGCCACAGAACTGGGGACGGTTTACCGGCCGGAGGAGATACGGGAGCTCTCGCGCTTCGCCAAGGACAACGGCCTCCTACTTCACATGGACGGCGCCAGGATCTGCAACGCCGCTGCAGCCCTGGGCGTATCGCTCAGGGAGATCACCCGGGACGTGGGGGTGGATGTGCTTTCCTTAGGTGGGACCAAGAACGGGATGATGTGCGGGGAGGCGGTGGTCTTCTTTGATCCCGGGCTTGCCGAGGGCTTCAAGTACATCCGGAAACAGGGGATGCAACTGGCCTCCAAGATGCGGTTCATGGCGGCCCAGTTCGACGCGTTCCTGTCCAATGACCTCTGGCTGAGGAACGCGCTCCACGCAAACCGCATGGCGCACCTGCTCGCCGAGAAGGTCTCGGGGATCCCGGGCGTCCGTGTAACGCGGGCTGTGGAGGCCAACGGGGTGTTTGCCGTACTGCCGCCGGAGATCATCCCCAGGCTGCAGGAGGCCTTTTTCTTCCATGTTTGGAATGAAGAGACATCCGAGGTGCGGTGGATGGCCTCTTTCGATACCACCGAAGAGGATGTAGAGGCTCTTGCCGCCAAGCTAAGGGAGCTAACAGGCGCCTGAGAGCCTTTTGATCAGGCCTCCATTCCCCCCTGCTTTCCCGTCATCCGGGCTATTCTAATCCTGATCACCGCCACTCGCTCCAGCCCCTTGGGCGCGTATTGGTGCGGCCCCCCGGCGTAGTGGTCCATAATCGTGTCCAGGCCTTCCCTGCGCTCCTCAGGGTCTTCCAAAACCGAGGCCTCTCCGAAGGCTATTACGCTCCTGTATCTCATGGTCCACCCGCACGCCTCGGCACCGGGCAGGGGTTCGGCTTCCGCCTCGAACTCCACGCACACCTTAGGGCCCCTCCTGAGGATCTCCATCTTCTTTCCCTCGGGAGACGAGTGGATGAAGATCTCTCCTCTCTTGTAGCCGAAACAAACCGGGACCACGTAGGGCGTGCCGTCGTGGTCGCAAAGGCCCAGGCGGCAGACCCTGCTCTCCCGGATCACGGCCTCCATGCCCGCCCGGTCCTTGATCTCCTTCTCCTTCCTGCGCATGGCCTCCTCCCTCAGCCTTGTTCCGTGGCCCGGAAGCCTCGTTCCAGGTCCTCGATCAGGTCGTCCGGGTGTTCCAGTCCCACCGAGAGCCGGATAAGGGATTCCGGTATCCCCATGGCGGCTAGGTCCTCCGGGCTGAGCCCTGAATGGGAGGTGGTGGCCGGTCGGGTTATCAGGCTCTCCACGCCGCCCAGGCTGGGGGCGCTGATGGGTATGGTCAGGGCGCTTATAAAGGCGTCCGCCTGCTCCACGGTCCCGTCCAACTCAAAGCTCAACATGCCGCCGAATCCGTCAAGCAGTCGAGCGGCCCGTTCATGCCCCGGCCCTGAGTCCAGGCCCGGGTAATGGACGGTCTTTGCCTTTGGGTGTGCGTCCAAGTAAGCCGCAATCAATGAGGCGCTTTGGTTTTGCTGCCTGACACGCACGGCCAGGGTCTTGAGTCCGCGGTGCAGGAGAAAGCAGGCGTGGGGGTCGAGCGAGCCGCCCAGGTGATTGAGCTTGCGAGTGATCTTGCGGACGAGGTCCGCCCCGCCGATAACCGCCCCGGCCACAATGTCCGAGTGCCCGTTCAGGTACTTGGTGCAACTGTGTATAGAGAGATGGAACCCGTGGTCCAAGGGCCTGAAGTTCACCGGAGTGGCGAATGTGTTGTCGATGATCGCGATGAGGCCGTTGTCTTCAGCGAATCCTGCGGCGGCCTCCAGGTCCGCCACCTGGAGCAGGGGATTGGTGACGGTCTCCATGTAAATCGCCCGGGTCTCCGGCCTGAGCGCTTCCCGCCA
>CAZYJR010000031.1:22969-31618 GCA_964647905.1 uncultured Desulfobacterales bacterium | reverse complement strand
TGATACCCGCCTTGCCCCGAGTACCGGAACGTAGAGGACTGGAACACCGGCATACTGACCGCACCCAGGATAAGAGGGTCAGGCTCTCCCGCGTGGATCAACCGGGTCTCCATGTGCTTGTATTTGTGGGTCATCAGCCTTTCCCTGCATGGATGTCAGTCAGGCACTTTGGAGCTCTCTATGATCTCCTTGGACTCCACCCCCATTACATAGCAACCCTTGTGCCTCCCCTCCTTGATCCTGGTCAGGTGCCGCACCGTGGCCTCCGCCCTTATCAGGGTCCAGGTCGCGTAGAAGACGGCGTTTTCAAGGGTGGTCCCAGGTCCCACGGCCTCCAGGAGACTGAAGTCCTGCTTGCGCACCAGCAGACCTATACCGTGCTCCGAGCAGTTGAGGACGTCCAGCCGGTAGGACTTGGGCTCTCCTCCGGGGGGTTGGAGCTCGAATTCGACATAAACAAAATCAGGGATCGCCGGGACATAACGTCGCTCCCGGCGGTTTTCCCTGCCGGCCGGGGGTTGGGCGGGCCGGCCGGATGCACCCGTTCTCCCTGGGGCCGAGTCCCGGGCGTCCTTTGAGAACCGGGTGATGAAGGCCTCTATATCCTCCCTGATGCCTGCCGATACCTGCAGGGTCTCGGTGCCGAGCATGGACTTTATGCGCGCGAGCTTCGCCCGGTCCCGGGGGTCGAGCATCAGTATCTCCGCCTCCCGCCCGTGAGAGGCGAGCGGGACCCAGCCCTCGGTCCTCAAGACCGCCGGATCCAGCTTGGAGAAGACATCCAGAGGGGTCATCAGGTTGGGGTCGTAAGTCTTGACCGGAAGCTCGAAATAGACCGCAAGGGACCTGGCCACGTCTTCCTTTTTCAGGTTGAATGATTCCATCAGGGCTTGCTCTACACTCTTGTCCGTCCCGGCCGCCTCGTCCTTTGCCTGTTCCAGCTCTGAAGAGGTGATCCAACCCTGGTTGATTAGATAGGAGTGAGGGCCGTCCTTGGAAAGCCCGGCTATCTTTGTATCCAGAGCGGAACGCATGTTGAGGTCCTCAGGCACCGTCCTTCTGGCCGCGCGGTAGAGCTCGAGGGCCGGCTCCTTCAAGCCTTGTTCCTCGAGCTCCAGCCCCAGCTTGAACTTAAGCTTGGCCTTGTCTTGTTTCCCCAGGCCGTGCTCCGCGGCCAGGGATTCGGATGCCTCCTCCAACCGCTCGGCTCGGTGAAGCCTCAACAGGCACATCACCACACCGGAGAGGAACCGCTCGAACGGCACGCCCAGGCCGAAAAGCTTCTCGTACTCCCCAAGGGCCTGACCGGCCTCCCCTCTTTCCAGCAGGGCCGCAGCCTCGTCCATGATCGTTTGGGAGTCTTTCCCCTCCCCTTCCGCCCGGAGCAACAGGGCCTCTTGGCCGGGAGAGAGTCCGGCGTTTTCGGCCTCCTCCTCTTCCGCTATCTCGGCCTGGATGCGTTGGATCCATTCCTGTATGCGCTGGCTGCTGTGCGGCGGGAGATCGTCCCGGTAGTCCGCCATCATGCGCTCGTATACCCCGCGGGCCTCTTCCAGGAGCCCCATGGAATAGTACACCTTCGCCTCCTTGAGCCGGGCCTCCAGGTCCTTGTTGATCTGTTCGACGGTTTCATCCACTGGCGGTCATCATCCTCCGGAGAAAAACTCGAGTCGCTGAATTCGGCTCAAAGGGCCGCCGAACGCGGGGTTAGCAGCGTGGGACAACAAACTACCAGCAAGCGCAGTGCTTGTAAAGGAAACTCACCCCGGGAGGGGGCGCTCAGGACTTGGCATAGCTGTGGAGGCCGGCCAGGTAGTTCACCCCGAAGTAAGTGAACAGGACGCAGGAAAACCCGATTATGGACAGTATCGCTATCCGTTTGCCCCGCCATCCTCTGATCAGGCGTGAGTGCAGAAACGCGGCATAGACCAGCCAGGTTATCAGGGACCATGTCTCCTTGGGGTCCCAGCTCCAGTAGCTCCCCCAGGCCGAATGGGCCCACACCGAGCCTGTTATTATCCCCAGGGTGAGAAGAAGGAACCCTATAAGGACCATTTGGTAGGTCAGCTCGTCCAGGAGGGACGTCCCGGGGATCAGCCGCAGGAATATGTTCCCTCCGCCTTCGGGCTCCATTCGTTTGAGGAAGAACATAAGACTCAGACCGAAGGCCAGGGCGAATGCGGCGTAGCCGAAGAAGCAGGTGACTACGTGGGCTATCAGCCAGTTGCTCTTGAGGGCCGGGACCAACGGCTGAATCCGATCGTTGATTTCCGGCGAGTAGGATGCATAGGCCATGGCCAGAAAGGCCAAAGGAGTGGCGAAGGTCCCTATGCTTCGGTTGCCCGTCCTCCACTCGATGAGGAGGTAGAGCAGGATTATGGTCCATGCAAAAAAGATCAGGGATTCGTACAGGTTGGACATGGGCGCATGTCCGATGCCCAACTTGTACGACTCCACCCATCTGAGGATGATACCCAGGGTGTGCCCGGCCAGCCCCCCCAGGGTGACCACGGTGGCCATGCGGCCGAAGCCCTCCTTGCCCATTACCATCATCAGGAGGTAGCACATGAATGAGGCGAAGTAGACAAAGGTGATATAGCTGAGAATAACCGTGTTGATCATTTTTCCCGCCTCGCGCCTAACCGCTCTTTAAGTCCGGCCATGGACCGGTCCAGCTCCCGCTCCAGGCCCACGGGATTCTTGTTGCTCCTAGCCGCCGCCTGCACCAAAACCCCCGTTTCCGTCTCTTCCAGCCGGATCCACACCCTCTGGTGAGAAAGGAAAAAGGTCGCCATCAGTCCTGTCACTATCATGAAGAACCCGGCCCAAACCAGTGGGACACCGGGGTCTCGGTTGACCTGAAGCCCGGTGTAGTATCTGCTCTCTATATGCTCGAGCCTGAAGGTGTAAGGCTCGAAGGCCGAGGGATTCAGCTTGGGGAATTTCTCGAAGATCCCTGGAAAGCGGGCCTCCACCTGCCGGGTGTTCTTGAACAGCCAAAATGAAACCGGCCCCCCCTTCTCGGGCCTGACCGAGACCTTCACCGCGGGGCCCATTCGCATAAAGTCGTCCCTTATCTCGTCCACCAGAAAGGCGCCTTCACCCCCCGGCAGGGGATAGGGCCTTCCCTGCCTGACCACCTGCCCTACCTCCTCGCGCCCGTTCCCGGGGTTGACTGCGATCCGGGCCTCGTCCCCGGGTATTGTCCCGTAGCTGGACTGGTAGAACTTGATGCCCCTGAAAGTCAGCGGGTGGTTGACCCTCAGGCTCCTGTCCAGCGTCTCACCATCGGCCTTGATTCTGAGCTCGGAGCGGTACTCCTTGGGTGTGCCGTCTTCATAGAACTTGACCGAGAAGTCGGCGCATCGGATCTCGAAGCCGAGATCCTTGAGCTCGCCTGAGCCCCTCAGACGGACCGCATCCACCGCCTCTCCCTCAGGGATGTTCACGAAGGCCTCAAAGCCCCAGATCGATCCCACCATGGCTCCGGCAAGAATAACGATCACACTGGCATGGACCAGGTAGAGACTGAAGAGGGAGTAACGCCCCTTTTCCCCGCAAAACCAGACACTGCCGCTCCCATCCTTCCTCTGTGTCCTCTGATAGCGCTTGGATACCCACCGGTGCACCTCTTCCGCCGCACGGGTCAGAGGCGGCGGCACAAGGAGTCTCCGCTCTTCCGGGACGTCCTGGAACGGCTTTTCAGGGTCCGGCCGCGGCGGTTTGCCGAAGAGCTTCAAAGTGGAGGGCAGTCGGTTCAGGGAGCAGACCACCAGGTTCAAGGCCAGTCCGGCCACGAGTATGCGGAACCACCAGGAGTGGTATACGTCGAAGAGCTGAAGGCCGGTGAAGACCTTGAGCATGCCCGGGCTGAGCTGCCTGGCGAACTCCACCGCTCCCCGGCCTTGAGGCACCAGGGTCCCGATTATGGACGCGGCGGCGAGGAGAATCAGGAGGACCAGGGTGAGGCGTACCGAGCTGAAAAGACGCCAGAGAAAGTTGCTGTCCTTTGGTTTTTGCTTGTTCGTCATTTGGCTGTCTGTCTTGTTTTCAACGCCGGGCTCCCTGAGCGGCGGCTTAATCCGAATAATCTACTAGGATAAGTCCCGGGCTTATACCACGGCCCGTGGAAAACTTCAATTTGAAATCCGGCACCGGGGTTTCTGATCTCGGGTGCTAAGGCGGCGTGCGAATCCCCCGGTTTCGGAGATAAGGATTTGACCTTGGCGAGGAATCCGTGTTACAGAACCTCTCACCCTGAGGGGGAAACCGAGTGGAGAAAGGAATACCTTAAAGGCCATGCTGGACATTAAATTCATTAGATCCAACCTCGAAGGTGTGCGAAAGATGCTTGCCGATCGAGGTTCGGATTTGGATATGGCGCTCTTCGAGCGGTTGGACGAGGAACGGCGTGCCGTCCTGCGGTCCCTGGAGGACCTGAGACACAGGCGAAACACGGTGAGCGAGGAAATAGCCGCCAAGAAGCGCGCCGGCGAGGATGCCTCCGAGATAATAGCCGATATGAAGCAGGTCTCTTCGGAGATCAAGGAAAAGGAGGCGAGGCTCTCGGAGATTCAGGCCGGGCTTGATCCGCTGCTCATGGAGATCCCCAACATTCCTCACGACTCGGTCCCTGTGGGCGGGGACGAGGAAGACAACGTGGTGGTAAGGACCTGGGGGGATGTCCAAGGCCTCGATTTCGAGGCGAGGCCCCACTGGGAGCTGGGGGAGTCTCTTGGAATATTGGATTTTGCCCGCGCGGCCAAGATCACCGGCTCGCGCTTCGCCCTGTATTGCGGGGCCGGGGCCCTTATGGAAAGGGCCCTGATCAGCTTCATGCTGGATGTGCACACGCGGGAGCACGGTTACAAGGAGGTGCTCCCCCCGTTCATAGTGAATGCGGACAGCATGACCGGTACGGGGCAGCTTCCCAAGTTCGAGGCGGACCTTTTCAAGCTCGAGGGCTGGAACTATTATCTGGTGCCCACGGCCGAGGTCCCTGTGACCAACATCCATCGAGAGGAAATCCTGGACGAGGACGCCCTTCCCATATACTATACCGCATATACGCCGTGCTTCCGTTCAGAGGCCGGCTCCCACGGAAAGGACACGCGCGGGCTGATTCGGCAGCACCAGTTCAACAAGGTGGAGCTGGTCAAGTTCACCCGGCAGGAGGATTCGTGGGAGGAGCTGGAGAAGCTGACCCGAGACGCAGAGGAGATCCTCAGGCGGCTGGAGCTGCCCTATCGGGTGGTGACCCTGTGCACGGGAGACCTGGGGTTTTCTTCCGCAAAGACCTATGACCTGGAGGTCTGGCTGCCGGGCCAGGGTCTCTACCGGGAAATCTCCTCCTGCAGCAATTTCTGCGACTTTCAGGCCCGGCGGGCCGGGATCCGTTACAAGGCCAGAGGCGGCGGGAGCGGGGCCAGGTTGGTTCACACCTTGAACGGCTCCGGGCTGGCAGTGGGAAGGACCCTGCTGGCCATCCTGGAGAACCACCAGCAGCCGGACGGGAGCGTGATCATACCGCCGGCTCTGAGGCCCTATATGGGGGGCATGGAGCGGATTGAGCCGGAATCCCTATGAAAGACTCGTGGGCTGAGCAGTCCAAGAGCTGGCGTGACTATCAGAGACGACTAAAGAGGGCCTCCCGGAAGGGGTATCTCCGGTCCAGGCTTCCCCTGCTGGGGTTTTATGGGGCGGCGGCTTTCACACTGCTTGCGGCTCTTTTTGTCTCGGGCTCCTGGATTTTCGCCCACCTGAGCCTGGACCCGCCGAAGCCGGAGCAGGAGGCCGAGGCCGCGCATCAGGCGAGGGATCGCCTGCTCCACGAGGACCTTTCCTCTCTTCTCCGGCCGGCGCAGTTAAAAGGGCCGGAGGTTATGGGCGGCAAGTACGCGGTGGAGGCCGAGGGCGGGATTCTGACGGTGGAAACCGGCTTGGATCAGTCTTTTCAGGCTTATATCCTGAACCTGCTGAGTCGCTCCCTCACCCATAAGGCCGCTGTAACGGCAATCGACCCCACGGACGGAAGAGTACTGGCCATGGCGAGTTGGGCGGGCTCGGAGGGGGGCGCTTCCGAAAACCTTTGTCTCAAGGCGGAATATCCCGCGGCCAGCCTCTTCAAGATGGTGGCGGCAGCCGCGGCCATAGAGGCCAAGGGGTTTGAGCCCGGAAGTCCCCTGCATTACCGCGGCCGCAGGTATACCCTGTACAAGAGCCAACTGGAAGAGGCGATCGGCGGGCGCTACACGCACGAGATATCCTTCAAGAGGGCCTTTTCCAGCTCCATCAACCCTGTGTTCGGGAGGATAGGGATCTACCACCTGGGCAAGGAGCTCCTCGGGCGGTATGCGGACAAGTTCCTCTTCAACGCCTCCATTCCTCTGGAGCTTCCCCTGCAGCCCAGTCGTATTGAAGTGCCGGACGATCCGTTCGGTTTGGCCGAGATCGCGTCCGGTTTCAACAAGCGGACGCTAATCTCCCCGGTGCACGCCTGCTTGATGACCGCGGCCGTGGCCAATGGAGGCGTAATGATGCGGCCCTGGGTCGTCGGCAGGGTGGTGGACGCAACAGGCAAGGAGCTCTATAGGGCGGAACCGGCCCCGCTGGCGCAACCCATCCGGGAGGAGACCGCTCTGGAGATGCGGGGGCTGATGCAGGCCACTGTGGAGCAAGGGACCTGCCGCAAGGCCTTTGCGCCCCTGCTCAGGAAGAAGTCCTTCGCCGGGATGGAGCTGGGCGCGAAGACCGGCACCATCAACGACAAGGAAGACAGGTACAAGTTCGACTGGGTGAGCGCCTACGCACTCCCCGAGGATGGTCGGGCCCCGGTGGTGATCACTGTGCTGGCGGTCCACGGGAAAAAGCTGGGTATCAGGGCCAAGGACCTGGCCCGGTACATCTTGGAACACCGTTACTCCTCATGAAGGAGGACTGATCGTATCGGGAGTCCGCCCGCCGGGCGCCTCCTGAGGGAAAGGACCATGGAGCCATGTGCGGGATAATATCATACGTAGGTTCGAAGAAGGCCGAGCCCATTTTGATCGAGGGGCTCAAGCGGTTGGAATACAGGGGATACGACTCGGCGGGGCTTGCCGTTCAGTCGGGCAACCAAATCGATTGGTACCGAACCGCCGGCAAGATAGTGGAATTGGAGCGGAAGATCCAGGGCGTGGAGATACCGGGGACCTCGGGGATAGCCCACACCCGCTGGGCCACTCATGGGGAACCCACGGAGAGGAACGCCCACCCGCATACGGACGCCGAGGGCAACGTGTTCCTGGTCCACAACGGGATCATAGAGAACTACGAGCAGTTGAAGAAGCGCCTGGAGAAGGCCGGGACGCCCTTCAACTCGGATACGGACACCGAGGTGATAGCCCACCTCATAGGCCGCTACTTTGACGGGGACCTGGCAGAGGCGGTGAGGCGGGCCATGGAGGAGCTGGAGGGGACCTTCGGCATAGCCGTGGTCCACAGGCACGCGCCCGGGCAGGTGGCCGTGGCCAGGCGGGGGAGCCCCCTGATCATCGGCGTGGGGGACGAAGGCCACTTCGGGTCCTCGGACATAGCAGCCATGGTCAGGTACACGGACCAGGTGGTGCATCTGAACGACAATGAGATGGCCCTTTTGACCGCGGAGGGATTCACCATTTCCACTGCACAGGCCAAGACCGTGATGCGAGCCGCCGAGACCGTGGAGTGGAGGCCAGAGGACGCCGAGCTCAACGGCTTTCCTCACTTCATGCTAAAGGAGATATACGAACAGCCCGAGACCATAAGGAATGCGGTCAGGGGGCGGCTGGAGCCCGGCGAGGGGGTGCCCAAGCTGGGCGGTATAATGCCGGTCTGGAACGATCTGAAGGAGTCCCGTCACTTGGTGATAGTCGCCTGCGGCACCTCGTACTATGCGGGTTGCGTGGGCAGGTATGTCTTCGAGGAGTTGACCGAGATCGACGTGGAGGTGGAGTTGGCCTCGGAGTTCAGGTACCGCAAGCTCAACTTCCCTCCGAATACCTTCATAATCGGAATCAGCCAGTCCGGGGAGACGGCGGACACATTGGCCGCCATGCGGGAGGCCCGGCGAAAGGGGGCGCGGCTCCTGGGGATAGTCAACGTGGTGGGGAGCTCCATCTCCAGGGATACCGAGGCGGGCATATACAACCATGCGGGGCCTGAGATCGGGGTGGCCTCCACCAAGATCTTCATCTCCCAGCTCACCATCCTGACCCTGCTGGCCCTGCTCCTGGGACGCCACCAGAAGTTGTCCCTTACCGAGGGCGTGGAGGCCATAAAGGCCCTTTCAGAACTCCCCGGGCTGGTCACCCGGGTACTGAGCCAGGACAACCACATCCAGGCCATAGCAGAGAAGTACTTCAAGTGCGGCAATTGGCTGTTCCTGGGGAGGAAATACCAGTATCCCATAGCCATGGAAGGGGCCCTGAAGCTCAAGGAGATCTCCTACATCCATGCAGAGGGCTACCCTGCTGGCGAGATGAAGCACGGCCCCATAGCCCTGATCAGCCCGGACATGCCCACCGTGGCCATTGTGCCCAGGGACGCCATGTACGAGAAGATGATCAACAACATCCAGGAGATAAAGAGCCGCAAAGGCCCGGTGATAGCCATCGCGACCCAGGGGGACGA
>CAZYJR010000031.1:0-22869 GCA_964647905.1 uncultured Desulfobacterales bacterium | reverse complement strand
GAAGAAGTGATAAGGCTCCAGTCGGAGCTCACCTCCAGGGTCGCCCTGGGGCCTGAAAACGGTGGCACCGGGGAGCACGAAAAGGCCGAGCTGGTGGAGCGGGAGCTGGGGAAACTGGACCCCGACGAGCTGGAAACGGTGCAGGCCCCGGATGAGAGGGCTGCGGGCGGCTACCGGCCCAATGTGATCGCGCGATGGAACGGCTCCGGCCCCGGCCCCACCGTGTGGGTACTGAGCCATCTGGACATTGTCCCACCCGGGGGTATGGAGCTTTGGGACGGGGATCCTTACCGGGTGCGGGTGGAGGACGGCAGGATATACGGAAGGGGCGTGGAGGACAACCAGCACGCCATAGTGAGCTCCCTCCTGGCGCTGAGAGCGGTAAGAGAGGCGGGCGAGGAGCTCAGGCGCCCGGTGGGGCTGGCCATGGTGGCGGATGAGGAGACCGGAAGCCGCTACGGCCTGGGTTACCTCCTGGAGCACAGGAGGGACCTTTTCAGTCCCCGGGACTGGATAGTGGTCCCTGACGGAGGGAACGAGCAGGGGACCATGATAGAGGTGGCCGAGAAGGGCATGCTGTGGCTGCGCTTCACGGTACACGGCCTCCAGTGTCATGCGAGCAGGCCGCACAAGGGGAAGAACACACTGGTGGGAGCGGCGAGGCTCATAACGGCCCTCTCGGAGCTGGAGCGCCGATTCGACGCAGTGGATCCCCTGTTCGCGCCCCCGGGATCCACGTTCGCACCCACCAAGATCGAGGCCAATGTGCCCAACGTAAACACCATCCCGGGACAGGACCGGTTTTACGTTGACTGCAGGGTCCTGCCGGAGTACCCGCTGGACCAGGTCATAGAGGCGGCCAGGGAGATAGCCTCCCGGGTGGCCGAGGAATCCGATCTGAGGGTGGAGGTGGAGGCGTTTCACCGGGAGGACGCGGCCGAGCCCACCCCGGTGGACGCCCCGGTGGTGGGGGCGCTCAAGGAGGCGATAGAGGCGGTGACCGGCCGTCTGGCAGAGCCGCAGGGAATCGGGGGCGGCACTGTGGCCGCGCTCTTCCGCAAGGCGGGCCTTCCTGCGGCGGTCTGGCTCACCGTCCAGGACACCGCACACCAGCCCAACGAGTATTGCCTTCTCCAGGACGTGCTCCAGGACGCCAAGGTCTTTGCAGCACTCTACCAAGGCTTGGAATGATGATCTTCGGGCCGAGTGGGCCCGGAGAAGGAGAACCGCTCTATGATGATGGAGATGGACGACACCCGGGTGAGGGAGCTCTTGGAGCAGGGTATCCGGGAAGGCATATTCACCGCAGCCGCCATGGCTGTGGCCAGGAACGGCGAGACCGTGATGCGTGTGGACGCGGGGACATGCGGCAAAGAGGCCGGCAGTTCGGCCGTGGGTCCCGGAACCATCTTTGACCTGGCCTCTTTGACCAAGCCCCTGGCGACGACCCTGGCTGTGATGAGCCTGGTGGACCAGGGCCGGATCGGCCTGGATCAGCCCTTGGGTGAGATTATTCCCGGCAATGACCTGCCCGCAGGCCGAGAGTCTTTGACCCCTAGGCTTCTCCTGGCCCACGGAGCCGGGCTACCTGGCTGGCGGCCGTACTACCGGGAACTGGAAAGATACAGCCCCCGGAGCGGGAAGGACGCGGTCAGGAAGTGGATCCTTGGCGAGCCTCAGGTCTATCCGCCCGGCCGGGGCTGCCTTTACAGCGATCTGGGTTTCATGCTCCTGGAGTGGGTGGTGGAGGAGGCATCAGGCAGGAGGCTCTCCGAGTATGTGGAGGCCGATTTCTACCGGCCCCTGGGCCTGGAGCGGACCTTCCTCTGGAACAGGGAGGCCCCTCCGGAGTTCTCCACCGATGAGTTCGCAGCCACTGAGGACTGCCCCTGGCGCGGTCGCGTCCTCAGGGGAGAGGTGCATGATGAGAACGCCTGGGCCCTGGGGGGACACTCCGGGCACTCGGGCCTGTTCGGGACCGCCGGGGAAGTCTTGGAAATCGCCCACATGGTGAGGGACCACTACCTGGCCGTGAGAAGAGACGTTTTCAAGCCGGCAACCGTCAGGGAGTTCTTGAGGCGGCAGGAAGGCATCGAGGGGTGCGCGCGCGCCCTCGGCTGGGACATGCCTTCCAGGGAAGGGTCGGCTTCGGGCAGGTTTTTCTCCGGCAGGACCTTCGGGCATTTGGGGTTTACCGGCACCAGCCTGTGGATGGACCTTGCCAAGGACGTGGTGGTGGTCTTCCTGTCCAACAGGGTCCATGCCGGCAGGGAGGGGACCGGCATCCAGGATTTCAGGCCCAGGCTTCACGACAAGGTCATGGAGGAAATAGGGGCCCTCTGAAGGGCCCGGCCGGCAAGGGAGGAACCGAACCTTGGGAGAGATAAAGAGCACTCTCGAGCTCATAATGGAAAAGACCCGGGACATGGTCCCTTCGGAGGAGGAGAAGCAGGCCTTTCGCACCCGGGAGATGGAAGCGGAGGTGCGGGGTCTGGTGCAAAAGTACCTGGACTCGATGCTGGATACGGAAAAGATCAGGGAAGAGCTGGACAGCTTCGAGGGTGATTCCCGCGACCCGGCTCGCCGGTGCCTGGTGCGGGAGTGCGCCGGGCGCCTGGATCCGGAAGAAGTCCCGGGGCCCCTCTTAGATCTCATGGAGCAGGCGGCCGGAGTGGATCCCCCTCCCTTCCTGTCCTGCCTCGGCAAGTATAGGGAGCGTATGGACCGGGAGGCGGCGGAGGCGGGGAAGAGGCTCGCCGAGCGGATAAGGAGAAAGGGTCTATCAGGCGATGCGGTCCGCCCCAATATCCGGAGTGATCGCAACTGGTTGGAATTTCTGGAAGAACAGAGGACCTCTCTCAGGGAAGAGGCGGTAGGGCTGGCCGAAGCATCGGGATAGGGGTCAACGGGGTTCGCCCCACAGGAATCGGTCGCAGAAGGACGCTGGGAGCCTGGAAGTCAATCTCACCAGGATGGAGACAGAGCCCAGGGCCAGAGCCAGGCGGGCCCACAGCAGCCCCGAGAGATCACCCCCTATCATCACCATGAGCATGGTGTCTTCGATAAGACTGTGCGCCAGACCCATCAGGGTGAGTGCGTAGAATACGTCCTTCTTGTCCACCCTGCCTGAACGGGCCTCCTTGATGATCAGCCCCCCGCCGTAGGATATGCCCAGGGTCACTCCTATTATGGCGATGGCCGAGGCCTTGGGTCCGATACCCATTATACTAAGGACCGGCCTGAGCAAACGGTTCATCAGGTCGATGATCCTGAATCTCTCCAGGATGCGCATGAGTATCAGGAGCCCGACGATTATGCCGAAGATGGAGACCAGGTTCACGGCCTCGCGCGCCGCCCAGGAGAGCAGGGTCTCTTCAGCGGTCCTGCCGGCCGCCTCCGGGCTTATGAGTATCCTTGCCGGTTCCTGGAGCAGGCCCAGACCCGAGTAGGTCAGGTTCAGGCCCCATCCTATCAGGAGGGCACCTCCTATCCGGACCAGCATCTGGAAGAGCAGCCTGGGGCCGGACTTCTGGGCGATCTTGAGCTCGACCGGCAGGGTATGGGCCACCAGGATCATGGTCCCCAAGGCCGTCGCCTGGGCCGTGCTCAGCGGCGAGTCCTCCACCAGCGCCAGGAGCACGATTATGGCGCTGTATATGTTGTTAAGCATGGCCGTGGCCCACACCAGGCCCATCTCGGCCGGCAGCCCCACCATGCCCATGACCGGCCGGAGGGGAACGGCCAGATACTTTATGAGTCCCAGCTCCTTGAGTATCTTCACCGCGACCAGCACCGGTATCATGATCTTGAACAGGTGGTAGGATACGGACAGGGCGTCCTTTATCAGGGCGGCTGTTCTCTCTCTAAGCTGATACATTGAGCTTGGTCTCCACTGCGGCGGTCTTTACGGCCTGCCCCTGTTCAAGGGCGGCTGGGACGGGAAACGGAGTATAGGTCAAAGAGGGCGGGAGTTCAACGGGAAACAAGGCATATGTTTTTGTTGAAATCGCGGGGATTCTTTGTTATCCAAAAGACAATGTCTATCCTCTCATCGTGACGGAGTGTTACCCCTGGACCCCTATCGAGACTTGCTGTCCCTGACCGAGATCTACGGTGAAATCGAGCCGGGAATCCCTGTCCTTGCCGCGGGTACGGGTTTGATCCGCTCCGGGCCTTTTCCTGCCCGCCCAGGGGGTGATCAGGCGGTTCGGGCCTCCTGAGGGAGGCTCCGGAGGGTTACGGGTGCCGTCCGGACGCGTCCGGGCGGGCGACGCAAACCACCATAAGGAGGAGGGGACAATGAGACTCTTGAGACAATGCATGATCCTCGCTGTAGTCATTATTTTCACGGCCGCCGGAGCCGCTTCGGCCGGGGAGACTCTCGAGGCGGTAAAGGCCAGGGGATTCCTGAAGGCGGGAGTCAACGGCGACGTCTACGGCTTCAGCATGCCCGACGAGAAGGGCGTGTGGAGAGGCCTGGACGTGGACACCGCCCGGGCGGTGGCCGCGGCGGTCTTCGGTGATGCGGACAAGGTGGAGTTCACCGCGCTCACCGCGGTCCAGCGCCTTCCCGCACTCCAGTCCAAGGAGATCGACGTCCTGTGCCGGAACACCACTCAGACCCTGACCCGGGAGACCACGAACGGCCTCAACTTCGTGCATGTCAACTTCTACGACGGACAGGGCTTCATGGTCCCAAAGGAGCTGGGACTGGAGAGCGCCGCCGAGTTGGACGGGGCCACGGTATGCGTGCTTCCCGGGACCACGACGGAGATGAATGCGGCCGACTTCTTCCGCTCACGAAACATGGAGTGGAAGCCGGTGGTCATAGAGCAGGCCTCTGAGCTGAACAAGGCCTTTTTCGCCGGCAGGTGCGACTGCCTCACATCGGACTCTTCCCAGCTAGCGGCCCACCGGGCGGTGGCCCCCGACCCGTCGGACTATGTGATCCTGCCGGAGATCATATCCAAGGAGCCCCTGGCCCCGGTGGTCAGGCACGGGGACGACGAGTGGTATGACATAGTCAACTGGAGCGTCATGGCCCTGATCGAGGCCGAGGAACTGGGGATCACCTCCAAGAATGTAGACGAGATGCTCGAGAGCGAGAACCCGAAGATCCAGCGCCTCCTGGGGACCACCCCGGGTATGGGCAAGGCCTTGGGGTTGGAGGACGACTGGGCGTACAACATCATCAAGCAGGTGGGCAACTACGGCGAGATCTTTGAGCGCAACGTGGGCCCTGAGACCAAGCTGGGGCTGCAGCGCGGGCTGAACGCCCTGTGGACAGAGGGCGGCCTGATGTACTCCTCTCCGTTCAGGTGATCAAAGGGCCCTCCGGGGCCTTTCGGCTGAAGACTTTCTTCCTATGCAAGCGGCCGGCCCTAAGGGGCCGGCCCGCATCTCAGAGTTTTTCCTAGAGGAGCCGAGGGTGTCGCGGCAAGGGAGCGGGGATGAGCCAGGCGAGTCCGGCCCCTTACAGTGAACCGGAAGAGAGAGTCCCGTTCTGGCTGGATCCCAAGAAGCGGGGTATCCTGTTCCAGTTGGCCACCCTGGCGATGGTGGGCCTGCTCGCCTATTACCTGATCTCCAACACACTGGCCAACCTGGAGAGGCAATCCATCGCCACGGGATGGGGCTTTCTGGGGAAAGAGGCCTCTTTCGAGATAGGGGAGTCTCTCGTATCCTACTCCGCCGCCAGCACCTACGCGCGCGCCCTGCTGGTGGGTGCCCTGAACACGCTGCTGGTGGCCTTTATAGGCAACCTTATAACCGTAATTCTGGGGACCATCATAGGAGTGGCCAGGCTCTCCTCCAACTGGCTGGTCTCCAAGCTGGCCGCGATCTACATAGAGGTGATGCAGGACATCCCCGTCCTGCTCCAGCTCTTTTTCTGGTATGCGGTCTTCTACGAGACACTGCCCTCGCCCAGGCAGGCGCTGAACCCCATGGCCGGGGTCTTCTTGTGCAACCGGGGTCTCATGTTCGCCGTACCTGAGGCCCATCCTGCGCATGCTTACATGGGTGCCGCCCTTGCGGCCGGGTGCGCGGCGGTCTATTTCATCAGGCGCTGGGCCAGGGCCAGGCAGGACAGGACCGGTGAGATGTTTCCCGTATTTCGGGTCTCCCTGGTGATCATCCTGGGCCTCCCCTTGGCCGCATGGTGGCTCGGGGGCTCGCCCACGGCCATGAGCATCCCTGTACTCAAGGGCTTCAACTTCAGGGGGGGCATGGCTGTGAGCCCCGAGTTCGCCGCCCTGGTCATGGGATTGGTCCTGTATACAGCCGCGTTCGTCGCCGAGGTGGTCCGCGCCGGAATTCAGTCGGTCAGCAAGGGCCAGACCGAGGCCGCGTTGAGCCTCGGTCTGAGGCCGTCCCAGGTCCTCAACCTGGTGATAATGCCCCAGGCGCTCCGGGTGATCATCCCCCCCCTTACCAGCCAAATGCTCAATCTGACCAAGAACAGCTCCCTGGCGGTCGCTATAGGCTATCCGGACTTCGTATCCGTGGCCAATACCACCATCAACCAGACCGGGCAGGCCATCGAGGGGGTTGCCTTGATAATGACGGTCTACCTGATCTTCAGCCTGTCCACCTCGGCATTCATGAACTGGTACAACAAAAGGACCCGGCTGGTGGAACGTTAGGGGATGGGCCATAAATGATGGAGACTGCGGCGAGTCAGAGCACGAAAGAGATCAGACCTCCGGTCACCAGGCTGGGACCGGTGGGGTGGATGAGGGCGAACCTCTTCAACAGCGTGTTCAACTCCATCCTGACCCTGGTGACCTTCTACTTCCTGCTCAAGGTGGCCCCCCCGCTGGTGGAGTGGCTGTTCCTGGACGCGGTCTGGACGGCGGGCAGCGAGGCGTGCAAGAGCGCCGGCGGGGCCTGCTGGTCCGTTGTCACCAAGAACATAAGGTTCATCCTGTTCGGCTTCTTCCCCTATGACCTCCAGTGGCGGCCCCTGCTGGCCATGTTGATACTGTTCGGATTGCTCTACTACAGCCGGGACCGGGCCCACTGGAAAAAGGGGCTCCTCTATGCATGGATCCTGGGCCTGTTCGCCATGGGGCTCCTCATGAAAGGGGGGCTGTTCGGCCTGGAGAACGTTGACAGCACCAAGTGGGGAGGCCTGCCCCTCACTCTTCTGCTCTCGGTCTTCGGGCTGACCGCCGCCTATCCCTTGGGCGTGGTGCTGGCCCTGGGCAGGCAGTCGAACCTCCCGGCGGTCAGGTGGATCTCCATCGTCTACATCGAGGCGATCAGGGGCGTGCCCCTGATCAGTCTCCTTTTCATGTCCGCGATCATATTCCCGCTGTTTCTCCCCGAGGGGGTCACCATAAACAAGATCCTCCGGGCCCAGGCGGCCATCATACTGTTCACGGCCGCCTACATCGCAGAGGTGGTGCGGGGCGGACTCCAGGCCATGAGCCGGGGACAATACGAGGCGGCCGAGTCCATGGGCCTGAACTACTACTTGACCATGAGGCTCGTCATCCTGCCCCAGGCGCTCAAGATAGTGATCCCGCCCACTGTGAGCATATTGATCTCGGCATTCAAGGATACCTCCCTGGTGGTGATAATCGCCCTGTTCGATGTGCTCAAGACCACCAAGTCGGTGATCTCGGACCCGGAGTGGATGGGGTTCAGCCGGGAGGCATACCTGTTCGTGGCATTGCTCTATTTCTTGGGGTGTTTCTCCATGTCTCACTACAGCCGGAGACTGGAGAGGGAGCTCAAGAGGGATTGAACGAGTCCAGGGCGGCAAATCGGGAGGATGGAATTTCATGAGCACTCAAGAACCGGGAGCGGAGGCACCCAAGCCCTCCAGCGAGCCCATAGTGGAGATGATCGATGTCCACAAGTGGTTCGGAGACTTTCACGTACTCCAAGGCATTGACCTCACCGTTCACAAGGGGGAGCGGATAGTGATCTGCGGCCCGTCGGGCTCGGGGAAATCCACCTTGATCCGGTGCATCAACCGTTTGGAAGAGCATCAGAGGGGCAGGATCATCGTGGACGGAATAGAGCTCACGAACAACATAAAGAAGATCGAGAAGGTGCGGGCCGAAGTGGGCATGGTGTTTCAACACTTCAACCTGTTTCCCCACCTCACCATACTGGAGAATCTAACTTTGGGCCCGATCTGGGTCCGCAAGGTCCCCAGGAAGGAGGCCGAGGAAACCGCCATGTACTACCTGGAGAAGGTCCACATAGCAGAGCAGGCCAAGAAGTACCCGGGCCAGCTCTCAGGGGGGCAGCAGCAGAGGGTGGCCATTGCTCGAAGCCTCTGCATGAAGCCCATGCTGATGCTCTTTGATGAGCCGACCTCGGCCCTGGACCCGGAGATGATCAAGGAGGTCCTGGACGTGATGATAGCGCTCGCCCGGGAAGGGATGACCATGATAGTGGTGACCCACGAGATGGGCTTTGCCAAGAGCGTCGCCCATCGGGTGCTGTTCATGGACTTCGGGCGAATCGTGGAGGGCAATTCTCCGGACGAATTCTTCAACAATCCCAAGCATGAGCGAACCAAGCTGTTTCTGAGCCAGATCCTCTAGCGGCCTTCCTCTGCCCATACACCCCCGTTTTCGAACAGGCGCAAGCAGGCCTGCGAGGCATCCCTGTCATAGACGCGGCCGCTGTTCTTGCTGATCTCCTCCAGGGCCACCTCGACTCCCAGCGCCGGGCGGTAAGGCCGGTGAAAGGCCATGGCCTCCACGACGTCAGCGATCGCCAGGATCCTTGCCTCGGGCAGGATGTCGTCTCCGGCAAGGCCCAAGGGATAGCCTGACCCGTCCATGCGCTCATGGTGCTGGTAGACCATGTCGGCGACCGGCCAGGGGAACTCTATATTCCTCAGGATGCTGTAGCCGACATGAGGATGCTCCTTTATCAGGTTGAACTCGTTCTCGGTCAAACGGCTCGGCTTGGCCAGGATCTCCGCCGGTACGGCGAGCTTTCCCAGATCGTGTATCATGGCGCCCGTGTGTATGCCCGCTATGCGCTCCTCGGGCAGTCCGAGCTCCTTGGCTATGGCCGATGCTAGTTCCGCCACCCTCCTCTGGTGGCCGGCCGTATATGGGTCCCGAGTCTCCACTGTAATGGCCATGGAATGTATTATCCCGTCCAGGGCCTTTTGGAGCTTGTGGGTTCGCTCGTCCACCAGGCGCTTTAGGCCGCTTTCGTGAGTGCGGTGGGAGATCTCCAGGTCCCGCCGCCTGATTGCGTTGAACACGCTGGTGAGTATGCGGTTGGCCTCAATGGGCTTGGTGACGTAGTCATAGACTCCGGACTTGATCACGTACTCTGCGGTCCCCGGATCGTCGGTGCCGGTGACCATGACGGCCGCCGTGTCCGGGTATGTCTCCAGCGCCCAGCCCAGGAACTCCACCCCTGACTCCCCGGGCATTGTGAGATCGCAGAGTATCAGGTCAAAGGTCTCTTTGGACATCAAGTCCCTGGCCTCAGCTGCGCCGGCAGCAGCCGCGGTTGAATAGCCCGCCTCTCCCAGGATTTTGCATAGAAGCTTCCTGATGGGGGCCTCGTCATCCACTATCAGGATTCGTGCCATTGATCGAATTTCCTGCTTGATCTCCCGCCGCAGTCTCTCGTTGATGCTCGAGAGGTCCGTGTCCTTTTCTCTTTCCCAGGGGTCGCCCCTTGAGACGCAAGGGCGTCTGATATAGGGAAGCAAAATTCGAGCCAGTTAAGGGAGCGCCGGCAAAAGGGATGGGGATGCTACTTGATGCGGCCTGATCCGGCCCTATTGGTCAAGGTGATGCCCGAGAGGACCAGGACTCCCCCGACGACCAGAGAGAGGCTTATGGGTTCATCCAGTACCAGGAAAGCCAAAAAAATGGCGCTCACCGGCACGAAGTTTATGAACTGGCCTGCCCTGGTGGGGCCTATCTCTCGTATTCCCTGGTAGTACCACACGAACCCCAGCACTGTGCCGAACACACCCAGGTAGATTATCCCTATCCAGCTTCGGGCTGAAAAGGAGGGGATCCCGGCGAAAAGGCCCTCGCTCGAGGCCGGGAAGGCGAGCGCGGCGGCTCCGATCAGGGCGGCCCAGGCAACGGCCGCAAGCGGCGAGAGGTCGGTCATGACGGCCTTTCCCACCAGGGAGTAGGCCACCCAACTGAGTACGCAGAAGAAGATGTAGAGCTCTCCCGGGCCCACGCCTCCCCTGAGGGCGGCCGCGGGGTCGCCCCTGGTGATGACCACGGCGGCGCCAGTGACCGACAGGATAATCCCCAAGGCGCCCAAGGGGCGGAGGCGCTCCCTGAAGATGAGGGCGGAAAAGAGGGTGATGAAGACCGGGTTGTTGGCGATGATAAGGGACGCCCTGCCCGCCTCTATCAGCTTCAGTCCCTTGAAGAAGAACACATTATAGGAAAAGACCCCGGTCATTCCGAGGACCAGGAGGCCCAGCCAGCGGGCGGGGGAGAGCCGGGGGAGGCGGTTTCCCGAGCTCAGGGCAAGGGGTATGAGAAAGACCGATGCGGTTGCGAAGCGCAGGAACGCGGCGGAAAAGGGCCCCACCTCTGCCGAGACCAGCCGGCCGGCTACAAAGGTCCCTCCCCAGAAGAATGCCGTCATCAGGAGCTTCAGGTAGATCAACATGGCGAGGCATGCTAGCAGGGCGGGGGCTGCTTGAAAACAAAAACCAGAGCCGCGGAAGGGCAGCGAACGGCTCGATTGGAGATCGCCTCGAGAGGGGGATATCTCTTCATCGGATATCCCTTTGCGGCATCCCGAAAATATCGATTTTTCCAGTTTGACCTTCATTGGATAGGGCAATAGCCTTTCGGGTTGCGGGGGTTCGGGTCAATCAAACCGGTCTGCGCCGGTGCCGCTTTCCGGCGCCCCTCGCTCTTCGCGGGAGAACCATGAATCGACCGATCGCAAGGGGGTTTGCGAGCCGGTCCGGGAGGGATTGATCATGAGGGAGATCGACGCCAGAGGCCTGGCATGTCCGGCGCCCGTGCTCCGGACCAAGGCGGCCTTGGAACAGGAGGGGGCGGACCGGGTCAAGGTGGTGGTGGACAACGAGGCCGCCCAGGAGAACGTGAAACGGTTTCTCGAATCCAAGGGCTTTTCCGTGGCCCTGGATCGGCGGGGAAGCGACTACTCGATACTGGGAACCCGAGGTGGGCGGCCGCAGGCCCCCGAGGAATCCCTGGAAGAGACCCGTGGGGCCGGGGGAAAGGTCCTGGTCATGTGCGGCTCCGACCGGATCGGGGCCGGGGACGATGACCTGGGCCGCGCCCTGATGGTCAATTTCATCAAGACCTTGGAAGAGATGGGCCCTGAGCTCTGGCGATTGGTCTTTGTGAACAGCGGGGTAAGGCTGACCATAGAGGGCTCGGCGGTTCTCGAGGTCCTACAGCGCTACGAGAACAACGGCCTCGGCATCCTGGTCTGCGGGACCTGCCTGAACCACTTCGGTCTGCTGGAGAAAAAACGGGTGGGACAGACCACCAATATGTTGGATATCGTTACCGCCATGCACCTCGCCGATAAGGTGATAAACCTTTAGGACAAGGCTTGATCCGGTTCGAGTGTTAAGGCAGAATCATATACCTGGACTCAGGTGGGAACCACACCCATCGAACTTTGCCGGGGCCGGTTGCAGTCATGAAGCTCAGCCCTGATGCATTCGACCTGATCGTCGATAGAGCCATACGCCGCATCCCGGACGAGATAAGGTGCGTCCTGCGGAACGTCCTTATCTCGGTGCAGCCGGAACCCGCGCCCGAACTCTTGGAGGAGCTCGGGATCCCGCCCGAGGAATCCCTGATGGGCCTCTACCAAGGGGTCTCCTTGTCGGAGCGCTCCGTAATGGACCCTCCTCTCTATCCGGACACCATCTTCATCTTTCAAGGCCCGCTGGAGGATGCCTGCGAGACCAGGGAAGAGATGGAAAGGGAGATAGAGGTCACTGTAGTGCATGAAATCGCCCACTTCCTGGGGATGAGTGAGGAGCGGCTGGCCGAGCTGGGATACGGCTGAAGGATGGAGGCGGCTTGCTAAAGACCGGAGGGATCCCGGGCGGGGCGGCGGGTCTCCAGGAGGTATTTCCTCATGGCGCTGCAAGGCGGTGACTCGGCCCTCCGCTGATCCCGTACGAGGTAGAAGCGTCGCTTCATGGAGAGGCCTTCCACGCGGAGCGCTTTGAGAGCTCCGGCCCTGAGTTCCGTCCTCATGGCCCTGAGGGAGAGGACGGCGGCCCCCAGCCCCGCCTTGACACCTTCCTTGACCGCTGTCGAACTCCCCAGCCTGGCAGTGATCCGGAGGAACCCCGTGCCCGGACCGAGGTGCTCTTCCATTATCCTCTGTGTGCCCGATCCCTGTTCCCGCATGATAAGGGGCTCATCCCTCAGCTCTTCCAAGCCCACCGTATCCCGGTCGCTCCAAGGGTGCCCCGCAGGGACGGCCACGACCAGTTCGTCGGACCACAGCTCTTGTTGGAGCAGGCGATCCTCTCGCACCCTCGACCCGATTACGCCCAGCTCAAAGGCCCCTTCGAGCGTCTGCCTGGCGACGACTTGTGTGTCCGCAATCTCCAGCCGGACGGATATCCCGGGATACCGATCCCTGAATCCGCGGAGGACCGCCGGCAGCAAGTACTCTCCCGGGATAGTGCTCCCGCCCATCCGGATCTCCCCCTTTTCCACTCCAAGGAAGGCCTCCATTTCCAGGGATAGGGATCTCTTCATCTCCAGTAGCATCTGAGCCCGCTCGTAGAGGTGCTCTCCGGCCCTGGTGGGGGTGATTTTCCGCCCCAGGCGGTCCAGGAGCCGGGTTCCCATCAGGGCTTCCAAATTGGCCACCCGCTCGCTGACCGAGGCCTGGGCGAGGAAGACCGCTTCGGCGGCCCTTGTGAAGCTGCCGAGCTCAACCACCTTGGAGAAGATCTCCAATTGGCGCAAGTCAAAGTCCATATGCAAACCAGAGCCGCTCCACCTCTTCAAAATTTCGGCGGACGGCTTCACGGCCGGACAGGATTTCGCTGTGCCCCGGCAAGAGCATCTCCGCTTCCAGGAGGGCGAGCCTCTTGATGCTCTGCCTTAGGGCCTCCGCGCTCCCGCCGGGTAGATCGGTTCGCCCAACCCCCCCGGCGAACACTACATCGCCGCAGAAAAGGGCCTTGGCCTCCTCCCAGTAGATGGAGATCGAGCCCGGAGAGTGACCAGGTGTGTGAAGAACCCGAAAGGTGTGCCCGCCCGCGACCAGACCTCCCTCCTCCAGGAAGATATGCGGCTCCAGGGCCCCGCTGCCCTCGGCCTCCTGGGGGCCGAGGGCCTCCCGGGCAAGCCCGATCTCGGCCGGGTGCATCGCCGTCAGTGCATCGGTGCCTTCGAAGTTCTTCAGCCCCTCGGCGTGATCAGGGTGGCCGTGTGTGGCTATGACAAGGTCTAGGTCGGCTTCGGACAGGGACAGCCCCTCCAGGTATTCCCGGAGATTGTGCGTCAGGTGGAGGTGACCGGGGTCTATCAGGACCCGGCAGTCGCCGTCCAAGAGATACGAGTTGCAGTTGTTGACCCTGGGATCGGTCCAGAGTACGGCATGGAGTCCGCGGCCCAGTTCCATAAGGTTCATCCTTGAGGTCTCAGCCGTTGCCTTCGTTGAGTATCTGTTCCAGGCTGGTTTCTTCGAAAATCGTCCTCATCGCCCTGTAGGCCCTGCCCCATACCGGCCTAACAATACATGTATCCGAGTGCTCGCAGGCCTCGGGGCAGAGAACGCAGTCCACTAGGAACACCCGGCTCTCGAGCAGGTCGATGACTTCCCAGACGCTGATCTCACCGGGGTGCCTGGTAAGCATGTGCCCCCCTTTAGGGCCTCGGACGCTGTTGATCAGTCCCCCCTTCTTCAATGGGATGATAAGCTGCTCCAGATACTTGACCGGGATTTGCTGCCTGCGTGAGATCACGGTCATGCTGAGGGGGCCCTGACCATGGTTGCGGGCGAGCTCCATGATCAGTCTCATCCCGTATCTTCCACGCGTGGATAATTTCATCCCATTTATCCCCTTTCGCCCCGGAGATCGCCCTGTTTGGGTTTCATCCACCGGTTGAGCGGGCGAAGTCAACCAAGCGTTTTGACCATATTCGCATGATCGGCGGCTGTCAAGCGGGGACTTCCCTCATGGGTCCGGGCGTGATAGGCTTGAAAGCAACCATTTGGAGGAGACGAGCATGGGAGGAGACAACAAGGACTCTGAAATGGAAGGGGTGGGAAGGAGAGCATGCGGCCCTGTGAGCATTCCCACTGATGAGGAAAAAGAGGCGCTGGACCGGCTCCGCGCTGTCAAAGCGAGGGTTCAGGAGATCAAGGCCTCGCTGGAGGGTGTGAGTGATGGGCCGGAGAAGGCGGCCCTGGAAGGAGAGCTCGAGCGCCTTAGGGGGGAATGGGACAGGTGGCAGGAGAGAAGAGAGCAAGCCGCCAGGAATCGGATGATCATGCTGGGCCACGAAGAGCCGGATGCCTCGTCCTGAGGCTTTAGGATTGACATATTACAGGGGCTATTCTAGGTTCCAGTCAACAAGGCTCTTTCCGCCGATCCCGGCGTCGGCCCGGCTGGATCGGTGGTCATGACGGTGCGTGTGCTCCAAACCCCTTGACCCGGCATGGATCGGAATGCTCGTTTCAGGTGAGAGGCAAGCGATGAAACTGGTCGAACTTTTCGGATGCGTGGTGCTGGCGGCGGCTTTGGCCGTATCGGGCGGATCGTCATCCGTCCGGGCCGAGAGCGAGGAGTCGTTTTTCACGCTGGAGAGGAGCATCCAAGAGGCCTTGGATCGAAACTGGAATGTAAAGGCAAAGGAAGAGAGGATAAATCAAGCAGAAGCTGTAAAAAAACAGGCAAAGGCGGATTTTTTTCCCAAGTTCAGCACTTCCTACAGCTACACCAGGTTGGATGAGGGCAAGCGGACCGATCCCGTAAACCTGGGACCGATTAATATACCGGGGCGCCGGGTCAGCGTGGAGGATAACTATCAGTGGAAGGCCACCATCACCCAGCCGATTTTCAGGGGATTCGCCCTGATCAGCAACTATGAGCTGGGCAAGCTGGGGATAGATCAGGCCGAGCTGGAGCTTGAGCAGGAAAAACTCGACCTGGCGCTTGATGTGAAGCAAGCCTATTTCGGGGTACTGGAAGCGGATCGTGCAGTGGAGGTGGCGGAAAAGGCGGTGAAATCCCTGGAATCCCACGTAAAGGTGGCCCGCAGCTTTTACCGGGTGGGGATGATCCCGGTCAACGACCTCCTCAAGGCCGAGGTGGAGCTTTCCAATGCGGAGCACGACCTGGTCAAGGCCAGAAACGCGGCCAGGATCGCTAGGGCCTCGTTCAATACGGCCCTTGCAAGACCCTTGGACGCCCCTATGGAGCTCGAGGACGTGTATGCCTATATCCCCGCCGTTTTGGGACTTGATGACTATGTGGACCAAGCCATGCATACACGCCCGGAGTTGGAGGCCTTGGCGGTCAGATTGGACGAGGTCCGGCAGCGGGAAAGATTGGCCCGCAGCGAGTACTATCCTGAGGTCTCCATGCAGTATGACTATATTAAGGAGGGGGATGAGCCCTATGTGGAAGGCAGTGCCGTACACGAGGGCAACCGGTGGCAGGTAATGGCTGTCCTTTCGTGGACCTTTTTCGAATGGGGCAAGACCTCCAGTGCGGTGGAGGAGGTTAAGAGCCTCCAGAGGGAACTGCTTCAGGTCCGTTCCGCCCTCCAAGACCGGATCCGGCTGGAGATCAAACAGGCTTACTTGGACCTCTCCGAGGCCGAGAAGAATATTCCCACAACCCGTAAGGCCGTGGAGCAGGCCGAGGAAAACCTTCGGGTAAGCAGGGAGAGGTACCAGGCCCAGGTGGCCACCTCCACCGAGGTCCTGGATGCGCAGACCTTGCTCACCCGGGCAAGGACCAACTATTACCGCGCCCTCTACAGCCATCACCTGGCCAAGGCCAGACTCTTGCGCGCCGCGGGCACATATTGATGCGGCGGGGCCCTGCATCGTCCGCCAAGGCGGTCTACGCATAGGCGGGAGTCCTACCGCCCGATCAGGCAAGGGCCTGCAGCTCGTCCATATGCAGAGGCTTCGGACGCTCCCGGCATGATCCAACTGTTCAACGTATCCAAGCGGTTCGGCCAGAATTCGGCCTTGGCCGACATAAATCTCCGCATACGCCAGGGGGAGTTCGTGTTCCTGACCGGGCCGAGCGGCGCGGGCAAGACCACATTGTTGCGCCTGATCTTCGGGGCCCAGTCACCCAGCAGCGGCCAGATCCTTATCAGCGGCATCAATCTGGGCCGCATCCGGCGGCCCAAGCTGGACCTGATGCGGAGGAAGATCGGGTTCGTGTTCCAGGATTTCAAGCTGCTCCCGGGCAAGACGGTCTACCATAACGTGGCACTGGCAATGGAGGTGACCGGGGCCCGGCCCTCACTGATCAGGAAGAAGACCAGGCAGACCCTTAGGGCGGTGGGCCTCAATAGGAAAGAAGGACTCTATCCCCCCGAGCTCTCGGGCGGAGAGCAACAGAGGGTGGCCATAGCCAGGGCCATAATAAACGAGCCGATAATCCTGCTGGCCGACGAACCCACCGGGAGCTTGGATCCTGAGATTACCCGGGAGATCATGCTGCTCTTCCGCGCAGTAAATCTGCGCGGGACCACGGTCGTTTTTGCGACCCACAGCCGGGAGCTGCTGAACGACACGGAGCAGAGAACGGTGCATTTGAAGAACGGGAGGATCATTCAGGAATCATAAATGTTGCTGCGCATCTGGATATATTTTTTCCGCAGGGCCGTCGCCAATATCCTTGAACACCGGCTGATCAACCTGATCAGCATGGGGACCATATCCATTTCCTTTTTCCTCCTAGGCGCGTTTGTGCTCCTCATGGTCAACCTGAACACCTGGCTCCTGGACTGGGGGGATTCGGTCTCCATGAGCGTTTATCTGGAGGACTCCGTGACCGAGGAGGAAAGGAGTCGAATCAGGGCGGTGCTGGGATCCTTCCCCGGGGCCGAGCTCAAAGGGTTTATTTCCAAGGAGGAGGCCATGGAGGACCTCAGACGGGCCTTCGGCGCCCAGGCCGGTCTCCTTGACGGCTTTGAGGTGAATCCGCTGCCCGCGTCCTTTGAGCTGATTTTCCGGGACCCTGCTCGGAATGAGACCGATCTCGAGGAGATCAAGGCCCGAATGGAGCGAATGGAGGGAGTGGACGAAGTCCAGTACAGCGAGCAATGGATGAGACGCCTGGAAGGATTCCTGGGGGTGCTCAAGGCCGGCGGGTTTGTCGTCGGCGGGTTTCTCTGCCTGGCGGTCCTCTTCATAGCCACCAACACCATCAAGCTGACAATCTATGCCCGCAGGGACGAGATAGAGATCCAGAAGCTGGTGGGGGCTACCGATTGGTTCATCAAGATCCCTTTCTTGATAGAAGGCGCGCTCCACGGCCTTGTGGGCGGAGTAGTCTCCTTGGGGGTCCTTGTTGCAGGTTACTCTATCGTATCAGTGAAGCCTCTCTACACCATAGGGCTCCCTTTGATCAAAATCGTGTTCCTGCCCCCGGGGTGGATTGCCTCGCTGGTTCTCGGGAGCGCGGCCCTCGGCTTGGCCAGCGGCTTCATAGCAGTGGGCCGGTTTTTCAACCCCAAGACTTGAGAATCTGAGCGGTTGAACAGTGAGAGCAACCGGTTTGTCCCTATTCCTCAAATTGGTTATGGCTGCTTTGCAAGCGGTCTGTATATGCGCGTCTGCCCCGGAAGGGGTGGCGGGCGATCCGGAAGATCAAATAGAGCGGATCGAGCAGGAGCTCTCCAGGGAGCGGGAGCAGTACCGCAAGTTTGACCTCAAGGAAAAGGAGCTCTTGGGGCGGCTTGCGGAGCTGGAGGAGAGTATCGCCGAGAAGAGGGGCGTCTTGGAAGGGCTAGGGGCCAGGCTGGAACGGCACCGCTCTGAGCTTGAACATAGCCGCGCCCGACTCGAGGAGCTTACCGGGAGGCTCTCGGAAGTGAGAAAAAGGCTGGGCAGGAGGCTGGCGGCCTACTACAAGAACTCGAGGCGTGGATATCTAAGGCTGCTGGCCGCCGCAGGGGAGCCGGACGACCTCAGGAGGAAGATGTACTACCTGAGAGTCATAATGGAGGAAGACCGCCGCCTCTCGCAGGAGCTGAACGAGGCCCGGCGGAGGCGAAGAGAGGCGGTGGAGGCCGTTGAGGAAAAGCTCGGCGCCGTCACTCGCCTGGAACAGGAAGAATCCGAGCAACTGGCCGCCTTGAACAAGGACTTGGAAAACAAGGTCCTGCTCCTAATGAAGGTCCACCGGGAGAAGGAGTTCTACGAGACGGCCGTCAGGGAGCTCCAGGCAGCAGCCGAAGAGCTCCGCAAGACCATCTCGGACTTGGACAGGGGATCAGTGGGAGTTGAGAAGCTGACTTCGGACTTCGCCCGATATAAGGGCAAACTCCCGGCGCCTCTCCCGGGAGAAGTGATCCGGGACCCCTCCGGGTCCGGAGCGGCATCGGTCAAAAGGGGCGTATTCATAAAGGGGGAGGCCGGAGCGGAAGTCAAGGCGGTTTATGACGGGCGGGTGGAATACGCCGGTTGGCTGAAAGGCTACGGCCTGATAGTGATAATCAACCACGGGTCCCGCTATTTCACCGTCTCGGCTCATCTCTCGGAGGTGCGGTGCCGAAAGGGGCAACTGGTGGAGCAGGGACAGGTGATAGGCCTTGCAGGGGAGACCGAGTCCTTGTTGGGCCCGGGGCTCTACTTCGAGCTCAGGAGGGCGGGGGAGCCCTTAGAGCCCCTTGCATGGTTAAAAGTGCATTGACCTTCTTACAGGAGAGGGCGTAATATAAAAGCTTATCGCTGGCTTCAGCCCTGATCAAGGATCCCTGATTCGCCCGGAAGGGCTCGGCTGGCCGGCAGAATACTGATCAGGAGCACCCACATGAAGTCTTCAACTCAAAAGGCCTTTTCGCGAATAGTGCTGCTCTGCGGAGTCATCAGCTGTCTCCTCTTTTTCCAGGGCAGCGGCGCCTCGGTCAAGGCGGGGACCGACGATGTCTACAAGCATATAGAGATCTTCGCCGAGGTCCTGAGGCAGATAGAGGAAAACTACGTCGAGCCCCAAGACACCAAGGAGTTGATCTACGGAGCGATAAGGGGCATGGTGGAGAGCCTGGATCCCCATTCCTCCTTCATGACCAAGGATGAGCATAAGGACCTGATGATCGAGACCAAGGGCAGTTTCACCGGGGTGGGTATAGAGATCACCACCCGGGAAAGGGCCATCACCGTGGTCTCGCCCATAGAGGGGACCCCCGCCTATCGTGCCGGGATCAAGGCCGGGGACAAGATCATAAGGATCAACGGCGAAGCGACCAATGAAATGACCCTGTCGGACGCGGTCAAGCGGATTCGCGGGCCAAAGGGGACAGAGGTCGAGCTCACCGTAAGCAGGGAAGGCTCTGAGAAGCCCCTTGTCTTCAAGATCACCAGGGACGTGATTCCGCTCAAGAGCGTAAGAGCCTACAGGCTCACCCCCGAGGTCGGGTATATAAGGATTTCCAATTTTCAGAGCAAGACCGAAGGGGATCTCGGGGAGGCCCTCAACGACCTGGAACAGGGAGGGAATTTGAAGGGGCTGGTCCTGGATCTGAGGAACAATCCGGGCGGGCTGCTCAACCAGGCGGTCAAGGTCTCGGACTTGTTCTTGGACTCGGGCATGATAGTGAGCACAAAGGGAAGAGACGAATCGCAGAACATGGAGATTTTCGCCCGTGACAACGGGCATGAGCGGGATTACCCCATTGTGGCCCTGGTCAACGAGGGGAGCGCAAGCGCGTCCGAGATCGTTGCAGGGGCACTCCAGGACAACAGGCGGGCCTTGATCCTGGGTACCAAGACGTTCGGCAAGGGATCCGTCCAGACGATTCTTCCCTTGTCGGACGGATCGGGTCTGAGACTGACCACGGCCAGGTATTACACGCCAAGCGGACACTCCATTCAGTTGAAGGGCATCCACCCGGATATTGAGATGCCGTTCGATCCCCCCGAGGAAAAAGAAGGGCAAGAGGCACGGCCGCACTTTATCAGGGAAGAAGACCTGAAAGGACACATGAGGAACGATGAGGGCGGCGGCGAAGAGGAGGGCGGGGAGGAAAGCCAGAGCGCTCGGGATGAGGCCGCCGTGAGACTGCTGGAGCGGGACAACCAAGTACGCCACGCCTTGCAGCTCCTCGAGACCTGGGATGTCTTTACCAGGATAAAGACGGCACAGTAGACCGCCTACGCCCGGGTCCTCTTTGGAAATGCGTTGATGGTGAACGACGGGGTCTGAGGAGACTGCCCTCGTAATGGCCAAGAAGAGCAAGAAGAGACGGAAGCCCGGGAGGACCGGCGGCCGAAGCTTTCCGCCGGCGGCCGCCGCGATCTTGGTCGCGGCCTTTGCCGCAGGTGTACTGGTCCTGAGGCTGGGGGCGACCCGAGAGCCTCCGCCTCTCTACGAAGAGGCCCATTCCGTGCCCGGCAAGGTCTACAGGGACCTAATGCGGGTGGACAAGACGGTCTACGATTGCCTGTATAGCGAAGGGATCGACGAGAGCCGCGTATTCTTCACGGAAGTGCGACACCGCCACACGGGGCAAGGTGAATGGGATTTCACGGAGATCCAGATCCGGCTAGCTCCCGGGAGGTCCACTGAAGGATTCCATCAAGCCCTGGGCCCGTCATTGGACTCCATGGGTCCGGAGGTGGAATGGTTCCGGGAACCCGCCCCGGCCCGGGAAGGAGCCGAGGCGGTCTACCACGTTTACACCGGGGGGCGTTACACCCACCGGGTCAGGGTCTTGGAAGAAGAGGAAGCACAGGGGGCCTTTCCTGCTCCTTATCCCCCGCAGGCTCGGCTGCCGAAGGTGGCCATAGTGATTGACGACTTAGGTTATGACTCGGGGCTTGCACGCGGCTTCCTGGATCTGGGATCCCCCGTGACCCTGTCAATACTCCCCGCGGCGCCCAAGACAGGGACCATAGTAGAGCAGGCCGGGCGGCGTGGCGCCGAGATCATGCTTCATGCGCCTATGGAGCCCAAGGACTACCCCGAGGTGGATCCGGGCCCCGGGGCGCTGCTCCAAGGAATGGACCGGACCGAGGTCCGTTCCCTGCTTGCCGGCCACCTTGATCGGATGGAGGGGGTAAGGGGAGTGAACAATCACATGGGGTCGCTCCTTACCGAGAGCGGGGAGAAGATGAGGCCGGTAATGGAGCTCTTGCGAGAGCGGGGCCTCTTCTTCGTGGACAGCATGACCACCTCGAGGTCAGTGGCGTTCGAGACGGCCCGTGATATGGGCGTGCCCGCAGCCAAGCGGAGTGTATTCCTGGACAACGAACCTACGCGTGAGTATATGATGATCCAGATGGAGCACCTCTTGGGAGCGGCAAGGCACCGGGGCGAGGCCGTGGGTATAGCCCATCCGTTCCCGGAGACCCTTGACTTCCTGCGCGAGGTCTTGCCGCGCCTGGAGTCGGATTTCGAGGTGGTCTCGGTATCTGAGATCGCCCGCTGAGCCGGGTGGAATTTTCCCCTTGAAATCCCCCGAGCGGACACCTAAAATATAGGGCAACGGTCATTGAGGCGGAGGGTTCCGGGGCCGGAGAAAAAGATGTGAGGATCGAAAAAATAGCTTGACAGGCACCGGACCACATCTTATAGTCGTAGGCTTTCGAGGGTCGCAAAAAACCGGTTGACAAAGGCCGGGAGTACCGGTAAGATGGTACGAAATAAGCGGCTTTGCTCTTTGAAAACTAAATAGCGACTTAGGTGAGCAGGTCTCCGTTGAAGAATAGGGCCTATAAGGCCCTAACGATTAAACTGGAGAGTTTGATCCTGGCTCAGAATGAACGCTGGCGGCGTGCATAACACATGCAAGTCGAACGAGAAACCCCGGGCTTGCTCGGGGGAGTAAAGTGGCGAACGGGTGAGTAACGCGTGGGTAACCTGCCCTTGAACCCGGGATAACTCCGCGAAAGCGGTGCTAATACCGGATGCCGTCCCAGAGGCTGTGGCCTTTGGGATGAAAGGTGACCGCTCCATGGAAGTTGCCGTTCAGGGAGGGGCTCGCGTACCATTAGCTTGTTGGTGGGGTAATGGCCCACCAAGGCTACGATGGTTAGCTGGTCTGAGAGGATGATCAGCCACACTGGCACTGAAACACGGGCCAGACTCCTACGGGAGGCAGCAGTGAGGAATTTTGCGCAATGGGGGAAACCCTGACGCAGCAACGCCGCGTGAGTGAAGAAGGCCCTCGGGTCGTAAAGCTCTGTCAAGTGGGAAAAAAGTCCTTCGGTTAACAGCCGGAGGGCCTGATGGTACCACTGGAGGAAGCACCGGCTAACTCCGTGCCAGCAGCCGCGGTAATACGGAGGGTGCAAGCGTTGTTCGGAATTACTGGGCGTAAAGGGCGTGCAGGCGGTAAGGCAAGTCAGGCGTGAAAGCCCTGGGCTCAACCCAGGAAGTGCGTTTGAAACTGCCTTACTAGAGTATGGGAGAGGAGAGTGGAATTCCCGGTGTAGAGGTGAAATTCGTAGATATCGGGAGGAACACCCGTGGCGAAGGCGACTCTCTGGACCAATACTGACGCTGAGACGCGAAAGCGTGGGGAGCAAACAGGATTAGATACCCTGGTAGTCCACGCCGTAAACGATGAGCACTAGGTGTAGCGGGTATTGACCCCCGCTGTGCCGCAGCTAACGCATTAAGTGCTCCGCCTGGGGAGTACGGCCGCAAGGCTAAAACTCAAAGGAATTGACGGGGGCCCGCACAAGCGGTGGAGCATG
>CAZYJR010000030.1:0-47248 GCA_964647905.1 uncultured Desulfobacterales bacterium | reverse complement strand
CAATTAACCCTTACCGGTTGGAAACGCCCCGCCGCGCAAGGCTGGAGAGGAATATAGCCAAACCGTGCGACCCCCGTCAACCTTTTCCGCACACCCCCCGAACGGGTCGCGAAATCACCGCCCGGCCTCCAGAAGCGCCAATCGCAGGGTGTTAAGACCGATCACCGCCCCCCTCCTCTCGAGACCCGGAAAATCCGTTGCGCTGCGCCAGGAGAAGGCCTTGCCGCCCGCGCCCGGGACCACCGCCAGTGCGGTGGCCTCGATCTCGGCTCCACCCGGCCGCCCGAGGATCACCAGGGCCGTATCAGCGCCGGTCTCGGCCATGGCTCTGGCGGCCAGGGAGGCTGCCGCCTCTCTCCCCTCCTCCGGCAGGGGCCCCCGGTGCCAGCATGCCAGGGCCTCCTCCCCTGGGATCACACGGCTCTCTAGGAGCGCCTTGGAGGGCAGGGCATGAAGTCTGCCGGCGGCGAGGCCCGCAGTGAAAGTCTCCAGGACGACCAAACCGGCCTCCCTTTCCACCAACAATCGCTCCACCACTCCCTCCAGGGTCTCTCCCCCGCCACCGAAGACCTTGCTGCCCAGCCTCCTCCTGATCTCCGCCTCCAAAGCCTCCATGTCTGGGTGGCCTTGAACGGCCTTCTCCCCATAGGCGGTCATCTCCACCCGAATCTCCCCCTCGGAGGCCAGGAGGCCCACCTCAGGGTTCCGGTCCTCTCCCATCAGGTCCCCCAAGGCCCTGTCGACCTTGCTCTCGCCCATCCCCACCACGTGGAGCACCCGCCTGGCGATCCTCCCCTCCCCCAGCTCGAAGCGCTCCTTGAGCCAGCCGAGGACCCGATTCTCCATCAGATGAGCGAGCTCCCCCGGGACCCCGGGCAAACACACCAGCGGTTTGCCCTCGACCTCCAGGATGAACCCGGGCGCGGTCCCCACGGGATTGGAAAGCGGCAGTGCTCCCTCGGGAATGTAGGCCTGCTTCCGGTTGTTCTCGGTCATGTGGTAGCCGATCCGGCGGAACAGCTCCTCGATCTCGGCCATGAGCTCTTGATCAAAGACCAGACCCACGCCGGCCGCCCCTGCGGCCACCTCCCTGGTGAGATCATCCTCCGTGGGTCCCAGGCCTCCGGTGAACAGGACCGCGTCGCAACGCCCCAGAGCCAGCTCCAGGGCCTCGGCCATATCCGCCCTCCGGTCGCCCACAGCGGTCCTGAACCTCACCCTGACCCCTATCTCCCCCAGCTTCCTCGCCAGGTACCCCGAGTTGGTGTCATTAACCGCCCCCAGCAGCAGCTCGCTTCCCACCGTGATGATCTCGCAGCACGGCACCCCCGAATCCTTGGATCCCGCACGCTTATCAGCGATTGACATAGTGACATCCTTGGGGCTCACAGGCCGGGGCCGTCGCCCGAGCCGTAGGCCTTTTCTTCAAGAGCTTCGGACTCCCGAGCATCCCCCTCGAAGTCCCTGGGCGAGTCCCCAGCGCCCTTGCCGTGCTCCCTGTACCACTCGCCGGCTGTGATCGCTGCCATGATCTCGTTGGTGCCGGTCCATATGGAGGCCAGTCTCAGGTCCCTCACGATTCGCTCCACCGGGAAGACGTTGGTGTACCCGATCCCGCCCATTACCTGCATGGCATGGTGTGCCGCCTTCTGGCACGACTCGGCAACGAACTTCTTGGTCTCCGAGACCAGCCTGCGGATCCTGCGGCTCTCCACGCCGGCGTCCACGGCCCTGGCCGTGGCATAGACCATGGCCCTAGAGGCGTCCAGCAAGGTGGCGGCCTCGGCCACCTGGAAGCTCACCCCCTGGAAGTCCTGGATGGGCCTCCCGAACGCCTTCCTCCGGGTGGTGTAGCCGGTGGCAACATCCAGGGCGGGGCGTGCGGCCCCTATGGTCATGGCAGCGGTACCCAGCCTCTCGGGTATCATCATGGTATTGAAGACCCGGTATGCGCCGTTCACCTCGCCCACCACGTTCTCTCTTGGTACGGGCACCTCGCGGAACACCACGCGCCCCGCGCCTCCTCCCCGGCAGCCCATCAGGCCGTAGAGGTATTCGGTTCCCACCCCCGGGCCCCGGTCCACGATGAAGCAGGTAAGCGCCTGGTGCGGCGGGGCCTCCGGGTCGGTGCGGGCGTAGACCAGGAAGTAGTCGGCGCCCTCGGCCCCCACTATGAACCTCTTCTGCCCGGTCAGCAGAAAGTGGTCGCCCCGGTCCTCGGCCTTGGTGGTGGTACCGAAGAAGTCCGAGCCCCCTCGGGGCTCGGTCAGGCACTCGGCCGCGAATATCTCCCCCTTGAGGAGGGGTCTGACGTACTTCTCCCTCTGGCTGTCCGTCCCGTGCTTTACGATCGCGTCGCAGACCAGCTCTGCCCCCACTCCGAATACGCAGGCGAATATGTACCCCAGGGTGCCCACCTCCGCCATCACCATGCAGGTGGTGACCCAGTCCATGCCCCTTCCGCCCCACTCCTCGGGGTAGCGGCACCCCATCAAATTCCGCCGCCCCGCCTCCCTGAGGAACTCCTTTGGAAACCGGATCCGGTCCTCGTCCATGTCCAGGATCATCTCCCTGGGGACCCACCGCACCAGATCCCTCACCTCTTCACGGAGCGCCGCCTGCTCCCGGCTCAAGAGAAAATCGAACATCCTCCCTCCCCCTTCCTTTGGAATTCCAGGTCCGGCCTCAACCCCTCGAGGTCCGTGTTGATACATGTAAAGCAACGACCCAAGGGTAATTCAAAACGGCCCATGGTGAAAGCTCTTCTTTACATCTCGGACCGGCCCGGTACTATTGTCCTTCCGGGAGAATCATCCCGGCCTTGCGAAAGAAGACCGGGCGGGCCGGACTAATGCGGGGGACATGGAAGCGATCATCCGTGAGGTAAGGGATTATTCTTGTTCACGCTTCGACGGGGCGAGAGGCAGCCACGACTGGGAGCACACCAGGCGCGTCCATGCCCTGTGTCTCAGGATCGGGCGGGTCGAGGGGGCGGACCTCAGCGTCCTGGAGCTCGCCGCCTACCTCCACGACATCGGCCGCTCAGAACAGGACCGCGCGTTGGGGTCCTTGTGCCACGCGGCACACGGGGCCGAAATGGCCCGGAAGTTCCTGGCACCGCGCATAACGGACCGGCGTATCCTGGAAAACGTGATCCACTGCATCCGGACCCACCGCTTCCGCGGGGACTCGGCTCCGGAGACCCTGGAGGCCAAGGTGCTCTTTGACGCCGACAAGCTGGACTCGATCGGCGCGGTCGGCGTGGGCCGGGCTTTCCTTTTCGCCGGCGAGGTGGGCGCCGCCCTCCATGACCCGGCGGCCGACCCGGAGGACTCGGAACCCTACACCCGCCTGGACACGGCCTACAGGGAATACCGGCTCAAGCTCCAGAGAATCAAGGACGGAATGCTCACAAGGGAGGGCCGGAGGCTGGCCCTGGAGCGGCACGCATTCATGGAGGAGTTCTTCGGGCGCTTCCTGGAGGAAGTGGCGGGCCGCAGATGAGAACGCCTTTTCATGAAAGCCGTTTGAAATGACTTGAAACCCGAGGTAGACTTGATTGCAGCGGTCTTTTCGCCGGAACGCCCGAGCATCGCTTAATGACTGCGGAGGGAAGCGGAATGGCCTATTTTGAAAGAGAGATCAAGCAGATCTCCGGCGCCCTGGAGAAAGATGAGCGGATCGTAGCGGCCTATCTCCTGGGATCCTCTTTGACGGACCACGTACGCCCCGACAGTGACATCGACATTGCGCTTCTGCCGGCCCCCGGATGTTCTCTCACCCAAATGGATCGCTTGTTGTTGAAGTCTCTTCTTGAAGAATATTGCCCCCGCCGGGTGGACATCGGTATTCTAAATATGAATAATCTAGTATACATAAAAGAGGTTGTGCTCAAAGGGCGGCTTCTTTTTTGCGAAAATAAGGCCTATCATGACCTTTTTGTGGCTACGGCATTAAGCCTTTACTCGGACTTGCGTTCAGCGAGAAAGGAAGTTGAAGATGCCTACACGGCCTGACGACATCACTCTGAACAAGGGCGCCGTGATAGAACGCTGTATCCGCCGGATTCACGAAGAATACACCGCTGATCCGGAGCTGAAGAGTTTCACCCACGTCGACGCGCTGACATTGAACATCGAAAGGGCCTGTCAGGCCGCGATCGACATGGCCATGCACATCGTCGCCCAGCGACGTCTCGGGATGCCCCAGAGCAGTGGAGACGCCTTTCGTCTACTGGAAAAGGCGGAGCTTATTTCCGGAGAGCTGAGGCATTCGCTGACGGCTATGACAGGCTTCAGAAACATCGCCATTCACGAGTACCAGGAATTGGACATGAGCGTCCTCAGGTTCATTTCCGAACACGGCTACAAGGATCTAATCGATTTTGCTGCGAGATTGGGGGTGCGCGTCTCGGGCTAGTCGAGGCCGGGTAATCTTTTCACTAGTGAAAGAGCGGGGTGCTGATGTAGCGCTCTCCGGTGCTTGCGAGCACGGTTACTATCCTCTTTCCCCGGTTCTCCGGTCTTTCGGCCACCATCAGGCATGCGGCCACAGCCGCCCCGGAGGAAATGCCGCAGAGGATCCCTTCTTCGCGCGCCACGGCCCTGGCGGTCTCGAAGGCCTCTTCGTCCTCCACAGCCACCACCTCGTCTATCAGCTCCGTCTTGAGTACGGCGGGTACGAAACCGGCCCCGATCCCCTGTATCTTGTGGGGCCCGGGCTTGCCCCCGGAGAGGATGGGTGATGCGGCCGGCTCAACGGCCACCGCCCGGAACCCGGGGCGCCTTTCTTTCAGCACCTCGGCCACCCCGGTGATGGTCCCGCCGGTCCCCACTCCGGCCACGAAGATATCCACCTCACCACCGGTCTCCCTCCAGATCTCCTCGGCCGTGGCCCTCCGGTGGATCTCGGGGTTGGCCGGGTTGGAGAACTGGTCCGGCATAAAGGCCCCCGGGATCTCGGATACCAGCTCCCGGGCCCTCTGAACAGCCCCGGCCATACCCTTTTCCCCCGGGGTGAGGACGAGCTCCGCGCCCAGGTGGGCCAGAAGCTTGCGGCGCTCCATGCTCATAGTCTCGGGCATGGTCAGCACCAGCCGGTAGCCCCGGGAGGCGCACACAAAGGCCAGGGCGATCCCTGTATTGCCGCTGGTAGGCTCCACCACGGCCGTTCCAGGGCCCAACAGCCCCTGGGCCTCGGCTGCCTGCACCATGGCAACACCGATCCTGTCCTTGACGCTCCCCAAGGGATTGTTGAGCTCCAGCTTCGCCATGATCTCCGCACCCGCATCGCCGGCGATCCGGTTGAGCCGGACCAGTGGGGTGTCACCCACCGTACGGGTAATATCCGGATATGGCCCACTCATAGACCCGCCTCCCGCCGTCTTTCGGCCTTCTCTGCATGGCCGCCCTTGAAGACAAGCTCCGGCCGCTTCATGAACACCCTGGTATCCGGGGGTACGCTCTCGGTGATCCACACGTTCCCCCCTATCACCGAACGGGCTCCTATCACCGTGTCTCCGCCCAGGATGGTGGCCCCCGAATAGATGATCACATCGTCTTCTATGGTCGGATGCCGCTTGCCGCCCCTCAGCTCCCCCACCGCGTCCCTGGGGACCGACATAGCCCCCAGGGTCACGCCCTGGTATATGCGCACCCGATCTCCGATCACCGAGGTTTCTCCGATCACCACCCCGGTGCCGTGGTCCATGAACAAGCTCTCCCCTATGTGCGCGGCCGGGTGGATGTCTATGCCGGTCTTGCTGTGCGCGTGCTCGGTCATGATGCGGGGGATCAGGGGGATTCCTAGATGAAAGAGGACATGGGCCACCCGGTATACCGTGATGGCATAGACCCCCGGGTAGCTGAATATGATTTCGTCGTAGCTCCCGGCAGCCGGGTCTCCATCAAAGGCAGCCCGAACGTCCTTGGCAAGCTTGATCCGGAGCTCCGGGAGCGACTTCATGAACTCCACCGCCGCTTCCTTGCCCCTGGCCTCGCAGCGGGAGCACGGGCGGTCGTACCTCACGCAGTCGTGCCTTACCGCCAGTGTCACCTGCTCGGAGAGGGCCTCGAAAAAGGCCGTCGCCTCCTGGCCCAGGTGGTAACCCAAGTTCACGCGGTCCACGCGCCCTTCCGTAAAGTACCCCGGGAAAAGGATGCGCCTTGCCATTGTGAGTATCCGGATAATGGAGTCCCTGGAGCTTATGGGCTCGGGCCCCACGTGGTCGAAGCAGTCCTCCCGGCCGCAGGAGGCCACCAGGGACTCAACTATGCCGGGGAGCTCCTCCCGCCACCTTTCCCGGTCCTCCGTATCGATACGGCACTGCTCCTGGCGCTCCCTCTCTTCTTCCACCGCAAACCCCGGTCAAGACTCCGCCGTCATCATGCGTCCCCTGAGGCCGCCTTCCCCTGCTCCCAGTAAGGGGAAAGGGCCCTCAGTTTCTCCATGATGCCCGGAATCTTCTCTATTACGAAGTCGATATCCTCTTCCGTGTTATAAACGCTCAGGCTGAACCTGATGGAGCCGTGGGCCATGGTGAAAGGGACCCCCATGGCCCTGAGCACATGGGAGGGCTGAAGAGACCCTGAAGTGCACGCCGAGCCCGAGGACGCGCATATGCCCAGCTCATCCATCATCAGGAGTATCGCCTCCCCCTCAACGAACTCGAAGCTGATATTGCTGGTGTTGGGAAGCCTCTCGGCCCCGCCGCCGTTCACCCTGCACCGGGGTATGCGCTCGATCAATCCCTGCTCCAGCCTGTCCCTCAGGCGCTTCACCTCCACCGCCTCCGCTCCCAGGCGCTCCATGGCGAGCTCGCAGGCCTTGCCGAGACCTATTATCCCCGGGGTGTTCTCCGTGCCCCCGCGGCGGCTGCCTTCCTGGTGCCCGCCGATCATGAACGGGGAAAACTTGGTCCCCTTCCTCAGGTACAAGACCCCCACGCCCTTGGGGGCATGCAGCTTGTGCCCGGATATGGAGAGCATGTCAATGGCGCTCTCCCCCACCTTCATGGGCACCTTTCCCACGATCTGGACCGCGTCCGTATGAAACAATATCCCCTTTTCCTTGGCCAACTCCGCTGCCTGCTCCACAGGGAAGATGACCCCGGTCTCATTGTTGGCCCACATCAGGCTCACCACGGCCGTATCCCGCCTGAGGCTCGCCTGGTAGCGGTCCATGTCCAACCGGCCCTCTCCGTCCACCGGCACCTCGGTGATCTCATAGCCTTGCTCCCTTAGATGGGAGCATAGGGACCGGACCGCCGGGTGCTCCACCCGGCTGGTCACTATATGACGCTTGTCCTGCCTGGTGGCCAGCGCGGAGCGTATGGCCGTGTTGTCGCTCTCCGTGCCGCAGCTTGTAAATATGATCTCCTCGGGCGATACGCCCAAGAGGGACGCCGCCTGCTCGCGGGCCTCCCTGAGCCTTGCGGCCACCTGACCCCCGAAGCGGTGTGCGCTCGAAGGATTACCGTAGAGGTCGCTGAAATAAGGGGTCATGGCCTCCACGACCTCGGGCGCCACCCTGGTGGTGGCGTTGTTGTCCAGGTAAACGGTCTTCATTGCTTCACCTCCTCCACCACCAGGTCCGGCCAGACCAGCTCCCTCAGCTTCTGCTCCACAAAGTGCTTGAGGGTCTGGTCCGAGGCCTTGCAAACCGCGCACGCGCCCCTGGTGGCCACCATCACCCGGTCGCCGTCGACATCCACCAGCTCGATGTCGCCCCCGTCCTGCTTCAGCGCCGGGCGGATCTCCTTTTCCAGGGTGTCCTCGATCATCTTGATCTTCTGGATATTGGTCATCCTGCTCGGCCCGGGGGCTTCATCCTCCGATGAGCGGACTTGGTCTATTATCTCCCTTACCTTTTCATGACAGGTCTCGCACCCGCCGCCCGCCTTGGTGTAGTTGGTGACCTCCTCAACGGTGGTAAGCTTGTTCTCCCTCACCGCCTCCTCTATCTGCTTGTCGGTCACCCCGAAGCATTCGCAGACGACCTCCCCTTCGTCCTCCTTGCTCACCGGCTCCCCACGGTAATTCGCAAGGGCGGCCTCCAAGGCCTGTCTTCCCAGGACCGAGCAGTGCATCTTCTCCTTGGGAAGCCCGCCGAGAAACTCGGCTATGTCCTGATTGGTGATCTTCGAGGCCTCCTCCACACTCATCCCCTTGATCATCTCGGTAAGGGCCGAGGCCGACGCGATCGCACTGGCGCAGCCGAACGTCTGAAAGCGTGCGTCCTCTATCTTCCCTTGCTCATCCACTTTGAGGGTCAGCTTGAGCGCATCCCCGCAGGCCATGGAGCCCACCTCGCCCACCGCATTTGCGTCCTCGACCAGCCCTGCGTTCTTGGGATTCAAGAACAGCTCTTTTACCTTGTCAGTGTACTCCCACATGGTCCTCTTCCCCCGACGGCTGTAACCTTCCACCCCGCCCTGCAGGCGGGAGACGAATGCGACAAGACAATAACACGGCGGCCGTTCATTTTCACGGGAAATAAGGTCCGGCTACATCCTGGCCGTCAATACGTTACAGGATCGGCAGACGCCCATCTTCTCCTTCCAGTTCCTCAGGGGCTCACCCTCACAAAGTGTCCCGTTTATGAACCAGCACATGGTCCCGGCGCTGAACTCCCAGGCCGGGCACCGCTCCCTGAGGCTCTTGGGACAGTCCTTGACCCGCCAGCAAGGCTCGGGCTCCCCTTCCTCCACCGCCCGCCGCCTGGTCAGCAAAAAGATCATCTGCCGCTCGGCATGGGCCGGAACGTTCCGCCACCCCTGCTCGTAGCTGTGCACCGCCTTGACCGATGTCCCCAGGAGCTGAGCCATTTCCTGTTGGGTCTTATTGAGCCTCTTCCTGGCCTCTGAAAACTCCCTTCGGTCCACTTCCCCTCCTGACAACCAGATCCTGGCTTACTATCCCACCTTGTGGTACGCGTGTCAACCGTATTTGACTCCGAGACATACCTTCATTTCCCTCTTCATCGGGACATTTGCTGCAACCAAGCGGGGATCAGAAAGCGCTGATCACATCTCTCCTTCAAAGGCTTTAGGTTCCGCCTTTACTTCAGGCAGCGGGTTTCCCTTGGTCGAGGACGCGCCTGACGGTCTTGGATAGATCCTGCGAGGTCAAGGGCTTTTCAATGAATGCGCTTATTCCTGATCGGGAAAGCCTTTCCTTGTCCGCAGCTTCGTAGAATCCGGAGCATAGGATAACGGGAATGTCAGTTCTTGTGTTGGTGAGCTCCCGGGCAAGCTCGTCTCCGGAGATATCAGGCATGGCAAGGTCCGTGAGCACCAAGTCGAACCGATCGGGGTCCTCGATGAATAGGGAGAGGGCCTCCCTTCCATTGGTCATGGCTGTCACCCGGTAGCCCAGGTCCTCCAGGATCCTTTTTCCGATATCGGCCAGAGGCGGTTCATCATCCACGAAGAGGATGTGCTCTGTGCCGGTGGAAAGTGGGAGTTGCTCTTCGAAAGAATCCGTCTGATCCTCGCCCGGCTTGATTCTCGGAAAAAACACCCGAAAAGCGGTGCCTTGCCCGGGGGTGCTCTCCACCAGGATCTTCCCTTTATAGCTCTCCACTATACCTTGGACCACGGATAGGCCCAGCCCGGTGCCTTCGCCCTTTGCCTTGGTGGTGAAGTAAGGCTCGAATATACGGTCCAAAATATCTTCCGGAATGCCCGGACCGGTATCGCTGATAGTCAATTTGATGTAGGATCCGGACGGCAGGTCCGCCTCCCGCGCCTTGTTCTCATCCAACTCCATATTGCCGAGGCTGACCCCCAGAGTCCCTCCTTTTCCTCTTTCCCGCATGGCTTGTGCGGCATTAGTGCATAGGTTCATAACCACTTGATGAAGTCTTGTCGGATCCGCTAATATTTTTCCTGTATCATTATCTATAGATTCTTCAAGCTTGATATTCTTAGGCAGGGAAGCGCTCAGGAGCTTTAGGGCCTCTTTGACGATCAATGAGGGCTGGAGAGGCCTTTGCTCTTCTTCGGTCCCGCGGCTGAAGGTGAGGATCTGCTCGGCCAGGTTCTTGAGGTCGTACTTGCGCTCGGAAAAGAAGTAGCCGAGGGCGATAGCGCGCTTTTCTGCGTCCTGTCTCAACTGGGTGAGGGCGAAGCCCTGGATCTTCCGCTGAGATCGGTGGTTGATCAAGACCAGGAAACCGATGAATCCGAGGAGGAGCAAGAATGCTGATACGACAGCCAGGTATCCCTTTCTTTGCCTCCCGTAAGAGGGAATCAAGGCCATGTTCAACCCTTCGCTCAAAAGGGGATTTTCCTCCCGGATCCGATTCTCCTTGCCGGGATTGACAGTTGTCTTATGCAATTGTGATACCACGGCGATCCGGATGGGATCCTGAATCCAGCTTGCAGCCGTCGGGGTCAGTCGGGGAGGAGGTCGTAGTAGTAGCGCATGGTGTCGGAGCGGGTGACGATGCCGATGAGCCTTCCGTTGTCTATGACCGGGAGGCGGCCGATGTCGTTCTTGACCATGATGCGGGCCGCCTGCATGACGCTCTGGGCGGGGTCTATGGTTTGGACGTTTGTGGACATGAAGGCCTTTACCGGGGGATCCTTCTTGCCGCGGCCGCGGAACTTCTTGAAATCCCGCCTGGAGATCACCCCGACAAGCTCCTCGCCCCGGACCACGGGTAGGCCTGTGCATCCCTTGTCTCTCAAGATCCGGGCGGCCTCGCTCATGGGGGTGTCCTCGGAGACCGTGAAGACCGGGAACGACATCAGGTCCCCTATTCGAACCACCGGTCTCTGGTTGCCCTCGATGAGCTCCAGGAGGTGAGAGCGGATGTGCTCGGGGGGCGGGGCTTTCTTCATCAGGGCGGAGCCCGCTCCGGGGTGTCCGCCGCCGCCGATGGCCCGCATGACCGCCCCCACGTTGATGCCGTCGACCGCGCTCCGGCCTATCACCATGGTGCGGTTTCTGGCCGGCTCGGTGAAGATGCCGAAGGCGGCGTCCACGTTCATGATGTCGCGGTACATCTCCACCACCAGGGCCAGGCCCTGGACGTGGCCGTTGATCTCGCAGTGGTTCACGCTCACGTTGTAGCCGTTGACCTTTGAGCGCTCCGCCTCCTGGAGCATCCCGAACAGTACGTCCTTTTGCTTGGGCCCGTAGGCGGGCCTGAGAAAGGTGTTGACGATCTCGACTTCCGCCTTCCTCTTGAGCAGGAAGGCCACGGCCCGGGCGTCCACCGGTGTGGTGGAAGGGAAGGTGAGATTGCCGGTATCCTCGTAAATGCCCGCCAGAAATAACGTGGCCTGTATGGGCGAGATGGGGACGGCCTCGTCTTCCATTCGCCGGGCGAACAGGGTGGCGACGGCCCCCACGGCCACGCAGTGCTCCCAGTCGGCCTCAATGGTGGCCGGAGAGAGGTGGTGGTCCCAGAGGTGGATCTCCGGAGGGGGAGCCTCGGTATCAAGCCTCACACCGTCCAGACGCTTCCAGTCGTTGGTGTCCACCACCACCAGGCGGCTGACTCGATCCCACTGTATCTCCCTGGGCAGGGACCAGGCAAACAGGTCCTTGTGTATGGATAGGAACTGCTTGACGTTGGGATTCAAGTCGGCGGGCAACACGGTAACGGCCCCCGGGTAAATCACCTGGGCGGCGAAGGCGGAGGCCGCTGCGTCGAAGTCGGTGTTCTTGTGAGTGACGATCACGTCCACAGCCATTCTCCAGTTGCAAGAGGGCGGCGGAAGGCCGGTCGGGTCTATTCACTTTCCATCGGCAGCACAGCAAATCTCTTGAAACGGGAAAATGCAAGGGGAAATTGGCATGGTCCTCCTCGCCCCTGACCCAGAGCATCTCCTTCTGATGCTTGAACCGGATCACGTCCCGGTCCGGAAAGTAGTAAAGACTCAGAACGAAGTCCCCTCCGTCCTGCCCCTCGTAGTGTATCTCGTAGAGGACTTTGCCTGCCTCCGCCCGGCGTTCCACGTCCTTTATGGGGTTTATGGTGATGTGACTCAGGCCCCTTGAGAAGGTGATGGTCTCGCTTTCTATCTCCATGGCGCACATCGGGCAGCGTGGGGACTCGGTGATCCACCTCCCCAGGATCTCCTCAGGAGGCCTGTCCCCGCCGCAGGCGGCAATAAGCGTCACCTGAACCAAGAGGATCAAGGCCGGGAACCACCCGGTGCTACGGCTCGCCTCACCCCTCCGCATTTGAGCGCTCCTCCGATATGGGACCCGACTTGATGCAAACCATACCCACGCCTTCCCCGGCCGTCCAGGGGAAAGGGCGCTGAACCGGGGGCCGGCTCTAAGAAAAACTTAGAGATCCTGAAAAATCAATTGATTTGATCAGCGGCAACGGCATGTGAGAGCTTGACCTCAGCCCGGGAGATGGAGCTCCCGCTTATAAACCCTACCCGAGGAGGTGATGTAATGCCCAAGGAAGTGAAGCACTCCATCTGTTTCTGGTGCAAGCCCAGGTGCCGCTTGGCAGTGGAAGTGGAAGACAACCGCTTGGTCAAGATCGAGAGATCGCCCATCAAGGCCTGCCCCCGCAAGTACTGCTCGGACCTGGAGAGGTTCTATCACCCGGGCCGTCTGAACTACCCGCTGAAGAGACGGGGTGACCGCGGGGCGAACGAGTGGCAGCGCATAACCTGGGACGAGGCCCTGGACGAGATCGCGTGGAAGCTCCAGGAGCTCAAGGACCGCTACGGCGCTGAAACCCTGGGCGTGACCGCAGGTACCAGCAGGACCTACGAAGAGCTCAACTCGAGGTTCCTGAACCTTTTCGGCAGCCCCAACCAGTGCGGCCAAGCCCAGATCTGCCACGGCAACTCAGCGGTGGTGGCCACCACCCTTTACGGCTGGTGGCCCTATTGGATGAACACGGAGAAGCTGGGCAGCACCAGGTGCGTCATGCTGATCGGCCGGAACCCGCCCCACACTCACCAGACCATATGGGAGGGGGTGATGGCGGCAAAGGAGAGAGGGACCAAGCTGATCGTGGTGGACCCCAGGAAGTCGGAATCCGCAGAGGCCGCGGACCTGTGGCTGAGGATCCGGCCCGGGACCGACTGCGCCCTACTCATGTCCATGATCAACGTGATCATCGAGGAGAAACTCTACGACCGGGACTTTGTGACCAACTGGTGCCACGGGTTCGAGGAGCTGGCTGAGCGGGCGGCCGAATACCCGGTGGACAAGGCCTCGGAGATCACGTGGGTCCCGGGCGAGCAGATAGTAAAGGCGGCCAGGATGTTCGCCACAGAGACGCCGTCCTGCGCCATGGAGGGGATGGGCGTGGCCCATCAACCCAACTCCTACGGGGCCTTGGCCGCCAGGCACATCATATCGGCCATAGTGGGCAACGTGGACGTAAAGGGCGGAGAAGAGCTCATGGGGCCGCCCCCTTCATCACGGAGCACGAGATAGAGCTGGCCGAGGCCCTGCCCAAGGAGCAGAGGAAGAAGATCCTGGGCAACCAGTTCAGGCTCTATACATGGCCGGGCTATGAGCTGGTACAGAGCAACGTGGAGAAGGTATGGGGCAAACGCTGCGACATGTTCGGCTACACCTGCATGGCCCCGGCGCCTTCGCTCTATAAGGCCATCGCCTACTCCGACCCCTACCCGGTGCGGGCCTTGATCACCCTTTCCTCCAACCCAATGGTGACCATCCCCGATACCAAGCTGGTGCACAAGGCCCTGAAGAGCCTGGATCTCTACGTGGTGGTCGACTACTTCATGACGCCGAGCGCTCAAATGGCGGACTACGTGCTCCCGAGCGCCTTGTGGCTGGAGCGCTCCTTCCTGTGGAACTACCACAACACCACACCGGTGATAAGGGCCGGGGAAGCTGCACTTCCCGCGTCCATACCCGGGATGTACGACAGGAGAAACGACTTCGACTTCTGGCGGGGCCTGGGCATCAGGCTGGGACAGGAGGAGTACTGGCCCTGGGAGACCGTAGAGGACTACTACGACTACAGGCTCTCCCCCATGGGCAAGACATTCGAAGAGCTGGTGAAAATGGGGAAATGGGCTCCTGAAAAATACGAGTACAAGAAGTATGAAAAGACCGGATTCGGGACTCCAACCGGCAAGATCGAGCTCTACTCCACCGTTATGGAGACCCTGGGCTACGACCCCCTCCCCCGATACCACGAACCGCCGGAGAGCTTCTCCCGTACCCCCGAGCTGGCGAGCGACTACCCGCTGGTGCTGATTACGGGCGGGCGCTTCCACCCGTTCTTCCACTCCGAGCACCGGCAGGTGGAGACCCTGAGGAAGCGTTATCCCTGGGCCAGGATGCAGATCCACCCGGACACGGCGGCCGAGTTCGGCATAGCCGACGGCGATTGGGTCTGGATAGAGACCAAGCACGGAAGAGTGATGCAGAAGGCGATCCTGGACCAAGACCTGGATCCCAGGGTGGTCCACGGGCAGCACGGGTGGTGGTACCCGGAGATGCCGGGAGAGGAGCCGTGGCTGCACGGGGTGTGGCTGTCCAACATCAACGTCTGCACCTCGAGCACCGAAGAGACCTGCGACGAGGCCCTGGGCTCCTGGCCGCTCAGGACCTACCAGTGCAAGGTCTACAAGGTGAAGGACTTCTCCGGAGAGACCCCGTTGACCCGCTGAGACCGACCGAAACAGGCCTGCGACGGCCCCAGCGCCGCCGCAGGCCTTTCCCGGAGGAGAGCCGGGCCATGGCCCTTCAAGTATCCATAATTCCTACTTTTAAGGTAATATTAAGGTCGGCCGGGGCCCGCTCTCCGCCCTGAGTGGAGACCGTACGGCGGAAACCGGAGTGAGCCCGAGTCTCCGACTGCAAGACCCGCGCGTCATAGCCCCTCATCCGGCACGACCCGGCCTGTCCGCTCATTACCTGCTGTGCTTTGCTGCTCCTTCAAAAGGGTGAGGCCGAAGCAATGACCTTTCTTATTCAATGAATAGAGAAGGAGGGAAGCACGATGGCTGCAAAATTCACGGATCCGCACGATGTCCCCACCATACCGGGAACCGAGGGCTGGGAGAGGATGTATCCTTATCATTACCTCTTCACCAAGGACGACCCGGAGCGGGCGGCACATGAGAGCAATCAGCTCTGGTACTACGACGGGCTCCACTATCCCGAGCCCCACCCGCCCTTTGACCTGATCTGGGACGAGGCCTGGTTCCTGGCCCTGTCCCAGAACAACACCAGGACCTTTCTGGTGCCGCCGGCAAAGGGTATCGAGCACCGGATCGTAAACGGCTATGTGTACATCACTCCCATAGGCATCGACGACCCGAAAGAGGTGGAGGCCCGGGTGCCCGTGTTCATGGAGCGGGCCGGGTACTACTATGACAATTGGGACAGCCTCTACTCCGAATGGGAAGGGAGGATGAAGGGGCTCCTGGACCAGCTCGAGGCGGTATCCTTTCAGCCCCTCCCAGAGGTGGAGGACAAGTCCATCGTGTTCGAGAACAGGGGCACCGGGAGCGGATACCACCTCATGCGCAAGTATGACAATTTGATTGATATGGGCTTCAAGTGCTGGCAGTACCACTTCGAGATGCTGAATCTCTGCTATGCGGCCTTTCTCACCTTCAGCGACACCGTCCGGCAGATCTTCCCCAATGTCCCGATGGAGACGGTGACCAAAATGGTATCAGGCATAGACGCCATGATCATGAGGCCCAATGCGGAGCTGATAAGGCTGGCCAAGCTGGGTCTCGAGCTGGGGATAGAAGATCTGCTCCTGGAGCCGCTGGAAGCGGATACCCTGATGGAGGAGCTGAAGAAGAAGCCTGAAGGCGGGAAATGGCTGGCCGAGCTGGAAAAGGCAAGATACCCCTGGTTCTACATCTCCACCGGAACTGGCTGGTATCATCACCACGCCTCTTGGAACGACAAACTGGATGTCCCAATAACCTCCATCCGGATGCACGTAAACGCCCTCAAGTCAGGAAAGGAGATCGACCGGCCCACGGGACGGCTGGTCCGGGAGAGGGACAAGGTGGTGGATGAGTACCGCTCGCTGATCCAAACCCCTGAGGACCGGGAGACCTTTGACAAGACCCTCTCCATTGCCCGCCTCGTATACCCCTACGCGGAGAACCACATCTTCTACGTGGAGAACTGGTTCCACAGCGTCTTCTGGAACAAGGTCAGGGAAGTGGCGGCCATACTCCAGGGGGCCGGATTCATGGAGGACAAGGAGGACATCTGGTACCTCAAGCGGGGGGAGATACGGGACGCCCTGTGGGATTACGCGACCGCCTGGGCTACCGGAGTGAAGCCCAGAGGGCCCTCCTATTGGCCGCCGGAGATCAGGTGGTGCAGGGAGGTGCTGGAGAAATTCAGGGAGTGGAGCCCGCCCCCGGCCCTGGGCGTACCCCCGGAGGTGGTCACCGAGCCCTTCACCATAATGCTCTGGGGCGTTACAACGGATGTGCTCAAGCAGTGGCTTGCCGGCAGTGAACCGGCGGGCGAGGGCGAGGAGAACGAGCTGGTCGGAGCGCCCGGCTCTTCGGGCGTAGCCGAAGGCAGGGCCCGGGTCATCCGGACCGTGGAGGGCCTGGCAGAGCTCCAGGACGGCGAGATCCTGGTGGCGAGCACCACGGCCCCCAGTTGGGCTCCCGCCTTTACCAAGATCAAGGGCGCGGTCACGGACGTGGGAGGGTCCATGTGCCATGCGGCCATCATCGCCCGGGAGTATGCCCTGCCGACGGTGGTGGGGACCGGCAGGGCCACCTCGTTCATCAAGACCGGGGACCTGATCAGGATAGACGGAGAGAGCGGATTGGTAACGATCCTGGAGAGGGCCTGAAAAGGCCCCGGGGAAAGGAGATGCAGGCCTTCCCGGCGGACCGCCCGGGTATGAACACGAACTCTGGCTGGCAACGGCCCTCTTGAGCTTCACCTTCCCGGTCATAGCCATTTACACCGGCTGCTTCGACTTCTGGCCCCTGAAGGAGCCCGGGCCCGAAAGGCAATAGTCTCCAAGGGGCTTTCCCGCTATGCGGGAAGCCCCTCCTTGACCCCGGCAAGCGGACCCGGCGCCTTGTACTGGCCGCACGCGCGGCCGAGCATGCCGAGAAAGGCCGTGGCTGCGGGTGATGGCTCGGTATCCGTTGGGTGGGCAATGCAGACCTCCAGCTCCAGCGGGCCGCCTTCGTAGGGAAGGGAAACGAGGCCCCCTGCCTCGAGCTCCCTGGAGACCGCCTCCCTGACCAGGAATGCCATGCCCTCGCCGTGTTGGACCAAGAGCTTCATCATCTCCGCGTCACTGCTCTCCATTAGTATGTTGGGAGATGTCCCCAGGGATTGGAACAGGCGGTCGACCAGCCCCCTGGTTCCTGAACCGCGCTCCTTCATGATCACAGGCTCCCTCTGAAGGTCCTCCGCACTGACCCGGCCCTTGCCCGCCAGGGGGTGGCCGGGCGATAGAACCAGGAGCACCTCCTCCCTGCAGAAGGGCAGGAACCGAACCCCTGAATAACCCTCGACCCAGGCCACCACGGCCAGGTTATTCTTCAGCTCCGTCAAGGACCGGAGCATCTCCTGGGAGCTGCCTTCCTCCAGATTGATGCGTATGCCCGGGTAGACCTTGTGAAAGCCCCTTATGAGATAGGGCATGAAGTGTCTGGCATAGGTCCTGGCCGTCCCTATGCGCAGGGCCCCGGTGCGGAGGCCCTTCATTTGATCCACCAGCTCTTCTATCCTGCGCTCCTGCTCGAAGAGATCCGCGGCCAACTCGCAAAGGGCCCTGCCCTCGTCGGTCAGGTGGAGCAGTCTCCCCTTCTTGACGAAGAGCTTCAGGCCGCACTCGCGCTCGAAGAGCCGAACTTGGGTGTTCACAGCCGGCTGGCTCACGCAGAGCTTGCCCGCGGCCTGGCTGAAGCTCCCGCCCTTGGCGGTCTCATAAAAGGCCCTTAGCTGGTTCAGGTTGAGCATTGAAATGGACCCCTAACCCGATTTCCCTAATGTCATAAACTCTAGTATGATTCCGGGCGGCATGTAAAGCAAAGCCCGCCGCCTTTCAATTGTGCTCGTGTTTTCTTGACTTCGGGTCTTGTGCTGCGTACTGTTTTGACTCCAAGTTGGAACCCCGGAAGTAAAGAGTCGCTATGGTCGAGAAGGCCAGAGAAGCTCATGAGTTCGTTTCCGTATGATCACCCCCGACCGCAAACGCAGAATCCTACAATCCCTATGTTGGGACTATAATGTCCGGGAGGACAGGCTGCTCGAGGTCCTGCTCGGAGAGCGTGAAAAAGAAGGCCCGTTTGATCAAGAGAGGACTTTCATAAGAGCCTTGGAAAGGCTCCCTTGGCACGATATCCTGGAACTCATGGGTAAGGAGAGGGTTACAAGGCTCCTTACTCCGGAAAGAATCGCAAAGCTTCGTTTCCCGGGGCAAAGAAAGCGTTATGAGCGAATACGGCGGATATTACGAGGAGAGCCTTTATCCCTTTCAGGATGGAATCCTCTCCATCGTGAAACGTATCAGCGCTCCCTTTTATCTAACCGGTGGTACCGCAATAAGCAGACATTATAACCCTGTCCGCTATTCGGATGACCTTGATCTTTTTGTGAATAGTGACCCTGAGTTTCCCAAATGGTCTGAGCGATTGTATGAGGAGTTGGAAAAAGAGAGCAGACACGAGCCGTTTACCTTGCTTACCGACAGGATTATGAGGTACGAGGATTATGTCCAGCTCTTTGTTGAGCAGGACTCCCCTGAACATGGAAATATTGTTCTCAGGATTGATCTGGTTAATGACATCGCTCCTCACTATGGAGATATTGAGTGGAATGACATTCTCGGGCGAATTGACAGTTGGCGAAATATCTTGTCCAATAAGCTCTCTGCCTTATATCGAATAGAACCTAAGGATGTCATTGACTTATGGGCATTGGCAAAAACAAAAAGATTCAACTGGGCCGCTATTCTCCGTGAGGCCTCGTCCAAGGAGGCGGGGCTTGATCCGGTCGTTCTTTACGACCTTTTGAAATCCTTTCCAAGGCAGGAACTCTCAGCCATCAAGTGGATCGAGCCGAAGCCCGATGATGAACTCTTTTTCGCCGACTTGAGCCTAATGGCGGAAGATATTTTCTCAGGCCGAGCAAACAGCCTGACGGCCTAGCGCGGCAACATGATCTCTCCCGATTCCGGGGCGTCTACTCACCCTCAATCGCCGTCATTGAGGTACCGGAAACAAGAGCCTTTGTCAGGCGTCGTCCGGCCCCTCAACAGGCGCCCTCAGGCGCTTGAGCCTCCCTCTCTTGGTCTTGCCGGCCAGGCGGCGCTTGCGGGAGGCCCGTGTGGGCTTGGTCGGCTTCCTGGGGCGGGGCGGCTCCGAGGCCTTGCGAATCAGGGCCACTAGGCGATCCAGGGCGTCCTTCCTGTTCTGCTCCTGTGTCCTGTGCCTGCGAGCGTCTATCACTACAATGCCGTCCTTGGTGAGCCTCCGCCCCGCCAGGCGCATCAGTCTCCGGCGCACGTCATCCGGCAGAGAGGGGGAGCGGGCGGCGTCGAACCTAAGCTGGACGGCCGTGGCCACCCGGTTGACGTTCTGACCGCCAGGGCCTGACGCCCTCACAAAGTGCTCCTCGATTTCATTCTCCGGGATCACTATGCGGTCGGTAACGGGTATCCCCGGTGAATCCACCTCATACCTCCTTCAGGCATTATCATGAGCTAGCTCGGTCCCGCAGTGATGTCAAGGGGCGCCCAGGCGCCTTCCAGAATTCTTTTGACCGTCCAACCGTCCTTGCCCTATGTTTACCGAACACAGGAGGAGCGAATGGAAAAGGAAAAGACCATTGCCGTTCTCGGGACCTTTGACTCCAAGGGCGAGGAGCACTCGTTCCTCAAGGAGCGGATCCGGACCCGCGGTTTCCGTACGATCACAATACACGCGGGCACCAAGGGGCCTTCGCCCTTCCCGCCGGACCATGATCTATACACCGGCGTGGTGCTTTCCCTGCCGCAGGGCGGCAGGGGCCGCGATCAGGCCCTTACGGCGGTGATGGATGCAGGTCGCAACCTGGTCCTGGACCTCTACCGGCGCGGACTAATCCAGGGCATGATCTCGGCCGGCGGGGGCACCGGGACCAATCTTGCCGCCGGCATCATGAAGGCGCTGCCCGTGGGCGTCCCCAAGGTCCTGGTCTCCACCGTGGCCAGCAGGGACATGTCAGCGGTCGTAGGGACCAGGGACGTCACCATGATGCACAGTGTAGCGGACATACTCGGTGTCAACAGCCTCCTGGGCCCGATATTGGACCAGGCGGCCGGAGCGGTCTGCGGCATGGCCGGGGCCGAGTGGAAACCGGGGGCCGATAGGCCCAGGGTGGCGCTCACCATGTTCGGGTTCATAACAACCGCAGCCGAGGCGGTCAAGGCGCGACTGGAGGCCATGGGATACGAGGTGATCGCGTTTCACGCCAACGGCACCGGCGGCATGGCAATGGAGGAGCTGGCCGCCGAGGGGAGGTTCCAGGGCATCCTGGACCTTGCTACGCACGAGCTGGCCGACGAGCTCAAGGGCGGGTACTGCCGTGGAATCGGCCCGGAGAGGCTGGAACCTGTGCCGGGCCGGTCGGTGCCCCGCCTGGTGGTCCCGGGAGGCCTGGACTGCGCAGTCCTGGAATTCACCCGGGAGACGGTGCCGGCCGAGTACAAGGAACGCCCGGTCTTCTTCTACGACTTCCGCTCGGCCGTGCGCCTGAGCACGGACGAGACACTGAATATCGCCGGACAACTGGTGGAAAAGCTCAACCGCCGGCCCGGCGAAGTGCGGGTCCTGATACCCCTGGGCGGCTGGTCTGAGGCGGACGGACCGGACGGGCCGCTCCATGACCCGGGGGTAAGCGAGGCCCTTGTGGAAAGGCTCAAGAGGGATCTCGACCCCGGTATACCCCTAACCGAGACCGAGTCCCATATAAACGACCCGACCTTCGCCGATCTCGCCGCCCGGCTCATGGACGAGATGCTGGGCACCCGGAAAGGAGGATAGGAAATGGCTCGAGAAGTCTACAAACGGCTCTGCGAGACGCTGGCCCAAAGAGGCGGCAGGTACAGGGGCATGGACATACCGGAGTTCTACGCGCTGGCAGAGGAGCTCTTCACCCTGGACGAGGCCGATGTCTTCAATAATATGCCCAGGGGGCTCAATACTGCGGCACGAATAGCCGAGGAGACAGGAAGGGAGGAGAGCGAGGTCCGGGTCTTGCTGGAGGGCATGGCTGAAAAGGGGCTCTGCTTTTCCATTGCAAAGGAAGGAGAGACCCTTTACGCCACCCTGCCCCTGATCCCCGGGATATTCGAGTATCAGTTCATGCGGGGTACGGCCACTGACAGGGACCGGAGGATCGCCAAACTGGTCAAGGAGTACAAAGAAGCCTTTGACGCCCGCACCGGACCGCCGAGAGAAAAATTTCCCACCTCCAGGGTCATACCTGTCGGCAGGAAGATCCAGGCGGGCAGCACCATCCACACCTATGACCAGGTCATTTCATATATCGAGGAGTGCGACCCCCTGGCCGTGGCCACCTGCTACTGCAGGCACCAGGCCCGGCTGCTGGACGAGAGCGACCATTGCGGCAACCCGGACGAGGTATGCCTCCAACTGGGAGCGGGCGCGCAGTTCGTAATAGACCGAGGCATGGGACGCCGGGTCGGTAAGGAAGAAGCCAAGGACATAGTCAGACGCGCCGAAGAGGCCGGGCTGGTCCATGCCACGCTGAACAGGCAGAAGATCGACTTCCTTTGCAACTGCTGTCCCTGCCACTGTGTGCTCCTGAAGACCGCCCTCGCCGATTCCAAGCCCGGCTTGGCCATGAACTCGGGGTTCATCCCGGTCTGGGACCGGGATCTCTGCACCGGGTGCGGAACCTGCGTGGAGCGGTGCCCGGCCGGCGCCCTTCTCGAGATGAACGGCGGGCCTCCTGAATCGGATCTCGACCGCTGCATAGGATGCGGTGTCTGCTCGACCGGCTGCCCGGAGGGGGCCATAGAGCTTGAGGCAAGACCCGGCGCACAGCCGCCTCCCCTGGATCAGAAGGCCCTGCGGGAGGCGATCAAGGCGGCGGCAATGGATGAATGACGCCGAGGACCCGGTCGATGCGTGCCAGGGCCCTCCTCACCGATTCCAGCTCGGGCGGATTCAGGTGGCCGTCTCTTTTGGCCGCCAGAAGCTCCCCGAGCCTCTGCTCCACCGCATCCCAGGCCCCTGCCACATCCAGGTCGCGGTCCATCCTTTGCTCGAATCGGGAGACAAGCTCCGGGTCCGCTTCGCCCGAAGAGTCCTCCTCGACCGAGCCGGGGCCCAGGGGCCCTATTCCCAAGGCCTTTACCGTTTCCCTGAAGCGATCGAGCTTTCGGGCCGATGCCTCCACCCGCTCCCAGGTCAGATTCAGCTTTTCCCGGTAATGCCGGCAGATCAGGTGGAACCGGATATGCTCGGCCTCAAAGCCCCGCTCCAGCACATCCTCCAAGTACACTATGTTCCCCTTGCTCTTGGACATCTTGGCCCCCTCCACCAGCACGTGCTCGCCATGGAGCCAGTAAGGGGCCAGGGTCTCCCCGCTCAGGGCCTCGACCACGGCTATTGTGTAGTCATGGTGACGGTATAGGTTGTCCACCCCGCCGCAGTGAACGTCTATCCTCCATCCCAGATGCTCGGTTATGATGGCCGGGTCCTGGATGTTCCAGGCCGGGCGCCCCCTGCCCAGCTCGGTCTCCCAGTAGAAGGCCCCGTCTCTCTTGGGCCGGTATCCGTGCCACAATATGAAGTCTCCGAGGTTCCACCGCCTGCCCGGATAGGTGTCCTTTCGAAACCGCCGCCTCTTCTTGGGCCACCTGCTCATGTCCAGGCCGTAGAGTCGCCCGAACCCCTTGAACTTCAAGGGATCAAAGAATATGTCCCCGCCGTGCCGGTAGGCACAGCCGCGCTCCAGCAGGGCCTTGATGATCTCAACCGCTTGGCCGACGCAGGTCGAAGACCGCGGGAGGTACCCGGGAAGCTCGAGCCCCAAAAGGCCGGCCTCCCGCCTGAATCGGTCCTCCACAGGCCGGGTCAGATCCCCTATGCTCACCCCTTTCTTGGAGGCCTCTTCTATGGCCTTGTCCTCCACGTCGGTCAGGTTGATGACCCGATCCACCCGGTATCCCAGATGCTCCAGGTACCTCTGGAGGATGTCTTCAAAAAGGAACGTCCGGTGGTTGCCCACATGAGGAGGCCTGTAAACCGAAGGCCCGCAGGTGAATAGCTTGACCACGCCTCGCTCCCGGCTCTCGAAGGGCTCCAGCCTCCTGCTCATGGTGTTATGGACCTCAAGCGTCATCCGGAAAGGCTCCTCTCTACTCGGCCTGTTAAACCCGGGCCGATCACAGTTGCTCGTCATTCTGCTTTTCTCAACTTATCATGCCGGCCACACTTGAAGAAAGCCCTGTGATGTATTGAGTCATACTCCTAAGATAAGATATTCTTATCAAAAATTGCGTAAAGGAGGCCTACATGCGAATAACCGAACGCGGCCAAGTCACCATCCCCAAATACCTCAGGGAGAAATACGGCATACATCGCTCCACTGAACTGGCCTTTCTGGAAAAGGAGGAATGGCTCGAAGTGCTGGCTCCCTGAGGATGCTCTCGGGAGGACCGTCAGGCGGTGCGGCGGTTGCCTGCGAGGATGCGGGCCATAAGGGCGCCGATGCCCACATTGGACGAGCCTGCGGGCTTGAGTCTTGCCAGTATGTCCAGGAAGGCGCGGGCCGGGGGGGAGAAGTGCTGGTCCCTCAGGTGAGCGATGCTCACATCCAGGAAAATCTCGGGGCCCTTTATGGCGGCCGAGGCCAGCTTGCCTTCCCTGAGCTCCTGGGCCACCGCCTCCCTCACCAGGATGGAGACCCCCTCCCCGCGCATCACCAACTGCTTGATGAACTCCGTGTTGCTGGTCTCCATGAGGACCTCGGGGGCCAAATCCGCTTTCTCGAAGAGCTCGTTAACCACCTTTCGGGTCCCTGAACCGGCCTCCTTCATGATGATAGGCCGGGCTGCGACCTCGGCAGGGGAAAGGCGCCGGCGGCGAGCCAGGGGGTCGCCGGGGGCAAGGATCACCACCATCTCCTCGTGACTGAAGGGCGTGAAAAGGACATCCGGGTGGTCCCCGCCGGCCTGCGCGATCACCGCCACCTCGTTCCTGAGCTCCAAAAGACTTCGGATCATGTCCAGGGAGCTCCCTTCATCCAGGTGGATGCGGATCCCGGGATGGGCCTCGTGGAACGCGGTGATCAGGAGAGGCATGAAGTGCCGGGCGTAGGTCTTGGTGGTGCCTATCTTGAGGGCCCCGCGCTTGAGCTCCCGCAGCTCCTCGATCGCGTCCTCGATCTCCCGCTCGTACTCGAAGACCCTTTTGACGTACTCGAAGAGCGCCTCCCCCGGCTCGGTAAGGCAGACCCTGCGGCCCCTCTTCCTGAAGAGCTTGAGATTGCAGTGCTCTTCCAGGTGCTTTATCTGAGCGGTCACTGCAGGCTGGGTTATGAAGAGACGCCGCGCAGCCTCTGTGAAGCTGAGGTGCTTGGCGGCGAAATAGAAGATGCGCAGTTGGTTGAAGTTGAGCATGGCCTTGCGGGCGGGCAGATGCCCGGAAAGAGATCTTATCCTCAGGAGTCAGCCATAACCTGCGTTTATGGATAACATAAAATTTATCCATTTGACAATTCTTTAAGAAAGCTTCAAGAAAAGAGCCAAAGCCTCGCAAGCTCTCCCGCGCTCCTGAACGTACCTGAGCAGAGAACACCCTTGGAAAGCAATGCTTGAGAGGCCAAGCCGCAACCCTTGACCGAGAGTTCCGCCTCGGGGCCCGGCGCCCCGAGTGGGTGTATGCAGGTGACGCCCTGTGCTCGAGAAGGTCTTTCGAGCAACAAAGGCGTCCCATAATCACGGGTAACCACAATCAAGGGAGGTGTAGCATGGCCGAGCCCAAGTTTCCCAACCCTCACGAGGTGGAGACCATCCCGGGGACCGAGGGGTGGGAGAGGATGTACCCCTACCACTACCAGTTCACCACAGAGGACAAGGAGCGCGAAGAGTACGAGAACAACATGTTCTGGTTCAATGACGGCCTCCATTACCCGGAGCCCATGTATCCGTTCGACATCATCTGGGACGAGGCCTGGTTCCTGGCGCTGAGCCAGTTCAATACCAGGATCTTCATGGTCCCGCCGGCCCTGGGCGTGGATCACCGCATCATCAACGGAAACGTCTACATCACCCCAGTCCCTGTCTCCGATCCCAAGCAGGTGGAAGAGCGGGTGCCGCTTTTCATGGAGCGTGCGGGTTACTATTACGAGCACTGGGACGAGCTCCACGACAAGTGGGAAGAAAAGATGAAGGAGCTGATCAAGGAGCTCGAAGCCCTGGAGATCCCCCGCCTGCCCGAGATGGAGGACATGTCCGTGGTTACCGAAGGACTGGGCAAGTCCAAGGGCTACGAGCTCCTCCGGGCCTACGACAAGCTCCTGGACATGGGTATCCTCTGCTGGCAGTACCACTTCGAGTTCCTGAACCTGGGCTATGCGTCTTATGTCACCTTTGTCGACTTCTGCACCAAGGCCTTCCCGGATATCCCGCTCCAGCGCATCACCCAGATGGTGGGCGGAATCGATGTGATCATCTACCAGCCGGACGAGGAGCTGAAGAAGCTCGCCCGCCTCGCCGTGGACCTGGACCTGGCGGGAAAGATCCTGGAGAGCCGCGACGTCCGGGACACCCTGGCGGACCTGGAAAAGTCGGATAACGGCAGGACCTGGGTGCAGGCGTGGGAAAAGGCGAAGAACCCGTGGTTCTATGTCTCCACAGGGACGGGGTGGTACCACCATGACGCCTGCTGGCTGGACGAACTCAACGTCCCCATGAACTCCATTCGGGTCTACGTGGAAAAAATACAGCAGGGCCAGTCCATAGATCGGCCGGTGGAAAGGATCAAGGAGGAGCGGGAGAGGATACGGAAGGAGTACAGGGAGCTGCTCTCGACCGAGGAGGACAAGCAGACATTCGACCAGCTCCAGGGGACCTCCGAGCTGGTCTTCCCCTACGTGGAGAACCACCTCTTTTACGTGGAGCACTGGTTCCACTCCATTTTCTGGAACAAGGTCAGGGAGGTGGCAGCGATCCTCAAGGACTTTGAGTTCATCAAGGACATAGAGGACGTCTGGTTCTTCAAGCGCTCGGAAATCAAGGACGCCTTGTGGGACGTTGTGACCGCCTGGGCGACCGGGAGCAAGCCAAGGGGGCCCTCTTACTGGCCCAAGGAGATCGAGTGGCGCAAGGGCGTCTACGAGAAGTTCAGGCAATGGTCACCGCCGCCAGCCGTAGGGACCCCTCCGGAAACCATAACCGAGCCTTTCACCATAGTCCTCTGGGGGGTCACCAACGAGAGCATGTCCGCCTGGGCCAAGGTCCGGGAGATCGGAGACCCGGACAAGGTCACCGAGCTCACCGGCTTTGCGGGCTCCCCGGGCTCGGTGGAAGGCGTGGCCAGGGTGTGCAGGTCCGTAAAGGAAGTGGATCAGCTAAAGGACGGCGAGATCCTGGTGGCGCCCACCACGTCGCCGTCATGGGCGCCCGCCTTCCAGAAGATCAGGGCCGCTGTCACCGATGTGGGCGGCATCATGTGCCATGCGGCCATTGTGTGCCGCGAGTACGGTATGCCCGCGGTGGTGGGGACGGGCCACGCCACCTCGATCATCAAGACGGGCATGCATATCAAGGTGGACGGCAACACCGGCCATGTACAGATCGAGAGGTAGTATCCAATGAAAGAGCGCATGAATTACGTGCTCTGGTTCCAGGAATGCGACATGAACGACGTCCCGCGGGTGGGAGGGAAGAACGCCAGCCTGGGAGAGCTCCTCAAGGCCGGCATCCCCGTCCCCCCGGGGTTCGCCGTCACCACCGAGACCTACTACAGGTTCCTGAAGGAAACCGGCATCCGCGAGGAGATCAACAGGATCCTGGGAGGAGTCAGGGCGGAGGACACAAATACGGGAGAGAAGGCGAGCAGGGAGGTGAGGGAGCTCATAGAGGGGGCGCCGGTCAGTATAGAGATAGAGGACTACATAGGGGAGTTCTACAGGAGGCTCTCCGAGCAGTGCCACGTCCCCGCCGTACCCGTGGCGGTGAGATCCAGCGCCACGGCCGAGGACCTGCCGGATGCGAGCTTCGCCGGCCAGCAGGAGACCTTCCTGTGGGTCAGGGGGGTGGACAACGTCCTGGAGCACGTTCGCAAATGCTGGTCCAGCCTGTTCACTCCCCGGGCCATCGCCTACCGGGCGCGAATGGGTTTCCCCCACGATGCGGTGGGCATCTCGGTGGGCATCCAGAAGATGGCCAACTCCTGGACCGCGGGGGTGATGTTCACCATCAATCCCGCCACCGGGGACCCCTCCACCATAGTGATAGACGCCAACTGGGGGTTCGGCGAGAGCGTGGTGAGCGGCGAGTGCACCCCGGACCACTTCGTGGTCAGCAAGGTCACCCTGGAGATAATAAAGCGCAAGATCTCACCCAAGGAGTGCCTGTACACGGCCAACCCGGAGACCAACGAGGTGGAGAGGCACGAGATCCCACAGGAGAGGCGAAACAACCAGTGCATGATCGACGAGGACGTGGTGGAGCTCGCCCGGGTGGGCAAGCTCATAGAGAAGCACTACGGAAAACCCATGGACATCGAGTGGGCCATAGACAAGGACATGCCGGCTGCAGGCAGGGTCTTGATCCTCCAGAGCCGGCCCGAGACGGTCTGGGGCCACAGGCAGAGGGAGCCCGTATCCAAACCAAAGAAATCCGCCCTTGAGCACATTGTGGCAGGGCTGGTCAGCGGCAAGAAGATCAAATAAGGGGCAACCATTGTTAAACAGAATTCAAAAAGGGAGGGAGAAGGGTTTATGAAGAGCATGAGGGATTTCATTGACGAGGCGGAAAAGAGGGGCATGCTCCACCGCATCAAGGCGGAGGTGGACTGGGACCTGGAGCTCTCCCACATTGCAAAGATCAACGAGGAGAGGCAGGGACCGGCCCTGCTCTTCGAGAATGTCAAAGGCTACGACTCGCCGGTGATAACCAGTGTCTGCACCTCCACGGCCAGGCTGGCCCTGATCATGGGCATGCCCGAGGACTCCAGCCTGGTGGACCTGATGAGGATGTGGGTGGAAAAGCGGGAGACCATGATCCCTCCCAAGATGGTGGACACCGGGCCCTGCAAGGAAAACATCATGATGGGCGACCAGGTGGACCTCAACAAGTTTCCGGTGCCCAAGTTCTACCCGATGGACGGGGGGAGGTACTTCGGTACGGCCCACTTCGTCCTGAGCAAGGACCCGGAGACCGGCTGGGTCAATCTCGGGACCTACCGGCTCCAGCTCCTGGGAAAGGACAAGCTGGGGACCCAGTTCATCAAGGGCAAGCACGCGGATATCATGCTCAAGAAATACCAGGCCATGGGCAAACCCATGCCGGTCTGCGCGGTGGTGGGCTGCGATCCCCTGCTCTTTCTCATGGGGGCCTCCAGACTCTCCGCGTTCGAGTCGGAGTATGACTTTGCAGGCACCATTCGCGGGGGGCCCATCGAGGTGGTAAAGGCGGAGACCAACGATCTTCCGGTCCCGGCCACGGCCGAGATCGTGGTCGAGGGCGAGGTGGACGCGGACAAGTTCATGGAGGAGGGCCCGTTCGGCGAGTACACCGGCTACTACTCGGGCGTGGGCACCGACCCCAGGAACTTTATAGATGTAAAATGCGTCACCTACAGGAACAACCCCATCTTCTGGGGAACCACCGTGGGAAGGGCGGTTACCGACACCCACATGACCATGGCCCTCACCTACGGGGCCACCCTGTGGCAGCAACTGGAAGACATGAAGATCCCGGGCATACAGGCGGTCTACTGCCCGCCCGAGGGATCCGGCCGGTTCCTGGCAATCATCTCGCTCAAGCAGATGTACCCGGGCCATACGGACCAGGTGCTCACCGCGGCCGTCTCCACGGAGATGGGCGCCTACGGACTTAAAACCGTGATTGCGGTCGACGACGACATAGACCCGTGGGACATCCCCCGGGTGATGTACGCCCTGAGCTTCCGGTTCCAGCCGAACCGCAGCCAGGTGATAAAGCGCGGGCGCTCCACCCCTCTCGACCCTTCCCTGCCCATTGACGCGCGGGAGATTACCGGCCGCATGCTGATGGACGCCACCATTCCATACGAGTGGAAGAAGAAGCCCATTCCCATCGAGCTGGACCCGGACATGGTGAAGAAAGTGGAGTCCAGGTGGTCCGAGCTGGGGCTCTAAACCTTTAGACCGCCGCCCGGTTTGCCGCCGGGCGGCGGCTTTTCAAGCACGGAGGTTCGATGTGAGACCGATTCGCTATACCCAGGAGATGGTCGATGAGTTCGTCCGGGACGGACACTGGACCCAGGAGCTCTTCTACGACTTCTATGACCGGAACGCCCGGGAGATGGGCGACCGCGAGGCCCTGGTGGACTCCCGCTACAGGGTCACCTGGGCCGAGGCCAAACGCCTGGTGGACGCCATTGCCGCCTCCTGGGTGGAGATGGGCCTTCCCAAGTTCAGCCGAATCATCATCCAGTCGCCGAACAGCGTCTTCGGGTTCCTGGCCCGTGTGGCGGCCGAGAGGGCCGGGCTGATCTCCCTCACGGTCTATCCCTACCTGCGCGAGCGGGAGCTCGAGTACATGGTGGAAAGGACGGAGGCCTCAGCCGTAGTCATCCCACATGTATACCGCAAGTTCGACTACCTGGAGATGTACCGCGAGCTCCAGGAGCGCTTCTCCCATCTGGAAAGGATCTTTCTCTTCGATGACAAGGTGCCGCAAGGAGCGCCCGAGGGGACCCACTCCCTGACCACCATGGCCCATGAGCGCGCAGCCGAGCCGGTGGACGAGGCCGTGCTGGCGGAGCGCAGGCTGGATGCCATCTGGAACGTCGCCCTGCTCACCACCACCAGCGGCACCACGGGCCTTCCCAAGCTGGTGGAATGGCCGACCGCGCCCAGGGTCTGCACGTCCAAGGCCAGGGTGGACATCTGGGGCCTGAACAAGGACGACATCACCATGGCGATCGCACCCCATGCGGGCGGAGCCGCCGGCACCCTTACCTACTTCGCCGCCCCCCTTGCCGGGGCCAAGACCGTGATGCTCGAGGAATTCACCCCTGAAGGGGCGCTTTCCCTGATCGAAAAGGAGCGGGCGACCGCCATCGGAGTGGTGCCGACCCACTTGATAAGGATGCTGGAAGCGGATCCCTCCAGGTACGACCTGAGCTCGCTCCGCTTCATCCGCTCGGCGGGCGGCTATCTCTCCCCCCAGGTGGCCGAAGAGGCAGAGGAGGCCTTCCAGGCGGTGATCACCAGCGACCTGGGCACACAGGACAAGGGCTCGGTCTCGGGATGCCGGGTGGAGGACAGCAAGGAGCTGCGCCGCAGAACCGTGGGCCGCATGCTCCCTGGGAACAAGGTGAGGCTGGTCGACGAAAAGGGCGATACGGTCCCTGACGGGGAGCCGGGGATTCTCTACTTCAGGGGGCCCCATGCACCGGCCGGCTATTACCGCGACGAGGAGCTTACCGCGACGGTGTTCGACAGCGACGGTTGGACCACCACCGAGGATATCGTCAAGTTCGACCAGGGCTGCCTCTGGATCCTGGGCCGGGCCAAGGACATGATCATTCGGGGCGGTCAGAACATATACCCCGCGGAGATAGAGGGGCTCCTGAACGAGCACCCCAAGGTCTCGTCAGTGGCCATAGTGGGCTACCCGGACAGGGAGATGGGCGAACGGTGCTGCGCCTGTGTGATCCCCAGGGCCGGGGAGACCTTCACCTTCGATGAGATGGTGGAGTTCCTCAAGGCCAAGAAGCTCGCCAAGTTCAAGCTCCCGGAGCGCCTGGAGATAATGGACGAGTTCCCGGCCGTGGGCGACTCGGGCAAGGTGAACAAGGAGACGCTCAAGAAGGAAATGGCGGCCAAGATAGAGGCCGAGCAATCCTGAGGGAGCAAAGCCGAAGGGAGCACCGACTAATGGAGCATACGGTCCTGATCCTTTCCACCATGGACACCAAGGGCCCGGAGACCATGTATCTCAGGGAGAGGTTGGAGGCGTTGGGCCTGGGGACTCTCTTGATGGACCTCTCCATGCGGGGGGACGGGCATCCCTCGGCCGACGTGGGACCGGCCGAGGTGGCATCGGCCGGCGGGAGCTCCCTGGAGGAGATCCACTCCTCCAGGGAGCGCTCGCGGATCACCAACATCACCATCCAAGGGGCCTCTGCCATTGCCAAGCGGCTCCAAGCCGAGGGCGGGATCCACGGCGCGGTGGGCCTGGGCGGCTCCACGGGCACCCTGATGGCCACCGAGGTGATGCGAGCCCTTCCCTTCGGGGTCCCCAAGCTCATGATCTCATCGACCGCCGCCCTCCCCGGCCTCTCCACGCGGTACATAGGGACCGGGGACATAGCCCTGTTCCACTCGGTAATAGAGATCTCCGGGGTGACCGATCTGCTGAAAAACGTCCTCGACCGGGGCGCGGGAGCGGCGGCGGGCATGATAAGAGGCCGGGCGGCCCCTCCCGGCTCCGAATCCGGTCGAAGCATAGCGCTCACCATGTTGGGGCCGTGCGAGAAATGCGCGAGCTCGGTTCGGCAAGGCCTGGAAGCACAAGGATTCCAAGTGATAGGGTTTTCCGCTGCAGGGATCGGGGACAGGGCCATGGAGGACATGATAGCCCAGGGCCTCTTCCACGGGGTGGTGGATCTCGCCCCTGGAGGTGTGGGAGAGCACCACTACGGATTCATGAGGGACGCGGGCCCCAACAGGCTGGAGACCGCAGGGAGCCTGGGCATCCCCCAGGTGGTGTCCGTCTGCAGCGTGAATCACATGACGCCGGCCAAGTCCAGGTACAAGCCGGAGTACAAGGAGCGGCGAAAGTACGACCTGGACCGTTACCGCACCTGGATCCGCCACTCGCCCGAGGAGCTCTCAGAGGTGGCCGCCGTATTCGCGGACAAGCTCAATAGGGCGAAGGGCCCGGTGAGGGTGGTGATCCCCACGAGGGGATGGTCGTCCGTGGACGCGCCCGGCAACCCCACCCACGACCCCGCAGAGGACCGGATCTTTGTAAACGAGCTTCGCGCCCTACTGAGGCCGGAGATCAAGGTCTCGGAAGTGGACGCCAACATGGAGGATCCGGCCTTCGGAGAGGCCGTGATCAGCGCGGCCATGGAGCTCTTCGGAGCAAAGGCCGCGGAAGACACCGGATAACAGCCCCGAAGTGCTTTACCCGGAGAAATGTTTTCTGGCATAATCCTCATTTCACGGAGAACGCCATGCTCATAAAGAACTGGATGAAGAAGTCCCCGGCCACCATTACCAGCGACACCCCGGCCAGCGAGGCCCTGCGGATCCTGGGCGAGATCAGGGAGAGGTTCATCCCGGTGGTTGACGAGGGCAGGCTCAGGGGTATCCTCTCCCGCAAGGACTTGAACGAGGCGGCATCGTCGGTCACGGCCACGCAAAGTCCCCACGAGATGAAGTTCTTCAACGAGCGGGTCAAGGTGAAGGACCTGATGGTCAGGAAGCCGGTCTGCCTCTCCATGGACGATACCGTGGAGGCCGCACTGGAGCAGGGCAAGCAGTTCGGCAGGAGCTTCTTCCCGGTCATGGACGGGGAAAAGCTGGTCGGGACGGTCTCGGATCTCGACATATTCAACTCCCTCTACCAGATACTGGGTGTGGCGGAGAGCTACTCCGGGCTGACAGTGGAGCTCGATCGGCCCGACGGGGAGATGGTGCGGGAGATAGTGGAGGCGGCATTCGCCGCAGGCGGGAGGCTTCATTGCCTCTTCACCCTTAAGGACCCCGAGACCGGGAAGCGGCGGCTGCTTTTGCGCCTGGACAAGGAAGGCCTGGAACGGGTGAACGAGACGCTCAAGGAGCGAGGATTCAACATACTGGAGGTGGTGCGGCGCAATGGATGAAGGGTGGAATAAGTGATGGCGCGAAGGCTGGTGGTGGGGATATCCGGGGCGAGCGGGGTGATATACGGAGTGAGGCTCCTGGAGCATTTGAAAGAGACCGATGTGGAGACCCACTTGATCCTTTCCGAGGCCGGGAAGCGGAACATCGAGATCGAGACCCGGTACAGCCCGGAGGAGGTGGCCGGGATGGCCGCGGTGGTCTATGACAACCGGGACGTGGGTGCAGCCCTTGCAAGCGGGTCGTTCATGACCGAGGGCATGGTGGTGGCCCCCTGCACCATAAAGAGTCTCTCCGGCATATCCAACTCCTTCACCACCAACCTGCTCATCCGGGCTGCAGACGTGACGCTCAAGGAGAAGAGAAAGCTGGTCCTGGTGGTCAGAGAGACCCCTCTCCACGCCGGGCACCTCCGCCTGATGAGCCTGGCCGCGGAGCTGGGGGCGCATATCCTCCCCCCTGTGCCGTCGTTTTATCACAGGCCCAGCACAATCGAGGACATACTGGACCAGACCATAGGCAAGGTCTTTGATTACCTAGGGATAGAACACCGGCTCTTCAAGCGCTGGGGTGACTAGCCCGCAAGACTGCGGCCTCCACGGCCGCTCCAATCGGATATGAAAGAGAATAGGAGGAACCCATGCTTTTACCCCGGTTCGATTACCACGAGCCCAAGAGCCTGGAGGAGGCCTGCCGCCTCTTGGGCGAACTGGGAGAAAAGGCCAGGCCGCTTGCCGGCGGGACTGACCTTATCGTTAACTTGAAAAAGAAGGTGATGGAGGCCGATCACCTGATCGGACTCACCAGGCTGGAGGAGCTCCGCCGAATCGAAGACGCCGGCGGCGGACTGGAGCTCGGCGGTTGCATAACAGCGGCCGAGCTGGCCGACTCCCCCCTGGTGAGAGAGCGGTTTCCCGCCCTGGCCGAGGGGGCCTCGAGACTCGGGAGCCCCCTCATAAGGAACCTGGCCACTGCGGCCGGCAACCTGGTATCGGCAAGACCCGCCGCTGACCTGCCCCCCCCTCTCATGGCCTACGGGGCCGCGGTGGCCCTGAGCGGCCCCGCGGGGTCAAGAAGCGTTCCACTGGAGGAATTCTTCGAGGGTCCCGGCTCCACGGTCATGGGACAGGAGGAGATCCTGTCATCCATTCGGATCACCCCGGACTCGGAGCGCCACGGAGGGGCCTACCTGAAGCTCGGCATACGGGAGACCCTGGAGATATCAATCGTGAACGTGGCCTCCTACATCGGCATGAACGGGGATACCATAAACAGCGCAAGAATCGTCCTGGGCGCCGTGGCGCCCACGCCCATCCGGGCCCGCTCCGCCGAGGATGTCCTCAGGGGGGAGAGGCCCAGCGAGGCCCTCTTTGAGGAGGCGGCGCGGGCGGCGGCCCAAGACGCACGCCCCATAGACGACTTCAGGGCCTCCGCCGCCTACAGGCGCGACATGGTGGCGGTGCTCACCAGGAGGACCCTGGAGAGCGCACTCCAAAGGATCGGATGAACACTGGCTCGAGAGCGGGCTTTTCTTACCGGAGGAACAAGATGAAGAAGCTTATTCAGACCACCGTCAACGGCCGGGCCGAAGAGATCGCTGTTGCGCCCAACCGCACCCTGGCCGACATGCTCCGCTATGACATGGGGCTGACGGGTACCAAAAAGGGATGCGAGGTGGGCGATTGCGGCTCCTGCACGGTTCTCTTGGACGGCAAACCGGTGAACTCCTGCCTGGTCCTGGCCGTACAGGCGGCGGGCAGGGAGGTGACAACGGTCGAGGGGCTGGAGACCGACGAGGGCCTGCACCCCTTGCAGGCCGCCTTTGTGGAACACGGGGCCATTCAATGCGGGTTCTGCACCCCGGGGATGCTCTTGAGCGGAAAGAGCCTCCTGGACCGCCACCCGGAGCCTGACGAGGGCGAGATCCGCACCGCCATATCCGGCAACCTCTGCCGGTGCACCGGCTATCAAAAGATCGTTGAGGCCATTCAGGCCGCAGGCCGGTCCATGAGGGGATGAGCAACCCCTCACGCGGAGGCTTCACTAGAACGTACATAAGAAGCAAGAGAACAGCAGACAAGGAGGAACGAGATGGCCTCTTACAGTGTCATAAACAGGCGGGCCCCCAGGCTGGACACACCTGACAAGGCCACGGGCCGCGCCACCTATATCGACGACATGACCCTGCCCGGGATGCTCTACGGTGCACTCCTCCAGAGCCCCATCGCACACGGCAGGATATTGAATATCGACACCTCGGCGGCCCGGAGGCTCCCGGGGGTCAAGGCAGTGGTTACGGCCGAGGACGCGGGCTTCATAAAGTACGGGGTAAGCCCGGCCCGCTACGATGAGAACGTCTTCTGCCACGACCGCGTCCGGCACGTGGGCGACGACGTGGCCGCGGTGGCGGCCGTGGACCTGGAAACCGCTATCGAGGCGGTTTCCTTGATCAAGGTGGACTACGAGGAGCTTCCTCCCCTCCTGACCGTTGAAGACGCCATGGCCGAGGGAGCCCCCCAGCTCCACGACAAATACCCGGGGAACATCTGCGGCGAGGTCCACCAGGAGTTCGGCGACGTGGAGGCGGCCTTCAAGGACTGCGACCTGATCCGGACCGACACCTTCCTGAACAAGCGCCAGGACGGCGCCTTCCTCGAGCCCCAGGCCTGCATAGGGGACTATGACCGAAACGGCTTCCTGACCCTGTACTCATCCACCCAGGTCCCCCACTACGTGCAGAGGATAGTGGCCATGGTCCTGGGCGTTCCCATCGGAAAGGTGCGCGTAAAGAAGCCTTACGTGGGGGGAGGCTTCGGACCCAAGGCCGGCACCAACACCATGGAGATCGCCTCCTGCCTGCTCTCCATGAAGACAGGCAGGCCGGTCAAGATGAACTACACCCGCGAGCAGGTGTTCTTCTTCTCCAGGGCCCGGCACCAGTTCAAGCACACCCTGACAACCGGGGTCAAGAAGGACGGCACCCTGATGGCCCTTACCAACGAGTGCTACATGGACGGCGGCGCTTACACCAGCTTCGGCATAGCCACGGTGTACTACGCGGGCTCCTTGCTGGCCGCGCCGTACAGGCTGCCCAACATGAAGTTCGACGGGTGGCGCATCTACACCAACAAGCCAGCCTGCGGGGCCCAGAGAGGCCACGGCGGGGTGGCCGCCAGGGCCGCCTGGGAGCAGCAACTGGACATGATAGCCGAGGAGCTGGGCATCGACCCGCTGGAGCTCAGGCTCAAGAACGCCATGAGCGCGGGCGACATTACCTGCAACGACCTCAATGTCAGCAGCTTCGGCATGAAGGAATGCCTGGAGGCGGTTTACAAGGACTCGGATTGGAAAAACCTAAAGGGCAAGACAGGCGAGCACCGCGGCATCGGGGTGGCCTGCGGATTCTTCGTCTCCGGGGCCGGGTACCCCATATACCGCTCGGATACGGCCCACTCCACGGTGGTGCTCAAGCTGAGCGAAGACGGGGGCACCGCCCACCTGCTCACAGGGTCGGCGGAGATAGGCCAGGGCTCGGACACCGCTCTTGCCATGATCGCGGCCGAGGGCTTGGGAGTCACGCTGGATCACATCCGGGTGAGCTCCGGGGACACGGAGCACGGCGTGGACTTGGGCGCCTACTCCAGCAGGCAGACCCTGATGACCGGCCACGCTGCAAAGGAAGCCGCGGAATCGGTCAAACAGCAAGTCCTGGAGGTCCTGGGAGAGCAGCTCAAGGTCCCTGTGTCCGATATGGACGTAAAGGAGGGCTATATCACCTTCAGGGGCGAGAACCCGGACTTCGGCCCGGTCAGGAACCGCTACATCAAGGAACACCGTGGGTTCACTGACAACCCGCCCGAGGAAGAGGCCCTTAGCTTCAAGGAGGCCGCGCGCATCGCCTACCTGGAGCGGGGGACCATAGTGGGCACGGGCAAATACAAGCCCGGCGAACTCGGCGGCAAGTTCAAGGGAGCCGCGGTGGGTACTTCCCCGGCCTACGGGCCCAGCGCCCAGGTGGTGGAGGTGAGCGTGGACCCGGGGACCGGCAAGGTCAGGGTGGAGCGTATGACCGACGCCCACGATTGCGGCTTCGCCATCAATGTGACTTCGGTCGAGGGCCAGATGCAGGGGTCCCTTTCCATGGGCCTGGGCGAGGCCCTCATGGAGGAGGTCAAGTTCGACGACAAGGGGCGGATACTGAACGCCAACCTGGGGGAGTACAAGATCCCCACCGCCCTGGACATGCCCAACGTCGAGGCCATCATAGTGGAGAGCAACGAGCCCAACGGCCCCTTCGGGGCCAAGGAGGTCGGGGAGGGGGCGATCATGCCCACCATCCCGGCGATCCTAAACGCGGTCTACGACGCAGTGGGCGTCCGCATCCACGAGCTCCCGCTCACCCCTGAGCGGGTCTACACCGCCATCAAGAACCGGGGCAAGCCGGAAAAGAAGTAGCCACCGAATCCGTCCGAACCAAGGGGGCTGGGCTGCAAAGCCCCGCCCCCTTGCTCTCCCCGCCCCTCGATCCTCCCTGATGGTCTGTACACCAAGCAGAAAGACGAAGCCCGCCTTTGCCTGATTTTTTTGTTGACAGAATGGAAACTTCTGGTCAAACTTTGATTAATTTTCCTCGAAGAACCTCATGAAAAGCGGGATATCAGTTCGTGGGAGCCGAAACAGGTTTCGCTATACGTATCCAAACAGGAAACATTCACTGCCCCCGCGATTGCATGGGCCGACAAGCGCAACCGAACATTAATGGAGTAGCCGCGCTCAATGGATGAAGAGCTGATCTGCAACAATATCAAGATGCTGCGCAAAGAGAAAAAAGTGACGCTGGAGAAGCTGGCCGAGCTGACTGGTCTTACCAAGGGGTATCTTTCGAAGATCGAAAGGGCCAAGAAAGCCCCTCCATACTCGACCCTAAACCGAATTGCTTTGGCCTTGGGAGTGGATGCCGCGTACCTGCTGCATGAAGACCCCCAAGATTCAAAGGATGTCCGAATATCATTAACAAAGCGACACCAAGGAAAGCCGATCCGAAGTATTGGTTCACTTTCAGAAGGGTCGCTTTTCAGATATGCGTATGAAGCCCTGGCGGCTGACAAGCCTGGGAAGAACATGGAGCCGTATATTATTGAACCTTCCTTCGACGAAGAAGCCATTTTTCAACATGATGGTGAAGAATTCATGTTTGTTCTTGAAGGAAAGCATGAACTAATTTATGACGGCCAGAAATACGTCATGGAAGAAGGAGATTGTGTATATTTTGATGCTTCTGTTCCTCATAGTGGGAGAAGTATAGGAGAGAAGAAGGCAAAGCTTTTGGCTGTTATGTTTAATTACAAGCGCATCCCCTTTTTTTCAAGCTAAGCCTTCACCTAATATATTATTTCTACCACTCTATTCTTAATACTAAATTAGTATCAAATACATAATCATATAATATGTCTAAACATTAGAATAGTGAGGGTCCCATTGAGATGAAGAGAGATCTATTCAACGAGAATATCGAAACAATGAAACCGGATGAAATATATGAGCTACAGGAAAGCAAATTCCTGAGGCAGCTTGACTATATTTTTGATAATTCGTTATTTTACAAAGAAAAATTTGAAGAACATGGCCTGGAAAGAGGCGACATCAGGAAATTGCAAGATCTTTCCAAGCTTCCGTTTACTGAAAAGGACGAGCTTAGAGAAAGTCAAAAAAAATACCCTCCACTGGGCTCTCACTGTGTCGCTCCTATTGAAAACATTATCCGCATCCACTCATCATCCGGCACGACAGGGGTTCCCACCTTTGTGGGCATTACGAGGCACGACCACAAGATCTGGACTGACATCACGGCGCGTTCCCTCTATTGCAAGAGCGTACGCCCTAACGATGTGGTCATCCACGCCGTAGGACTGACCTTTTTTGTCGGAGGCCTTCCCGTCAAGGACGCCATAGAGCATATCGGAGCGGCCTTTGTCCCCATCGGTACAGGAGCGTCAGATCGCGTGATCATGACCGCGAAACGGCTGAACGGCAATTTGATCCATTGCACCCCCTCCTATGCCATCTACTTGGCGGACTATGTGCGCAGGAACAGCAATATAGAACCGGCGGATCTCGGTTTCAGAAAACTTGTGGTGGGAGCCGAGCCCGGAGGAGGCGTTCCTTCAATCAAGAAACGTTTGCAGGAAGAATATCAGGCCTTGGTTAGTGAAGGGATGGGGAACTCAGACGCAGCCCCCATAATTTTCGGGGAATGCCCCGCCCAGCAGGGGATGCACTTTTGTGCGCAGGAATACATTTTCCCGGAGCTGATCGACCCTGAATCGGGTGAGGTCATTGAAATGAAGGATGAGGCTGAAGGTGAGTTGGTTTATACCCTTATCGATAGGGAATGCTGCCCGGTAGTTCGTTTCCGTACTCGTGACAGAATCGTCGTATACACCAGCCCTTGTGAATGCGGCCGAACAAGCTTCCGAATAAGATGCACCGGCCGGACAGACGACATGTTGATAGTCCTTGGTGTCAATGTTTTCCCGTCAGCCATAAAGGACGTAGTCACCGGATTCCACCCCAGAACGACAGGAGATATGCAAGTCCTGCTGGATGAGCCGGGACCGCGCGTCCAGCCACCGGTTAGGATCCAAGTGGAGTACGCCGAAGGGGAAAAGGCGCTGGATAAACTGAAAAGGGAGCTGGAGGCCGCTTTGAGGAAAAGGCTCGTCTTCCGGGCCGACGTGGAGTTGGTTCCAGAGGGCACCCTTCCGCGTTTCGAGATGAAGTCCAAGCTCATTCGGAAGCTTTATGAAGAAGGCTGAAAGGAGTAATCAGAGACCTTATTGGGATCACGACTATCGGAAATTATTGACACAAAGAAAGGAGGGTGAATCAGGAAGAACGATTAATGATTGTTGATATTCTTGTAATCTTTAGCAACCGAATAGGGAGGTGTCACCATGAAAGGATTTATCCGAAGCCTGCCCATAATCTTGCTCACTCTCTTAGTCCTGGGGCTTAGTCCGCGAGAAACCCGAGCCGACAGCATGACGCTCAGGTATGCAAACTTCTTTCCGCCGGTCCACCCAATCTCCAAACTGGGCGAAGAATGGGGCAAGGAGGTTGAGAAGAGGACAAACGGAAAGGTTAAGGTGGAGTGTTATCCTGGTGGAAGCCTTGTCAGTGCACCTGAGACCTTTGAGGCGGTAAAAATAGGCATGGCCGACGTGGGACTAAGCTTCTGCTCCTATACTACCGGGCGTTTCCCGTTGTCAGAAGTCTTGGATCTACCTCTCGGGTACAAGAATGCTTATATAGCTACCAAAATGGCCAATGCTTATTTTGATAAATTCAAACCCAGTGGCTTTAAGGACGTTAAACTCATTTATCTACACACCTCTCCTCCTCACCGTATCAACATGAAAATGCCGATAAGAAGGCTGGAAGATTTAAAAGGGCGGAAAGTTCGGTCAACTGGAACCAGTGCCGAGGTTGTTGCAGCCTTGGGTGGGGCCCCTGTAGCCATGTCCATGGGCGAGGCTTACGATGCCATCAGCAAAGGTGTAGCTGAAGGCGTTGCCGCACCCTTCGAAGCACTCAAGGGGTTCAAATTGGCCGACGTCGTGGGCTATTCGACTATCTTTGATTCGGCCTATGTCAACGCCGCCTACGTGGTTATGAATAAGGATAAGTGGAACAGCTTATCGCAAGAAGTGCAAGAGACCATTAACGAGATCAACCGAGAATGGATGGAAAAGCAGGGGAGGCTCTGGGATGAGTTGGATGAGGGAGGGAAACAGTTCTTTGTCGAAAACGGCGGGGAGGTTATCACCCTATCGGAGGAAGAGAACGACCGTTGGGCCAGCAGGCTCCGCCCAATATTAGACAACTATGTGAAAGAAAAAGAAGCTATGGGTCTCCCAGCAGCAGAGGCCCTAGAGTTCTGTCTCGATTATTTGAGCGCCCACCAATGAAAGGGGGGCTAGGGGACGGGACGCCCGTCTCCTGGCCAACATTTTACTAGACAGCCGTGCTGCTCAACCAATGAGGCGTATGCGAGGTGAAAAATGTACGGCTTCTTGGCGATTCTCAGGATGCTTAGTCGAGCCCTGCATTGGATTGCCGTGTTCAGCCTTATGGCTATGATGGTGCTGACGTGTGCGGATATAACTTTTCGCTTTCTCCGGCACCCCATTGTAGGAACCTGGGAGATAGTGGGATTTTTGGGAGCCATAGCTGTTGGATTTGCTTTGGTGCCGACAACCTTGGATCGGGCTCATGTAGCCGTTCAACTAATTGTTGACCGCTGCCCTTACCGGGCTCAAAAATTCATCTATCTATTGACTCATACTCTTAGCCTGTTGTTGTTCATACTGCTTACAATTGAATGCGTAAAATACGGAAATGCCCTTAAGGAAGCCGGTGAAGTATCTAATACCTTACGCTTGCCTTTTTATCCGGTTTTATATGGTATTGCTTTTTCATCTCTAATTGTAGTGTTGATCCTTGTTACCGATATACTTTTGGTTATAACCGAAAAAGAAGAAGCATGGCATGGATGGCCGAAGTGACTTTTTTTCATTTATCTAAGCTCTATAGCCGGGGGGATAGGAGTTGGAACCCACAACGGTTGGAGTGATAGGACTGATAGTCCTGATTGTCCTGCTGTTCTCCAGGATGCCCGTTGGTTTTGTGATGGCTCTTGTAGGGCTGGTAGGGTTCAGCTACATAGTGACTCCTCCGGCTGGGCTAAGGCTTCTGGCCAAAGACTTCTTCTCTACCTTCGGATCTTACAACCTGACCGTGGTCCCCCTGTTCATATTCATGGGCCAAATCGCTTTCCACGCGGGCATCAGCCGCCGCCTCTATGACACTACATATACCTTTTTGGGTCATCTTCCCGGTGGTATGGCGATTGCCACTATCTGGGCATGTGCGGGTTTTGCAGCTATCTGCGGCTCAACAAATGCTGCGGCAGCCACTATGGCCACAGTTGCTCTGCCCGAAATGAAAAGGTACAAGTATGACATGGGCCTTGCAGCAGGCACTGTGGCTGCGGGTGGGAGCTTGGGAATCCTGATTCCACCCAGTGTCATCCTGATCATTTACGGAATCATGACCGAACAGTCCATCGGCAGGCTTTTCGCAGCCGGCATTGTCCCGGGCGCCCTGCTGACCATATTATTCGTAATAACCATTTACATTGTAGTCCGACTCAGGCCCGAATTCGGCCCACAGGGACCCAAGATGAGTTGGGCCGTGAGATTAAGATCCCTCTCGGGCGTCATTGAGATGCTTATAATCTTTCTACTAGTCATGGGCGGGTTGTTCCTGGGTTTTTTCACCCCTACCGAGGCAGGAGCAGCAGGAGCCTTCATCACCTTAGTGCTGGCCTTAGCAAGAAGACAGTTGAGTTGGAAAAACTTCTTGCTGGCCGGTAAGCAGACCGTAAGCACCTCCTGCATGATCTTGGTAATCGTCGCCGGGGCTACGATTTTCGGTCACTTCCTGGCGGTAACAAGGATTCCTTTCCTTCTGGCCGAGTGGGCGGCAGGGCTTCCGTTACCGGCTTGGGCCGTTATGGGGATTATCATCTTCATCTACCTGGCCGGTGGATGCTTTATGGACGCCTTGGGGATGATTCTGCTTACTATCCCTATCTTCTACCCAGTGGTACTGAAACTTGGTTTTGACCCTATTTGGTTCGGAGTCACCATTGTTTTGATTTGTGAGATGGGAGTTATCACTCCGCCGGTGGGAATCAATGTTTATGTAGTGAATGCCATAGCTAAAGATATTCCTTTGGAAATCATTTTTCGAGGAATTATGCCCCTGCTGGGAGCATTGATCGTGTGTAATATCATTCTAGTCTTTTTTCCTCAAATCGTGATGTTTCTGCCGAACTTAGTGTGGTAATGAATTGATCCTACGGTGAGCATCTTTCCCTCTTCCGGTTAAATCATCAACAATGCTCTCCTACCTGCCTTTTGACGGTCAAGGCAATAGTAAGCTCTAACTTGCCCTACGCCTCCCTTTTCTTGGTGCGGCCTGGCTTCCACGGCTTGAGAATAGAGATAAATATTGCTAAAAGGATGGTAACATCCTGAAATCGACCGCAGAGCCTTCTTCTTTAAATCCTCTGATCATAAATGATCCTATTTGAAGATCATCTTCTACAAGAAGCAGTCTCATCTTCACCACCACGCTGACATACACCACAACCCTCTTCATGAGCGAGTCTCTTCGCGCGCCGCCTCATCTGCAAGCACCATTGTAACCGGTGAACACAAAGTCCTTAAGCATCCACAAACACCAAATATGAGCCCCGGTAAACCTTCAGAAAAGTAGATTAAGTATCAAAATGAGGCCCTTTACCCAAGTGAGCGAAAAACTCTTTTGGGGAAAAAACCACCAGCCCTTGACAGGCAGACTTTGGAAAATGGCGCTTGTTGCCGGTGATCAGTGCATAAGCTCGGGAACTGATGGCGGCTTCCAAAAATGGCGTGTCTCCGGGATCCGGTGTCACCCCCGGGCCTCGAAAACGAAGCTCCACAATATCAATATGGGGCTTCTTCGCGTGTTCCAACATAGGTCACCTCTATCAAGCGTATTTCTTTGTCCCTCTCCTCCCACACCGCCACGTATGTGGGCTTTCCCTTCTTCAGGTGGCAGTGATGTCGGCCGGGGCTCAGCTTGCCGTAATTCGGCCAGTTTCCCCGTACAGGCCCCAGCGTCTCAATCTCCCTTGCCAGAAGGGCGAGGTTCTTTGCTATAGGTCGGGGGTTCGAATCTTCCCAGGCGCGCCAGCAAAATCAAGGGCTTACCGTCCCCCACAGTAAGCCTCCTCCAGAAGAGGCCTCTGTCTCTCAAGGCACGGCCGCGCCTCGCAGCCAACTTGTAGCTTGATTTTGTGATTTTGGGAGGGTAGTATAGCCACCAAACTGTACTTTTTTCTGGGATTCAAATAGGCTTTTTGCCGCCTGTGCGAGGGAGCCATGCCCTGAGCCGCCTGAGACCCCATTTCTCGAGGAAGAGAGAGATGGGGTCTCTTATATTGGGGGAATTGATCTTCCGGTGGAGACCGAAGATGCAATGTCAATGACTATGTACGCCTTGGAGGTTTGGGGATCGCCGTCAAGGACAGATTTGCCGTAGATTAGCAAGCTTTCATCTCCCGGCCGTAGAGCAGATCGCGCGGGTATCTAGGATGCTCGGGCATCCTTGGGAGGAGCTCACCTGGGACCGGCACAATCGCTTCTTGCCGAATCTGATGAGGGAGGACGGGAGCGCGTTTGAGAAGATGATGATGAATCAGGGGCAGGCGAGGAGCAGGAAGGGCCGTCAGGGATGATCTGAAGGGTTGTGGGGATATCGAGTTTTCTGGATAACACGCCGATTATCGGGTCAGTGCCTTATTTGCTGCGGCTAGGGAACCAGATTCGCAATGAAACCTATCCCGATTCGGAGTTATCGGGAAACCGCATAATCTCTTGTTCGACACCAATAATCTGATTGGATTTTGACAAATGAAAACAACACAATATTTTGATTATACAAGAAAACGTCCGGATCGCGCTCATATTAAGAAAGATTGGATCAAGAAAGTTATTGAGAATCCCGCAAAACTTGAAGTACAATCCGATGGTAGGATCAGAAAATGAGCCAGAATAACAGAAGCTGGAAAATATTTGCGGATTATTTTGCTTGATGATGGCGAAACGGTGCATAATGCATTTTTTTATAGGTCCTTTAAGGAGGAATGAGACATGAAAGTGAAATATTTTTCCGAGACCGATACAGCTCACATAGAATTTATTGAAAAGGCGGTCCAGGAGACAAAAGAGATAAGCGAAAATATCTATATAGATATTGATGAAAAGAGCAACATTGTCAGCATGACTATTGAACATGCAAAAGATAATGCTGGGCTTTGGGAATTCTCCTATCAAGAAATGTCTCGTCAAACAGTATAGAAATGCCGAACCATCGGCTCAACCAGACGCCGGACATCATGCGCCTTTTGCCGAAGCCCTTGGCGGCGCTGGTTAGCCGGAACGTTGTGCGCCACTGGCTGGTCACTCGCTATTTGCAATTTGTATATTTGAGGAAACACCTATGCCAACAATCTCTATGTTCTATGGGATAATTATCCGCATGTATTTCGCGCCAACCGAACACCCTCCGCCGCATTTTCATGTGTATTACGGGGAGTACAAGGCTACGGTGGATATTGGAACATGCGAAGTGATTCAGGGCGATCTCCCAAAAAAGCAGACCAGGCTTGTCTTGGCATGGGCTGAACTCCATCAGGAAGAACTAATGGCAGATTGGGAATTGGTGATGAATGGAGAAGAACCATTTAAAATCCAACCGCTTCAGTAGGAGGTAAAACATGTATCCAGCGGTAAAGAGTGTTGTTCCCGAACAAGACTATACACTTTTAATAGATTTCGATAACGGTGAGCATGGCATTTTGGACATGAAGCCGTTTTTGAATTTTGGTATTTTTCGTCGGCTAAAGGACCAGAGTGCATTCAAGCGAGTCAGAGTGGCCTTTGATACCATAGAATGGGACTCAGGTATCGATCTAGACCCCGAATTTATTTATGAAAAGTGTCAACAAGCAATCGCACAACAAGAGAGTTGAGCGGACAGGGCTGATGCCGCGACATTTTGAAATTCTGTGCGGACTTGTCGTGCAAAGCATTCATCGCACCTCGCCCAGAGCTTGGCAAAGTCCAGCATCTCCCACACCGCACGAGATACCTTGAGTGTGCGCCTCCGACCGCTACTGACAATTTTCGCCGCTATGTCGATCACCTTACGCCGCACCGTGTTAGGGTACGAGGTGAGATCCACCACCCCTTGACAGACATCTTCCTTGAACGACTCGAAAAGAAAGAAAGCGATGCACATCAGGTAGTAGTAGGCCGCTGTCACAGACGATTGAAGATCCCTTGCATTCTGAAAACGAGGAACGCTTTGTCCTGATTGGGCGATCCATTCAAGGACGGCTTCTGGTTATCGTCCATACGGACAGAGACGAGCGAGTACGTATTATCAGCGCCAGGCTGGCAACCAAAAATGAGAGGTTAAGGTACGAAAAGAATAAAGAATAATCTGGATATGCTGGAAGAATACGATTTTACTCGTAGAGTGCGGGGAAAATATGCAGAGCGATATGCGGAAGGAACCAACGTCGTGGTTATTGATCCCGATGTGGCTGAGTATTTTCCCGACCACGAATCAGTCAACGAGGCTCTCCGCGGTCTGGCTGTAATTATTAAGAGACAGAAAAGGGGCGAACAAGGGCATGGAGAGGAACGCTCGTAAACTCGCGCCCCTCATGCCTGCCGTTCAAGGGTTGCTCTCGAACACTGGCAAAACCAGACCTCGCCGGAATGCCATATTTCGATAAGAAAGGGCCTCCGCTTCTCCGGTCGTAGCATTGGACCAGAAGCCTTCCTGCCTCTCCAAACCAAACTCGATCGGTTGCGCTCGATGGCGCGGGCCAAATGTGCTGTGCTTCTGAAAAAAGAAGCTTGACATATCATAAAAGATATATACTGTAAAATGTATGTGGGGGATCGAGGAACATAGGCGTGTCGACAAGCAGATCGATTCGTTACCGATTGAAATCCTCAAGCGATATGAAAAATGGAAGGACATTGCTAAAATTTCTGGGCCGTCGGGACTGAGGTTGATCAAAGGCTTTCATGACGAAGCTTTGGTCGGAAAATGGAAAGGGTATCGCTCATCCCGGCTGGGGCTCCAATGGCGCGTGATTTATCGTATCGTTCCTGAAGCGCTACTTTTTCAAGTCGCTTCGATCACCACCCATGACTATAGGAGGTCTTAAGTGAATGAATATCGTCCCGCCAAAAAGAGGATTGAGGTTTCGGTGGGTGAATCCGTGCGGATCGTGCGCGAGCTTCAGGAATTGAGCCAAAATCAGCTGTCGGCGTTGACTGGTATACCCCAGGCGACCATTTCGGCAATCGAGAATGATCGTGTCAAGCTGGGCGTCGAACGCGCGAAAATGTTGGCCACTGCATTGAAGGTACACCCTGGGGTTCTCGTTTTTCCGGGTTGGGAACTTCCTGAAGAAGCGGTAGCATAACATGCGCTTGGGGCGGACGGGTGAAAATGCGCCCCTGTTCAGTATTGGTATTTACTACGGCGTCAGAATTCGGTTGAATACTGATCCTCCAACGGATCAGCACGTGAAG
>CAZYJR010000029.1:0-49697 GCA_964647905.1 uncultured Desulfobacterales bacterium | reverse complement strand
TAACCCATTCTGAAAAAATTGGTAGGGTTTTTATCGCCTAATGCGAGGGGCAACAGCATCTATCTCCCGAGCGGAGAAGGCATTGTGCCCATTGCGAGCTGGCATCAAGCGGCCGATGTGGAGACCTTTGCCGGGGACCTCGAGAAGGCGGCCGAGCGGATTGATCAGGACAAGGTGCGGGTTTGTCTGATCGGTGACGGGGCCCCGTGGCTGTGGCGGGCCATGGAAGGGGCCTTCCCCGGCGGCCGGCAGATCCTGGACTACTACCACTGCTCCAAGCATATGCATGCCCTGGCTGAGGAGCAGTACAAGGATGATCCTGGCAAGGCCCTGCACTGGGTGGAGGGCACCATGGCCCGGCTCTCCCGTAAGGGGGGCGTGAGCCATGTCTTGGGCGGCCTGAGGCGCATGGAGCCTCGGAGCGCTGATGCCAAAGAGCTGATTCGAAAGACCATCGGGTACCTTGAAAACAACAAGAATAAGGTGCATTACAGGGGAGACAAGCTCGGAGGCTACCCCATTGGCAGTGGAGGGATCGAGGCTGCGAATAAATTCATATGTAATACCCGTTTGAAGCGAAGTGGAGCATGGTGGCTAATGACAAACTGCAACAATATGCTGAAACTGCGCTGCTTGATCTACAATGAGACTTTCGAGAGCGTCTTCTCTGCCTACGTCACATCAACCACCATGATGGTCGCTGTCTTGTTCTCGTTATGCATCGGGTTCTCCTTCTTCCTATTTTGCCAATACCTGGGTGAGTGTTTCGTAGTCGTACTGGTCGGCCAGGTTCCTCAGCTTGCGCGCCGCCTCGGCATCCGTCTCTTCGACCTGGTCAATCAGCGCCTGCAGCCCGGCCATGTCCCCCTCGTCAACGGCTTGGCGCATGGCCTGCCGCAACGCCTCCGGCAGCGCCGCCAGATCCTCGCGGGCGAGAGGCTGAACGCCGGTCTTTTCCGAGGCTTGCCCGGTGCTTTCGGCATAGACATAGCGCAGCCCGAGGCATTTCTTCAGCACGGCGAGAAGTTTCTCCGTCCTGAAAGGCTTACAAATATACCCGTCCACGCCCATGGCCAGAATCTTGCTTTCGGTATCTTCAAAGGCGCTGGCCGTCACCGCGATAACCGGGGTGGCGCAGCCCTGTTCGGTGGCCCTGATCCGCCGGGCAGCCTCGTAGCCGTCCATCACCGGCATGCGTATGTCCATCAGCACCGCATGGGGCGACCAGGTCTCAAAGACATCCAGAGCCTCCTGCCCGTTGACGGCCTCCCGGATCTCGAAACCCACAGGTTCCAGCAATGCGGCCAGCAGGCTGCGGTTGTCCTTGTGGTCGTCCGCCACCAGGATGCGGAAGGGGCCGGTGCCCGATTCCAGGCCGACCACCTGCCGCGCCTCTCGCTCCTCCTGCTGCTCCGACCTTTCGACCGGCGTCACAAGCACGTCGAAACGGAAGCAGGAGCCCTTGCCCGCCTCGCTCTTCACCGTGAGGCTGCCGCCCATCAGTTCCGCAAGTTGCCGGCTCACGGCCAGGCCCAGGCCTGTGCCGCCGGCCTCCTGTCCCCCTGCCGATTGCCGGAAGGGCTCGAAGATACTGTCCAGCTCATCCCCGGCAATCCCGGGACCGCTGTCCTCTACCTCCACCACCAGACGAACCGCCTTCGCATCGCCATCTGAGCTACCCGTGGCCGTTTCGCCCCGGACCCGCACGGTCACTCCGCCGGTCTTGGTGAACTTGACGGCATTGCCCATCAGATTGATCAGCACCTGCCGCAGCTTGGCTTCATCGGCGTTTACATAACGCGGGACACGGTCATCCCGTCCGACCGAGAGCCGCAACTGCTTGGCGAGAGCGGGGGAATCGAACATTATCTTCAGGTCGTCCAGCAAGTCGTGGAGACAAAAATCAGCCGGGTTCAATTCGAGTCTGCCGGCCTCGATCTTGGACATATCCAGGATGTCGTTGATCAGGTTCAACAGATGCCGTCCGCTGCACCCTATGGTGTGAATCATCCCGGTCTGGCGCGAGGTCAGGGAGGGGTCGCGCTCCAGAATCTGGGTAAACCCGAGCACCGCGTTGAGGGGCGTGCGGATCTCATGGTTCATGTTGGCCAGGAAGACGCTCTTGGCCCGATTGGCCTGCTCCGCAACCTGGCGGGCGCTCCGGTCCGCCTCGGCCTGTTTCTGCTCGGTCACATCACGCGTGATCTTGACGAAGCCAGACAACTGGCTTGCTTCGTTGCGCAACGCGGTAACGACCACGTTGGCCAGGAACTGCGATCCGTCCTTGTGCACCCGCCAGCCTTCGTCCTCAAACCGTCCTTCGGCGGCGGCCACCGTCAACACCTGTTCGGGCTTGCCACACGCTATGTCCTTCTTGGTATAGAACCGCGCGAAGTGTTGTCCGACGATTTCGTCCCTCCGATAGCCCTTCATTTTTTCGGCGCCGGCATTCCAACTCACGACGTGCCCGCCGGGGTCGAGCATGAAAATGGCGTAGTCCTCGACGTTTTCGGCCATCATGCGGAACCGCTCTTCGCTCTCTCGCAGCATCTGCAACGCGTTGCGCTCTTCGGTCTGGTCGCGGAAAACCAGCACGACCCCGGTAATCTCGCCGGCCGCATTGCGGATCGGTGCCCCGTTGTCGGCAACCGGGATTTTCCGTCCGTCCCTGGCCAGCAGCAGGGTGAGGTTGGCCAGACCGACAATCACGCCCTCCTTCAGAATCTTGCGGACAGGATTTTCAACGGGCTGGCCGGTCTGCTCGTTGACGATTCGGAAGACAGTTTCCATCGGTTGACCGGTTGCCTCCTGTTCGCTCCAGCCGGTGAGCGATTCCGCCACCGGGTTCATGGAGGCGACGCGCCCCTCGGCATCGGTCGAAATCACGGCGTCGCCGATGGAGTAGAGGGTGGTGCGCAGCGTTTCTGTGGTCTTTTGCAAATTCTTCGTCAACGTTGCGGCCAGCACCTCGGCCTTGATAGTGATACTCTGCTGTGACCGCATCAGGAAAAAAACGAGGCTGCTGATGGCCAGCAAGGCGGCCAGGACGATCCATGACAGATGAGACACTACCCCGGCATCGATTTGTGGCGTCGAGCGGAAGGCCAGGGTCCAGGTGTGGCCGTACAGCTCCAGAGTCGTGTGGCTGGAGAATCGCGCCCGATGGTATGTGCCGGAACCGCCGTCCAACTCGCGGCTGGCGAACAGCAAGGCTTCCGGCGCAACCGCCTCGCCGTCGTAGAGTTCGAAGGCGACTTTCTCCGGAGCCTCCGGAAAGATGCCCCGCATCAAGTCTTTCACGCGAAAGATGCCGTAGACATACCCCCTGAGCACGGCCCGGCGCGCTTCCACGCTGGACGGGGGCACGCCCCCGGCGAAAAACGGGACATAGATAATGTACCCCGGCTGGACCTCTTCATAGGCATCTTCGATGACCAATTGGAGCTGGCCCGTCATCGCGGGCGAGGCTGTATCCCGCGCCCGCTCCATGGCCGCCCGCCGCACCGGTTCGGAGAACATGTCATAGCCAAGTACCGGCCGGTGGATCGCGTCGAACGGTTCCAGGAAAACGACGGGCGTGTAGCTCGCGCGTTCCCCGTCCGGCCGCACCGTATACTCTGGGAAGCCCTCGGCCCGGATGCGCTCCACATGGCGCGCCAGTTCGGCGGGCGGAACGACCTTGCCAACCCCTAAGGGCTCGCCCAAAAATAAGTCTCCAGGTTCTACGAGAATAATACCAGAAAGCAAGGGTGTGGCTAAACGATGTGATTCTCTATTCTTTCGAAGCACAGGAGAAACCCCATTGCTTTAGGGTGTCGGCCGTGTTACAATTCCCCAAAAGCTAACGTTTCAGCAGGGAATTGTAACAATGGAGCCGACAATGGAAAAAGACAAGGCGGTCCAGGAGTACCTGCAGGAGAAGAAAATCGCGCGTCTGGAGGAATTGAAAGCAATTCTGAAGACAGACGCCAGGATGACCGTTTTCCGGTCGCTTCGTCGCCTGCGGTACCTCAGCAGTTACTCGCATCGGGGTCAATTTTATACGCTTTTTGAGGTTCCTGATTTCGATGCGCTGGGGTTATGGTCCTATCGCTCTGTATGGTTTAGCATGTTTGGAAATTTATTGGCTACAGCGAGCGCCTTGGTGGATAAGTCGGAAGCCGGTTACACGGCTGCTGAGCTGGGGAACGTATTGCAAGTCGAGGTCAATCACGCACTTTTGCAGCTAAAGCGTCAAGACAAAGTCAGTCGACAGAGAATTGGGCGTAGCCACGTCTACATGAGTGCTGAGAGCGGGATACAGAGGCAGCAGCGTTTGATGCGTGAGGAGCATCAGGCATATGATGAACTGGGCATGGGGCTTCAGGTAGAGGTTCTTCCTGCAGAAGTCAAGGCAGCCATTATTTTGTTCTTCAGCGTGTTGGACGAGAAACAACGACGGCTCTACGCTGGGCTGGAAGCAGCCAAGCTGGGACATGGAGGTGACCGGAGAATAGCTGATCTTCTGGGTTTTGATGCCCATACCGTGGCAAAAGGCCGCAAGGAGCTTTTTGAAGGCTCTGTTGATCGCGATCATGTTCGCGCCAAAGGGGGTGGGCGCAAGAGGGTGGAAAAAAAACCCCTGAAGTCATGGCGGAAATAAGAAAGATTCTTGAGTTTTATACGGCTGGTGACCCGGTAACAGGCAGAATATGGTCTCGAATGACACCGGAAAAGATAGCCCGCTGCCTGGAAGAATGTATCGGTCTCAGCGTATCCGCGACCACGGTTCATCGCCTTTTGAAACAGCTTCAATACTCTCTGAAAGGGAACAAGAAAAGTCTCTCATGCGGATTTCATCCGGATAGGGATCAGCAATTCCTGATCATCCAGCAGCTACGGGAGCAATTCATGGCGGCTGGTGATCCCATTATCAGTGTGGATACAAAAAAGAAGGAGTTGATCGGACTTTTCAAGAACCCCGGACGAACTTGGTGCCGCGAAGCCAAGGAGGTCAAGGACCATGATTTCCGCTCCGAAGCCGAGGCCATTGCTTCACCTTATGGAATCTACGATGTGGTCCGGAATTGCGGTACACTGATTGTAGGGAGATCCGCAGATACCCCGGAATTCGCTGTGAACTGCATCGCCACGTGGTGGATACGCCATGGTAAATGTCAATACCCGAGTTCCAGTCGGTTGCTCATACTGGCAGACAGCGGTGGGAGTAATGGGGCACGCCCCAGGGCATTCAAGAAGTTTCTTCAAGAGCGAGTGGCTGATCGATTCGGAATAGAATTGCTGGTATCGCATTATCCGACTGGGGCGAGCAAATGGAATCCGATCGAACACAGGATGTTCAGTGAGATCAGCAAAAACTGGGCTGGACAGCCATTGAAGAGTTTCACAACGCTTTTGAATTTTGCGCGCCACACCAAGACAGACACTGGGTTGAAGGTCGAAGCATATTTTGACCCCAGAGAATATGAAAAGGGAGTCAAAGTTCGTGATAAAGAATTCAAAGGATTGAATATAATCAAAAAACAGACGCTTGGAAACTGGAATTATACAATCGCTCCCAGGTCATCGGCCATAGCAGAATCTCACGGGGTGGGCACAATCCCGTCCCTGAACACTGAAGACACCGAATTGCAGGTCGCCATCTGAAAATGTGAATTTATTTCCGAGTGGACCCTAAGCCCTGAATGCCGGGGTACAGGGTGCGAACCTGGCAGTACTCCAAATACGCCCGCCACTCCTCCCGGGTCACCTCCTCGGAAGCGATAAAGGTCCCCGCGCCGCCCTGGAGGATCATCTTGTAGGCATTCAACCTCTCGGCGATGTCCTGGCTGATGCGCTCGCAATACTCGTCGAAATGGGCTCGCGCCATGGTCGTTTCATGGTTGGCCCAGAACCGCCAGAGCCAGACTGAGGCGGTCAGCATCAGCGCCAGCACCAGATACGGCACAATCCGGACTAAAATCGAAAGGTCTTGTTTTTTCACTGCACCTTGAATCATGGTTAACCTGTTTCTATAGCCAAGTTATTGTGTGGTTCTGTTGATCCTGTAATTGCATTTAGGTAAACCCCCGGCTCTGCCGGAGGTACTTGACTATGAATGTTATCTGACCACATAACTCTAATCGACCTTACTGCAATAAATCTTGATTTTATAGAATCTCAAACATTCTTGCATTATCTATGACTTCCCGCGAATTCAACGATAGAAATGGTATTCATGTGATTTGAGATCGGTAGAGTTGGGTTTCCTTCTTCCCCTCTGTGAAAGTCTGAGGTGAATGATTCCGACTGTATCATTGAAAGCAGCTCGAATCCATACTTACCCTACGCTCCCTGACAATCGACCGAATTCAAGCCAAGACCCTCAGAAATGGGCCGTTTTGGTACGTATAGTCTTATCGTATCATGCACGTTCAGCGGGGTCTGGAATTGCCGGTATTCCGGAGCAATACTTGGTCATGACCCCCGGCAGAGCCGGGGGTGTTATGACCTTCCCGTGCCATGCAACCAAACAAACCTTGGCGGCGCTGCCAAAGGAAAAACCTCGCAAAAGCCCCAATTTGTTGCATGGCCCGAAACACTAGCCTGATCAGCCTATATGAACGGAAAACCTGTGGATACTATATGCCTGGAATATCAAATAGATAAGAGGGTAGGGTCCGAGGGCTCACCGCCTCACATGGGTCCGGTGTGCACCGGCGGTGACAACTGGATATGGAAAACCAGAACACGAAGAAAAAGTGGTAGCCTTCGCAAGAAGTTGTGAACCTTGAACGGGAGCTTCAGCTTTCTACAGCATCTTTGTCTCCAGCAGATAGACGTCTGGTCAGGACGGGTCTGATGAATCAACACATCAATGAGGCAGCCGGTAGCCGTGCTCCGCGTAAGTCGCACCGAAATCCAAACCGTAAAATCCAACCGTAAAATGACGCGTTAGAAAATAATTTATCCGTATTTTTCCATACCATCCCTATCTCGTCAACCCCGATACTTCCTGCAACACATACACGGCCTCCGCCAGGCCGATGCGTTGATCGGAATTCACATCGGCGAATCGATAGACACCCGGCGGTTTCATGCCTGCCGCCACTTGAAGCGCCAGAATCGAATCGAGCAAGGTAACGTCTCGATCGCCGTTGACATCGCCCTCGAGGATCGATTCAACAACCAGTATCCTAAACACTTGTATGTTGAACATCCCTGCGGTGTCATCAACGCGAACGGTTATTTTATGATCACCCAGGAGGCTGTCATCCGGCGTCCATGTAATAACTCCCGTTTGCGCGTCAATTTCCATATCCACCGGTGGTTGATGCAAGGAAAAACTCAGTCTCCCGTCATCTCCGTCGGGGTCTGTTGCATCGACATTATAGGAGTAGGGCGTATCCACCAAGGCGATTGTCACGGGTATGGACGTAAAAATGGGGATACCCGCATGTGCGGGCCCGCCAAGGGCATTAATTACACCGTTTACTGTCATATCGTGATCTCCACGTTCTCCATCGACGTATTGGAGGGTAATTTTATCGGCACCTATCCGGGCACCCGTCGTCCCATCCAATAAGAAGGGATACCAGGCCGGTAACGCTTCCGAGGGTGTCGGCCCATAGGCAAAAAAGGAATCCGCCTCATCTTCCGCAGGAAGATAAAGCTCAACGTTGACCGCTTGGGATGGCGCCGCCCCGAACAATTGGAATTGGAAAAAGCCGAACGGATAGTCGCCCGAAACCGGCGGCGGTTCGGCCAAATCCGAACCCCCCACGGCACTCATTCCTGCAAACTTTGTGGATGACGGGGAAACAAAGGTAACGTAGCGTCCCAACTCAGCTTCTTTCAGGGACACAACATGGGGCTGTTCCTTGTCCGGCATGCCGTCCTTGTTTCCGTCCCCGCCGTTGGGTGCCAAGTTTTCTGTATCATCCGCCACACCATCCATATCGGTGTCGGTCGTTCCTTCCACACTCTGCCAGGCGTGGACAAAGGCATCCGATCCGTTATTGGTATCCGACAACCCGACCAACAGATTACTCGCGCGAGATATAAACGCCACGGCGGCCCCTCCGCCGCTAATGCCATAACCGTAACTATCCGAGTTGCCCTCATCACCACAGGGGCAGATACTCACCCGTCTGGTCGTTGCGGTAATCCGGTCATGGATGAATACATCCTGTGCGTCGTTGGTGTCGTCGGCGACGAGATTGTCCGCCGCCGAGTCAAAGACCACAAATCGGCCGTCATCACTGATACCCAAACCGATAAAGCTCACCACATTCGATGAATGGTCATTTGCCTGGACCCCATTACTCGAAACACTCACCCGTTGCGTTTTACCGGAGACCCGATCATGAACGAATACATCGACTTTGCCGTTGGTGTCACCGGGAATGAGATTGGACGCCACAGAGGCAAAGGCGACATATCGCCCGTCATCGCTGATAGTGCCCGCATAGCTGTTGCCGCCAACCGCTTCGGTGCCCAGGCTCGAAATGCTCACCCTCGTCGTAGCAATGTGTCCGGACTCGTCAAAGATCCCGTCTTCGTCCGTGTCCCGGTCATGGACAAACACATCTTGACGTCCGTTGGTATCGTCGGCGACAAGGTTCGTGGCACCTGAAGAAAAGCAGACAAAACGGCCGTCGCCACTGATCGACGCCAAGTCGCTGGTGTCGTCGCCCTGCTCCCCCGAAGAAGAAAGACTCACCAATCGTGTTTTGTGCGTTTGACGGTCATGAATGAAGACATCTCGGGTGGTTCCGTTGGTATCGTCCGTAACCAGATTCGTACAGTCCGAGGAAAAGACCACATAACGACCATCGGCGCTGATATCCGGGCTGTGACTACCATAGATCCAACACCCCGCCGCTTGTGTACCCGAGCTGGAGACACTCACCCGTTCGGTTGCATTGAAATGGCGGTCTCTTACAAATACGTCCCAGGCTGCATTGTCGTCCCCGTAGACAAGATTGTCCGCCTGAGACGCGAAGGCCACATACCGCCCATCGGCGCTGATTCCAAGATGCCCACCGCCCCCGCCGGCTTTTCCTCCTGAAAACTTGTTGGCTTCCTCGCCGGCCGATGACACACTTACCATACTCGTATGTCCATATGTGCGATCATGTACATATACTTGGGTCCACATGAAGTCCGCCAGGTCCACGACGGCATTCGAGGTAAAGGCCACAAACCGGCCGTCCGAACTGATCGCCAGGTTTTTTACCCCGCCGGGGCCTTCGGGCGTCAGCATTTCTTCCCCATCGCTGGAAACACTGACGCGTTCAGTAGAAATGGTACACTCCGGTCCCCAGTCGGTAACCCGTTGGGCCCACGGCCCGTCTTCGCTCCAGTTCCGCGCAGCGTCTCCCGCCTCCACCTTGAAGATGTATCCCCTCCCCGATTCCAGGCAAGTCACCCGGTAGGTCGTGACGCTATAAGGTAAGGTGGCGATCAATGTCGGCGTGGTATCGCCGACAAAATCCAACAAATAGATCCTATACCCCGTCACACTTACGTTATCCGACGCTTGGGGCCAAGTCAGGGTCATAGCGGATTGATCCATATCGGTTATGGTCAACGCCGCATCTAACGGCCAGGTCGGTGGGGTTTCATCCGTTGTTACGACGTAGGTCACCGGCCCGTCGCTGCTCACGTTTCCCGCTGCATCCCGAGCGTCCACTTTAAACGTGTAGAACACCGATGCTGCCAATCCGGTGACGGTGCATGCCAAATTGTCTCCCGAAACCTCGGCAACCAAGCCGTACGGGGCGCCCCAGTCGTCCCGTTTGTATATCAGATAGGCCGTTACGCCCACATCATCCTCGGCAGCCGTCCATGTGAGATGTGTGCTCGTCTCCCCGACGTCCGTATCGCTGATGCTGCTGCCATCAGGCCACGTAGGCGGATTCGTATCATCGGTATCGCTCTCGCAAGCATCCCCAATTCCGTCACCATCGGCATCCGCCTGTTCGGGATTGGACACATCAGGACAATTGTCACAGGCACTGCCGACACCGTCATCGTCCGGATCGGCCTGATCCGGATTCGCCTCATCCGGGCAATTATCGATGTCGTTGGGTACGAGGTCCCCGTCGGTATCGGCGTCCGGGTCACACATGTCTCCTATTCCATCCCCATCACTGTCCGCTTGTTCGGGGTTCGCTGTATCCGGACAGTTATCTTCGGCATCGGGAATGCCGTCGTTGTCACTATCCGGCCCACTTGCACAGGGATCATCGGCGGTGTTTTCAAACAGTCGGTCTTCATCCAGGCAATCCCCGATGCAATGGTATCCATTTTCATCACATCGCGGCTTCAGGTCCATGGCTACATCGGCATAAGCCCCGCCGCCGAGGAAGGCGCCGGTCAGCGTGCTGTATCCATAGACCGATTTATCATCGGCGTCGATGAGGCCAAACACGTCACCGCAGGGGCTAAACCCCCACCAGGTCCCCGCACCGGCATGGCCCGAAAGTATCACGCTCATCTGCTGAAGATTGACAAGCGCATAGTAGGCGTCACCGGCGTTCGTGTTTCCGGCATACAAAAAGCCGCCGTCATTCTTGGCCGTAAAGCCCCAGGCCGCCAAACCCGCATCTTCCGCTGAGGGGGATTCCAAGGTAAACTGTGCCTCGTGATAGTTACCGGGATCCGTAACGTCCAAGACCTTCAGGGTGAGCAGATTGGCGGCACTCAGCACCGCATAGGAAAAATACCGTCCCGTGGGGCTGAAGCCTAACGTCGTACCACCCCCGTAATCCGTAAAAAGCGCCTCCACCACGGTGTTGTTGCCTTCACTCTTCTCCAAATCATATAGCCATATGTGATATTGACTATTCGTATCGATCGTATGGAGCACGAATCGATCCTCGTCAGCGCTAAATCCCCAACCGGCCTGGGTCACAATGGCGGAAAAATCGACTTTGACGGTCTCTCCTTCTTTCACCTCCAGAAAAACCTGTATCCCGGGACTCGGTGCCATCGATTCGGCCCCCAAGGTATAGGTATATTTGCCGTCCGGTGAACTGCCCGTTGTGTCGGACAGAGCGCCGCCTACTGCAGGCTTACCGAATGCCTTGGGTACGTCATATTCACCGGTGGTACCACAATCACAATCGATTCCCGAGCGGCCGCCGGCCGAAATGGCGGGTTGAAGGAGCACGAAAAGAAGCATGCATACCCAAACGAGGTTCCGTGAAGCAATTACTCTTGAAATGACAGGGGATGTTGAAAGACCGCACATAATCCACCTCCCTATAATACCCCACCTTATGGGCCGGTCGGGGCGGTGCGAAGTTCATCACATCGCAAGGGTCATCCCTTGCCATTCAAATCGCAATGATATGTTTCCTATACAACGTAAGGGTTGACGAAATCGCAAAACTGTATTCTCTCGCAAAGACGCCAAGACGCTAAAAAAACCATTTTAATATCAATAAGTTAACTTTGCGGTCATTGCGCCTTGGCGCGAAATTTTGACCTTTTGCGAGGCCATCAACAATAAATTTAGGCTTATCTATGTTCCCATGGGCAAAATTTCGAAAAAAAAGGGACAATTAAATTACCTACGTTAATAGATTTACGAGAAAACATTACAGCATTCATATCATATCAGATGGAAAAATACATAATGTAAATGTTCTTGATAAAATTATACTGGAGACAGGCATGTTTTATATAATATATCGAACCGTCAGTATATGTGTTGGGAGCCATAATTCGAAAAAAAACTTATGCTGGATGACCTTCGGCTCTACACCGTTTTACAGATTTTGAGCGGGATTTTGTTTGAAAAAAACTCACTATATGAGACACTTAGGTTGAATGGTAGCATGTGTGGGTATACCCTGGCAGATAATAAGCTGAAATTAGTCGAAAGTTAACCGGACACTAGTGTCTCGTCAACCTTGTAATGTCGCAAAGGGTGTGCTATGATTTCTCTATAACCTATTCCGGGAGGATTGGGTATGAAGAAATTCATTGTCACCTTGGACGAAGATGAACGCCGTCATCTGAACAGCCTAACCTCAAAGGGGAAGCATAGGTCCCAAAAAGTTCTCAATGCCCTGATCCTCTTGGCCTGCGATGAGGGGGAGCATCAGGAAAAGCGCTCCACAAACGAAGAGATCTCCCGCGTGCTTGGTATAAGCATGAGGAAGATCGACCGGGTCAAAAAGCGGTTCGTGGTCGATGGTCTCGATGTCGCCCTCAACGGCCGGAAAGGAAGCCGTGTCTACAAGAAGAAGGTGGATGGCGAACTGGAAGCTCATCTGATCGCCTTGAGCTGCAGTGATCCTCCCGAAGGCTTTGAGAGGTGGTCTCTGCGGTTGTTGGCCGACACGGCCGTGGAATTGAAGTACATCGATCAAATCTCACACGAAACCGTTCGACGGGCTCTAAAAAAAACATCCTCAAGCCCTGGCAGCGCAAAGGATGGCTGATTCCTCCGGAAGAAAACGGCAGCTTCGTGGCGCACATGGAAATGATCCTGGATGTCTACATGCGCCCCTACGATCCGCGCTATCCGGTGGTATGCATGGACGAGTCTCCGAAGCAGTTGATCGGGGAGACGCGTCTGTCCATCCCGGCGTCTCAGGGCAAGCCGGCGCGTTACGACTATGAGTACCGCCGCTGCGGCATGTGCAACACCTTTCTTGCCTGTGAACCCTTGGTTGGCAAGAGGATGGTGACGATCAACGAGAGAAAAACAAAGCATGAATGGGCCCACTTTCTGAGGAACTCGCTTCCCATTATGAAGAAGCAGAGAAAATCACCCTGGTCATGGACAACTTAAACACGCACACTCCAGGAGCTCTGTATTAAACCTTTCCCCCGGAGCAGGCCAAGGCCCTATGGGATCGGTTCGAGTTTGTCTTCACCCCGAAGCACGGTAGCTGGCTGAACATGGCCGAGATCGAGTTGAATGTGCTCAACAAGCAGTGCCTCAACCGTCGGATCGCAGATATCGAGAAGGTCCCCAGCGAGGTGTCGGCCTTGGCCGGCGGCATCCCCCAGGTGATTGGGCAGCCACGTATAGGGGAATCCGTGGCGCCTGTCCCGTCCCATCCAGGGGCCTGTTATGGCGTGAAAGACCTTTCTCTGGGCCTCTTCTTCTATTCGCAGCTCTTCCGGAGGCGTCCAGACCTCCCTACCCAGCTTACCGCCGGTGATAATACAACCGGATGCCCCCCTGCCGGATCTCAGATACCAGTTAAGCGGCGTCGCCCTTGTTTTCCATGTTGCCGGTCCTCATGCCCGAAGTGGACGTCTCTCGATTATAGGGGGAGGCCCCTCGTAGATCAATCCCGCCTGCGGCGGGAGCTCATGCCGTGGGCCAGGGAACAGAGGACCGGCACCACCACCAGGGTAAGCAGGGTGGCCACGGCCAGGCCGAAGATCACGGCCACGGCCATGGGGCCCCACCACTGGCTTGACTCCCCGCCTATGTCCCACCTGAGCTCCCGGAAATTCAGGCTGACACCCGTGGCCATGGGAAGGAGCCCCAGGATGGTTGTGATGGCGGTCAGCATCACCGGCCTGAAACGAACCAGGCCGGTCCGGAGCAGGGCCTCGGTGGAGGCGAGTCCGCGGGCCATCAATTGAAGGTAGTAGTCTATGAAGACAATGGCGTTGTTCACCACCACGCCGGCCAGGCTTATCACCCCGATACCCGTCATGATGACCCCGAAGGCCGTGCCCGTGACCAGGAGACCGGTGAAGACCCCTATGAGGGAGAGGACCACGGAGGTCAGGATGATGACCGGGATGAAGAAGGAATTGAACTGGGTGAGCAGGATGAGGAGAATGACGGAGATGGTTGCCACGAAGGCCTTTCCCAGGAAGTCCTTGGCCTTGGCCTGCTCTTCCTGCTCGCCGGTGAATCGGTATTCGTAGCCCCTGGGCCACTGTATCTCCCGTGCCAGTATACCCTCTATGTCCCTGATCACATCGTTGGCCAGGCGGCCGGAGACATCTCCCGAGACCGTAACCACCCGCTTCTGGTCGAGGCGCATGATGGCGCCCAAGCCCCTTTCCAGGGAGACCCGGGCCACGCTGGTAAGCGGGATGGGCTCTCCCCCGGGGCCCGAGATGGTTATGCGCTCAAGGCTCTCCACGCTCCTCCGGTCCTCTTGAGGGAGCCTTGCGATGATATCGTACTCGTCCTTTCCCTCGCGGTAGACCCCCACCTTGGCGCCGTTGATGGCGGACTTGACAGTGTACGCTATTGTATAGGTGTCCAGACCCATGAGGGCGGCCTTCTCTTTGTCCACCCTGACCTGGATCTCGGGCTTTCCCTTGACGAAGTTGTCCTTGAGGTCCACCAGTCCGGGCACGTCCCGGATCTCTTGGCGGACCTCCGAGGCCAGCCGTCCGAGCACCAGTATGTCTTCGCCCGATATCTCCAGATTGACCGGCGGCCCGGTGGGGGGGCCTTCCTCCTCGCGCTCCACCTGGATCTCCGCGCCGTGGATAGAGGCCAGGATCCGTTTCCTGACTTCCTTGATGATCTCGGATGAGGGCCGGGAGCGGTCGTGGAAGTCCTTGAAATCCAGGGCCACCCGGCTGATATGGGTGCCTGTGCCGCCCTGGCTGAACGGGTCTCCGCCCTCGGACCCGATATTGGATATCACGTAGCGGATGTCCTCGTAATCGGATACGATCTCCTCCACCTGTCGGACGATCCGGTCCGATGCATCCAGGTTGGTCCCCTCCGGGGCCTTTATGCGGACATAGGCCCTGCGCGGCTCGGTCTCCGGGAAGAACTCGGTCCCCTTGCCGAACTTGACGTATGAGCCTATGGATCCGGCAAGGAAGGCGAATCCGGTCAGCACCACCAACAGCCTGTGGCCCAAGGCCCAGCCGAGGACCCTGAGGTAGACCCTCTTGACCAGCGGCTCCCTCCCGGGATTCTTCTTTGACGGCAATGCGGGCGCCTTGGCCGTTTGGTACCTGGCGGACAGCACCGGGTTTATCACCAGGGCCACGAAGAGAGATGACGACAGCGCCAGGATCAGGGTCTGGGGGAGGTACCCCATGAACTCGCCCATGATGCCGGGCCAGAAAAGCATAGGGGCAAAGGCGCCGAGCGTGGTGAGCGTGGAGGTGACCACCGGCCATGCCACCTCGTCAGTCCCCGAGGCCGCGGCCTCCTGCCTGGACTCTCCCTCCTGCATGTGGCGGTATATGTTCTCCACGATCACTATGCCGTTGTCCACCAGCATTCCCAGGGCCAGGATCAGGGAGAAGAGCACCACCATGTTGAGGCTGACGTCCATGCCCATCAGGAGGGCGAAGGTGAGAAACATGGAGTAGGGGATGGCAAGGGCCACGAATATGGCCGATCGCCCTCCTATAAAGGTGAAAATGACCGCCAGGACCAGGATCAGCCCGGAGAGGATGTTGTTCTCCAGATCCGAGACCATCAGCCTGACGTCCTTGGACATATCCGAGGTGAGATCTATCCGCAGGGAAGGCGGCATGATGGAGCGCATATCCTCCACCACCTTTTTGACCCCGTCGGTCACCCGGACGATGTTCTCGCCGCTCCGCTTCTGTACGGCCAGGGTGACGCTCTGCCTCCCGTTGATCCGGCTCCTGGTCAGGGGATCCTTATGGCTGTCCTTGATGGTGGCCACATCACGGAGGTATATGGCCTTTCCGTCGCGGACAAAGGCCACCACCGAGAATATCTCGGAGGGATGCTGAAAGTCCTCCGGGACCCTTACCAGGTACTTGCCCTGCCCTATGTCCATGCTCCCGCCGGGCATATTGACATTGCTCTGGCGCACCGCGTTGATCAGGCTGGAAAACGGGACATTGTAGGCCCGGACGCGGTCCAGGTCGAACTCAACGTGGATCTCCCTCTCCAAGCCGCCGCTCAGGCGGGCGTCCAGGACCCCGGGTATGGACTCGATCCTGTCCTCGAACTCCTCGGCAAAGGTCTGGAGACGCCTCAGGCTGAAGGGGCCGGAAAGTACCACCCGGATAACTGGCAGGTCCGAGAAATTGACCTCCTGTATTACAGGCTCGTCAGGCAGGTCATCGGGGAGATCCGGCTTGGCCTGGTCAACCTTGTCCCTCACCTTTTGGAGGGCGTCGTCTATGTCCACCTCGGGCAGGAACTTGACAGCCACCGTGGATACGCCCTCGGCCGAGGTGGAGCGAATCTCCTCCACGTCGGAGATCCCTTTTAGCTTTCGCTCAATGGGGATGGTGATGAGCTCTTCGATGTCCTGGGGGGCCACCCCCTCGTACGTGGTGGTAACGAAGACATAGGGGATGGTGATATCCGGGAAGGATTCCCTGGGGAGGGTCAGGTATGCGTAAAGTCCGGCCACAACGATCAGGACCAGCAGGGCCAGTACCGTGACCTGGCGTCTGAGGGCGGCTTGATTGACGAACATCTACCTGACCTCCACCCGCATGCCTTCCTCCACCTCTGTGTGACCTCTCACTATGAGGCGATCCCCCGGGCTCAGGCCCTCGGTTATCCGGGCCCGGTCGCCCTCGATAACCCCCAGGGAAACGGTACGGGCGTGGGCCGTCCCGTCTTCCTCCACGTAGACCACCCTCTCCCCGCTCTTGTCGAGAATGGCGAACAAAGGAGCGGTAACGGCCTCAGGGATCACCCGGCGCACAAAGGCCACCCTGCCGATCATGCCCGGGCGGATCTCCCGGTCCGGGTTTTCTATCAGCACCCGGACCTTGAAGGTCTTGGTGGCGGGGGCGGCCTTGAAGGCCACGAAGTCCACCTTGCCCGGGATCTCCCGCTCCGGGAAGGCGTCTATTCGTACCGCCGCATCCTGGCCCTTTTTCAGGTAGCGTACATCCAGCTCCGGGACGTCCACGTTGATCTTGATCCGATCCACGTTAACCAGCTCAGCCAGCGGATCGCCCCTTCCGATGAACTCCCCCTGGTCCACGAACAATCGGTTGACAATGCCCGAGACGGGCGCCTTGATAAAGCCCCGCTCGTACTCCACCCGAGCCTGCCTGAGGTCCCCCTCGGCAAGGGTGCGCTCGGTCCTGCTCCTGTCCAGGTCCTCCTGTGCGATCAGGCTCTTTTCGTGGAGCTGCAACCTTCTTTGGTAGACCTCGTCTGCGAGCTTGAAGGCAGCCTCGGCCCGGTCCAGGGACGCCTTGAGAGAGGAGACGTCAACCTTTGCCAGGAGCTCGCCCTGCTTCACCGAGTCTCCCTCTTTAGGGCCGATCCACTCCACCTGCCCCACGGTATCCGATGATAGCAGGACGTCCTGCCACGCCTCGGTCTCGCCGGGCAAGACCAGCATGTCCCGAACCGGCCTTGGCTCCACCACCTCGATGGAAACGGGCACGGCCCGCCTCTCGGCGGTCTTATTCTCTTCCTGGGCCTGGCTCCTGCCCCGGTCACAGCCACCGGCCGGAAGGGAGGCCGAGATCATGGCGAGAAAGAACCCGGCAAAAAACCGAAAGGATCTTACACGGCTTGATTTCATCGCTTCGATTTCCCCGCGCAGCTTTGTTTCGCCTTTCCCTTGCTCGAGTGCACGTCTGAGTCCGGGTCTCCGGCATTACCGCCGGCAACGGGCCCCAGGCCCCCGAAAGCCATCCCCAGCATACGATTGGGCCTCTCCCTGTCGGCGGATTCCGGATGCAGAAAATCGTGGTGGACACAGAAATCGACTATGGCCAACACCATCATGGCCATCTCCCCTGGGTCTCGATCTGCTAGCTCGCCTTGCTCAATTCCCTGCTCGCAGATCCTGCTCAGCACCTCCACGGTCCGCCGGCGGTGTCCCGCGATGTCGAAGCGGGGGGTGCCTCTGGGCTGCGCGAAGACCACGTGGTGTATGAAACGAAAGAGGTCCCGGTTTTCCACCAGCTCCTCGTAGACCCGGTTGTAAAACCACTGAAAACGATCCAAGGCGCTCCCGGAGGAGGACCACACCTCGGACATCACGTCCTCCTGCAACTTCCCCGCCCGTTCCAATATGGCCTTGAACAGCCCCTCCTTGTTCCGGAAGTAGTAATAGAGAACAGGCTTGGTAACCCCGGCCCTGCCCACGATCTCCTGGACCTTGGTGGCAGCGTAACCCTTCTCCGCGAAAAGCTCTGTCGCCGCATCCAGGATGAGCCCCCTGGAATCGGATTCTGACTGCCCTCGGCGTTTTCTGGTGCTCAACCCCTGTTCCCCCCGGCTTGCCCGGCCCCGGCCCAAGCGTTCTCGGCGCGTAAAGAGCGGCATCTCTAGCACAGCAAGGTGGCAGGGTCAAGAAAAATATACCTACCGGTAGGTATAAAATCCTCCCCGATCCTTCATCTGCTTCCGCTGGACAAACGACCGCTGATTGTGCTATTCGTTTGATATCCTGCAGCGGTTCTCGAGGCGGCGGCGCGCCGGTAGAGCTCGGCATCCGGGCTGCACAAACCTCTTGGGAAGGAGTGGTCATGGACTTCAAGGCACACATAGAAACCGCATGGAAACTTACCATACGCCATATAGCGACTCTTCTCATCATGACCCTGGTCCTCTACATGGGAGGGTTGATAACCTTCGGGATCCTCACCCCGGTCCTGATGGCCGGCTATATGCACGCCGTCCTGCTCCTGGCAAGGGAGGGGCGCGAGCCTCGAGTGCAGGATATCTTCGGCCATATGCGCCTGTTCCTCCCTCTGCTGGGATTCTCCGTGGCGGCCGTGCTGATAATAATAACGGGCTTCGCCCTACTGGTCCTCCCGGGGATCATAGCCACCGTGGCCATCGCCTTTTGCTGCCTTTATGTCCTTCCCTTGATGACCGACCGAGGCCTGGGGGTCATAGACGCGATCAAGGAGAGCTTCCGGATGAGCGTCCACGAAAACATCCTGGACCAGGTAGTGGTGGTGATCATCTTCTTGGGCTTGAGCGCAGTCGGGGTATCCACCTATGTCGGCTGGCTCTTTACGCAGCCCCTGGCCACGGTCTTCCTGCTCTCCGTCTATGACCAGAAGATAAGGGGGGGCAGCATGGAGCCGGCCGCCGGCTCCGGCGAAGGATGACCGCCCCCGAGGACCGCCCGCATCAAGCGTCAGTGGAGGCCCGCTTGTCCGGCCGCGAATGTTTCAGGACGCTCCTGATCCGCGCCTCCAGGTTGATCCGGTAGGCCGGCTCAGGCTGCTTCGGGAGAGGCAGGGGATCCCACTCCAGCATCTTCACCCGTTCCACGGTCTCGGAGAAATCCCGGCCCGTCTCCTCCCAGAGAGACTCCACCAGGGCCTGGAACTCTACCGCGTTCCTGGTGGATCTCCGGAAGAAACTCGGTACATCCCGGCCCAGATATACGTAATGATGGGCTTGGCATAGGATGTCCACATCAAGTGCCGCGAGCCTCCTGAGCGAGGTCATGTAAACCAGGAAGTCCACCAGGCAGTCCGCGACCACGTAGCCTGAGGTATTGGCCACGCCCACCGCCTCGGAACCCACCAGGAGGCGTCTTTCAGGTATGTAGTAGCTGAGGAAGTCCCAGGTATGCCCGGGCGAGGCCAGGGCCCGGAGGTGGATGCCGGCACCCAGGCTGATCTCGCGGCCGGGCTCCACCACCGTATCGATTTCAAAAGGCTCAAAAGGCTCGCCGGACAATCGGCCAGGATCAATTCCGTAGACCGCGTCCGCGGCCGTCCTGTTCAGCTCCGTGATCAGCTTGACCGCGTTCGGCCGCTGCATGAGCTCCTTGGACTTGGCAGAACCCGCAACCGACATACCCGGAAAGGCCCGCTTGAGGCGGGAGACCGCTCCGCAGTGGTCGAAATGAACATGCGTCAAGTAGAGAGCCGCGGGCTCCCGCCCGCCAAGGGCCTCCCTGGCGGCCTCCACATAGGCCTCTCCCAGGCAGGTGATCCCCCCGTCAAAAAGCACCGGCTCGGGGCCGTCCAGCAGGTAAACAGGGACCGCCGCCGAACCCAATACATGAAGGCCCTCCGTCACTTCCCCGGTACCGTCGAAGATCAACCCTATCATCCCTCCTTTTCAGCGCACCCGTCCGGGCCGAGTGCACTCAAACGGGCCTCTCACCCGATCAATACCAGGCCGCAGACATATGTCATCCGGGGGCGGACGGATCCGCTACCGGCCGTGAGCTTGTCCGGATGCCACCCGGCGGTCTGCATGAGCCTGGATACGTTTATCCCGAAACCGGACATAGAAGGCCTGGCCAGCCCGGGGTTCCTGCATTCCCCCGGTTCCGAAAGCGCAAGGCACTCACTCTCATCATGGCAGAAAATGTTCTTGCACGAGCCGCCCGCATAGCCCCGTGAGTCCGCGAAACCACGCTCCACGGCCCGATGCTCGAGCCCGGCCGCCAGCTGGTGGAGCAATTGAAAGACCTCCCTCCGCTGGTCCGAGAAAAGGACCTCCGAAGGGACCTCTATCTTGAAGACCAATGCGCGGTCATAGTCCCCGAGGCCCTCCCTGAATGCCGAAGGGCCTGATACATGCGGGGGGCAGCTCCTGGAAAGGCCGTAATTCGGGCACCCTGGCTCCCTGCACATCCGGGCCAGCCTCTCGTCCACAACTATGCCCGCAGGAGAGATGAGGGCCGCCCCGGTGGCCCCTGACTCTTGTCCAAAGCGCAGCAGCTCCTCCAGTCTTGTCCCGCCTCCACCCGCGCCGCGATCAGCCGTGGTCCTCATGCGCACCCTTCCGGATATCCTCAAGGATCTCCCTGGTCTCCTGCTGGTGGGACCGGGGCACGGCCACCACTCCCCAGCCCTTCTGGGCCTGAAACAGCCCGTCATATGCGGTGTCGTGATAGGACTCCAGCAGGTGGGGGATCCCCCTCTCCTCAAGGACGGATTTCAGGAGCATGGCCTCGATCTCGTTGTCCAGGGCGCCCACACGCACGTATCCTTCCATAGGCTCCTCCCTTGCTCCCCCGGAGCTCCCACCGGGTATCACTCCCTTGCCCCTCAGGGCAGAACCTTGCCCGGGTTCAGGATCCCCTTGGGGTCGAAGAGTTGCTTGATACGCCTCATCCACTGCACGGAGGCTCCGTGCTCGGCCTCCATGTACTTCCTCTTGCCCAGCCCCACTCCATGCTCGCCCGTGGCAGTCCCGCCTGCGGCCAAGGCGCGCTCCACGAGCCTGTCGTAGATTTCGCCAATGCGCCGCCACTCCTCAGGGTCACCGGTCTTTCCCATGAACACCAGGTGGAGGTTCCCGTCGCCTGCATGGCTGAAGATGTAGCCCGGGATTCCGGCCTCCCCCAGGGCGTTCTCGCTCCAAGCAATGATATCAGGGTAGGCGGAAACAGGCACGGCGACATCCGCCGTGGTGTGAGTGCGACCCGGGTGCTTTCTCCGGATCATTTCACCTAGCTCATGGCGTGCGCTGAACAATCTGTCTCTTTCCTCCCTTCCCAAACCGGTGCGGAAGGCGGCCCCGCCCTCGTCCGTGCAGATCTCCTCGGCCATGCCCATCACATCGGCCAAGTGGGCCTCTGCAGCCCCATGAAACTCCATGAACAAGGTCGGGGAGACCGGCAGGCCCAAGTCCCTCTCGCTGTTCATGACCTCTATGCATTCCGGGCTCATGAGCTCCAGTGCCGCCGGGTCCAGTCCGCCGCGAATCATCTGGAAGACCGCCCTTGCGCAGGCCTCCACCGACGGGAGGCTCGCCACGGCCGCTGAAAAGGCCCCGGGCAGCCCTGCAAGCCTGACGGTCGCCTGAACAACCATCCCCAACGTCCCCTCCGATCCGACCACCAAGTCCTTCAACCCATAACCGGACGAAGTCTTTGAGGAGCGGGTCCCGACAGTCATTATACCTCCGTCGGCCGTCACCACCCGGAGTCTCAATATGTTCCGCCTGGTGGAGCCGTACTTCACCGTCCGGGTCCCACTGGCATTGTTGGCGATCATCCCCCCGACGGTGGCCCGCGCCCCGGGGTCGGGGGCGAAGAAGAGCCCCTTGTGGCGCAGCCGGTGGTTCAAGTCCTGGTAGACCACCCCGGGCTCCACGTCCGCCTGGAAGTCCTCGTCCCTCACCTCCAGGATGCGGTTCATCATGGCAAAGTCCAGCACGATTCCACCGGATACCGGGATGGGATTCCCCTCCAGGCTGCTCCCCGAGCCCCAGCCGGTTACGGGTACGACATGCTCATTGGCGAACCGAACAACGGCCGCCGTCTCATCCTCGCTCACAGGCCATATGACGGCCTCCGGCATTCGTGGCTCATGATGGGACTCGTCCTTTGAGTGGAGCTCCAGGTTCGAGCTGCCCCTGGAGATACGGTCATGCCCCACCAAGGACCGAAGTCGCTCAAAAAGCGTCTCGTCGATCGGAGTGTAACCGCCCAACCGGACCTCCTTTCTCCTTGGGTTCTCACTTCATTACAAATCGGTCCGGCTCCGGGACCGCTGTTTCGGTCAGCCCTTCATACAGGAAACCGGCCGGCATTACAACCGGGCTGAGGCAACCCTCCGGCGGCAGGGAGTTATCCGCCGATTGCACGTGGAAGCCGGCTGTGATAAAGAGACCCCTATTTCCCATGGAGGATGCAATGCCTTACACAGTAATGGACGGCTTCAGGATCTATTTTGAGGATTACGGCCTGGGGGAGCCGGTGGTCCTGCTGCACCACGGGTTCGGTTGCACGCGGATGTGGGAGGAGATAGCCCCTCGGCTGATTGAAGCCGGCTACAGGGTGATCCTCTACGACCGCCGTGGCTACGGCCGCTCGGACAAGGGAGACGACTTCCAATCGTTTTATGTAAGCAGGGGGTTCAGGGCGGCCGGCGTGCGCGAGCTGGCAGGGCTCACCGGGGCGCTAGGACTGGAGGCCTTCCACCTGGTGGGGCAGTGCGAGGGAGGGGTGGTGGCCGTGGATTACGCTCTGGACTACCCGGAACAAGTCCTCTCGGCAGCGGTCTCCAGCACCCAGTGCTACAGCAAGACGAGCATGCAGGAGTTCAACAGGGAGAACTTCCCAAAGAAGTTCGATGAGTTGGAGCCACACCTCAGAAAAAAGCTTGAGGAATGGCACGGGGCCGACCATGCGGAACGATTCTTCAACCAGTTCAGGATAGAGGGAGGGTCGTACGGAACAGGGGTCTTTGATCTCCGTCCGCTGCTCCCCTCGGTCACCTGCCCCGCCCTGGTTCTCTACCCGGATCGGAGCTTCCTGTTCGAGGTGGAACAGGGGGTCGCCTTCTACAGACACCTCCCGAGGGGAGAACTGGCCGTGATTCCCAAGTGCGGACACAATACTTACGAGCAGAGGCCCGAGGAATACTGCAGGGCCGTATTAGGATTCTTGGAGCGACGCCGTCCGGAGCGGGAAGGCGAGGCAAAGGCCGAACCCTCGCCTTCCACTGTCACATGCATCCACTAGGCCCGGATCCGATACGGGTTAGGCCGGTTCAGTGCTCCTCTTCCCCCTCCATCCACTGGGGCGGGTCTTGGTGGGACTCCAACTTGACATAATCCCCGTGTGGAGTCATGGTGAAGTCCCGGCCCATCACCTCGAAGCGGGAATAATACGCAAAGGTGGACTCGGTCTCACAGGCCTTGGAGATCCTCTCCAGGATGGCGGAGACAATGGCGCCCATCAGCTCCAGGTCCTGGGCCACCAGGTGAGCGGGAATGAGTATCTCAGGGAGGTCGAAGTGCGTGCGGATGCCCGAGGTGGCGAAGCCGTTCTCTTCGGGCACGTATACAATGGATACCACCTGCCCGGGGTTCAGGCTGTTCTCGATGGTCGCTATAACCGTTTGCCCGCCTTTGTCACTGGTAAGGTCGGTCATGTAACCAACTCCTTTTCTTGTTTGCTCGCTCCCTTATCACACTCCCACTTTGAGGGGTCAAGGCAAAAGGGGCCTGGTGTGTTTGACGGCAGGTCCGACTTTTCCGCCGGGGCCTCTCGGGCGGCTTGAAGGACGGCAAGACGGAAAAAGCTGGATATGCAGAGAAAAGAAGATCTACTGAAAACGATTGCAAACGAAGTACGAAGCGATACCGCATGCCTGGAAATCACGGGCGTCTCCGGTTCCGCCAGGAGCTATATCCTGTCCCGGATCGTATCGGACACCGACCGCCCCTGCCTTGTCCTGACGCCGAGCGCCAAGGAGGCCGGGGAGCTCTACCGGGAGCTGGAATTCTTCCTCCCGCCCGAGTCCACCCGAGGCTCTTACAAGGAGAGGCGCCTCTTCGATTTCCCGGTCTATGACATCTCCCCCCTCTCCGGCCTGAGCCCGCAAAGGGACCTTGTCAACCGCAGGATTCAAGCCCTATACGCCCTCACCGAGATGCCCGGGGCCGTGGTCGTATCCTCCGTGGAGGCCGCAGCCGTAAAGATAATGCCCAAGAGCGCCCTGATCCAAGCCCTGGACTACCTGGAGGCCGGAGAGGAGGTGGAACGTGACGCCCTCCTGAGGCGCCTCTACGAGAGCGGGTACACCCGCACCTCGCTGGTGGAGGAACGAGGCGACTTCGCGGTACGGGGCGGGGTGGTGGACGTCTTTCCACCGCTCTACCGAGAGCCCGTAAGGATCGAGTTCTGGGGTGATCAAGTGGAATCCATCAGGCATTTCGACCCATTGTCGCAGCGTTCCACCGGGGAGCTGGATGAACTGATACTGCTGCCCGCCTCGGAGATCCTGCTGCGGGAGGAAAACGTCAAGCGGGCGCGTTCAATGGGCCGGCTGCCCGGGGGCGCCAGAGAAGGCGGAGGCTTCCCCGGGCAGGAGGCTTGGCTCGCGCACTTTTACACGGAGCTCGACTCCCTGACGGACTACCTCCCGGAGCAAGGCATGCTGGTGCGGATGGAACCCGCCTCGATCCGTGCCGGCATGGAGAAATTCAGAGACCGGTTCGTGCGTGACGCGGAGCGCTACCGAGGCGACGCCGAAGAGAGAGAGCAGCCCTTTCCGGAGATCCAGGGTCTCCTGCTGGAGGAGCCGGAGGCCCCCCCGGCGAAGGAATGCGGCCTGTGCATCGATTTCGCAGAGCTCCCGGTTGAAAGAGACGGTGGCGTTGAATCCATCCATGTCCAGGGGGCCACTGAGATCCAGGACGCACTGGACCTCAGGGTGGAGGGAAAGGGGAGGATCTCCATGGCCCCCCTCGCAGAAAGCGTGGACACGTGGATGGCTCAGGGCTCCCGCGTGGTCCTGGTATCCCGGACCGAGCAGCAGGCCGGACGCCTCAGGGAGATTCTCGCCAACTACGGGTTGGAAGTGGAGGAGACGGCCGGATCTTGGAATGAAGTCGCCGCAGGAAGAGGACTGAGCATATGCCTGGGCCGCCTCTCCAGGGGTTTTGCCTGGCCGGCGGTGGGGCTCCACGTGGTCAGCGAAGACGAGATATTCGGGCCCAAGCAGCTGCGGGCGGGCAAAAAGCGGCGGCCCGGGCTGGAGGGACTGAGCTGGGCATCATTCAGTCATCTCCAGGTAGGCGATCCGGTGGTGCACGAAGAGCACGGCATCGGCCGGTACGGCGGGCTGCGAAAAATGGAGGTGGAGGACCGGGTGAATGACTTCGTGGTGGTGGACTACGAAGGGGGAGACAGGCTCTACGTCCCCGCCGACCGGATCAGCATCCTCCAGAAGTACGTGGGCGCCGACGACAAGGCCCCCAAGCTGGACAGGCTCGGGGGGCGAAGCTGGGACATAGCCAAGAAGAAGGCCAGGAAATCGGTCAGGGAGATCGCCAAGCATCTGGTGGAGATATACGCCCTTCGCAGCTACACGCAAGGCCATGCCTTCGGCCCGCCGGACAACACCTTTCGCGAGTTCGAGGCAGCTTTCGAGCACGAAGAGACCCCGGGCCAGGCCAAGGCCATAGAGGACGTCTTGGAGGATATGCAGAGCGACAGGCCCATGGACCGGCTGGTCTGCGGGGATGTCGGGTTCGGCAAGACAGAGGTGGCTGTCCGGGCGGCGTTCAAGGCGGTAAGCGAGGGCAAGCAGATGGCGGTCCTGGTGCCTACCACGGTGCTCGCTGAGCAGCACTTCCAGACTTTCCGCTCCCGCATGGCGCCGTACGGGGTCAGGGTCGGCGTCCTCAGCCGGTTCAAGACCAGGGCCGAGCAGCAGGAGATGGTGGCCAGAGTCCGCTCGGGCAAGATCGACGTGATCATAGGCACTCACAGGCTGCTTCAGAAGGACGTGGGATTCATGGACCTGGGGCTGCTGGTGGTGGACGAGGAACAGCGATTCGGGGTGAAACAAAAGGAGGCGATAAAGAGCTACAGGGCCCTGGTGGACGTCCTGGCCCTGGCCGCCACCCCTATTCCCAGGACCCTTCACCTCTCCCTCATGGGGGTTCGCGACCTGAGTCTCATTGAGACCCCGCCCGAGGACCGCAGGGCCATTCAGACCCACATCGTCCCCTATGACGAGGCGACCATAGTCCACGCACTGGAGCACGAACTGGAGCGGGGGGGGCAGGTGTTTTTCGTGCACAATCGGGTGCAGACCATCGAACCGGTGACCGAGAGGCTGCGGGAAATCCTCCCCTCGGCCCGGATCGCCCTGGCCCACGGGCAGATGAAGGAGCGGGATCTCGAAGAGACCATGATCAGGTTCGTGCGAAAGGAAATCGACGTACTGGTGTGCACGACGATCATAGAGTCCGGTCTGGACATACCCTCGGCCAACACTATCATCATTCCCGAGGCCGAGCGCTTCGGACTGGCGCAGATATATCAGCTCAGGGGGCGAGTGGGCCGCTCCAACGAGACAGCCTATGCGTATCTGCTGCTGTCGGACACCAGCCGGATGACCAGGGAGTCGGTCAAACGGCTCAAGGCCTTGATGGACTTCTCCCAGCTGGGGGCGGGGTTGCAGCTGGCCATGCATGACCTGAAGATACGCGGCGGAGGAAATGTACTCGGGTTCTCCCAGTCGGGGCATATCACCGCAGTGGGATACGAGCTCTACGTCCGGATGGTGGAGGAGGCCGTGGCCGACCTCAAGGGCGAGGAGTGGCGCGAGGAGATCAACCCGGAGATCCATGCGGACATCTCCGCCTACCTGCCAGAGACCTATGCGGCGGACGCAGACGTGCGCTTGAACCTCTACCGCAGGCTCTCAGGCCTCAAGGACCCGGCCGAGCTGGAGTCTCTGGAATCCGAGATCAAGGATCGGTTCGGACCGCCGCCGCGGGAGGTCAGGAACTTGCTGGAGCTGATGTGGGTGAGGCTCCTGATGAAGCGGCTCCGCATCACCCGGCTCGAAGTGGGCCGCAGCGCATTGGTCCTGACCTTTGCAGGGGATACGGATGTGGATGCCGGGGCGCTGGTCTCGCTGGTGGAAGCGAATCCGAACAAATACCGCCTCCAATCCGGAGACAAGCTGAGAATACTACCCTCGGCACCGGGGCCTCTGGAAGGCCTGCTGGAGGTCAGGCTCCTGCTGGAGAGATTCAGCGCTTGGTTGAACGGCGCAACCGGTCCCTCCCGGGATATCGCCGGGTGATTGTGCTTGCATTTTCCATTGTAATTGTTAATTTAAGCACTTTGAATCTCAAGCGGCCCCCCGAGAACAGGGGAGGCGGAAGCTGGACCACCAGGCCCTGTCATGATAACTCGCTCCTTGTTCGGGATCCTCCTCTTAATCTTCCCCGCCATTGCCGCCTGCAACCCCCTGGACCATCCGCGGGACCGGGTGGCGATTCGCGTGGGGGATGAAGAGATCACGAAGAAGAGGTTGGAGCAGGACCTGGGCAGGCTGGCCAGAGACCTGGAGCTGAAAGACGAAGAGATTGATGCATGCATGGACCGCATGGTGGATCAACTGGTGGAGCGATATCTCATCTTGGCCCACGGCAAGGACAACGGGATCCGGCTCGACCAGGGAGAGGTGGCGGCGGCGGTCAAAGAAGTCAAGGAAGACTATTATTCAGAGGCCCAATTCAAGAAGATGCTGCTTGAATATTATGTGGACTTGGAGGAGTGGCGGGATAGACTGAAGGAGCAGTTATTGGTGGAAAAAATAGTCAGCCGGCACCTTGAGAAAGTGCCGCCTGTTTCTCATAAGGAGATCCAAGCCTATTATGAAAATAATTTGGATTTGTTCAGATATCCTGAGATGATCCTTTTTATGCAGATGGTAACGAAATACAAGAAGCAGGCAGAGGGTATAATGGAGGACCTCAAGTCCGGGACTTCCATGGAAGAGCTCATGGACGAGCTCCAAGGCTCTGAACCCGGGATCGTATGTACCAGGCCGCGGTGGGCCGGCCGGGAAGAGCTGGGCGAGGCGCTGAGCGGGGAGATCTTCTCAATGGAGCCCGGAGGGCCCCCGCGAATGATCCAGACCCAGTACGGATACCATCTGGTCAAGATCCTGGACAAGCGCCCTGCAGGGGTGAGAAGACTTCCCGATGTGATGGAGGACATTGAAAAACGTCTATCATCGGAGAACAAGGAACGATTTTTCGAGCAGTGGATGGAGGAGCTTCGAAAACGATACCCGGTGAGCATAAACCGGGAGGTGATAGAGACACTGAGAACAGGGTAAAAATTGGGACGAGTTCTTATATTGGCCTTGCTTCTCGCCGCATTCCAGATGCCGCTTCCCCTCGGCAAGACCTTTGCGGCCGAGACCTGCAATCGGGTGGTGGCGGTAGTCAACGACGATGTGATCACTCTTCACGAGCTCTATAAAAGAGTAAAAGAAGTGACGGGCATGGATCCGGAAAACCTTCGCGAACAGAGCAGGCGCCGTTATGAAGAGGTAAATCGCAGGATCCTCGATTCACTGATAAATGAGCGCATAGCCCAGGAAAGGATCCGTCAACTGGATATTCAGGTGACCGACCAGGAGGTAAATGATGCCATCCAGCGGATCCGAAAGGACAATCACTGGTCCACTGAAGAACTCCGCACAATGGTCCAAGCCCAGGGCATGACCTGGGAGGAGTATCAGCAAAAGATTCGAGAAGACATTCAAAGACAGAAGCTCATAAATTTTGAAGTAAAATCACGGATAATAATTAGGGATGAACAGATAGAGAAATACTACGAAGAAAACAAGGATAGATTCACACAAGAAGGCGGAGTTGAAATAGCCACTATATTTTTGGCCAAGAATAACTCTAATGAGAATGGTAGTAAAGTCCGAGAAAAGGCTGAACAAATACTACAAGAAATAAGGAACGGGGGTGATTTCGAAGAACTCGCCCGCCGCCACTCGGACGGACCCGGGGCCCGGGAAGGCGGCTATATAGGTCGATTCCGACTCCAGGACCTGGATCCGCTTATACGGGAGACTGTGGAGAATACTCCGCCGGGCGGGGTTGGAGACCTGGTGGCCAAGCCCAACGGGTACCAAATAGTGAAAGTCCTGAGCAAGAGGGGCGGGGGAGTACTTCCTCTGGAAGAAGTCAGGGACGCCATATACAACACACTGCTCAGGGAGGAGATTGATCGCAGGTATGCAGCCTGGATCCGAGAATTGAGAGAGAATACGTACACCAAGATCTTCTTTTGAATTGAAACAGCAGATGGAAAACATCGAGGATCAACAAGCTCGTCCAACAGCCGGGGCCCCTTCTGACAAGGAGCCCGCCTGGATGGAAGAAGCGCAGGAATCCATGCCGAACAACGACCGAAGCACAAGGAGCGGGAAAAGGAAAGCTCCCGCTGAGCCGCTCGAGACATCCGGGGTCGGGGAACTCCTCAGGGAAGAGAGGCGCAGGAGGAGCCTGGATCGCAGCGATGTGGCGGCAAAGACCAGGCTCAGGGAGTACATCATCGAGGCCATCGAAAAGGAGGCATGGGATGAGCTCCCCCAGCCTGTCTTTGTCAGGGGGTTCATCCGCTCATACGCGCAGGCCTTGGGAATCGACGAGGCCAAGGTGCTCGATCTGTACAATCGAGCCCGGCCGGAGGAACCTGCGGAGCCCAGGCCCCTGGTGGCGCCGGAGGAATCGGGCAGGGGGAAACGAATTCTGCTGACCCTCTTCCTGGGTTTTCTGGGAGCCTTGCTCCTCTATTTGTGGCAGGGAGCGCCCGCGCCTGAGTGGCCGTCCGCACCCCAGCAGGAAGGCGTCAGCGACTCGGATTCGCCCGGGGAATCGACCGGTAAGGGGATCGGTGAGCCAGAGCCCCCTCAGGCGGTGCTTCCGCCCGCAGAGGACACGGCGGAGCCCCGGGCCGAGCCTGAGCCGGATGAAGAGGCGCTCGATGAGGTGGAAACCCGGATCGCTGAACTGGCTGTACCGCCTCCGGCGGACAGGCCCTCAATGCAGGCGGTGGTGGAAGGGGATAGCGGGCAGGCGGCCGGGGAAGAGACGGACCAGATCCAGGCCGAGGAGGAATACCCTGCAGGGCCGCCCTTTATCCTAAAGGCCCGGGTCAAGCAGCGGACCTGGGTCAAGATCTCGGTGGACGGACAGGAGCCAAAGGAGTTTCTCTTCCAACCGGGCAGCCGCCCGGAGTGGGAGGCGGAGGAAGGCTTTGAAATGGTAATCGGCAATGCCGGCGGCATCGTGCTCGAGCTCAACGGCCGGGTATTGGACGAACTCGGTGCCTCGGGCCAGGTCATCCGCCTGGAGCTGCCGGAGGATCTGGATGAGCTGGCGCGAGGGGAACGTTGAAGAACGTCTACGATGAGCTGGAAGAACGGGGATTCATTGAGCAGGTGACCGACCGGGAGGGGGTTCGCAGTTTGTTGGAAGAGCCCTCGACCTGTTACATAGGCTTTGATCCCACTGCCCCGAGCCTGCACTTAGGCAGCCTGGTGCCCATCATGGCCCTGGCCCACATGCAGCGGGCCGGGCACCGTCCCATAGCCCTGGTGGGAGGAGGAACGGCCATGGTGGGTGATCCTAGCGGAAAGACCGAGATGCGGCGCGTTATGAGCCGGGAGGAAATCGATCAAAATGCGCTGGGAATCAAGCAGCAACTGGCGCGATTCCTGGATTTCAACGGGGGCCGGGCCATAATGGCCAACAACGCGGACTGGCTGACCAAGCTGAACTATATCGATTTTCTGAGGGACATCGGCCGCCACTTCAGCGTGAACAGGATGCTGGCGACGGAGAGTTACAGGGTCAGACTGGAGACCGGGCTCAACTTCATCGAGTTCAATTACATGCTGCTCCAATCCTATGACTTCTGGCACCTGTTCAAGAATTACGGCTGCCGCCTGCAGATGGGCGGCAGCGACCAGTGGGGGAACATAGTAGCCGGGGCGGATCTGATCAGACGCATGGAGGGGGCGGCCGCCTATGGGATTACCTTCCCCCTTATCACCACGGCCGCCGGGGTCAAAATGGGCAAGACCCACCAGGGAGCTGTTTGGCTGGATCCCGAGCTCACTTCGCCGTACGACTACTACCAGTACTGGGTGAACCAGGACGATGCAGACGTGGAGAGGTTCCTGGCCCTGTTCACCTTTCTCCCCATGGAGCGTGTTAGAGAGCTGGGCGCGAGGCAGGGGGCGGAGATGAGGTATTCGAAAGAGATCCTTGCCTATGAAGCCACCAAGCTCTGCCATGGAGAGGCCGAGGCCCAAAGGGCCCGCGAGGCTTCCAGAGCGCTCTTCTCCCGCGAGGAAGGCCTGGCATCCGCCTCGGTCCCGACTTGTGCGGTGGAAAGGGGGCTCCTCGAGAGCGGCCTCCCCGCTTACATACTCTTCGAGACTTGCGGACTGTGCAAGACGCGCGGCGAGGCCCGGAGGCTGATCAGCCAGGGGGGAGGGTATGTAAACGAGGAACGGCTGGAGGGCTTTGACACCATTATCGACACGGGCCGATTACTGGAAGGTGCGCTGCTTCTCCGCGCAGGGAAAAAGCGCTATGTGCGTGTGGTTCCCGATCAGGGCAAGTAAACAGAGGAGATATAAAGGGAGTATTCATCTGAAAGCATGAGTGAGAATCTGGCAAAAGAGGCCGAAACGGCCAAGAAGGCTCATCTCTTGGAGCCGCAGGACGAGGAGACGACCCTGAGCCTGCTGCCGGTGGTCCAGCCGGAGGAGCGGGCGGTCGGGCTCTACGACCCGCTCCAACTCTATCTCACGGAGATCAAGAACTACAAACTCTTGACCCGTGAAGAGGAGGTCGAGCTGGCCAAGAGGTTCAAAGAGCACAACGACCAGGAGGCGGCTTTCCGTCTGGTCACGTCCAACCTGCGTCTGGTGGTCAAAATCGCCATGGACTTCAGCCGCTACTGGACAAAGAGCCTCTTGGATCTGATACAGGAGGGCAACATCGGGCTCTTGCAGGCGGTCCGGAAGTTCGATCCCTACCGGGGCATAAAATTCTCCTATTACGCCTCCTTCTGGATCAAGGCATATATCCTCAAATTCATCATGGAAAACTGGAAACTGGTCAAGATCGGGACCACCCAGGCCCAAAGGAAGCTCTTTTTCAATTTGGCCAAGGAGAAGGAAAAGTTGGTGGCGCAGGGCTTTAATCCGGAGCCCCGGCTCCTGGCCGAACGCCTGGACGTCAGGGAAGAAGAGATCGAGGAGATGAGCCAGAGGCTCGGGGGGGCCGAGCTCTCATTGAACGCCCCTGTGGGTGAGAACGGCAAGGAGGCCTACGGGTCCTTTCTCCCGGATCCCTCCCGCTCAGCCGACGACCAGATATCCCACGTGGAGCGCCGGGAGCTCCTCCTGGAGAAGCTCAAGGAGTACCGCGCCACCCTATCGGGCAAGGAGCTGGACATATTCGACAACCGCATCCTGTCAGACAACCCCGTGACCCTCCAGGAGCTGGGTGACAAGTACAAGATCTCCAGGGAGAGGGTACGCCAGATACAGGAGAGGATCGTCAAGAACATCAAGGCTTGGCTGAGTCAAGAGATCCCCAACTTTGAGGATGAATACTCGAGCCTGGTCTGAAGGCCTCATCACCGGGGACCGCCTCGGCCAAAGAGAGACAGGAATGAGCGCTGTAAAAGGCAGTTTACGAATAAGACTTGGACGACTTCTACCGGGATTACTCCTGCCTCTACTTTCCTGTGCAGGGACGGGGGCCCCGACCCAGACTGTTCCCTTCCTGGAAAAGGACGACGTGCGGGTCCTGAGCAGGGAAGAAGTGCGACCGGACCCGGTACAGAAATCTTATGCAGAATTTGTTCTTTATGCACTCAAAAAGAACCGCGGCAATTACGATGAAGCCAAACAACACCTGGAAAAGGCTATAGAAAATAATCCTGACGAGACCTTTCTGCACCAAAGCATGGCCCTGCTGCTCAAGGAAAAGGAAGACTACGAGGGGGCCGAGCGCTACGCCCGTCGTTGCACCGAACTGGACCCGGGCAACGAGGAGCACTTGCTCCTCTTGGCGGACATACTGGGCCTCATGGGCGAAGACGAGCAGGCCGTTCAGGCTTACCAGGAGGCCCTGGCACTCGACCCGGACCTGAAGAGGGCGCGGTTGGTGCTGACCACCTTGCTGATCAAGGCGGAACGATACCCGGAAGCACTAGCACACCTGGACCGGCTCACCGAGCAGGATCCGGACCTGGTCATGGCCCATTACTACAGAGGACGGGTGTTTCTGGAGATGGGGGACTACGCGCGTTCCGAAGAGGCCTACAAGGAGGCCCTGAAGATCAACAACCGCATGGAACCCGCACTCTTCGACCTGGGAAGCCTCTACCAGATGCAGGGGGAATTTCAAAAGGCGGTGGAGACCTATGAGAGGCTGGTGGACTATTACCCTGTGAACATGACCGTGCGCGAGAGGTTGATAGAACTCTACTACAAGCTGGGCCGCCCGGAAGAGGCCGAGCAAGAGATGGAGACGATCAAGGAACAATCCAAGCCCGGAGAGCGCGCCCGGCAAGCCTTGGGTCTCATCTATCTGCGCCACGGCCGGCTGGAGGAATCGATTCAGGAGCTGGAGATGATAGTCAAGGCCTGGCCGGACGATCACAAGTCCAGATATTTCCTGGCCTCGGCCTACGAGGAAAAGGGGGAGACCGAAGAGGCCGTGGATCACTTCAGGGCGATACCAGAGGACTCCGAGTACCACCTGAACGCTCAGATGCATATAGCTTACATCCTGGACTCCGGAGGCAAACCGGCTGAGGCCGAAGATGTCCTCAGGGAGGCCCTGGCCAAGAACCGTGACAGAAGCGAGATCTACCTGATGCTGGCCTCCATCCTGGAGGGACAGGAGAAGTATGAAGAGGCGCGCGAGGTGTTGGTGAGCGGCCTTGACCGCCACCCTGACAATGCCGAGATGGTATTCCGCCTGGGGGTCATCCTGGACAAGTCGGGGGAGAAAGACGCCTCCATCGAACAGATGAGGCGGGTCTTGGATATCCAACCCGATCATGCGGACGCGCTCAACTATATCGGCTACACGTATGCAGAGAAGGGAATCAGGCTGGACGAGGCCCTGGATCTGATAACCCGCGCCCTGGAGTTGAAGCCGGAGAGCGGCTATATAATAGACAGTTTGGGCTGGGTCTACTTCCAGAAGGGCGAATACCAAAAGGCCCTCGAGCACCTCGAGAAGGCCGCCTCACTCCAGCCCGAAGACCCGACCATAAACGAGCACCTGGGCGATGCCTACCTCAAGAACGAAATGTACCGCAAGGCCCTGGAGAGCTATCAAAAGGCAGTGGCCCTGGAATCCGTGGATCAGGATCAAAAGGAGGGGATCATGAAGAAGATCGATGAAGTGAAGCTCCTCCTCGAGCAGGCCACCGGAAACTAGAGATCGTGCCGCTGCCCCGCCCAACCCGCCTCCCGGGACCGATCGGAACCAGGACAGCCCTGGCGGCCCTCCTGGTGGCGGCGGCCCTTCTATCCTCGGGGTGCGCCGCCATACGCCCGTCCGAACCCCTCACGGGAGACCGAGTCTCCGAGGTCATCGCCCGGATGGAGCGGGCGCAACAAGCGGTCTCATCCTTTTATTCCCAGGGGACCCTTACCCTGAGCCGCGGGCTGGGCCGCTCGGACGAAGCCCGGTTCCTGGCGGCAGGGACCCGCGAGCCCTTGAGGCTCAAGGTGGAGATCAGACACCCCTGGGGAGGCCCCATCCTGCACCTCCTCTTGGAGAACGGGCGCGTAGAGGCCTTTTCCTACGAGGAGAACACCCTTTATCAGGGCCGGGCCACCAGGGAGACCATGGACCGTTTTCTGCCCGGGTCCCCGGATCCACGTACGGCCTGGGCCTTCCTGCGCGGTTATCCCGCACTCCCGGATGATTGGGCCGTCTCGGAGGTAAAGCACGACCGATTCCTGGTCTCGAGCGAGAAAGGGTCGCCGGGCCGGTGGGTGGTGGTAGGCGGCCCTGCGGGGCGGGATCCGGCAGAGGTGGTGTTCACTGAGACCGGATTCAAGGCGTCCTTTCAGGGGTTCACGGAGGAGGACGGAAAAGCGTACGCCCAAGAAGTGGACATGCGCGTCCCCGGCCGCGGCGGGGTCCGGTTCAGAAACGAGAAGATGGCGTTCAACCGCCGTATACCGGATGCGGTCTTCGAGCTCCGCCCCCCGAGAGCCCACCGGACCGTCGACCTGAGCACCTGATCCCTCAGGGCCTAGCCTCTTGACCCTCCATGAGGAGACTGACCACCATGTCGGCCTGATGGTGGGCCGCTATTCCCACGCGGGGGGCCATCACCCACAAGCTTTTTGAGGTGGAACCCTTGCCATCCCTGTCCTTCGAAATGCCCCATCAAACGGCTTTCACTTCCTCTTACCCACCACCCTCACCCCAACGACCTTTTTCCTGGCCAATACATATTGTTATTCGTTCCTTGTTGACACCCAAAGACGCCTTCCGCTACCCTGCTACCCAAAAAGCAAGTTCCTATCCCGGAAACCAACCCTCTGCCGTCACCGATGACCTTTGTTGTGACACGGCCTTCTATGGCCTCGAACAGGTATTATCGCAGGGGCATCCCGCGGCCGCAATCACTGTTTGGTAAGAGTTTTTACCCTCCAGTGAACCGCCGTTGTTATGCGGTTTGCGTGTCATTTCGACGCCGCATTGGACGCGAACGGCAATATCGGGGGGGAAGCTTTCCATTCTACTACCGTCAGTCCGCTTCGGGGGCTTGTTTCGGGCGGCCTTGATCGCCGTTTGGTTAACAGGGGCGACGTTTCGGCAAAGGGGCGTAAGGTCCCTTTATCCTTGTGCTTTTGTGAAATTTTGGGATTGGACATTTCCCCTTGTTGTCGGGTAGAATATATATGATAAGGAGGAAAATATCTTGGAAAGGCAACGCGGGAGTTTATCGGGCGAGGAGAGCCGATAGCTCAAAACAGGGATTGGCGGAGAAGGCGCTGGGGTCCGACCTACGCGACAAGCAGGGAGGGCGGACGATGGAGGAGTTCGAGGCCGAATATGAGTATGAGGAAGTGGCCGGCGCCAATTGGCACATGGAAATTCGGGACTTTTTCGAAGACCTGCCGGGGGTGTGGGAAAAATTCCGGGAATTGTCGATTCGTAGGGAAATTCCGAAAAACGAGATCGTCTTTTTCGAGGAGGAGGACAGCCCGTCCTGCTATTATCTCGAGAAGGGTATCGTCAAGATTTTCAAGATCAGCATGTCGGGCAAGGAGCCCATCTTTTTCATGCGCCACCAGGGCGAGATGTTTGGAATCGCGGAAGTTGTGGGCAATAAAGAGCGCAAATGCAACGCCCAGACCCTGACCGACTGCGTTCTGCACATACTGCCCAAAAGACACTTCGAGGAACTGGTGGCGACCTCGCCGGAATTCGCTCTGCGGGTGGTCAGCATTCTCGGCACGCGTATCCGCTACCTTGGGGATCAGGTGGAAAGCCTGATGGTCTGCGACGTCAGCACGCGGCTGGCAAAGCTATTGGTATATTTGGTCTTCAATCAGTTAAACGACGCGGAATCCTGGAGCCGGGCGGTGGAAATCGAGCATAAACTCACCCAGGAGGAGATGGCCTCCATGACCGGTTCCTGCCAACAAACCATCAGCGAAACCCTCAAAGCCTTCCAGGAGGAGGGGCTCATCGAGATGAAACGGCGTCGAATCGTCCTGCTCAATCCGCTCGCTCTTCTCAGCAAGGCCGAACATTAAAGCCCAGCGGCTGCCGGGCGTCCGCGACGGTGTTCTCCACCCCAAGTTGATTCTGCACGATCCCGCCTTCGAGTCCCAGCGCCAGGTACAGCAGTTGTGAGACGGAAAGCACAGCGATTCCGTGCTCGTCCGGTGCGGCTCTGCGGAGTTGCAGCATACAGAAGGGGCACACCGTAACCACGGCGTCGGCCGTCACCCTTTGGGCGGCGAGCATCTTGACCTGGTTAATGGAGTCGGCCAGTGCGCGGTCTGTAGTGCGGATGCCGGAGCCGCAGCAGTCTTTTTCCAATCCCCAGGGTATGACGGTCGAGCCCGCGGCGGCGACCAGCCGTTCGAAAAAGGGCTCCGAGCCGGGCGACACGAGCTCCGAGGGCAGATTGGGCCGCAGCAGTTTACAGCCGTATTGAACGACGACATTCCGGTAGGCGTGGGCGGCGCGGGCTTCGCTTGCGATGCGGTCGAGCTCCACATCGTCTTTGAGTACATGGAGGAGATGCCGCACCACGGCCCTTCCGCCGTAGGATAGTCCTTCCGGGGCCAGGCTTTCGTTGGCCTTGGCCCGCAGAGTGTCGTCCTTGAGCAGGCGTGCTGCGTGTTGGAGGGTGCCGTAACAACAGGCGCACGTGGTCAGAATGGGCTTCCCCTCGCGCTCGGCCAGGGCGAGGTTTCTGGCCGAGGCGGCCAGTGACGCGGTCATATCCACGTTTTTCAGGGGATATCCGCAGCAGCCGAATCCAATGTCTTCCACGGTCTCGATCCCAAGCCGGGAAAGCAGGACGTCGGTCGACACGTCGATTTCGGGGAGATGGTTTGCCGTCACGCAGCATCTGAACATCGCATAAGCCATGTTAGCTCTCCTTCGCGGGCGCCGCGCCTTTCATCCGGGCGAGCGCCTTGTTTTTATGAGCATAGAGCAAATCGGTCACCCGCACCCCCTGGGGGCAGTTGTCCTGGCAGCGGTAGCAGCCGGTGCAGGCCCAGAGCATACGCGAGGAGGCGACGAGATCGTCGAGGCCGAGCGCCGTGGCGTGGACGATCTGGTGGGGGGCCAAGCCCAATTCTTCGAGACCTTCGAGTCCCAGGATGGGGCACGACGAGGTGCATGTTTTGCAACTGAAGCAGAGCCGGAATATACCGTCGTCGACCGCGGACCGGAGGAGCCCGCCGTAATCGGCGGCGTCGTAAACGTCTCTTTCACCCGCTTCGCCGAACGCCCCGCGCCGGAAGGCCTCCAAACGTTCCTGGGCCGCGGCAAAGGAATCGGCAAAGACCTCCGACCGGTGGATGTCCAGGGGGGAGAGGGCGAAGACATCGACTATGCCCTGGGCCAGCAGGTCGTCGCGGGCCGCGTCCCATAGGTCCTGCAGGTCGATGCCCACAGGGCAGACGCCCGTACAGCGCAGGCAGTCGGTGCATACCGTAAGGCCCTCCAGGAGGCTTTTGGCGTCGCCGTTTCCGCCGGCTGGGCCTCGGCCCAGGGCGGCGAGTTTTTCCGAGGGCAGGATGTAGCGGTTATTCAGGACAGAGGCGCATATTCCAACGGAGCAGTTGTCCGAACACAGACCGCAGTGGGTACAGGCGTCCACGGCCAGCATGCGTTTCACGGCGCGAAGCGGGGCGTCGGGAGCGGGGCTGCGGTATCTATCGGCGATGAGACTGAGCGGGCTGGTTACGGCGTGGCGCATCCTGCCGAACGGCAGCCAGGTCAAGGCGCCGAAGAAAATCAACACGTGCAGCCAATAGGCGAACGATACGAAGCCGCCGCTGTCTTTATTGCGGCTTACCGGCGTGAGCAGACGGGAAACACCATAGCTGACCGCCGCCGACTGGGGTCGGGAATGACAGGCGATGCAGGAAAATTCGTTGACCTCCCGGCCCAGCTCCAACTGTTCCTCCGGGTACTCGAGGCCCGGTTCGGCGGCCGCCAGACCGTATTCGGTCGCCCAATACGCCTCCAGGGCGGCCACGACCTCGGACTCGGGAGAGCCGTAATACTCCTCGACCATCCGGTAGAACTCGCTACGCGAGGCGATTTTCGCGCCCTCGATAAAAAATCCGGAACACACAATGGCCCCGATCAGAACAAGAGGCGCCACGTCCATAGCCGTCGTCTTAAGACGCGAACGAGAGGTGAATCTGCGGACGACGGCCAGCGCCAGGCCCACCAGGACCATCAAGCCGAACAGGTTTCGCAAAAAAAGCCAAGGGTTCAGGGTGGACTCGTATCCGGAAAAAAGATTGGCGGTGATGCTTCCGTCCATGGCGTGGAGGATCAGCAGGGGTATGAAACCCCAGAATATGAGGAAGTGGGCCAGCCAACGAAGCCGGTCCGCACGGAAGAGGCGAGCCTGTAACAAACCGTCGAGAACCAGCCCTTTGAACACCGCGGATATGTTTGCCCCGAACGGGGCCTTAAGGGCGGTGACGAAAGTTCGTTTTATACGGATTTTCGCGGGCAGGTCACGGTCTTCGGTGGTCACCCCTCCTGCGAACCAGCGGGCCGCCCGCGTCAGCAGCCCGATTACGCAGATGCCCAGGGCGATTGTCAAAAGGATATTGAACGTCATGGCTCCCTCTCCAGCGGTCCAAGCAGGCGTTCTCGTTATTGTGGAGTTCGGATTCTCCCAATCGATTAATGAATAGAATACCGCAGAAAAAAAATCGCAGTCATCGTGTGCACGATATTTTAAAAAGCTTGAAGGCTATATTTTGGATTTAAGCGTCGGAAGGAGCCCCACACCGTCGCACGGCCGCGGGAAATCATTTTTTTGCTGTCGCAGCATATCCGCCCGTAAAAGGTGGAACGGCTCTTTCGAGAGACCGCTTCGGACCAGGGGCGGCCTGACAAGAACACAATGACAGGAGGATACCATGGCGAAAGTATTGCCAAAAAGCCTCGATGAGGTGGAGAGCAAGACGATCGAGTGCGATCTGCTTATCGTTGGCGGCGGCAACGCGGGGTGCTTTGCCGCGTACGAGGCCAAACAGCTAAACCCGGACCTGAACGTAGTGATCATGGAGAAGGCCAACATCAAGCGCAGCGGCGCCTGCGCCGCGGGTATGGACGCCCTGAACACCTACATACCTACGTGGGAAGGCAAGACCCCCGAGGACCTGGTCCGCTGGTCGCGCTCACAGGTCGGCGGCGGTCCGATACGGGAGGACCTGGCCCTTTCCAACGCTCAGGAACTGAACCAATGCGTCGAGGAGTTGGAAGAGTGGGGTCTCCCCATTCTGTATGACGAGGACGGGGAGCATCCGCGATACCGCGGCTCTTGGGATATCTCGATTCACGGCGAGCAACTGAAACCGATCATGGCCGAGAAAGCCATGGAGTCGGCCGAGGTATACAACCGCATCGTGGCCACGGCCCTGATCATGGACGGCGACCGTTGCGCCGGCGCCATGGGCTTCGGCGTGCGCGACGGCAAGTTCTACGTCTTCAAGTCCAAGGCCGCCATCGTCTCGACGGGCGGGGCCTGCGGCCTTTACAAGTCTTACACCTCCGACGGCACCTCCTCTCACCAAATGACCTGGATGTGCCCGTTCAACGTGGGCAGCGGTTACGCCATCGGCCTGCGCAAGGGTGCGGAATTCACTTCCATGGAACAGCGCTGGGTTGCGGCCCGGACCAAAGATTTCTGCGGTCCGGTGGACACCGTCTCCGTGGCCTTGGGGGCCAAGATGATGAATGCCAAGGGGGAATACTTCCTCGAGAAAAACTACGCCCACATGGGCGGGGACAAGGCCCCTCGGTACATCCGCGCCAATGCGCCCATGGAGGAGTGGCGGGAGGGACGCGGTCCCACCTACGTGGACACCACCCACATCGACGAGGACGAGTGCAAGGAGATGCTCACGGACTATCTGAACGAGCGTCCGGCTTTCGTGCTCTTCCTGGCCTCCAACGGCCTCGACCCTACGGAACAGCCCGTCGAGGTTTTCGGTTCCGATCCCTACATCGTGGGCGGTCACACCGGCTCCGGGTACTGGGTGGACCTTGAACGTATGACCACCATCCCCGGGCTGTTCGCCGCGGGCGAGACCGCGGGCGGCAACCCCAACAAGTTCGTGGGCGGCTGCGCGGCCGAAGGCAAGCTGGCCACCCGCGGGGCTGTCAAGTTTATCGGAGCCAACGGCGACGTAAATATCGACGAGGTCCAGGTGGAAGCAGAGAAGGCCCGCATTTTCGCCCCGCTGTTCCGCGAAGAGGGTTTCGACGGCCTATCGCCCGAAGAGGTCAAGGAACGCCTCCAGCGGGTGATGGACGAATACGCCGGGGGCACTTCCCAATTCTACCGCTGCAACGAAGAGCAGTTGGACTACGCCTTGCGGCATATCAAAATGCTGCAAGAACAATCCAAGGAATATATCATGGCTTCCGACCTGCACGAGCTGATGCACGCCCACGAGGTTTTCGACCGCATCGACGTGGCCGAAATCCTCTGTCACCACCTCAAAGGGCGTAAGGAGACCCGCTGGAACGGCTGGCAGACCCGCCCGGACTACCCCGAGCGCGACGACGAAAACTTCAACTGTTTTGTGGAGTCCAGGAAGAACCCGGAAACCGGAGAAATCGAGGTTTTCACCCGCCCTTACGACAGAATTATCGAGGAATAGGGCGGGCTCTTCACAACGAAAACCATTCATGGAGGATAAGAAATGCCGCCAAAAGTAAATTGGGAAAAATGTGACGGCTGCAAGGGTGAGGACGAACCCCTGTGCGAACAAATCTGCCCCGGCAACCTCATGACGCTCAACGAAAAGGGCAAAGCGTACTGCCGTCCCCTCCGTCACTGCTGGGACTGCATGTCATGCACCAAGGCATGTCCCGTGGGGGCCATTGAAACCCGGACCCCGTTCCAGATCGGCTATCACGGGGCCTCGCTGGTTCCCATGATAGGCACCAATACCATCACCTGGACCTGTCAGGATATTAACGGCAACGTCACCCGTTACAGGTACAAGAACCGTACGGATTAGTACCCATGGCCAAGATCACTCCGAAAATCGGCGTGTTCTTCAACGATCGGGGAGGCCGCCTGAGCGGCTCCCTGGACCTTGAAGCGCTCGCCGGGAAGACCGGGAAGGTCAAGGGCGTCAAGAACGTCGAGGTTCTCTCGGAGCTGTCCAAAGAGGCCGTTGCCGAGGTTGTCGAGGGGCGACTGAGGTCCGAAGAATGGGACCGCGTCCTTTGGATCGGATCGTTTCCCGACGCCTTCAAGACCGACGTGGTCAATATGCTGGCTGAGGCCGGGTTGAACCCTTATATGCATCACTGGTTCGACCCCGAGGATCAGGGGCTTCTGCACGCGGAAACCGACGAGTTCGTTCGGCAGAAAAAGGCCCTGGCCCTGGTTAAGATGGCCGTCGCCCGCACCAAGAACCTGGCCCCGCTGGAAGCCATGGAACTGCCCGCCAACGAACGGGTAGCCGTTATCGGCGGGGGGGTGACGGGCCTGCATGCGGCGGCCACGCTGATCAAGGCGGGCAAGCCCGTGACCCTGGTGGAGCAGGCCGCCGGCGTGGGCGGCAAGGTCGCCCAGTTGGCCCGGTTCTACCCCCTCATGTGCGATCCGCGCTGCGGATTGGAGCACGTGTTGTTCGACCTGATGGACTCGGACCTTTTCGACCTGCGCACGCTGTCGAAGGTGGAACGGGTGGACGGGTCGCCGGGCAATTTCGAGCTGACCGTGCGCCGCGCCCCCCGCTATGTCACCGCAGACTGCGACGGCTGCGGCCTGTGCCTGGCCGCCTGCCCGGTGGTTTTGGACGATACCGTTCCTCAGCCCGGCTGTAAGCTGCCCGACGAGGTGCTGGCCGAGCTTTGGAAAGCGAAAGAAACTGAGGAAGCGGATGAGGAGGGTCGGTCGGACCGGGCCTCGGACTCCGACGAGGGCGGGGGAGGGTCTGACGCCGACTCGGGGTTTTCCGAAGAGCGAGCTCTGCGCGAAGTCGCCGTGCCGCCGGCCGAACGTCCGCCCCGTTTCCGGCGCAAGGCCATCCATCCGGCCGCACCCATGCCCCAGCCGGTCACGTACGTGGTGGAGCGGGAGCACTGTCCCGAGGGTTGTCGCGCCTGCGCCGACGTTTGTCCCAACAACGCCTTGGCCTTCGACCAGGAAGAGACGGTGGAAACCGTCACCGCCGGCGCCATCGTGGCCGCCACAGGCTGGGACCTGTACGAACTGGAACGTGTGCGGGAATACGGATTCGGCGAATACCCCAATGTCGTCTCCAGCCTGGAGATGGAACGCCTGTTGGCCCTGGAGGACCCGTATACCGAACGGCTGGAGGGCTTTTCGCCCGGCGAGATCCGGACGGTGGGCTTCATCCAGTGCGCCGGCAGCCGGGACGAGGAGCATCTGGACTACTGCTCCGGCGTCTGTTGCTCGGCCACACTCAAACAGATCCAAGAACTGCGGCGCAGAAACCCGGACGTCAACTGTGCTGTGTATTACATGGACATACGCACGCCGGGGTTTGACGAACGTACATACCGCGAAGTCCGCGACGGCGGCAACGTGGTGTTCATCCGCGAACGGCCGGCGCAGGTCGGTTTCGACGCCGACAGCGGTAAGGTCGTCATCGAGAGCCTGGACGAAGCCCTTGGCCGGCGGGTGCGGACGGAGATGGACCTGCTGGTGGTGGCCGGGGGCATTAAACCCTCCCAAGGCGGTCTGGAGGCCGGGCGGGTGCTGGGAATGCCGACGGATGAATACGGATTCTTCGAGTCCCACCGGCAGTGCTACCCCGCCGAAACCCAACGCACTGGACTCTTCGCCGCCGGTTGCGCCCGCGAACCCATGAATGTCTCGCAGTCGGTGGAATCGGGGGTCTCGGCGGCCATGCGGGCCCTGCCTTTCCTGGAAGGCGTCCTGACGGTCAAGCCGACTTACCCGGAGTTGAACGAGAAAAAATGCGATTCCTGCGGCCGCTGTGTCGAGGAATGCCCCTTCGGTGTTCTGGTCTTCAACGAAAAGGATATCCCGGTTTGGGACCTGGCCCGGTGCCGTCAGTGCGGCAATTGCATGGGCATCTGCCCCAAGATCGCCGTGGACCTCAGAGACAGCACCATCAAGCAGTATGCTTCCCAGATCGAAGTGCTGTTCGAAAACACGTTCATGCCCGAGAAGGAGCCGATCGTCTGCGCCTTCTTATGCGAAAACGACGCCTGGCTGGCGCATCGTTCCGCTCAGAAACAGGGGCTGGTGCCGCCGGGCGTGGTGGCCATGAGCGTGCCTTGCGCCGGCGCGGTGAATAACGCGCTGCTGGCCGACGCCCTGTCCTATGGTATCGACGGGGTGTACGTCGGCGCATGTCCCGATGGAACCTGCCACTACATCAGAGGGAACGAACTCATCCATAAACGCAGCGACGATCTGGCGGACAAGCTGAGAAATATGAAGGTGGAGCCCGAAAGGGTATCCTTCGAGGAGATCGGCCCCCGCGATGCAAAGCGATACGCCGGGACCCTCAAAAACTATGTGGCCGCCCTAAAGGAAATGGGACCCAATCCCTTTAAAATTTAACCCCCCACGCCACCCCACCTCCCCCAACCCCACCGGCCCCGGTTTTCCCACCCGGGGCCGGATTCTTTGGGCTTTACGCAGATTTCGGTTGAAACCGAATTATGCATTTTTATTTCATTGCAAAGGTAACTGTTCGTCATTCCCGCTTTCGCGGGAATGACGAGTACTTGCAACATTGGTGCTAATCCAACTGCAATATCCGACATAAAACTGACGTTGACGCAGTAAGGGCCTGTTTCAAACTCCCCCTTACAACCTGGCCGGGCGCCATGGTCGCTTGTCCGCCATGCTCTTCGCTGGGCCTTACCTCTTTCGGGTGAGCCGAAGAACAAGCAGCGTTTTCGTTCTTATGGTGGAAATTGCGGTCGGATTCCCAGGCTCCCTGCAGGCGGCTATTCGCCCGCAGGACGCAGGCCGTGGTGACGATAGATGTCCATGACCTGTTTGGAGCCGAGAAAGGAAATCAGGTTTCGGCCCCACGCGCCGCCGTCTCCCACCAACCCCATGTGCGTTTGGCCCACGACGTTGCCCGGCGGGGGCTCCGGATTTTCCACGCTTCCGCCCAAGGGGACCAATTCGAAAATGTCCGGGAATATCCGGGTATAGCGCAAACCCAGGTGGTAAAAGACCACTGCTGCGTCCGCCGATCCGTCGGCCACGGCCTGGGGCGCCTCGCGGTGGTGGATGCATGTTCCAAAGACGACTTCGCCCCGCTCGATCTTGTCGTCCGGAAAGCCCGGGGCGTCGGAGGGGTGCGGGGCCATGGCTTTCAGCGTGTTGTAGTAGGCCGTAAAACTGACCTTCTCCGTGTCGGGGTTGGAGAGGAAGAGCCGGATATCCTCTCTCGTGAGGTCCGACACTTCCAGAATCTTTTTCGGATTGCCTTTTTTTACCAGCAGAATGTTGCCCTGGTTTCGGACGAAGGGAACATGACCGGGCATGAATCCGTCCGCGACCAGGTTGTCCAGGACGTTGGGGGGGCCGATGAAGACATGGGGGGAGACGCTGACGATCAGGTTTCCCATTTGCAGGCCGCCGTTTCGGAGGAGGTTTACAATGGGACCCGGCGGGGTCGTGGCGTAAAAAATCCCTGGCAGACCCTCGTTTTGCTGGACGAACCGGTCCAGGCTTTCCCGAAGAGCCATGTGATGGTTTCCGTCGGAAAAGACCGTCAATTGGGCTCGAACAGGGTCGCCGTGAAAGTCGAGGCAGATGTTCGAAGCGGGCTGAGACCAACGGAGGTATTGGGGAGCCTCACCGGCCCGTTCTTCGAGCCATTCGAGATAAAACCGACCCTTCTCAATGCTGGCGGACTTCATTTTTGCCCCTTCTCTTTTCATTTACTCTTGGCTTTGACCGGCCTCCTCTGCGGCCTTTTTCTTCGATTTTCTCATTTCTCCCACGGTCGTCTTGTAGACGACGAAAATCGTAAGAGCGAATAGAATCAATGCCACTGGACGGGTGAAAATCATATACGGGTCGTATTGTGACGAGATAATGACTTGCTGAAGCGCCGTTTCCCAGATGGGAGCCAGAATAAATCCGATGATGAAACTTATATGGGAATAACCGAACTTTCTCATAAAGTATGCGAGAAAGGCAAAAAATAGCATTAAATTCACATCGAAAACGTTATACTTGGCCAAATAAGAGCCCACTATGCATGTGAAAATAATAATGGGATACAGGATAGGAGGCGGCGCCTGCACCGCCTTGCAGAACATTTCCATCCCGACGCGGCCGACGCCGAGCAGGAAGAGATTGGCCAGGATCAAACTGCCATATATGGAGTAGATGAACTGCGCATTCTCTTCGAACATCAAGGGACCGGGAATCATACCGTGGATGATGAAGGCGCCGATAAGCAGGGCGGCGGCCACATTCCCCGGAATCCCCAAAGTGAACAAAGGGATGAGGCTGGCTCCGCAGACGGCGCTGTTGGCGGACTCCGAGGCGGCTATGCCGTCCAGCTTGCCCCTGCCGAACTCTTCGGGATTCTTGGAACTCTTCTTTGCCCGGTCGTACGCGAAGAACGAGGCCACCGGCGCGCCGAGTCCGGGCATGGAGCCAACCGCCGTACCGGCAATGGACGAACGTAGTAGTGTTCTGATGGTGCTGCGGTATTCGGCCCAGGAGACGCGGCGGTCTTCCCGTTTTGTGGAGAATGTCAAGGTGCACTGGGCGTTGTCGCCCTGTTTGATATGTTCCTCCAGTTGGACCAGAATTTCCGCAAAAGCCAGCATCCCGATACCGACGGGGACAAGCGCTATCCCCCTTTCCAACTGGTAAATACCGAAAGTCAGGCGCGGCAGGGCGGATACCGGTTCCGTACCGACGGTGGCGACCAGAATTCCCATCGCGGCGGCTATAAGGCCGCGTAGAAGAGAGGTGGTTCCCAGACCGGCGATGATGGTCAAAGCCAGGCAGATAAGGGCAAAGATTTCCGGCGGCCCCATGTACATGGCCACCGCCGCCAGCGGGGCGGCCACCAGAATAAGCACCACGGTCGAAAAGGCGTCCCCGGAAACGGACCCATACAGGGCCATAATCAGGGCCTTTTCCCCTTTCCCTTGTAAAGTCAGGGGGTAACCGTCCCAGGTGGTGGCCGCGGCTTCGGGCGTGCCCGGCGTATTGAGCAACACGCCGGAGATGGAGCCCCCAAAAAAAGCCCCTTTGTTGAGCCCGACCAGAAAGCCGATGGCTGTCACGGTGGACATATAGTATGACAGCGGAATGCACAGGGCGATGGCCATCGGGCCGTTAATACCCGGAATGGCCCCCATCACCATACCCGCAGTGACTCCCACGAGAACAAACAGCAGATTGGAAAGCTGCAGCGCGTCTAAAATACCTGGAATGACATATTCCATCGTTAGTTTACTCCAACTCGGAAATGTATCCGGTTTACGGCATGGGGACCGAAAGCCCGTACCGCATGGCTCCATACAAGCCGCCGACTGTGACAACCGTCACAATCAAAGCCGTAATGGGTTTACGCTGTCCGCAAAGATATTGGATCAACAGCATAAACGCGATGCCGGCCGGGATAAAACCAATCCATTGCATGCCGGACATGAGCAGGGCGCAGGGGACCATGAACAGGAGAAAGTGGCCCAAATGCACCTTGTCGCCGGGCGCGATTTTTTCGGGGGGCTTCGGTCCTTTCGACCTTTCCGCCAAAAATGCCGCCAGATCGCGCAACAGCGCCAGGACCGAGAGCCCCAATATGACGCCCACAGCCACATTGGGTACAAGCGACGCCGGAACGCCGTAACCTGGATATGGGGGCGTGTAGGTTGGAATGACCCACAGCAGAAAGACTACACTGCCCGCAGCGAGGCCGCCGTAGACAAGATTGTCACGTTTTCTTTTCGTCATATCATATCTCCCTATTATTTTTCAGTATACACTGTTTTCACAATAGCCTGCCAACAAAAGCGTAAAAAGGGAAATATTTGATTTGAAATCCGATTACGAGCCAACTCGCAGCTTTTACCCGTAGCCCGAGCCTTTCTCGGCACGGTAAAGATGGAAATCGGGAAACAATTTGTTCAAGTGCCACGGATTTTATTTCATTGTCTCTTACAAACGTTCCGGCTCCGCCTTCTGCAGTCCGGCGAATTCATTTAGTACATCTGGCTCTTAACGGCGATAGAGGTCCCGAAAGGGGACCTCTATCGGTTGTCTTATCTTTTGTTACTGGCTTTGTTCGGCTTGACGGCCGAAGCGCTCCCAGGCTTCCTTCATATACTTTTCGGCATAATCCCTGCCGAAAGGCTGAGGGCGCATTTTCAGGTCTTCGGCGATGTAATTCCGAAACTCTTCGTCCTCGGCTAGGACGCCCATGGCCTTTTCCAGCCGGTTGAGGACGTTATCGGGCACACCCTTGGGCGCGGCCAGCACGACGAACATTTCCACGGATTCGTCCCAGCCTTGTTCCCGCAAGGTGGGTACATCCGGAATTTTCGTAAGCCTCTCGGGGGTGGTGGCGACCAGCAGGCTCAATTTGCCGCCCCGTACATATTCGAACAAAATGGCGCCCAGATGACCCAGGTCGGCATGTCCGCCCATGACGGCCTGGATGACCGAAGGACCGCCGGTGCTGGGCATGAGGGAAAGCTTGACCCCTTCCTTGGCGGCGATGCGCTTCATCACGTCCCGGTCGTCGGAGCCCTGGAACATGTAGGTCAACGCCTCGTCGTTCTCCCGGGCCCAGTCAAGCGCGTCCTTCAGGGTTTTCCAGGGCCGGCTGGGTTGGCACACGATACCGCTCTGGTTGAGTCCCAGCATGGAAATGAAGGTGAAATCGTCGATGGAGTAACGCGTTTTTACGTGATGGGGGGTGTAGGTAAAGGCGGCCGTAGCCGATACGCCCACGGTGTACCCATTGGGCTTGGCGGCGGCCAAGTCGGCGGTCATGACGCTCCCGTGGGAACCGCCCGGATTGTTGCTCACCAGCACGGGCTGCCCCAGTTCGGCGCTGAGTTCATCAGCCAACCTGCGGGTCAACAGGTCGATCTGGGCGCCCGGCCCCACCATGGTAAGCATTTTTACGGGATGATCCGGGTAGTCCGCCGCGAGCGCCGGCTGGGCGAAGCACAGGCCGGCAACGACCACACACAAGAACAGAATCTTGAATGTTAAACGCATAATTTTCTCCTTTCATTCAAAAAATTTTAAGAGTGACACAAAAAGCAGACAGAAATCTTATCAATACAAACATTACTCGGGTGCATCCCCAATAACTATCGCCCACGCGATATTTTGGCGGTAAAATTGTTCCGAAGCGCCTCGCCCGACCAACGGCCTACCAAGGGGTCGCCCCGGAAGGTCCAGGTCGGGTCGAACCATCAAGCCGGCGGCGGTATACCATCCCCGGTCACAACCTCAACGTCCTGTGTAGGGCTGGGTTGAAATCCGCCCCTGCGGCCCCCCCGGTGACCGGATCGAGTGGATGGAACTCAGGTGCCGAAGGCAAGGCTCTTTCAAGCGGCTCACATGCCTGGAAGCCGGGCGAAATGGAGAAGGAAAAAGGAGAGGTGGTTTTCAGGGTGGCCCGGGCGACTTGCCGTCCGGATTGCTCGGCAACAAGATGGATGTCGAACCGCAGTCAACGACGGAACACGGACGTTATCTGAAATTATCTACGGCGTCAGAATTCGGTTGAATACTGATCCTCCAACGGATCAGCACGTGAAG
>CAZYJR010000028.1:0-49807 GCA_964647905.1 uncultured Desulfobacterales bacterium | reverse complement strand
CCTGGTTTTCCGCCCGGCCGGAGTCCAAAAATCCGGATTTATGGATGGACACTACTCTACAATGGTACGGTCTCATACTCATTTTGATTACAGGGAGACCTTTATGCTAAGGGCCATGACTTTGGCGGGCCTAAACGGGAGCTCATGAAAAAAAGGTTGACAAATTAGGGTTTCATGACGATATTTAATATGCGGTTGAGAGGGTTGCGTACTGGGGCGATCCGAAGGAGTCTTGCTCCCTCGGCTGCAGATCGGTCGGGACGGCTGCATAGCGCGGTCGGATGGGCTCTGCCCACCCGGCTTAATAATGCCCATTCTAGTTCAACGGCTAGAATGGGTTTTTTTTGGCTGCAATAAGTTAAATTATGGGGAGAAGCGATGTACATGCTTTATTTGGATGACTCAGGTTCGCCAGGAAACAAGCAAGAGAGCCATTTTGTACTTGGAGGAATATGCATACCCGAGGAAAGCCTTTATTGGTTATCAAATAAATTGGATTCACTTGCAAAGAGTATTGATTCTGCTGATCCGAGCAGTGTTGACTTTCACGCATCAGAGATCTTTCGAGGCAAAACAAAGCCATGGGATAAGTTCAAAAAAAAGAATGAAAGAATTAACTTAATAAAGTCGGTATTAGACATTCTCAGTGATTCATACCAGTCCACAGTTCTGTTTGCTACTTCGATACATAAAGACTCTTTTAGTAACCACAATCCAGTAGAACTTGCATTTGAGGATATTGTAAGCAGATTCGATATGTATCTCGATAGGCTATATCATGAAAAAGATATATCACATAAGGGTCTTATTGTTATTGACAAAAGTGCATATGAAAAAACCCTTCAGCATCTCTCAATTGATTTCAGAAAAGAAGGTACTAGGTGGAGAGCACTAAGAAACATAAGAGAAGTACCATTTTTTGTTGATTCAAAAGCCTCAAGGCTTATTCAGATGGCTGATCATATTGCCTATTCTGTTTTTCGAAGATATTCATATCATGATCTATCTTATTTCAATTGCATAGAAGGCAAATTTGACTTTCATAACCAAATATACCATGGCCTCTCTCACAAACAAACCGTGAATCCAAATTGTACTTGTCCTGCATGTTTATCTAGGATCCCAAAACCAAGTTAATGATCTTATTTAACGTTTTAGGTCAATTTATTGTTCTTTTTGATAGCATACTATGTTTTGTTTTTGCTTTGTAGGAATTATACTCTTGAGGCATTTATATCCTCTGCAAGCTGGCAGTTGGCAGATTATGGATCGGATTATCAAATGAACTAAACTCCTGAATATATTGTGCAATAATATGTGCTACACCTGGACAGATTTGCGGAGATCTTCCTTGGCGAACGGGATCCGGCCCTGCTTCGTAGCCTCGTTCTTCCTCTCTAATGTTTGCTTATTTTTTGCCGATCCCCCTATCATCGCTTGACATGTACAGCACAGTCGAATAGATTTTCACACGACTAAAAGAGATCACACCACTTGAGAGTCCGATGCAACCTATTGATATAATAAGATATATTGCTTGGTATGCTACTGAAAATGGTTTCCGTTTGACAACTAACCGCCTAGTCAAATTCCTGTATTTGACTGATCTGTATTACGCTAGACTCAAAGGGGGCGGGACCCTCACGAAGTTCCCTTGGAGATTTATACACTACGGGCCTTATTGCACAGAAGCCATGGAATCCATAGAGGAAGCTGTAAATAGAGGGCTAATTTCTAAAGAAATTCATGAGAGTTCCTTTGATATAGAAAAACAATATAATGTTTTTACATGTCAAGATCCTAAAGCTAATAAAGTAACAGAATTTGTTGATATTGGTGTAATAGCACAGCTACAACATGCTATACGCATGTTTGGAGATGATACACCATTGCTTCTCGATTATGTTTATTTTTATACTGAGCCAATGAATAATGTTAAAAAAGGAGACCTTTTAGATTTTAGCAGAATAACTAGATATGATGAGACACCAAAACCCAGAATACGGCAATTGTCCAAGGAAACTATTAAACTAGCTCGGCAAAAAATAAAGGAATTAAGTGATGAGATGACCGAAGCTCGACAACATTTGATCCAAGACGAATATGAAACAAGAAAATACAAGGATGATGCCTATTACCAATTTATTCAAATGATTGATGGAGACGAGTTAGGAGTGGGCTTAAAAGGAATCGCTAAAATTAATATAGAAAAATGAGTATAACTCAGCTATATTCTAAAGATGAGTTCTTTACAAGTGTTGCACCTAGGGAATTCAAGCCGGGACAAATTTGTAAGGTGCCAGTTCCTAACCCTGACCCAATTCCTCGCATTCTTGATGTACAACGAAATCTTCCTGAAGAGCATGAAGAAATAAAATTCGAACTTCGCTTAGCAAATCAAGGAAGTGACTTTAAGACAAGAGATCGCTCCCTTCCTATAAAAGACTTAAATATGCATTCTAATGAAGAACTTATTGCTCAAACTTGCAAAAAACGTCCAGCTGTCATTTTAGGTAATGAAGTAGATTGCTACCCTGAGATTGATGATATATTGCGTAAAAAAAGAAAGAAACATCAGCAGCAACCTTGTATTTTTGTTATCCCATGTTACAGTGTTCAGAAAGAACAGTACGGCCCTGGTTTTATACCAAAAATAGTTGAGCGAACTAAATGCCTCCTGTATAGACAGTTTTTTTACCTTCCCCCATCAAGAAGATTCAAAGAAGGTATTGCCCGATTTGATCGCGTGCAGTTCGTTGTTGATAAGTCTCCTGCCTCTATAGAACCATCGGATGTTTGTTTATCAAAAGAAGTATTTAGCTTATTTCTTTCTATGTTTATTTTTTGCGTTTCTGGAAAAACAAATGAACATCTTGAGGCTATTAAAGAATTAGTCAGAGAGGCTTATTCAGAGAAACCTTAACTTAACTCTAGTTTATAATCATATCTTCATACACTCGCCGCCGGGCTTTTGCCGAAGCCCGAAGGGGCCCCACGTTCACGTCAACGTAATCAAAGACCACGGTCCGGTCCTTCCCGGGTGCGGGTCTCAGGATCCGGCCGAGGTACTGGAGGACCCGGCCGTCGAACCTGATCGGCGTTGCGAGAAGCAGCATGCTCATGGCCGGGAGGTCAAAGCCCTCGCCGATCAACTGCCCTGTGGCCACGAGAACGCGCGATTTGCCGGTTTTGAGGGCCTCCAAAGCCTCGGCCCTTGCCGTGGTATTCATGTCTCCTGTCAAGGTCACTGTGGCCACTCCCCGGGCCTCCAGGAGGTCTCTGAGGGCGGCCACGTGCTCTTTACGGTCAGTCAGTACAAGCACAATGCCTCGGTCGCCCTCGGCCACGTCCTGGGTAATGAACTCGTTCCGAGTCTGATCCCTGGTCAATTCGCTGAGCATCTTGGAATAGTCATCCGAAGGATCGTATCGGGTCTCGAAGGAGGTCTCTCGCCAAACTACTTTCGCTCGGAGGATGTCACCAGAACGCTGCAGGATCCCTGGCTCGACGCTGTGAACGCGGTCCCCAAGGTGCCAGTAGATCAACTTCCCAAGCCGATCCCGCCTCCAGGGCGTTGCTGATAGACCTAGGAGGTACCGGGCATCAAAGGCCGTCACGACCTTTGTAAAGGCCCGACTTGGGGTCCGGTGGCATTCATCGACTATGACATGCCCAATCCTCGGGGCTACCTGATCGGCGCACTTGTAGAGGATATTGACGATGGCTACGGTGATCCGTCTTCCTGCGGTCCTCTTGCCATTACCAATCACCCCGACCTTTTCGGGCGGGATCCCAAGGAAGGCCTCGATGCGCTCGATCCACTGGTTCAGAGCTCTTTCGTGTGAACCACTACCAAGGCCGGCTGCCTGCGCTCGGCAATCACGCCCAGGGCAATGATGGTCTTCCCCGATCCCGTCGGCGCGGCCAGGGTCCCCATGGGGCGGCTCAGGATGTCCTTCACGGCTTCTTCCTGGAAGGGCCTCAGCGTTCCCTTGAAGTGGAAATCCACCTCCGGCAGAACCCGGGTCTGGTCCTGGAAAGTGACCTCCAAGCCGCAATAGTCGGCCATGGCCAGGAGCCGGGGCCCGAACCCCCGAGGGATAAGGAGCCCGTTCCGCGTGGATTCATAGGCTACCAAGTAGCGCGGAATGTTCCCGGTCCAGCGACCCATCCGCTCAGCCTCAAGGTATTTCGGGTTTGGAAAAGTAAGAGCTCTTTTGACCTCCTCGGTAAAATCCAAAGGCGGATTCATCAAGTGAATCCGGGCGGAGATTTCGGCCTGGATAGGATCAGTACGTGTAGCAGGTTGAGTGTTCATCATAGCCCCAGATGAAGGTTAATGCCCGCCGGGGAGGACAAGAGGGGCGCGCGCCCCGGCGGGCTGCCTGCGGAGGAAACCGCGCGCCCTGGCCGGAAACCGTTACGCTGTGGCCTCGACTTTCGTGATGTCTGTGTCAACCGTGATTCCAGCATTGGCCAAAGCCTCCAGTGCAATCTTTTTGTCCGCCGCGCTCATAGTCGGCCATTCGAGATCCTCGTAATGAAAGTGACCACCGAGGTAAACGAAGCAATCGGCGTCGTCTCCCGACGCATTGCAATCCTGAGCCAGAACCGCGCATGCGTTGGCCGGGGTCGATACCACGGTATACTTGCTTGAACTTTTCTCCAGGATCGCCCCCTTCTTCAGGTTGTTCCCGGAGGCCAAAGTCCCGGGTATGGTGGGGCTGTCAGCTCCCCCGGCAAAAAGGTTTTTGTGCTGGCTTTCAGGCCATTCGTGAGTAAAAGGTCCAAGAATCCCTGCCATCATGGCGCTTCTCCTTTCTTGTGACTATTTTCCATTCGCCCTCCTTGCGATGTCAGCGCCCAGGGCCTCCGATTCGTCCCCGGAAGAATCCGAGCCCTCGTTAGCCATCTTCGCGATCTCCAGGCCCAGGGCCTCAAGCTCCTCGTCCGAGGGTTTCCTGTCTCCACCAGGGAGCTCCTTCACAATCAGGGCTCCAAGCTCTTCCAGCTTGGTCTCACGGTCGCTTCCTGTCGCGCGGATTGCCTTCTCGATGTCCTCAATCTTGATGATCCCGTGTTTTACAGCCTTCTCTAGGACGGTCATCATCGGATGATCTTCCATGTTTCACCTCCCTCACCGCTTGGCCCGCATCATCCGGTGCGGACTGCTATGCTTGAATCTCTCTTCATACTCCACCGCCTCGGCACGGCGCTTCTCGGCTTCCGCCGGTGCGTTTAGGGCTTGCTTGAGATCGCGTACAACCTCCTCAACCTTGCCATCCGGCGGAAGCAGGTTGCTTTCCCACAAGCCGAGGATTCCGGCCGACAGAGGCAACCCCTGTTCCTGGCCTAGGCGGTTCAAACCGCTGGTCGCGGCTTTTGAAAATACACGATCCATGGCCAAAACCGCCTCCAAGCGGGTAAGAAGCTCTCGTCGGGTGTCTTCGCGCCAGGCCAGGACCGCACGCCGGGCGGCCGCCTCCAGGGCCTTCTTGGCTTGATCAAGGGCCAGATTCGTCTCGCCGACCAAGGTCTGGGCATTGCGGATGACAGACTCCAAAGCCTTTTTCGTGGACTGCGCTTGGGAAATCTTCTCAGACAAAACATCCACGTCCTCGGCTGTAGTTGCGCGTTTGGAGAGCTCCTCCGCCTCCCGCTCCGCTTTCTCGGATCGCTGGCGCATATCTTCCAGACGCTCAGAGAAAACTTCCAGCTCCTCCATCCTCTTCCGGACCGCCCGGGCTTCGCGACTGACAGCCTTCTCCACCCGCTCCGCAAAGCCGGCCGCGAAATCCTTCTCAAATACTCCCTCGCTCCTGCCATCACCGTTTCGGCGGGACCACTGCTCGTGCAGAACTCGGACGCCGCGGAGCCTTTTGGACACAGCCTGTTTGCTGATCCCGAGAGTCTCAGCCGCCCCGGTGATCGACCCTCCAGCCTCGGCAACGGCCGCCACAATGTCGTCTAATGGTCTTGTGTCTTCTCGCATACAAGTTGCCTCCTATCTGGCCCAGGGCATGAAGCGCCCTGAACTGATTAACTTCGCGCCGCTGATGATGCGGCTTCCACGTTTGCTCAAGAGCCCGCACACCCCCGCCAAGGCGTTCGCTAAGTCGTCATGGCCGTGCGGAGAGTGATCAATTGAATCTCTGCCTCCACGGCCCATCCGCCTTTCGAGGTTCACGATCTGATCAATCAGCTTCTTGTGGTCCAAAAGAACCACCTCCCCGCTATTCAGGAGCGGGAGTAGGTCTCGGTAAAGATCGGTCTTGGGCTTCGCAGCGACTTCATACCTGATGCCGTGCGTCAGGAACCGTTCACGTGGAAATTCCCCGCCGAACCTGTCTCCGGTGACGGACGCGATCCCGTAGGACTTCAGGGTCTCGGCGAATTCCTGAATCACGTCGTCAGGACTGAATCGCGGTTTTCGTTCCCTGATGCAGTCCAGGACGATCCGGTCGGTATCCCTGTGTCCGATTGCCAGCGTAAAGCTGTCCTGTCCCGATCCACCCGCGGGATCGCAAAACGCACGGTATCGGACGCCCTCCATCGGCGGGATCTCCCGGAGCCCGGGCTCTACGAGGGCCTCGACCGTCTCGCGCGAGATGAAGGATTCAATGTCGCTACGGAATTCAGCATCAAAATCTGCCCGGGATCCCTCGGGATCCTCTTCCCGAAGTCGGTCGATCACCGACTCGTCCAATGTGGGGTTCATGGCGAGACTCGGGGCTTTCCAAAACAGGATCGGGTCCCCATCTTTGGCCCAATGCTTGGTGTACGCCTTGTAAAGCTCCCCGCTCTTCGCATACGGACTCGAAATCGCGACCAGCGGCCCCCCGGTCGAAACCAGCCGGGATCGCAGGGCCCGGACGATCTCCACGTCCGGCTTTGACCCCTCGATGTTGAGATAGGCCATCTCGTCGACCGCGCCCATGAGGCCCGTGAAACCCCGGAGAGATCGGTAATCGCTGGAGAGGACCGCGACCACGACACCGTTACTCAGCTCCAGCTCCTCCCGCGTCTCGTTCTGGAGAAGAGGGCGCAGCATCGGATTCCGGTTGAACCCGGCGCTGATGTAGTTCTTGAGGATCTTCGTCTGTCGCTTCGTCGGTCCCACACAGAGGATGTATCCACGTTCACCCGGGGACAGCCTGTGTTCCTTGAACGCCGCGTAGTACTGCCCATACTTGGACAGAAATTCAGTCTTCCCGCCCCTGGTTCCGATCCCCAGGTAGACCTCATCTGGGCGACTTTCCGGCCATTTGCTCCGGCCCGTGCACGAGCGGAAGAGATCGAGGTCCCATTGGTCCCGAGGAGGAAGGCCATCTAGGATCCGAGCGACACACTTCCATCCGCGACGACTTTTCCCCTGATAGTCGTCTCCCAGGAGATGGGGATCGTCGAGGCATTGGGAAAAGGGCGGGTTCATCCGCTCACCTTTTTCACAGGTTCGCCTCCGCATAGGCCAAGAGGTGTTGGGCGTCCGCTTCGTCGTCGTCCTCGGGATTCCATCCACGCGCGCGAGCGGCCTCGATCATGTCTTCCTTTGAGGCCCGGCCGGAACCTGTGGCGTACTTCTTCAACGTCGCCGTATGGACCGGCATGGTCTCGATCCCGTGCTCTGCTGCGAAGGCCAGGACTTCACTCTGGAGGCCGAGGGCGACAGCCGTCGCGTGTCCGCCCCGTTGATGGGCCTGTTCAAATGCGATCACGTCCAGGTCCCCCAGAAGGGCCCCCATCTCGTTCAGCCATGATCGCAATCGGAGGAACCGCATCCCCGGGGACTCGCCCCGCCTCAAGTCGAACGAGATCGTCCCGGATCGATGTCCATTGACGTTCGTCGCCCATCCGGTTTTCGTGCCGAGATCAAGCGCTAGTACGTTCATTCGTCTCCCTCCATGCCGAGTGCGTTCGGGGCCGCCGTGCCCACCTCGTCACGATTTGGCCGCTTGGCCGCGCCCAGGAGCCCATAACCTGCGATGTCCCTGAACGGATCTTCTCCAAGCGCATCCCGTGCAGTGGCTATCCTGAACAGTTTGTCGATGATCCGGACCACGGCCAGCATGTCCTTGTATTGATCCGGTCGAACACCATCGGGATACAAGATCTCCAGGATCTCCCCGGCCCGTCCGAATGAATCCCCATAGGCCGCGTTCTTCTCGTGGACGAGACGGCCGATCTCCCGGCCCAGGGCCTCGAAGGTCGTCATGGCTTTTCCTCCTGGCCCTTCCCGGCTTCGTCCGGGTAGGTTTTTTTCAGGTAATCGTGGAGGTCCTGGGTCCGGGTCGGTTTCTTCGTAGCCATCTCTATCAACTTGTCTAGGTCCCGGCGCAGGCTCTCACTCGTCTGCATGTACATTTTCAGGCATGGCAAGGCCTCTTGGTCTTCATTCCGAACCAATGAGACTTGTCTGTCCAGGTAGTCCGAGAGCTGCCATAAAACGATCAACTTCGACCTGACATTGCCTAGGATGATCCGCATGGCCGCATTGATCTCCCGTGGGCCTCCTAAATCAGCCTCGATCTGCTCCATGACGGCGGTTAAAGCCTGACCTTCCGTAGTCCGTCTATCGCTATACCTCTGACGGACAATCGCGCTCTTCGCCCCGTGGCGGAGATTGTTACCGGCCGGGTTCTCCTCCCAGAACTTCTTGAGGTTTCTGGAGGCCGCAGCCTTCTCTGTCAGAGATTGTTTCTTCCCTTTCTGAGGCATCATTACTCCCCGCTGAAGTGCTTGTGTTTCTCGATCCAGGTGTCCAGATCCGCCTTATCGATGTAGACCTTGCCTCGCTCCCCCCGTTGGACAACTCGGAGTTCCCGTCGATAGATCAGCTCCCGAACGGCATCGATGCCCCTCCCGAGGTAGATCGCGGCCTCCGGAACGGAGAGGAGCCGCTTTAGCATGACGTCACGGAGGACCTTCTCGATCACCCTCTCCGGGATCGAACCTCGGAAATCCGCCCCCCGGATTGGATTCATCATCCCTTGGGGATCGATTTTTTTCGCTATTTCGGGAGCCTTCGAAGGCATGTCACCGCCTTGTAACCGTTCCGCCAATCACTGAATGGTCGTTCAGTTTCGCGGGCGCGCGTTCGCGGGCATGTCCCCCCGCCCCTCCACCCGGTCCGGTTTCTGTCCACCGGGCCGAGATTTCCTTGAAAAGTGTCGTCAAATCTGTCGTCATGCCAAAAACGGGCTTATGAGCCTGGAATTACTAACAAACCTTGAAAACCCTATATATATAGGGTAACCAAAGTCTCCCTCCCCCCCCTTAGACATGATTCGTGCAATGATTTCATGGGATTATCCCTACTTTTGAGGTGACGACAATTTTGATGACAGATCATCCGATCCACTTTTTCTGACGCGGATCCCAAGAAACCTCCTCCGCGCCCTGGAGATTTTTCAGGGCAGCCGTGTAAATCCACAATCCAGCCCTATTCGCGTTCACGGCCCTTTTGAGATCCCGTTCAGAATGCGGTCCTTTCTTGAGAACCCGACGGATTTTCTCTTCCATCTTCGCGGTCGTGTTCTCGGCGTCCACCGGATCGTGTTGCGCCCGGACTTCGTATTGCCAATCCATGAGATCGAGGACTTTCCGAACGATCTCCTCGTCGATCTCCGGCTTGAGTTCGTTGACGGCCAGGAGGATCATGAAGCGGGCGGCGTAGGTATCGAGGCGCTTCGCGTGAATTCCCTCCAGCTGTTTGTACCAGTCCTCATAGATCGCCCTACCCTCGTTCGTGATCCGGAGTTCCCGATGTTCGTTGGCGTGCTCCAAGATTCGCCCGATGTCCCGCCTCAACTCCCTCTTCTCCTCCTCCGGGACTTTCTCCGGAATCGGGAACCGCCGAGACCCGGAGCCAGGGACCAGGAAGAGCCGGTTTGTGAAGCCGATGTCGATGAACTGCGAAGTCCAGAGCGCTTCGTATGTCTGGACGGTCGAGGCCGCGAGAAGAGAGAGGTGCCCGCCGTCAATCGAGAGGTTCGATTTCTTCGTTCGATTTTCGTATCGGTTGCTCTCGAAGAGGGTGTTGACGCAAGGCAGGAGGGCGGAGTTTTCGATCCGCGCCTTCGACGCGAATTGTTTGAACTCATCGAACACGAGGAGGAGGTTCGGGGTCTCCAGGATCTTTTTTTGCAACCCCACCTCGGACCCGACGCCATGGCACACCGAGAACGATTCCACCGTATCCCGCCAGAGGTCTGCGGTTTTGTGGAGGGCCGTTGATTTCCGATCATCCGCCGACTGGCCGATCAAGACGAGGTACAGCCTCGGCTGCGGGCGGATCTCAGAGGCCAAGGTCACGCGGTCCCCAATGACCGCCCCCAGACAGGTCAAGTACGACATGAAAAAGAAGTGGCGCGGGGACTCCATCCTCTCTGCGAAGGTATCCGCGAACAGACCGGCCGCCCCCCCGATGACCTCCTCCGGGAACGCGAGCGGGTCCCCATCAACCCCGAGACGCCGGCGGACTGCGCGGGGTCCCCGTTTTTGATGCAAATCGTTAAAATCCCCGTCCAAACCCGGCTTGACGACCCGCCCCCGGGCGGCCTTGGCCGCTTTTTCCGCGGCCTCGATCCCGGGATTCGTGCCGGTTCTCCGGCCCGTGGTCCGGTCATCGTCGGCACAGAGGATGATGTCGCGCCTTGGATATCGTTTCCGGGCCATCCGCGCGACCGCCTCCAAGTTCCCGGCGTTGAACGCACACAGGACCGTCTTTCCCGAGGCTTCGTGGATCGATAAGGCGGTTGCGATTCCCTCCGCGAGGTAGAGCGGCCCCTCGTCTATCCCGCGGATCGAGAAGTATCCGCCCCTCGTTTTCCCGCCGGGGAGGAATCGTTTCTCTCCATCGGGGGCGATCCTCTGGAGAGACATAGGTTGCGAATCCCGCGGATCTAGGACCGGAATCACGAGATCGTTTCCGTCCCTCTTCAGACCGGGAACTGAGTGGACGCCTTTTTTTTGGAGATAGGGCGTCGTGTCGTCCGCGTCCGGACACGAGATGAGGATCCGCTTCGTCTCTTCCGCGGCCTTTGCATGACGGGCGGCCTCTTCTTCCGCCCGGGCCTTTTTTTCGGCCTCGATTTTCTGCTTGATGCGTTTCCGCGTCCCCGGATCCAATTCCCGGCCGTTCCCGCCACTCCAGGTCTTGCTAAGGCCGGTCCGCCAATCCCCGTATGCGCCCGCGGGCGGATCATCATAGAGGAGGATCCATCCGGAATCGCCCTTGGGCCGGTCGGCAGTCCCGCACCGATGGAACCGACCGTCCGGAACGATCTCCCCGGGCCTGAGGCCGGCCTCGATCACGGCCTTCCGGAAAGCCTCAATGGCATCGGCCCTGCTCACTAGGCAGCCTCCTCCGGGAAAATCTCTTCTACGTCCACGCCGAGGATTTCCGCCCATCGGCGCTGCTTTTCCCTAGAGGGGGTTCGCTCTCCCCGCACAACCTTTGAAACAAGCGACTCGTGAACACCGAGAAGCCCTGCAAACGTCCGCTGCCCTCCCAGTTCTTGGATTTGGCTTTTCAGTTTCGAATTTACAGCCATACCCCCTCCGTGTGGTAGTTTTTCAAAAAACGGTACCACAAGAAAAATGGGTGTCAAGCAATTTTTCACTAGACGATGGTACCAATTTCATGTAGGCTTCCATTATTGAAAGGAGGGATCGGCATGAGAACGAACGGGGAGGAATTTTTAGAGAGGCTGACAGCTTTCCTGGAGCTTGATCTCCAGGAACCAAGCGAAGAGGAAAGACGCCAAGCCCTGGAGTTCTTCCGGGACTGTCAGCCTTCGTTCGATGCTGCTATTGCCGATATGGCCATGGAGCAGGGCGAACTAGAGGGGTCTTGGGCTGAAGTGCTCGATCTTCAGGAGCGATGGAGGGACTGCTTTGATTGGATGATTGAACGGCAGGGCGGCCCATGGCAAATAGAGCTCGACGCCCCAAGGAAGGTGATGTTCGGGGTTCCCCGTGATGATCGGGCCGTCTTCACCTTGGGCTTGGATGAAAAAGGCGGAGAAATCCAGGTGAGAGCCTTCGACATGAGCGCTTGGACCGGGAGAAGGTTTGAGGGGGACGAGGAGCCCCCGAAGATCGAGCCGGAAGTGAAGATCTTCCCTCCAGGAGCGATGTGGTTCTTCGAGGCCCTCGAAGGCCGCCTCAAGTCCTGCATCCGGAGGTGCGCTTACTGTGGAAGGCGGTTCTTTAACGCCTCGCGCCGCGATCAGGTGTATTGCAGTCACCTCTGCCGGAAAAACGCAGGCATGGCCAGGGTTCGGGAAAAACAGAAGGGGGCGTGAAGTTCCTCACCCGAACCCCCGATTTTTTGCTACGGTTACAAATACAGTTACACTTTCCCAAGCGCTTCGATTTTTCCACCCCACTTTTCCGTCAAATCGCACAATAGAAAAGGGCCTCCAGTCGGTTGACGACTGAAAGCCCTTTCAACGAAGCGTTTATCTCTTGATATATCGCAAGATGCTTGTAATTCCTGGTGCCTGGGGAGGGAATCGAACCCTCACGGGGCAATGCCCCAAGGGATTTTAAGTCCCTTGCGTCTACCTATTCCGCCACCCAGGCATGGATAAGGGGACGGGGAAGCGGGATGTGAACCATGTTCTTCCTTAGAATCGGCCGGGGCCCAAGTCAAGGACAAAACAGAGCGCCGGGCCGGGCTCAGGCGCGAAGATAGATGGGATTGGAGTATATCCACGGGTGCCTGCCGGTGAACCGGAGCTTTCGGGATACCTCCACTCGGTAGACGCCAGGCTCGTTCACCCGGTAAAAGGTCTCCCTGGCATACCAGGACTTCTTCACTATACCGTCCTTGATCAGCCTGATATGGGCGGGCTCCGGGAGCTCGATGAGAAAGAGGCCCGGATGAAACTTTCCCTCCTCGCCCATCACCAAGTCCGAGCCGTCACTGGACATGAAGTCGAAGCGGAACCCACGGGCAGGGCTCAAGCCGTCATGGGCCACGAAGAGCCTTCCTGCGCGGAGAGCCGCATAGACCTCTCTCTTGGCCTGAGGGAAATCCTGCGGCATGGGCCTGTTCAGGAAGACGTGTACATTGATGGTGTTGAGGAGGAAGTCGTAGGACAAGGGGTGGAAGCTGAGCCGGCCCCATTTGAAACGTGCGCCGTGGGCGTCCGACCCGCCGATTCCCACCACGCGGCGACTGCGGCAGAGCCGGTCCCAGAAGGCGAGGGTCTCCCCGCTCGCACCGCGCAGGCTCCTTCGCTTGAAAGCCAGGCAGAAAAGGCCCAGGATAGGGTTCTTTATGCGCTCTTTCCAGCGGGAGCTGTAGTTCCAGATGCAAATCCCTGTGAAGCCCTTCACCGAGAGGTCGTTCCAGGTATAGGCAATGCTCTTCTGCACGAAGGGCATGCCTCTTTCAAAGGGATGTGCCAGGAAGCCGAATCCGCCTTGCTGTTTGACCCGGTCGATGACCTCCTGCGGGCCCGCTCCGTCGCTGCTTATGAACTCCTTGAGGTCATAGGCCAGGTAGTGGTGATAACGACCCCCGATTTCCAGGCCTGAGAGCAAGAGAACCCCGTCATAAAAGCCCTCCTCTTCCAGGTGAAGATCGCCCGCCATGAAGTCATGGTCATTGATGCACACGAAGTCCAGCCCCACACCGGCGGCCGTGCGGGCGATCCCGCCTGCGCCTAGAGTGCCGTCCGAACGGCTGGAATGGACATGCAGATTCCCTATGTACTCGTAGTCGAACACCTGAAATATGCTCCTGCCGGGCCGGTTTCTATTCGTATCGGCTGAGGGCCCTGAGACCCATTTGCATCGGCCGTACCACGGCTATGATATTCAAGACAAGCACCATTGCAAAGGCGGCGACAATCCCCGCCCACTGGAGCGGTGTGAGGGCCTCTCCTCTGACTCCGGCCATGAAGATCATGTAGGCCGGCCCCGCCTCCAAGAGGATCACGCCGGCCATGAAGAGGCTGCTTACGATCATGTATACCAGTCCGCCGAACCCGGTTGCCACCTGGGCGATGTTTTCGTGACGAAAATTGGGGTAGACCGCACCCAATCCCACGCCCATGGCTACTATGCCGAAGACCGCCATGAACATGGTGACCGAGAGCAGTATCATCATGAATCCCTTCACCTGGAGGAGATGATTGGTGAAGATGATCAGGGTCTCCCCCAGTATCAGCATGGGCGCCAGGTAGAGGGCGAACTTCCCCCAAAGGAAGCGCTGCAGGGACAGGGGCGAGGACTGGATTATCCAGAAGGCCCTGCCCTCGGCGCTCACCGCCGGGAATATGAATCTGACCGAGATGGCGGAGAGCACAAACCCGGCCAGGCCCAGGTTGAGGAAGGCGATCTGGTTCTGCAGGAAATCCAGGCGTATGGGGCTTCGATCCAGGGGCAACACGCTGAAATTGTAAAGATAGACCACCACCAGGGCCCCGAGGAGTATCAACTGGGACCACTGGCTGTTATCACGGAAAAAGGCCCGGATGTCCTTGTCCACCACCGCGGCCTGGTCCCCGCCCAGGGGTGCGGCAAAGATCCGCCTGAGGATTCCCAGGAAGGCCCCGCCCCCGGCCCGCCGCCTCTTGGCCTCCTGGGCCCGGGAGAACCCGTTGAAGTATATGGCCTCTGCGATCCACACGTTGATCACCATGAATGCGAGCCCCGTACTCCACAGCAATACCACATGAAGCCCGTACCCGGGGTCGGGTGTCCCCGAGAGATGCCGCCAGAGGACCTCGGTGGCCCAGTGGGTGGGAAGATAGGGGCTGTCAGGGGCCTTTAGTGCACTCACATACTGCAGGGCGCTGAAAAACGCGTCCGGATCCACCAGCCTCTCCGGCCTCAGGAACCGAAACATCAGGTAAAGCCCTACTACGAGCAGAATGACCAGCAGCATCAGTATGTCCCTGGTCCTGTGGGCCGGAAAGACGTTGACCAGGACCATGGTCAAGAGGACGGCGGTGCCAGCGGCGATCAGGATCAACGGGGGCGCCGAAAAGGCAAGGGCGATGTAGAAGCCGGGGCCGGCTTTGTACACGTAGCCGTAAGCCAGCATCACGGGCAGGCCGAAGACGACCAGCATCCAGGAGCCGTCAAGGATTGTGTAGGCGACCCTGCTCAGGAAAACCTGCTCCAGTGGGGCCGGAGTGGCATGGCATAGCTCCAGGTCCCTGGACAGGAAGAGGTCCGAGAGAGAGGTTATGATATGGCTGAAGACCAGCAGGGAGAAGAAGGTCAGGAACACCATCCCCAGCAGGTGATGGGCGAGCACGTCTCCTATGACCTCCACGGACTGAAAGTAGCGGAGCACCCTGGAGGAGAGGAGAAACATGCCCGCCCAGAAAAGGACTCCCACGCCCAGCATGATCCAGGTCCGCCTCTTTGTGCGGGCATCCGCCCGGGTCAGGGCGTGCCTGAAGGCGAGCAGCCTAGGGGTGAGAAGGAGGAAAAAGCCCTTCATCGGCGCCCCCGCCCTCCTCGGTCAGCTTGAGAAAAACGCTCTCCAGGTTTCCGTCCACCCCGGCCCGGGCCTGGAGCTCCGGCGCCGTGCCCCTTGCAATAATCCGCCCCGCCTGAATGATGGCTATGTCCTCGCACACCTCTTGGGCGACCTCCAGGGAATGGGTGGACATGAATATGGTGGTCCCCTGCCCTGCCTGGTCTCTGAAGATGTCCTTTACCAGGCGGGCGGCCTTGGGATCGAGGCCCACCATGGGCTCGTCGACGATGATAACCCTCGGAGACGGAAGAAGCGCAGCACACATCACCAGTCTTTGTTTCATGCCGTGGGAGTAGCTCTCTATGAGCTCTTCTGCCCAGGCCGTGAGTTCGAAAAGATCCAGGAGATCGGCGGCCCGATCCTCCGGGGAAGCCCGGTGATTCATGCCGTAAAGGCCCGCCGTGAATCTCAGAAACTCCATGCCGGTAAGCTTTTCGTAGAGGAAGGGCCGGTCGGGTATGAACCCGACCCGGCGCTTCACCTCGGAGGGGTACCCGGCCAGGTCCAACCCGTTGATGAAGATCCGGCCCGATGTGGGCTTCATCACACCCGCCATCATTCGGATGGTAGTGGTCTTGCCCGCGCCGTTGGGCCCCAGGAAGCCGAAGATCTTTCCGGCCTCCACTTCCAGGTTCAGACGATCCACGGCCTTGAACCCCCGGTATATCTTGGTCAGGTCAACCAGACGAATCATGCGCGTAATCCACCACCTTCAATTGCAACCGTCCTATGAGGCCGGCCAGCTCCACCTGCCTGTCCAGGTTTCCGTGGAGAAACTTGATGTGGGTGGCGTCCACGGGCATCTGCTTGAGCGTCGCGTCCATGGAGACCCACTCTCCTACAAAGGCCTCGGTCCATGCATGGTAAAAGAATTTTCCCCTGGTATAGACCAGTCCTACGGCGATCCTGGAAGGGATGCCCAGTGCCCGCAGCAGCGCCGTAGTCAGAACGGCGTGCTCATTGCAGTCCCCGATCCCTGTACGAAGCACCTCCAGGGCGCTGGGGACGCTCACCACCGGCCTCTTGTCCAGGTTTTCATTGACCCACTCCATCACCGCCCTTGCAGCTTCCAGGGGATCCCTTGCCCCGCCCGCGATCCGCTCCGCCCTGCGGCGAATCTCCGGATGATCGCTCTCTATATTGAACTCAGCCTTCAGATGAGGCGCCGTCTCGCCGGTCTCCAGGTCCGGCTCCCCGGCCGGCCCGGGAGAGACCTCTTCCCTGGTGATCTCCAAGAAGGCCCCGTCCAAGCGCTGCCTGCCTCCGCCCCAGGCTTCTCGGTCCTTTCCCAGGCCCTCTATCCCCTCCAGCTTGACCTTGAGGTATTTCACCCGGCGGGGATCGGGTATGGTCCTATCCGGAGAGACCGCCGAGACCTCGTAGAAGTCCAGGTCACCGCTGCCCTGGATGCCTTCAGGGGCCACGGCCGCACTGGAGCGTACCGCGGTCAGGCCCAGGAACCCGGTCTCTTTGAGGGTCCGGCCCTCCTGGTCCAGCCAGAAGGAGAGGCGGTTTCCCCAGAGCTCGGTCTCCATGCGGAATGAGTCGTAGGAAATCCCCTTGATCTCCACCCTTTCCCGCTCGACCACCCTAATCTCGGCCCGGCTGCGGCTCATGGTGGAAGGGTCGAAGACCGGGAAGCGAAACACCCGGCCCACCTCCAGGTCCGCATTCCTGAAGTAGTAACCCATACCCGCACCCAATACCGGGGCCTCCTCAACGGGGATCCTATGGGTCCTGCCCTCGTCCCCGGCTCCGGTCTCCACCAAGAGGGAATCCCCCTCCAAGCTGCCGGAGGCCTCGAAGCTCACCGCGCCCGAGAGCATTCGAAAGCGAAAGCTCTTAAGCCTGAAATCCGTGTCCACGCCGCACTGGACGCGGGTGCGGATCCCGCTCGCAAGCCCCATCAGGGTCATTTTCAGAAAGGTCTCCTCTTGAATGAAATACCCCTCCGGCGCAGGGCGGATAAGACTGACCGAGTAGCCGACCTTGCGCTCCTCCAGATAAATCTCCTTCCACTCACGCTCGGGTCCCTGCATTGGCCGAGGGGAGCTGATCGGGGCCGAGCCTTCGCCTGCTCCGCTGAAGTGGACCGAGTGGACCAGCGTCCCCACGGCCGCCAGCCAAACAGCAACAACGAAAACGCCCGCCGCGTGCCACGCCGTCCTGGATTTTTGCGGCCTCTTCATTACGCACGGCTCCTCCCGGCTGAGACACTCATGCACATCCCGCGCCAAACGGCGGTCAGCTTCTCGCGGCGGCCCCTGCAGATCGAGGATCCTCCTGAATCACAGCCACATGGGAGCGGGCCGCGTACGGCCTCCTCCCCGGGCAAGGGCCCGCCGCCGGGGCACGCATTCAGTACGCCCACCCAATGCCGCATGCCGGTTCGGGCCGTCACTACCATAACGGAATCTGTGTTCACTGAAAACTGGGTTGCTCAGTGCGAAGCGATGGTCGGGGCGGGATGAAGCTACATCTTATACTTGCCGAAATCCTCTGGATTGAGTTTTTCCAGGATATCCTGCCACTTCTTGCCTTGCTCCGATTTGTCCTCGGCCTCGGCCTTGAGATCGATCTGCTTGGACTTCTGGATGACCTCTTCGGCCACGAAGATCGGGGCGCCCACGCGCAGGGACAAGGCCAGTGCATCGCTCGGACGCGCGTCTATAGAGTGCTCCTTGCCCTTGTGTACTATATGGATCAAGGCATAGTAGGTGTTGTTCTTGAGATCGCACACCTCCACCTTCTCCACCTTGACCTCCATGAGCTCCATTATGTTCTTGAGGAGATCATGGGTCATGGGCCTGGAGAAATTTATGCCCTCAAGCTCGCTGGCGATCGCCGTGGCTTCCAAAAGGCCGATCCATATGGGCAAGGTCCTGTCCCCATCCGTCTCCTTGAGAATGACAATGGGGCTGTTCGTCATGGGGTCCACTGTTAGACCTGATATGACCATGGGCCTGAGCATTTCTCCCTCCGTTTGATTCTCAAGCTCTCGCAGTGTCCGGAATTCATTCTCCGCCATGCCGGGGCGTTTGTCAACATCACTTTCCTCCGGATTGCGGCCTTGATTTCAAGAGCGCGGGCAAGTAATAATGAGGGTTTACGCTCGAATTAGAGTAGCTGGAGCGGCCCTTGACCCGATGAAAGAAAAGCTTTTCTATGACAACATACTGGCCCACAAGCCCGGGCTGTTCCTGAGCAGGATACTCTACGGCCTGTTCAAGCGGGTGAGCCTGGACGAGAGCATGAAGCAGGAGCTCAGGCGCATGAACCGCCGGGGGACCGTGGTCTACGCCATCAAGTACCGCGGCCGGTTGGATTACCTGATGTACCATTACAACTTCCGCCTGAACAGGCTCCCCCACCCCAAGCTGGCCTTTGACCTGGATATATCCGCCCTCCTTCCCCTTCGGCTGCTCCTCCGCACTCTGCTGGCGAAGGCAGTCTACGTGCTGAGGACGGGGGAGTTTCCAGACCCCTACAGGCTGGGGTTCTACAGCGAAGCGGTGCGAAAGGGCACCACCTCGTTGATCTTTCTGGTGGACCCGAAGCGCTTCGTAGAAAGGTTCGTACGGTCCGAAAAGGACCACATCCAGCTGATGCTGGAGACCCAAAAGACCATGGAAAGACCCATATTCATCGTGCCCCAGTTCGTACTCTACCAGAGGACGCCCGAGAAGCAGTACAAGAGCCTTGGGGGGATACTCTTCGGCTACAAGGATCACCCGGGTCTCATTCGGAAGACCGTTCTCTTCTTCCGTCACAACAGGCGCGCATTCATCGATTTCGGCGAGCCGGTGAACTTGATGGAGTATCTGAGTTCGCAGCCGTCCACCCGCCCGGTGGAGGAGATGGCGGTGGAGCTCAAGGAGCGCCTGGTGGAGAGCATCGACAACCAGCGCAGGGTCATCCTGGGACCGATCATGAAGTCCAGGGAGCAGCTAAAAGAGATCGTGCTCCGGGACGACGGCGTCAGAGCCCAGATCGAGAAGGCGGCCTCCGGGAACCCCAAGCAGGTGCGGCAGTTCAGAAAGAAGGCCGGGGAGCACTTCGACGAAATAGCCGCCGACCTCAACATGGCCTATATCCAGTTCTTTCACCTGGGCCTCACCTGGTTTTGGAGGAAGATCTTCGAGGGCATCGAGGTGGACATGGACAGCCTGGCCAGGGTGAGGGAACGGGCCCGCAGGGGGACCCTGATATATGTCCCTTCGCATAAGAGCCACATCGACTATCTGGTCCTCAACTACATACTCCACAATTACAAAATGCATATCCCCCGGGTGGCGGCCGGGAAAAACCTGGCCTTTTGGCCCATGGGTCACGTGTTCAGGAAATCGGGGGCTTTTTTCATACGCCGCACCTTCCGCGGAGCCAGGCTCTACCAGGAGGTCTTCAACCGTTATATCAAGGCCTTGATAGAGGAAGGACATCCCCTGGAGTTCTTCATAGAGGGAGGCCGGAGCCGAAGCGGCAAGGTGATCCTGCCCAAGATCGGCTTCCTGGCCATCCTGCTCCAGGCATTCGAGGAAGGGTACTGCAACGATCTCATCTTCGTGCCCGCCTCCATCACTTATGACAGGGTATTGGAGGAAAAGGCCTTTGTCAGGGAGCTCGAGGGGGCCGAGAAGGAAAAGGAGAGCCTGAAGCAGGTCATCAGGGCGCGGCACTTCCTCAAGCGCCGTTACGGAAAGATCTACATCCGCTTCGGAGAACCCCTATCCCTGAAGGAGTACCTGGAAGGGGGTTCAGCCCGGGGCGACGGAAAGCCCCACGAGCACCTGGCCATGCACCTGATTCAGGCCATAAACCGGGTCACCCTGGTCACCCCCCTCTCGCTGGTGGCCTCCACCATTTTGACCGCACACAGGGGGGGGTTTCACCTCTCCGAGCTGACTGAGAGCGCAAAGGCCTACCTCGAGTTTCTCCGCCTCCACGAGGCCCCTCTCTCGACCACGCTCTCCAATCCGGAAGAGGCGGTGCAGGGATCCATATCCCTTCTCCTCTCTTGGAAGATCGCCAGCTCCCTGGAGCTAAAGGAGGGCGAATTCTACTTTGTGGACGACGACAGGAAGATAGACCTGGAGTTCTACAAGAACAACATCATCCACCACTTCATTCACCACTCCTTTGTGGCCGTGTCCCTGCTGGGAGGCAGCGAGGAGATAAGGACCAGGAGTGCGATCGAGCTGGACTACCGCTTCTTGAGGGATCTTTTCCGAAAGGAGTTCGTGGACCAGCCAGGGGTCGCCGACCAGGAACGGGCAAGCAGGGCCCTGGGAGACTTCCTGGAAGCGGGGCTTATCCGGCTGGAAAACGGCGGGCCGGGGAGCGGCTATCGAATCACCCGGTTGGGCTACGACCGGCTCCCTGCCTGGGCGCGCTTTGCCAAGACCTTTATCGAGTCCTACTGGGTGGCGGTGAGGACGCTCCTGGAGCAGGAAGGCAAGGTGGGCAAGAAGGCCGAGACCCTGAAAAACATGAACAACATGGGGGTCAGGTTCCACAAGCTCGGGTTCATCGAGCACCCCGAGACCCTCTCCAGGCTGAACTTCAAGAACGCACTGGAACAGATAACAGAGAACGTGATGAGGGATTCGGATGGGAGAAAGGACCCCGAGCGCCTGAGCCAAGACCTCTCCGAGCTGGAGAAGCGGCTCTACTCCTTGGCCCGCCAGCCCGTATCATAGGTATCCCTGCCGTAGAAGACCAGCATCAGGTGGGAGAAGTTCCGCCTGAGCCTGGGGTCGGCAACGGCCTCCTCGAAGCTCAGACGTCCCTTTACGTCGTAGAAGTCCTTGAGACGCAGGAAAAGGCCCCGGGTGGCCTCGGCCTCGTCTTGCACCAAGGCCTCCCTCCGGGCCACCACTCGGAGCAGCTCGAGCAGGGGGCCCACGTATTCCGGCATCATCCGGTACTGGTAGTAGCGGACCGCCCTCTCCCGGCGGTAGCGGGGCGGTGCGAACTTCTCAATCCGCTTTTCCAGATCCCGGATCTCCACCACCCGGCGGTCCCGACTCTCCTTGCCGCGGCCGGAGAAGACATCCCACTTCACTCCGAGGCCTCCCGGATATTCTCAAAGAAGTCCAAGTTGGCGTTCAACCTGGCCAGCTTGCTCTCCATGCTCTCCACCCGGCCCTTCACCTCCTCCACCACATCGTCCGGCGCCTTTTGCAGGAAAGCGGGGTTGGAGAGCTTGCGGTTTGACGCTGCCATCTCCTTTTCCAACTTCTGGATCGCCTTTTTGAGCCGCCTCTTTTCCTCCTCGAAATCCAGAAGGCCCTTCAGGAGCACGTGAACCTGGTTCTCGCCGAAGACGCCCGTTGCTGAAGTCTCGGGCTTGGGCCCCGGCCCGGTGATCTCCACCTCTTCCGCCTTGGCCAGGCTGCGCACATGCTCCACATTCTCCCTGATCACCGCCGCCTCCCCGGCATCAGGGACCTCCACCACGATATTGACCTTCTTGCCCGGGGGGATGTTCATCTCGCCGCGTATGTTTCGAACCGCTGTTACCAAACCGCTTACCAGCCCCATCTCTCCGGCTGCGGCCGCGTCTTCGGGGAACTCTTCGGGACGGGGAAAGGGCGCCTTCATAACGCTCCCTCTCGCCCCGGGCATCCTCTGCCAGAGCTCTTCGGTCACAAAGGGCATGAAGGGGTGGATCAGCCTCAGCACGGTCAACATGGTCTTTCGGAGCACGGCTCTGGACGAGCGTTTGAGATCTTCGTCGTCGCTGTAAAGGCTCTGCTTGGCCATCTCCAGGTACCAGTCGCAGTACTCGTGCCAGGTGAACTGGTAGCACAAATTGGCCGCGTCGTTGAATCTATACTCCTCCAGGGCTCCGATCACCCCGCCTATTACCTCCTTGATACGCGTCTGGATCCATCTCTCGGGAAGTCCGCAGAGCGACTCCTCGGGCTCGGTGCCTGCGTCTTCCTCATCCAGGTTCATCAGGGCCAGGCGCGCGGAGTTCCATATCTTGTTTACGAAGTTTCGGTACCCGGCGATACGCTCCTCGGAGAGCTTAATGTCGCGGCCCTGGGCGGCCAGCGCGGCCAGGGTGAACCGAAAGGCGTCCGTACCGAATCGCTCTATCACTTCCAGGGGGTCGATCACGTTTCCCTTGCTCTTGCTCATCTTCTTGCCCTCGGCATCCCTAACCAGAGCATGAATGTAGACGTCCCCAAAAGGGACCTCCCCCATGAAGTGAATCCCCATCATCATCATCCGGGCCACCCAGAAGAAAAGGATGTCGAACCCGGTGATCAGGACCGAGGTGGGATAAAAGGTCCTCAGATGTTCGGTCTCATCCGGCCAGCCGAGCGTGGAAAACGGCCACAGGGCGGAGCTGAACCATGTATCCAGGACGTCGCTGTCCTGCCTGAGCTCGGAACCTTTGCAGGCCGGACAAGAGGTCGGCGCCTCTTTGGCCACCACCACCTCACTGCATCCCTCGCAATACCAGGCGGGGATCCTGTGCCCCCACCAGATCTGCCGCGAGATGCACCAGTCGCGGATATTGGTCATCCACTCGTAATAGACTTCCTCCCACTGGGAGGGCACTATCCTGGTCCTGCCCTCCTTGACCGCCTCGACGGACTTCTCGGCCAATGGCTTCACCCGCACGAACCACTGCTTGGAGAGGAGCGGCTCGATCATGGTCTTGCAGCGGTAGCAGTGCCCCACGGCGTGGGAGTAAGGCTCCACCTTCTCCAGCAGGCCGGCCTTGTCCAGGTCCTCCAGCAACCGCTCCCTGCACGCGAACCTGTCCATACCCTGGTACGGGCCCGCCAGATCGTTCATGGTTCCATCCTCGCCGATCACCTTGACCAGATCCAGGGAATGCGCCGCGCCTATCTCGAAGTCGTTCGGGTCGTGCGCAGGGGTGATCTTCAAGGCGCCCGTGCCGAACTCCATGTCCACGTACCGGTCGAAAATCACCGGGATGGGCTTGTTGAGTATTGGAAGGATCACGTTCCTCCCGGCAAGGCCCCTGTACCGTTCATCTTCCGGATTGACCGCCACTGCGGTGTCCCCAAGCATGGTCTCGGGCCTGGTAGTGGCCACCACGACGTAGCCTTCGCCGTCCTCGAACGGGTAGCGTACGTGATAGAGGCGGCTCTCCTTCTCCTCGTGCTCCACCTCCAGATCGGCAAGGGCTGTGTGGCAGCGCGGGCACCAATTGATGATATAGTCTCCCTGGTATATCAGCCCCTCCCGGTGCAGGTGGACAAACACCTCCTTGACCGCCCTGGACAGGCCCTCGTCCATAGTGAACCGTTCCCGACTCCAGTCGCAGGAGCTCCCCAGGCGCTTGAGCTGGTTGATGATAACCCCGCCGTACCTCTCCTTCCACTCCCAAACCAGGTCCACGAACTTATCGCGCCCCAGCTCATGCCGGCTCACTCCCTTGGCTGCCAGGTCCTTTTCCACCACATTCTGGGTGGCTATACCTGCATGGTCGGTCCCTGGCTGCCAGAGCACATCATAGCCCCTCATCCGCTTGTACCGGCACAATATATCCTGGAGCGTGTTGTTCAGGGCGTGCCCCATATGCAGGAATCCGGTGACATTGGGCGGGGGGATTACTATACAGAAGGGCTCCCGGCCGGAATCCATATCCGGCTTGAACAGGCCGTTCTCCTCCCAATAGGCGTACCATCTCTCTTCGACTTCCCTCGGCTCATAACCCTTGGACAGGGTCTCCTTGTCCATTAGACGCTCCTCATTTTCCGGTTTCATTCACTCTCACCCCCTGGCTCGATCCCCGCAGAGGCGCGGGACCCACGAAAAAAGGGGCTGCTCGATTGAGAACCCCTTAACAAACCATGTATTGTAAAGAATTAGAAGGGTCTTTTCGGGGCGATCACTCGGTGGGTTTATGGAGACTCGCTTTCAACGCATCGATAGTCTCCCGGATCACCCGTTCGGCCGCCGTAGTGACCGCCTCGCGAATAACTCGATCAGCCGAGTCGGCCACGGCCTCCCGGATCACCCGTTCGGCCACCCCAGAGACCTCTTCCCTGGCGACCCGCTCCACCACCTCCTCCACCACTGAACGGACCGCCGCTTCTATCCTCTCCTCGGGCACCGTTACTGCTGGCTCGGACTCCACTTCCGGGGCAGGCTCGGCCCCTGCCGAGGGCTCATCCTCGATCGCTTCACCAAGAGGGGGTTCGACCGCCTCATCCTCGAGCATGCGCTCCAAGGCCTCCTCTGAGATCTCCTCGCCTTCCAGGCCTTCACCCAGGAAATCCTCGTCCCGGGCGGCGGTCTCCTGCCGGGCTCGATCTTCACTCAAGTCAGGTGCGATCTCTCCTGAAGGGGTTTCGTCCAAAAAACCCTCCAGGTCCAGGTCCTCGGAAACCGCTCCCTCCTCCGGGCCGGCATCATCCTGGGTGAGCTCATCCTCTTCAACCAGGTCCACCAGTTCAATGACTTCGTCGTCATCCTCAGAGGCCAAGTCGTCCAGATCGAAGTCCAGCAAGTCCTCACTGTCTTCGAATTCATCCTTGTCCAGATGAGTCTCGTCCTTGTCCATGCCCCGTAGTCTCCTATGAGAAGTCACGGTTTATCGGGATTGCCTGGCAAGAGACTGCAGGCCAATCCCGCTTACTAATCCCGCAAGAACTTCCCTGCTAACACAATATGCAGGAAGGTGTCAAGAGACTCACCGACGCCTTTGCTCCACCATCCTTACAATACAAGCCCCTAGATTTTTGAATGAGAATACAAATCAGGCATCCAAAATGCATCCTATAGACAGAGTTCACGCCAAACCTTGCAGCTCGAGGAAATCTTCCGATTCACGGATAAAATCTGTTGACAATTCAAATACATGAATTCTATACTTCCAAGTTACTGAAATGATTTTTTATTTATCATGCAAAACCCCGTTACACCAAGGATATGGACCTGTGGATTGACCCGACGCGGGCGAACGTCAAGCGAGCAAATGCGGCCCTCGAAGAATTTGGAACTCCCTACCTCTTGAACCCGGAAAAAGACGGCTCCTCACAAGAATCTGTGCTGGGATTGGGGCAGCTGGAGCCCTCCCAAGCCATGCACGAGGGCCGGATTGATCCGAAGCATTAAGGAACTGCTCGGCCACAGCGATATGCGCACCACCATGATCTACACCCACACCGTACGAACCCCGATCCTCGCGGCATCAGTCGTGGATCGACTCAAAGGAGGACAAACGATATGGCAAAGAAAAGGCGCAGGATCATCATCTGGTGGCTGCCGGCCCTCATGGTCGTGCTGGCCGCGGCTATTCTCCTGGTTCCGAGATTCCTGAACCGGTATCAGGACGAGGGAGAACTGCCTCTGCGCGGACTCAAAGGCAAGGTGACCGTGGTTCGGGACGAAAAGGGCATGGCCTTCATCCGGGCCGGGAACATGGGCGACGCCCTCATGGCCCTGGGTTTCGTGACCGCGCAGGACCGTCTGTTTCAGATGGAACTGACCAAGCTCTTTGCCTGCGGACGAATCGCTGAACTGGCGGGGCCCCAGGCCAAGGCCCTGGACACGCGAATGAGGACGCTCGGCTTTCGCCGTCAGGCGGCCCGTCATGCTCGTATCCTCGACTCGGACACCAGGGAGTATTTTCAGCGGTATCTGGACGGGGTCAACGCCTACATCGAGACACGGAAAAACACCCATCACCTGGAATTCCGACTGGCCGGAATTGGGCCCGAACCCTGGACCTTGGCGGATTCGCTGGCCATATTCTACTACATGAGCTGGGACACATCAGCCAACCTGGAGACGGAGATAGTCGCCGCCATGCTGGCGGACCGGCTCGGCCCGGAGCGGGCCCGAGAACTCTTCCCCCTGAACATCAACCCGGATGATCCCGCGACCGAGTCCCGGCCGGTGGAATCGACTGCGACCTGGAAAGGCCCGCTCCCTTTGGGCTCGGACGAACGCCTGGCCGCCTTGCTGGATCGCGGCCCCATGGAGGTGGGGAGCAACAACTGGGCCGCAGGGCCTCAAAAGGGGGAGGACGACCACACCATCGTGGCCAACGATCCCCATCTCGACGCACGCATCCTTCCCGGCACCTGGTATCCGGCAGGGCTGATCACTCCCCAGCTTCGCCTGGTCGGCGTACACATCCCGGGACTGCCAGCCATTCCCATCATGCGGACCGAACACATGGCCGTGGGCATCACCAATGCCTATGGCGACAGCCAGGATCTCTACATCGAGACTCTGGACCCTGAAACCCCCGGGCACTACCTCGAAGGGAGCCGCTCCATCCCCTTTGAAGAGGTGGTGGAGACCTTGAGGATTCGGGACAAGACCGCGCCGGATGGGTATCGGGAAGAGGAGGTCAAGGTGCGCCTCACATCGCGGGGACCGGTGGTCTCCGGAGTCCTTTCGGGACTGGACAAAGACCGCGTGATGACGCTTCGCTGGGCCCCCTTCGAGACCATGGCCCCTTCCCTGGGGATTACGGACCTCCTGGCCGCGACGTCCGTGCAGGATCTTCGAGCGGCCTTGAGCCGGGTGAACGGCATCATGCTCAACTTCGTGTTCGCGGACCGGGAGGGAAACGTGGGGTGGCACACCTCGGGCAAGCTACCCATTCGCAGCTCAGGGGACGGAACCCTTCCCTTGGAGGTCACCGGAGAAGGGGACAACTGGAAGGGATGGATCCCGTTCGACGAGATGCCCCATCTACACAACCCGGCCAGGGGCTGGGTGGGAACCTGCAATCATGCGGTGACCGGGCATGACTACCCCCACTACTATTCGTCCCATCAGTCCCCGTCCTATCGCTACCGCCGCCTCAAACAACTCCTGGACCCGCCGGGGCCCCATACGGCGGACGATCACTGGACCTATCAGCGGGACACGAAAAACGTCATGGCCGAACAGCTTGCCCCGATCCTGGCCGGGATTCTGAAAAAACACCCCGAGACCCGGGCCGTGGGGGAGATCATCGGCCGCTGGAATTTTCACGACGATCCGGAGCATGCGGCTCCCACCCTGTTTCATGCGATCTACGAGCGGCTGGCTTTGTTGACCTTTCAAGACGAACTGGGCGAGGACACGGCCCGCCGAATGCTGGGGCAGTGGTATTTCTGGCAGGAGCGGTTCGGAAGGATGGTGTCAAACGGCCATGCCTCCTGGTTTGACGACACCTCCACCCCGAATGTGCAGGAGACCCTGGAGACCCTGGTGCTGCAGGCGGTCCGGGACGTACAGGAGGCATGGGAGCCGGAACTGGGGAAGAATCCCGCTGACTGGCTCTGGGGAAAGGTCCATCGGCTGGAATTCGTGAGCCCCATTCGACGGGAGGGGGCGGGAAAAGGGCTCGTAGGTGGCGGCTCCCACGCGGCACCGGGTTCCGTGGAGACCCTCTGCCGCGGGTACTATGACTTCAATGAGCCCTTTGACGTGACCGTCTTCGCCTCCCTTCGCATGGTGGCCGATCTGAACGATCCGGACAAGGTCTTGGCCGTCCTGCCGGGCGGAGTGACGGGACGCCTCTTCCACCCCCATACCAAGGACCAGATCGGGCCATACATGCGGGGAGACAAGGTCTACTGGTGGTTCAGCGACGAGGCCATCGAGGCCCATACCGAGAAGACGCTGACGCTCCTTGACGAAACAGGATAGGAACTTGCTTTTCGGCGGCTGGACAGCGGAAGACGCCTTTGGGTGTCATCAAGAAACGCATAACCACCGATTTTCATTCGGATAAATACCCTGCTTTTATGATGCCGACCAGGCCTCGAAATGGAGGGGGCGATTGCCCATTTCACCATGATCGAAGAAGAGGACGGGTTGTTCTCCAGCACACCGGCGTCTCCCCAGTGAGGAATCGCCGTTAAGTCCATGCTGAAGAGACCGGAGAAAAGATTCTGGATTTCTTCACATCCAGCCCAAGGAAACACTCCAGCGCAGCTTGCCGGCAGTGGCTCAAAATCACCTTGACCGCTGCATCATAGCTTCCCATACCCCCCCCCTCGACCGGATTATCGCCGTCAACCAAGAATTACCGCAATACAAGAGGCAACGAAAAGAAAAAGGGGGCTCGCTCTCGACAAGGGTGTAGGTTGACAGAAGCAAGGTGATGGTGTATCTAAATCTCGGAGAAACTAAGAATAGTCAGGCTAGGGTCGTGTATTTTGATGAAGGGCTTAAAGACGTCATCGGGGCCCTATGGAAAGATCTAGGGAGCGGTAAGACTATACGCTTTTACGTATTCCTGACCAGGGATGAGAAGATCAGGTTGGGGACATACGGAACGCGCGGGCAAAGCCGGGTATATTTCGATTGCCTGAGAAAAGGCAACTAACTGAAAACATTCGAAAAGGGCGATTAGCTCAGTGGATAGAGCGTTGGTCTCCGGAACCAAAGGTCGCAGGTTCGAGTCCTGCATCGCCCGCCAGAATCATTCCAGCCGGCAGAGCTGAATATGAGTGATGCTCCCGACGACAGGCGGAGTGAAGAGCGCTCGCAGGCGAACGATTTCTACAGCGTAGAGCTTAGCCTGCCCGGCCTCATCTATGTCTATCAATTCAGCCTGTGGAACCTCTCCGCCAAGGGGCTTTGCATACTGGTCCGGGAGGACTCTCCGGTACTGGATTTTCTGACACCTGGGATGGTCCTTGAGATGAAATTCTACGGCCCGATGAACGCCGAGCCCCCCAGGGTCCTGAACGCCGAAATAAAGCATGTTTCTCATGATCCCGAAGGAAAGTTCCGCGACCATGTGCTGGTCGGCCTCTCCATCCTGGAAGAGCCCCCCGTAGCTCTTTCCTCCAAATGACGCCTTTCGAATACCTACGCAATCAAGACCCTGAAGGATGCCGCCAATGGGAATAGCAGCGGACATCGTGCTCATTGTGGTGGCCTCACTCCTGGGCGCAGTGGTGGCCAAGAAACTCAGGCAGCCGCTGGTCCTCGGTTATATACTGGCAGGCGTCCTGATCGGCCCCCATACCGGGGGAATCACCGTATCGGGGATACACGAGATCGAGCTCCTGGCCGAGATCGGGGTGGCTCTCCTGCTCTTCGCCTTGGGACTGGAATTCTCGCTGAGAGAGCTCAAGCCGGTCTGGGGCGTGGCCCTTATCGGCACCCCCATTCAGATCCTGCTGACAATGGCCTACGGCTTCGCCCTGGGCAGGTGGCTCGGGTGGGATCCTTACGGCTCCTTGTGGCTGGGGGCGATGATTTCCCTTTCCAGCACCATGGTCATCTTGAAGACCCTCATGAACCAGGGCTGGATGGGCACACTCTCGAGCCGCGTGATGATCGGCATGCTACTGGTGCAGGACCTGGCGGTGGTCCCGCTGATGATCATCATGCCCCAGATCAACAATCCGGAGGCGGGCCTGCCTCTCTTGGGCATGGCTGCGGCGAAGTCCGCAGTATTTCTAGGGGCCATGTTCGTGGTGGGGACCAGGGTCCTGCCCTATTTCCTCGCCCGGGTGGCGGGGTGGAACTCCCGCGAGCTCTTCCTGATCACCATCACGGCAGTAGGGTTGGGAGTGGGTTATGTGACCCACCTCTTCGGGCTTTCCTTTGCATTCGGCGCCTTTGTGACCGGCATGGTACTGAGCGAATCCGATTACGGCCACCAGGCGCTGAGCGAAATCATTCCCTTGAGGGAGCTCTTCGGGCTCCTCTTTTTCGCTTCGGTTGGCATGCTGCTCGACCCTCAATTCCTGGTGGACAACTGGGGCAAGGTGATCGTCTTCGTTTCCTTGGTCGCGTTGGGCAAAGGGAGCTTGTTTTTCTGCCTGTCATGGGTCTTCGGTTACCGCAATGTCGTCCCGCTGGCCGTCGGGCTGGGTCTCTTTCAAATAGGGGAGTTCTCCTTCGTGCTCGCCCGGGTCGGGCTGAAGTCCGGTTCCATAGGAGCGGACCTCTATTCACTGATCCTTACCACCGCTGTGATCAGCATGCTGCTCACCCCATTCATATCGGGTTTGACCGGACCTATCTACGCCTGGAGGAAACGCACCTTCAGGCATGAGCCGCTGCAGACCATAAATCTCCCCGAGCACGGGTTGAGGGACCATGTAATAATAGCGGGAGCCGGCCGAGTAGGGCAGTACGTGGCACAGGTCCTCAGCAGGCTGGAGCTCCCGTTTGTCATGATAGAACTCAATTACCGGAGCGTCGAGCAGTGCAAGGAGGCGGGCCTTCCGGTGATCTTCGGGGATGCAAGCCAGCCCGTGGTGCTGGAGGCCGCGAGCATCACCGAGGCCCGCCTGCTCCTGGACACCGCACCCGGAATCGTGGTCACCAAGACACTGGTGCACAACGCCCGGCAACTCAACCCGGGCCTGGATATCGTGGTCCGGGCGGACGGGGCGGAGACCCTGAAGTCACTCTACGAGAGCGGGGTATTCATGGCCGTGCTCCCTGAATTCGAGGCCGGGCTGGAGATGGCTCGGCAGGCCTTGCTCCACTTGGAAATCCCGGTAACCGAGATACAGCACTACACCGATACAGTGAGGCAGGCCTATTACTCTTCCTTGTACGAGGCTCAGCCTGATTACTCGGTCATCCGCCGGCTGAAATCCGCCAAGGACCTCTTGGAGCTCACATGGGTGGAAATACCCGAGGGCAGCCCTCTGGCGGGGATGACCCTTCGCGACTCGGATATACGAAGCAAGACCGGCGCATCAGTTGTGGGATTGGTGAGAGGCAAGTCTTTCCAACCGAACCCGGATGCCGATTACACCTTTCAGCCCGGTGACCTGGTGGCGGTGATAGGATCCGCGACACAAAGAGAGGCCTTCCAGGGCATGGCGCGCGGAGAATCCCGGCGGGGCGCTCCGGGCACTCAAAAGTTGTAAGGGCGGCTGTCCCCTTCGGCCTCGAAGAATCCCCGGTTGGCGTCCTTCATCCCGTCGAGGAACTCCCGGAGCTCGGACTCGTGCTGGAAACGCACCGTGCCTATGTTTGCGGTCACATGGGCCGACCCGGCGCCCTTTGCCTGCTCCCTTTCCTTCACGGCGAGCAGAAAGGCCCCTGTGTCGTTTTCATAGAGCTCCTCGAGTTCCGAGGCGCTGACCGCTTCCCTGGGGTAGCCGTAGCTGTCATAGTATACGTAGTAGATCACTCAGCAGGCCTCCTTGTGTTTGCCTTCCAGCCGGCAACGCGTTCAAACCGCTTGTATCGCAATGGCTCGCCGTTGTAAACTTCGCCGGGATTCGGCTGACGGCGAAGGTGACAAAGGGTTCCCGAATCGAATATAATCCCCCGTCAGGAGGGTTTTCACATGGCACAGGTACTCAAGAGATACGCGATGTGGGCGATCCTGGCAGGCGCCCTCTACTTCCTCCTAAGCCATCATTTCATCATCGTGGGCAACACCGTCAAGCTCCTCAAGAAATCCGATCTTACCCTGGAATATACTTTTTACAGCACAAAGGGAAAGCGCGTGAGCACCATACTGGATATCGAGCCTTTGAGACAAGACGGGATCGGCGAGATCCTCATGGATGCGGGATTGATAAGCGAGGAGGAGTATGAGCGGTATATGATGAAATACAGGGAGTAGTCGAATCCGGATCATCCCGGCCGCCTCAGACCGGAAAATCCACCTTGATCTTGTACATCTTGACCGCGGGCAGATTGCAGATCTCTTGAACCCCGGTCCGCCTGGAAATCTCCTCCAGCGACGCCTCGATTTCCTCCATGGTGGGGGCGATGAAGGTGAACCACACGTTAAATGAATGGTTCCTCTGGTAGTTGTGGGTCACACCCGGATATGAGTTGACCACCTCGACGAAGCGATCCAATCGCTCCTCCGGGACCCTGGCCGCGCAGAGTGTGCTGGTGAAATTCAGGCTCCGGGAGTCGAAGTTCGCACCGATACGCCTGATTATCCCCTCTCGCTTCAGCCGCTCCACCCGTTCGAGCACCTCGTCCTCGGTAAGCCCGACCCGCTCGGCCACCTTTTGGTAAGGCCGATGGGAAATCGGGAACGCCGACTGGATTTCGTTGATTATGGCGCGGTCTTTTTCATCCATGGTCCTCAGGCCTCCGCCCGTCCATGCGCGGCCGCCCCGCCCTTTGCCGGCTGATACAGGCAGAGGGGCTCCTCTTCAAGGTAATTCCCCGTGGCCTCATAGGCCCTTGCCCTGCAACCGCCGCAGACTCTCAGGTACTCGCAGCGCCCGCACTTGCCCCGGTAGGCCGAAAAGTCCCTGAGGTTTCTGAAGACATCCGACCCCTGCCAGACCTCCTTGAATGAGGAGGTCTTTAGGTCGCCGCAGGCAAGCTCCAGGTACCCGCAGGGCTGCACGGTCCCCTCGTGTGAGATGAAGCAGAAGGCCGTGCCCGCCAGGCACCCCCTGGTAACCGCGTCCAGCCCGTAGGTCTCGAAAGTCACTTTCTCTCCCCTGGCCCCGGCCTCCTGCCTGAGTATGCGGTAGTAGTGCGGGGCGCAGGTGGCCTTCAAGTGCAGGGGGACCTTTGAGCGCATTTGGTAGAACCACCGCAGCAGCCGCTCGTACTCCCGCGCCTCTATCTCCTGGTCCACCAGCTCCCTGGCCCTTCCCGTCGGGACCAGCAGGAAGAGGTGATGGGCGGCTGCGCCCAGCCTGACGGCCAGGTCCAGCAGTGCCGGTACCTGGTCCAGGTTGTGCCGGGTGACTGTGGTGTTGACCTGGAACTCCACGCCCGAACCTCTCAGCGCCTCTATGCCCGCCACCGCCCGGTCGAACGCCCCGCTGACCTGCCGGAACCGGTCATGGCTCTCGGCCGTGGCGCCGTCCAGGGAGACGCTGACCCGCCTGATCCCGTTGGCCTGGAGCTCCGTTATCAGTTCAGGGGTGAACAGGGTCCCGTTGGTGGCCATCACCATGCGAAGCCCCAGGTCGGATCCATAACGCGCGAGCTCGAATATATCGTCTCTCAGGAGCGGCTCGCCGCCGGTCAGTATGACTATGGGCTTGGCGATCTCGGATATCTCGTCCAGGATCCTGAGGCAGGTCTCCGTGTCGAGCTCGCCCGGGTAAGGGCCGCGTTCGGCCGATGCCCTGCAATGGACGCAGCTCAGGTTGCAGCTCCTGGTGATCTCCCAGGCGACCAGCCTGGGGGTCATGGTATTGGTTTCCGGTCTTTCCATAACTCGGCAGCTTCCCGGGCGAAGTAGGTTAGGATGAGATCCGCGCCGGCGCGCTTTATGGACAAAAGGGTCTCCATCATGACCCTGGGCCCGTCCACCCAGCCTCTCTCCTCCGCCGCCTTGACCATGGCGTACTCCCCGCTGACGTTATAGGCGGCCACGGGCAGGTTGGTCGCCTCCCTCACCCTCCGGACCATGTCCAAATAGGGAAGCGCAGGCTTGACCATCACCATGTCCGCCCCCTGGTCCACGTCCAGCAGGGCCTCCTTCACCCCCTCCCTGGCATTGGCCGGGTCCATCTGGTAATCGGCCCGGTCCCCGAACTGGGGTGCGGAATCCGCCGCATCCCTGAACGGACCGTAAAAGGCGGAGGCGTACTTGACGGCGTAGGAGAGGATGGCGGTATCCTCATACCCGGCCCGGTCCAGGGCCCGCCTTATGCCCGCCACGCGGCCGTCCATCATATCCGAAGGCGCCACAATGTCCGCCCCTGCGGCTGCGTGGCTCACCGCCTGCCTGGCCAGTATCTCCACTGTGGCGTCGTTATCCACCCTGCCCTGCTTGAGCACACCGCAATGGCCGTGATCCGTGTACTCGCAGAGACAGACATCCGTGATCAAGGTGAGCTCCGGGACCCTCCGTTTGACCGCTGACAAGGCCCGCTGGACGATCCCGTCATCGGCGTAGGAGCGGGTGCCTGCAGGGTCCTTGCGGTCCGGGAGCCCGAACAGGATCAATGCGGGTATGCCCAGTGCGCATACGGCCTCCGCCTCTTCGGCCAGGGTATCCACTGAGTATTGGAACTGCCCGGGCATGGAGGGTATGGGGTCTCTCAGGCCCTCCCCGGGCTTTACGAAAACAGGATAGATGAGATCCTTGACCGAAAGAGCTGTCTCACGGACCATATCCCGGATCCCGGGGGTGCGCCTGAGTCTCCTTGGGCGGACAGTCATAACGGCGGGTCCTCTCAGTTCGAAACAGCGGCTTCCCTGAGCCCTATCTCCGGGTCGGTCAAATAGCAGGCCGGGTCAGGGGCCCAGAGATCTCCAGCGGCCGCCTCGGCCCTGACGCGGAAGTTTCCCCCGCAGACATCCAGCCACCGGCAGGCCGCGCATCTGCCTTTGACGTATTTCTTCTTGTCCTTGAGCAGGGGCAGGAGCGGATGCCCCGGGTCGGTCCAGATTCGGCTGAAGGGACGTTCCTTTACGTTTCCCAGGGTCTCGTGCCTCCAGAACTGATCCGCGTGCACCGAGCCGTCCCAGCTCACGCACCCGATTCCGCGGCCCGAGCTGTTACCCTCGTTCATCCTCAGCAGCTCCAGCACCTCGCCGGACCTGGGATCCCCCTCGCGCAGCATCCGCAGATAGACATACGGGCCGTCGGCGTGGTTGTCCACAGTGAGGACCTCCTTCTGGAGCCCCCTCTCGTGAAGATCACGGGTCCGATCCATTATGAGGTCCACCACCCGCCTGGTCTCCCGGTGATCCAAGTCCTCCTTCATGAGGTCCGAGCCCCTGCCGGCGTACACCAGGTGATAAAAGCACACGCGAGGGATATCCGCCTCCTCCAGGAGGTCGAATATGGCCGGGATCTCCTCCATGTTCATGCGGTTTATGGTGAACCTGAGACCCACCTTGAGGCCGGCCTCCCGGCAATTGCGGATCCCCTCCATGGCCTTTGCAAAGGCCCCGGACCTGCCCCTGAACCTGTCGTTGATCCTCTCGGTCCCGTCCAGGCTGACCCCCACATACGAGAGCCCGATATCTTTAAGCCCGGCGGCCGTCTCGCGGGTGATGAGGGTACCGTTGGTGGAAATCACCGCACGCATCCCCCTGGCCACTGCGTGCCGGGCCAGATCCGTCAGGTCCGGGCGCATCAGCGGCTCGCCGCCGGAGAAGAGCACCACCGGCGCGCCGAATTCGGCCAGGTCGTCCAACAAGGCGATTCCCTCTTCGTGGGAGAGTTCGCCTTCTCCGGTCCTGGCGTCAGACCCTGAGTAGCAATGGATGCATCGGAGGTTGCAGGCCTTGGTGACGTTCCAGACCACCACGGGCTTCTTGTCTTCGGAGAATTGGAGCAGGTGGGAGGGGAGCTCGGAGGATCGCCTGCCGTAACGGATCGCATCCGAAGGCTCCACCGTCCCGCAGTAGAGCTTGGAAATTCCTATCATGGCATCTGTACCCCGGGGTGTGCCGGAACGGGTGGCTCAGTTCTCCCACTGGTCGTCCTGTGCCGCATACCGCTCGTAGTCCTGGCGGTAATACTTTTTCACAAGATCGTCAATGAACTGTTCCATGTTCCGCACGGCGGCGGAGTTTATAACGAACTCATCGGTCCCGGCCTTGTCCCTTACCAGCTTGAGCCCGTACTCCAGTTTCTTTGCCAAGTGAAAGGCCAGGGGGCCTGTCTGGTGGCCGGTCCTTATGGACTCGGCAACCAACTCGTCAACCGCACTCTCGTCGAACGTGATGCGAATGTCAATCTTGTCCTGGAGCCCGGCCTCTTCGGCCTTGATCTGGGTCACCATCTCCTGGAACTCATCCACGGCCGTGTTGAGGTCGGTGGCCCTGGCCGTGTAGAGCTCGCTGATCAGATGCACCCGCCTCTCGGTTATCTCCACGCCGCTCCTCCGGGCGTAGTCCTCCGAGCGCTCGGACACGAACCGCCGGACCTCTTCGAACTCCCGTCGGGCCGTCTTCTCGAACCGATCGATACGCTCCGCGTTGTCCGGATCCTCTTCCAGGAGCTTCAGCTCGGCCTTGGGATCGTCGATGAGCTCGGACGTGACCAGGAGCCGTCTTATCCGGGTGGAGGGCAGGTGCTTTTCAAAGGGGATCAGGACCTTTTCTATGGCGCTTACCAAGCCCCTGGCCCCGGTCTTCTCGGCCGCGGCCATCTCCGCTATGCGCGCGTAGGCCCCCTCTTCGAACTTGAGATCGATGCCGTACGCCCTGAAGTCCTGGCGCTTGCTCAGTATCACCGGGTTGTTGGGGTTCTTCAGGATCTCGACCAGGTCGTCCCGGGTGAGCTCGTCAAAGACCACCACCACGGGCAGCCTGCCCACGAACTCGGACTCGAAGCCGTACTCTATGAGATCCTGGGCGGTGACCTGCTTGAGGATCTCCCAAGGGACCTCGGTGGGCCTGACATCGGCCTCGAAGCCTATTCCCTGCTTTTGAAGCCGCCTCTTTATTATATCCCCGATCTCGCCGAAGGCCCCGCTCATGATGAACAGGATATTCTTGGTATTCACCACGCGCTTCTCTTTCTTGCCCGTGCGCCTGTAGTGCTCGATGGCCTGGATCTGGCTCACCGCGTCGTGCGCCACCTTCAGGTCCACGTCGGTCTCCTCCATTGGTTTGAGCAAGGCCCTCTGGACCCCGGTCCTGGAGACGTCATGGCCTATGATGTTCTTGGAAGAGGCTATCTTGTCTATCTCGTCGATATAGATGATGCCGTTTTCAGCGAGCTCGATATCGTCGTCGGCCTCATTGACCAGGTCCCGGACCAGGTCTTCCACGTCACCGCCCACATATCCCGTCTCGCTGAACTTGGTGGCGTCACCCTTTACAAAGGGCACCCCAAGCTTCTGTGCAATCAGCTTGATCAGGTAGGTCTTTCCCACCCCGGTCGGCCCGATCATCAGAATATTGTTTTTGATCATTCCGATGCCTTGGGTTTGCTTCTTCTTACCCTGATCCTTGTTTTGTTGGATTCTATTAAAGTGCGTGCAGATCTTGGTGGAGAGCACGGCCTTGGCCTCGTCCTGCCTGACCACGAACTCATCCAAGAGCGCCTCCAGGTCCTCGGGTAGCATATCGAACCTGGGACCTTCGCCTTCACCGCTCTCGTCCTTTGTCTCGCCGGTGGCCGACTGCTGGCCCTTAGGGAAGACAAAGGGGGAAATGATCTTTATCCGATTGCCGTACTTCTTGGAGAGATATTCGCTGAGCTCCTTTTCCAGTTCTTTCTGATTGGGGAGCTTTTCTCCGTCTTTTCTGGTATTTTCCATTTGAAAAGTCATAGCAACACCTTTTTCAATCAATATCGTGAAAACATCCTCGGCACTCTATTACGATCCAATATACGCACTGGCCTTGGGGATTTCAACCCCGTCCCCCCAGCCCGCCCGGCTCGGGCCCGCACCGGACGGCTGATATTGACTATTCATCAGCATTTGATCTAGGCTTGTGGCCATCCATAAAGGAGTTCGCGGCACTAGCGAGTTTCCAGGACAGAAATGAGCAATTTCTTCCAAGATCAAGGAGATCAAGGGGTTGGGAGGAGGCGTACTGAAGTACGTCGCACGACCAGCCCCGCAGATCGACGCCGAGATTGGGAGAAAGGGCCATTTCTGGACGGAAACTAGGCTTGTGGCCATCCGGTGGAGGGGCACACATGATTTCCAGGTTGGAAGTGGGGCTCAAGGAGTCCTTGACAGACGCCGAAGGCGAGGGGATCCGCAGGAAGGCCCTGGAGTACTTCGGCATTGCTGCGGACCGAATCCGGGTCATCCGGGTGCTGACCATGGACGCGGATCTGGATCAAGCGCAACTGGAAGAGGTTCGCGGATCCCTGTTCACCAATCCGGTCACCGAGGAGTCTTCATTCAGGCCTATGGCCGGGGACTTCGACTGGCTCATATGGGTGGGATTCAGGCCGGGGGTCAAGGACACGGCCGGGAGCACAGCGGTCGAGGCCTTAGAGGACCTCTTCAAGATACGCTTCGGGCCTGATCAAGGGGTCTACACCTCCAAGCTCTATGTCATACAAGGCCCTCTGGTCAGAGAGGAGGCCGAGACCATTGCCGGGGAGATCCTGGCCAACGACATAATACAGCAGTGGCAAGTCTACTCCTGGGAAGACTGGGATCCGAAGACCGGCATCGGGCTTTATGTCCCCAAGGTGGTCCTGGAGCACGAGCCCAGGGTGACCACCATCGCCCTGGAGAGCGACCAGCAGTTGAAGAGGATTTCCTCCGAGCGCAACCTGGCTCTGAGAGAGAGCGACATCCCGGTGATCCGCAGGTACTTCATGCGCCCCGACGTACTGGAAGAGAGGCGCAGTAGAGGCCTGGAGCTCCCCACCGACGTGGAGCTCGAATACATCTCCCAGGCGAGGAGCGACCACTGCAACCATAACACCTTTAAGGGCCTTTTCCGTTACCTGGATCTTGCCACCGGCGAGACCCGGCTGGTGGACAACCTCTTCAAGACCTGTATAGAGGCGCCCACCCTGGCAATCCAGAAGCGCAAGGACTGGGTGGTATCGGTCCTCTGGGACAACGCCGGGGTGGCCCGATTCGACGAGAACCACAACTACGTGATTACGGGTGAGACCCACAACAGCCCCTCCAACATGGAGGCTTACGGAGGCGCGATAACCGGCATAGTGGGCATCTACCGCGACCCCTTGGGGACCGGCAAGGGCTCCAGGCTGATCCTGGGCACCTACGCCTACTGCGTGGGAGACCGGGACTATAATGGACCCCTGCGTCCCAGGCTGCACCCGCGGCGTCTCCTGGACGGGGTTATCGAGGGTGTCAGGGACGGGGGCAACAAGAGCGGTGTGCCCACACCTTTCGGCCAGGTCCTTTTCCACGAGAGCTTCATGGGAAAGTGCCTGGTCTTTGTGACCGCCATGGGCATCATGCCCAGCCGGATCAATAATGAGCCCAGCCACTTGAAGTCCACGCACCCCGGGGACCTGATAGTCATGTCCGGCGGCCGGGTGGGAAAGGACGGGATCCACGGGGTGACCGCGGCCTCGGAGACGTTTTCCGAGCATACCCCGGCGGGGCACGTGCAGATAGGCGACCCCTACACCCAGAAGAAGATGCATGACTTTATACTGGAGGCCAGGGACGAGGGCCTGATCCAGTTCATAACCGACAACGGGGGAGGGGGGCTCTCTTCATCGGTGGGGGAGTCCGCCCGGTTCAGCAACGGCTGCCGGGTGGACCTGGACCGCGTGCCCCTCAAGTATACCGGGCTCGACCAGTGGGAGATCTGGGTCTCCGAGTCTCAGGAGAGGATGACCATAGCGGTCAAGCCGGAGCACATAGGAAGGTTCATGGAGCTCTCCCGCAAGCACGCGGTGGAGAGCACGGTCATAGGGGAGTACAATGACACCGGCTATCTCCAACTGGACTACCAGGGGAGTACGTTCGCCTTTGTCAGGATGGATCTCCTGGAAGCGGCGTTCCCCCAGTGGGAGTTCGACGCGGAATGGACGCCTCCGGCCCTGCGAGGGCTGAGGGAGCCTGTCCTGAGCGAGCCGTCGGAGTATGGAGCGATCCTGAAGGACATGCTGGCCCGCCCCAACATCTGCGCGCGCAACTGGATCTCACGCCAGTACGACCACGAGGTACAGGGAGGGAGCGTTATAAAGCCTTTGGTGGGCCGGAGGAGGGACGCCCCGTCCGACGCCGCCGTGATCCGCCCGGTGCTTCACTCCAGGCGGGGCATAGCGGTGAGCCAGGCCCTGAACCCCTTGTACTCCCTGATCGACACCTACCATATGACCTCGGTGACCGTGGACGAGGCCGTGCGCCGGGTGCTGGCCGCGGGCGCGGACCCGTCCCACCTGGGAGGCGTGGACAACTTCTGCTGGCCCTCGATCCAGTACCACCCGGAGAAGAACCCGGACGGCAAGTACAAGGCGGCCCAACTGGTGAGGGCCAACTGGGCGCTGAGGGACTGCTGCCTGGCCTACGGCATCCCGCTCCTCTCGGGCAAGGACAGCATGTACATCGACGGTGATCTCAGAGGGCCTTACGGCGAGACCCGGAAGGTCTCGGGGCTCCCCACCCTTCTCTTCACGGTGAGCAGCGTGGTGGAGGACGTTATGATGTGCGTCACCATGGACGCAAAAGAGCCCGGAGACCTGATCTACGTGCTGGGAACCACCCGGGACGAGTTGGGAGGCGGCGAGTACTACCAGATGATGGGCGGTACGGGGCTGAACGTGCCCAAGGCCGACCCCTCGGCCTTTTTGCCGGTTTACCAGGCCCTTTACAGGGCGGTTGCCAGGGGCCTTACAGCATCCGCTCACGCGGTGACCCGCGGCGGCCTGGGAGTTCACCTGGCAATGACGGCAATGGCCGGGGAGGCGGGCCTGGAAGTGGATCTGGTATCCCTGCGGGCGCAGGAGGGGCTTGCCCCGAGCCGGCTGCTCTTTTCCGAATCCGCGGGAAGGCTCATCGTGACCGTGGCCCCGGAAAACAAGGCATCCTTCGAGGAACTCTTCTCCGGGCTGCCCGCGGCCTGCGTGGGGGCGGTGACCGAAACGCAGCGACTGGTGGTGCGTAACGGCTCCGGGAACCCGTTGATGGAAGAACCGGTGGGAGGACTCAAAGAGGCCTGGCAGGGGCCTTTCGGAGGCCTGGTATGACAAACGTCAGGGCATTGGTGATGACCGGCTACGGGCTCAACTGCGACTATGAGACCGATTTTGCGCTCAGATCGGCGGGTGCGGAGACCAGGCGCATCCACATTAACGACCTGATATCCGGAGAGGCCGATCGCAGGGGCGAAGGGCTGGAGACCTTTCATATACTGGTATTCGGCGGGGGGTTCAGTTGGGCGGACGATCACGGGGCAGGGGTATTGTTCGCCGCCAAGCTCCGAAACAACATGGGCGATGAGATCCTGGAGTTCGTGAGGCAGGGCAAGCTGGTCATAGGGATCTGCAACGGCTTCCAGTCCCTGGTCAACCTGGGGCTCCTCCCCGCCTTCGACGGGGACTATACCGGGCGGCGCGTGGCCATCACCTACAACGACTCGGGAAACTTCGTGGACGCCTGGGTGGAGCTGGCGGTGAACCCGGACTCCCCGTGCGTGTTCACCTCGGGCATGAGCGGCCTGGAGCTCCCGGTGCGCCACGGCGAAGGGAAGCTCTACGCATCGGACGGGGACATTGAACGGCTCTTCCGGTCGGGCCAGGTGGTCATGCAGTACGCGGGCGACGATCACCTGCCGGCCGGAGGCAAGTGGCCGGCCAACCCCAACGGCTCGCTGAGGGACATAGCCGGGATATGCGATCCAACGGGAAGAGTATTCGGACTCATGCCCCACCCCGAGGCCTTCCACCACTTTACCAACCACCCGGATTGGACGCGCATAAAAGAGAGCCGAAAGAGGACCGGCCTGCCCCCTGCGACCGAAGAAGGAGACGGGGTCCGGATCTTCAGGAACGCAGTGGAATACGCAAGGACCTCCCTTCAGAGCGGCTGACCGTCCCGAGCGGGCGGGCCGCTTGTCAGAAGGGGAGCGTCAGGGAGTAGACATAAGCCCCGCGGCGCACGAACAAGGTCAGCGAGGGGAGCTGGTGATACCGGCTGACGGCCTTCTTGAACGCCTCCAAGTCAGGGGTCTCCTCTTCGTTGATCTTGAGTATCAGGTCTCCGGACTCCAATCCCACTCTGCCGGCATCCGACCCCTGCCTGACTTCCTTAATGGCGACCGCCGTCTCCAGCCCGTATTTGCGCCTCAATCGAGGGCCCGCTTCGGTGACCGAGAGCCCCATCCGCCTCTCCACCAGGTCCAGGGCCAGGTCCGGGGGGAAGGCCTCCAGCTCCACCTTGATCCGCCGCTTATCACCGTCCCGGAACACCTCCAGCCCCACCGTGTTCCCCGGTGCATACTCGGCCAGGGCCCCCCGGTAGTCCGAGAAAGAGATTATCCTGTCCCTGCCCAGGCCCTGGAGTATGTCCCCCCTCTTTATGCCCGCGCGTTCAGCAGGGCTTCCATCCAGGACGTCTCCAACCAGGACCCCTTGCCCCTCCTTGGAGAGCCCGAAGTGTCGCCTGAGCTCGTCGGTAAGCTCCTGGAGCTCCACCCCGAGCCAAGGGAAGCGGACCTCGCCGGTTCGGATCAGCTCATTGACTATGCGTTTGGCCTTGTTCACCGGTATGGCGAAGCCTATCCCCTGGGCCTTCTGGTATATGGCCGTATTGATCCCTATCAGGTCCCCTGTAATATTGAGGAGAGGACCTCCGCTGTTGCCGGGATTGATGGATGCATCGGTCTGGATGAAGTGCCTGTACACCGCTCCGCCCGACCGCACGGTACGGTCCAGGGCGCTCACCACTCCCGTGGTAACCGTATGGGAGAGCCCGAAGGGGTTGCCGATGGCTATCACGGTCTCCCCTATCATCAGGTCCTCGGAGTCGCCCATTGGAATCTCAGGGAGCCGCCGGCCCGGGTCGATCTTGAGAACGGCCAGATCCGAGCGGGGGTCCGAGCCCAGTATGCGGGCCTCGTACTCCTCCTGGTCGGCGGTGATCACCTTGATCTCCGCTGCGCGGGCCACCACATGGTGATTGGTAATGATGTGGCCTTTCCCGCCGTCAACGACCACGCCCGAACCCAGGCTGGTCCTGGTGTACTCTCTGTTGAAAAACTCGGGAAAGAAGTCCCGGAAGAACTCGTCCCCGGTGAACGGGAAGCCGGGGCTGACCCTCTCCTTTATGACGGTGCTCACGTTGACGACCGCCGGGCTGATCTTCTCCACCGCCCTGACCACGGCATTGCGCCGAATCGATTCGTCCGAACCCGATGCGGCCCATGTTGCATGACCGGAGACTCCGAGCAGCAGGATCGCGAACCCCGCCAGTCCAATTACCATTCTATTGTAAGCTGCGATCACGTGTTTCCTCCCTCGGATCGGGCTTTCCCGTCTCGAACCGCCGCACGGCTCCTCAAACACTCCTCCATGATCCGCTTCAACTCCCCGGTATGTCCGAGGTAGAAGTGGTCGGCGCCAGGGATCACGTGGAAACCGGCGTCAGGGTTCCATTGTCCCGCGAGCCGCCGGACCCGCTCGGGAGTGGCCAGATCGTCTTTTTCCCCGGTGATCACCAGGCGCAACTTGGGACACGCCGCCAAAAAGGAAAAGTCGATGAAATCGACCGGAGGAGATACAAAGACCAGGGAGTCCGCGTGCTCCAAACGATCGGCCGCCAGGGCCCCGATCCATGCGCCGAACGAGTATCCGGCGACATCGACGCCCGCCGCCGCCCTGTCCACCAGCTCGAATACCGCGGCCAGGAGGTCTTCCTGCTCGCCCCGCCCCTGATCGTAGCTCCCGCCGCTTCGCCCCACGCCTCTGAAGTTGAAGCGCAGGGTGGCGTATCCCGCCTTTCGGTAGGCCGCTGCAAGGGTGGAGACCACGTTGTTATTCATGTCTCCGCCATAGAGCGGATGCGGATGGCATATGACCGCCCCCCGATCCCCACCGGCCTCGTCCAGCAGGCCCTCCAGCAGAATATGTCCGGACTTGATCCCTATACGCTGCTCCATATCAGCCTCACCTCAGCCAGGGGTTGGTTCTCCGCTCCTCGCCGATAGTGGAGCTGGGCTTGACCCCGTAGTCATGGCCCGGCCACACCACGGTCTCATCCGGCAGGGTCAAGAGCCGGTCCTTTATGGAAGACATGAACTGCTCCATGGATGCTCCCGGGAGGTCAGTGCGGCCGATCGCCCCGACGAACAGCGTGTCTCCGGTGAATACATTGCCCGGGGTGTAGAGGCATATACCGCCCGGGCTGTGCCCCGGGGTGTGTATTACTTGGAGCTCGGCCTCACCCACCCTTATCACTGCTCCGTCTTCCACGTATTCATCCGCCGGAGGTGACGCCTTGAATCCCATTTGCCCGGCCATGGCCTGACCCTCCGGGGAATTGAATAAGCGATCGTCCATGGGATGCATGACGATCCGCGCGCCTGTCAGCTCCTTGACCCCGGCGTTGCCGCAGGTGTGATCCGGGTGCCCGTGGGTGTTCACTATGTACTTGAGCTTCAGCCCCAGCCCGGTTACACGTTCCACCACCCTTTCCTCGTCTCCCGCCGGATCGATCAGCAGGCATTCCTTGGTCGAGTTGCATCCCACCAGGTAGCAAAAGACCTCCATAAACCCCACCTTGATCTGCTCAAGGATCATATGGTCCTCTCCTTTCATTTCAGGTCAGAGAAAAACGTCCCGTGAATGGCCCCCACCGCGGGCTTGAGGTCCTTTGTCTTTACTATGAAATAAAGGGCCTCGCGCGACGGGCCGAAGGAGATCATCTCCACGTTCACGCCTCTCGCCGCAACCGCTGTAAAACAACGGGCAGCTATTCCCTTTCTTCTTCCCAGCCCTTCCCCGACCAGGGACACCAGGGCCACGTCCTCTATCTTCTCCAGCCTCCTGTAGGGCCTGGGCCTGAGCTCCCTCAAGGCCTGGCGTCCGGGCTCCAGGTCCCCCATGGCCAAGAGTATGCTGATGCACGTCTGTGAGGTCACCACAGACTTGATGTTGATCCCTGTCTCGGTCAGGCGGTTGGAGACCCGGGCCAGCACCCCCGGCCTGGCTCCGACCCCTGAGGCATGGACCTTCAGGATTCCTATGTCCGTATCATGGGCCACACTCTTTATGGTCCGGCTGGCTCGCCGGCTGCGGGCGGTGATCAGACTGCCCGGGGCGTCCGGGTCCAGGGTGTTCTTGATCACTATGTCCAGCCTGGCCCGCCTCAAAGGTTCGACCGTGCGGGGGTGGAGTATCTTGGCCCCGAAATAGGAAAGCTCCGCTGCCTCGTCATAGGACAGAGTGGGAATAAGCCGCGCCTCGGGCACAAACCGCGGGTCGGCGCTGAGGTATCCGTCCACGTCCTTCCAGACCTCCAGGACGTCGGCCTTGACCGCAGCGGCCACCACCGCCGCCGAGTAGTCGCTCCCGCCCCGGCCGAAAGTGGTTATATCGCCCTTCTCGCTCACCCCGAAAAACCCGGGCACCAGGCAAACAGTGCTTTCCTCCACCCGGGGGAGCAAGTACTCGGTAAGGTTCCTGGAGGTACGCCGCATATATGCGGTGGCATCGCCGAATTTGCCGTCGGTCAGAATGCCTATCCGATGAGGCATGCAGCATGCGGCCTCCAGCTTCCTGCTACGCAGGGCCGCCGCCAGGAGCTCGGCCGAGAGCCGCTCTCCGTAGCTGCTTATCATGTCCAGCATCCGCGGAGAGATCTCCCTGGTGAAGTTCAGCCCGTAGTAAAAGCGCTCCAGCTCGCGCAATGATCGATCCAGCTCCCTGGCGAAGTGATTGGCCGCACTCTCGCGTTGTATCACAAAGCGGGCCACGCCCGTGTGCCTTCTCTTGAGCCCGCTTATGATCTCGGGTATCTTGGCCTCGTCCTCCAGGGCCTCTGAGGTGCCGGATATGAGGAAGTCGGTTACCCCGCCCAGGGCCGAGACTACCACGATGTTGCCCCTGCCCAGCCCTTCCAGCAGGTCGAGGATGCGGGCGATGTTGCGCTTGCCCTTGAGGCAGCCCCCTCCGATCTTTATCACCTTCACGCCTGTTCAGCCCCCTCTGCCTGCAAGTCTTCGAGCCTGCCGAACAGCCCGGTCATGTCCTCCTTCAATTCGGCCGGTATCATGCCCAGCTTGTCCCCGGAGAGGATGGCAAACTCACCTGTGCTCCGCGCCAGGACGCGCCCCGAGTCGTCCAGGAGCTCCCCCCTTACCTTCACGAGGCTTGGAGGCCTGAGATCAGAGCCCATCCTTCCTCTGGCGGTGAGGGGTACTCCGATGGGAACGGGCCTCAGGTACTTGACCTCCATTCGCCTGGTTACGAAAAAGACACGGCGGAAGAAGATTATGGTCCAAGACATCACTTCATCCAGCAGCGTGGATATAATCCCCCCGTGGGCGATCCCTTCCCAGCCCACGCGATTGCGGTCCAGGACCACCTCTGAACACACGAAGTCCCCCTCGGCATAGAAGCCGAGGTTGAGTCCCACCGGGTTGGCCGTGCCGCAGGCAAAGCAATGGTGTCCCTTAGGCTTTGGAATCGGCTTTCGTATAATATTATTCATAATTTTAAAGACCTTTATACTAATTTTAACTGAGTCCTTTAATAAGCAAAGTATGCCATATCATGTCATAATTATATTCCTTTACTATGATTGCATCCTTTGGAAGACCCTCCTTGATCTCTCGCACCCCGCTCCTCATCAGCCCCGAGAGGATGAGCCATTCCCTGTCCAGAAAGGCCGGGGGCTGGAGCAGCCGGTTCACTACATCCAGGTGCAGATTGGCCACAGCCAGGTCGGCTGGGATTTCGCAGAAATCCTCGGCCCGGCCTTGAATCACCTCCACCCGGCCGTCCAGCCCGTTGAGACGCACATTTCTCTCGGCCGTCTCCACGCAGAGGGGATTGAGATCCACGGCCAAGGCCCGCTCAGCCCCCAGTCTCGCCCCGGCAAGGGCAAGGACCCCGGTACCGGTCCCCAAATCCAGTACGGTCCCAAAGACCTCCCTCTCCATTACCCTGACCATGGCCCTCAGGCAATCCCGTGTGGTGGGATGGAGCCCGGTACCGAACACCACCCCCGGGTCGAGCAGGATCCTAAGGCGCTCATCAGTATCCCATGACCCATCCCACCATGCGGGGTATACGCAAATCGGCCCCACCCGTAAGGGTTCGAATCGGCCACCCTGCCACTCATCGTACCCAAAGCGATAAGAGTCGACCAGCCTCAATCCCGGATTGGAATCCAGCACCGCTCTTACTTGCTGGTCGGCCTCGGCGCTGAAGAAAAGGAAACAAGAAGCCTCCTCCTCCCGCCAGTTGCCCAGGAACGAAGCGCCCAGGCACGTCTCCGCTTCGGGCGGGAACCTTCCCTCAATATAGTAAACATGGAGAACATCAGGAGGCCTGTTTCCGCCTGTGGATCGAGGCCCTGAGATTTCCAAGCCGCCTTGGTTCAAGCCCTTCCTCCATGAGAGTATCAAAAGCCGTCGAATCTGTTCCCATAACCTTTGTCTCAAGAAAATGTCAAGAGTTGAAAACTCCTATTGCATTTTGCTTTTCTTTGATATATTGTTCCGTCGTTTTTGATTGCATGGTGGTCAGATAGTTTTTTGTAGAGGCCGATAAACTTGATAATCCGGGTAACAACAATAATGCAGGCGGATGAGCAAAGGACTCCAGATACAACGCGTGCGGATCTTTCCGAATGGTGAGCGGTTATAATGAGCTCGAACCGTTAAGGAGCAAGAGCGAGAGAACTGCTGGATCCTTTGGATGGCCGTCAATCTCACAAGGAGGGAAAAATGGCAAGATCACTTTACGAATTGGCTGCAGAAATCGCTCAGGCGCAGGCAGGCGTCTCCAAGCTCACTCCCGAGGAGCTGGATGCCCTCATCAAGAAGACCTACGACTCTTTGAAGTCGGTCAAAGCCGACGAAGATGGCTCAGAGGAGGCAACACCCGAAGTAGATCCCAAGAAGTCCATCAAGCAGGCGAGCATCACCTGCCTGGAGTGCGGAAAGCCCTTCAAGATCCTGTCGCGGAGGCACCTGGCACAGCACAACCTCACACCCAAGGAGTATAGGGCAAAATGGGGGTTCGCCGCCAAGCAGCCTCTGACCAGCAAGGCCCTATCGGCCAAGCGGAGGAGAATCGCCAAGGAGAAGAACATCGGGCAAGTCCTCAAGGAGGCACGACAAAAGGCCCAGAACAAGTAGCCGCACAATGAACCCTGCCCCGCGAAAAGGGCCCTTTGCTCCTCTGGGCCCTTTTCGAACGGGGAAGCGCTTCCTGCCCAGGCGCACACCGCCTTCTCAGGAAACGGTAAACACAGGAGGGCCCATGCGTATCAGCCGCTCATACATCATCGGGGTGATCGCAGTCTGTCTGTTGGCCCCTTGTCTTTTGGGGGGCTGCGCCACCCGATTCGGGTACGGCCATATCGCGCTCGCCCGTGATGGAAGGACCGTGAGTGACTTTTTGGATAACTGGCTGGATTATCAAGTCTACTACTCCGGGCTTTACGTGAACCGCCCGTCAGGCCTGATGTTCGATCCCCGGCACGACGACCGCGAGTTGAAAGGAAAAAACTGGCGTCCAGTCACAGATCGCGAGACCCTTCATGAGATCGTCACCTGGCTGGAGCGCAACGACCGGTACAGGCCGAGGCTTATGCGCGTGGTCGGGCCGGACCATGTGGTGTACGGCCATATCTATACTGGATGGCACCATGTGGTTGCCCGGGCCGTGGACACCCATACAATGTATGTCATGGATCTTCCCTCACCCTTGCCGGAGTACGCCAAGGAACCGGGATTCTGAGCCTGCTCAATCCTTCTAAGCATATGCAAAGGCAAAGGAACCAAGAGGAACAAGAAGATGGAGGACAAAAAGAAAGTGACGGAGGCCTGGATTCGCGCACTCATAGAGGATTTTATCGCCCATGACCCACGCAACACCCTGAAGAACAGACCGGAAGACAAGGCCTTTGAAAATCCCCTGGTGGGTTTCTCCCGGGGCGATGACCCCATATTCGACCTCTACAAGGATGCAGTGGGGCCTTTTCACCTGAGGCCCATAGAGCTGTTCGAGGACGCCTTTCCAGGCACGGACGCCCGCCCGGAAGAGCTGGCGGTGATATCTTGGGTGCTCCCCCACATAAAGCAGACCAAGAAGGACAACCGCATGGAGGTCACCTACCCGTCGGAGCGATGGGCTCGAGGCCGCATTTACGGCGAGGAGGTAAACGACCACCTGCGCCGCCATGTATCAGACTCTCTTAATCAGGCGGGATTTCAGGCCCTGGTGCCGGTCTTTTCCAAGCTCTGGGAGGTCAAGACGTCCGGGCGCTTCGGGCTCGCCTCCACCTGGTCGGAGCGCCACGCGGCCTACGCCGCCGGCCTGGGCACGTTCGGCTTGTGCGACGGCCTGATAACCCTCAGGGGCAAGGCCATGCGGACCGGGTCGGTGATCGCCCGCATCCCGGTCTCCCCAGCCGCCCGGCCGTACACCGAGCATCGTGCCTATTGCTTGTTCTTCTCGGAAGGGGCCTGCAGGCGGTGCATGGAGCGCTGCCCTGTGGGCGCCATTACCGAGGAGGGCAAGGACAAGGAAAAGTGCCGCGCCCACCTCAAGCCGGGCACCGAGGACTACGTCAAGACAAACTACGGCTTTGACGGCTACGGCTGTGGTCTCTGCCAGACAGGGGTGCCTTGCGAATCCGGTATACCGGATCAAGGTGTCCGATAGGATCTCGGCCTCCCCTCTCCCGGGAACACAAAAAAGGCCCCCCGGCGAACCAGGGGGCCTTTTTTGTTTATCTTTCGGCGGCGACCTACTCTCCCACGCGGTCTCCCACGCAGTACCATCGGCGCTAAAGAGCTTAACTTCCGTGTTCGGAATGG
>CAZYJR010000027.1:0-51124 GCA_964647905.1 uncultured Desulfobacterales bacterium | reverse complement strand
TCATAGGAAAAATCGGCGCCAAATCATCAGGCCCCACAGGCTCCCCGGTCCCAGGATGAAGCGGCGGCTCCATCGGACTCGGCATGTCCGCCTGAATGTTGTACCACTGCCGCGGTATCTCCCTCTCACCCAAAAATACCTTCTTGACCTCCATACTCCCTCCTTTCCGTGAACGTAAGACCTGAAACGAGCGTCCGGCAAACCGGACAGCCGCTCAGTTCAGGTAAGAATGAGTAGCCTTCGGCCGCGGCCTCGGGGCGCCGCAGGCCGGCCCAAGGGAAAACCTCAACACCTTCTCGAGACGGTCATCTCAGATCTGATCTTGCTCACGGGTGCCAACGGGAAAGAGGCCGGGGGCAATCATGGCTTGCGGGTGTGGATATCGGAAGAACAATAGAGCGGTCCAGTCAGCGGGTACCCGTAAGGGGGGCCGGCACTCCATCCCCGGATGGATGCATCCTGAACAGCGGCTTGTCGCTTTGATCGGCCGCATATTCGAGAATTTACTTCGGCTGAGTACCACGTGTCAAGCGTATTTCCCGGAGAGACACGCCTCGGACCCTGGAGTGTTCCGGACCGAAGACCCCTTGGATTTTGGGTTTTCCTTTCCCCCGGTCTGTGAAATAATTCAACCATCAAACCAGAAAAGCATGTTGTTTTTGTATTATTTAGGCCTCTTCCAGGCAGAAGAGGCTGCGGGAGCAGCCATATGCCGGATACAGCACCCCGATACACCCAAGACAAGGTGGCGTATTACAAGGCACTCAATGACATAGCCAACCAGATCCACGCGGCCCGGGACATCAACGAGATCCTGATCAACCTCAAGGGCCAGATTCTCAGCCTGTTCGACGCCGATCGAATCACCATTTACGTAGTGGACGGCAAACGCAAGGAGGTCTACTCCAGGTTCAAGGCGGGTGAGCTGCCCGAGGAGATCAGGGTCCCCATAAACAACAACAGCATCGCGGGCTACACCGCCAACAACGCACAGATCACCAACATCAAGAACGCTTATGACCCCGGGGAGCTGAGGCTCATAAACAAGGATCTCACTTTTGACAGACGCTGGGACGAGCACTCCGGGTATGTAACCCGCCAGATCCTCTCAGTGCCCATATTCTACAAGAAGTACGTGATAGGAGTGCTCCAGCTGGTGAACAAGAAAAGCGGGGACCGCTTCACTCTGGAGGACCAGACTTCCGCGGTTGAGATGGCCAAGGTCCTGGGAATAGCCTTCTTCAATCACAGAAAGCTCTCCCAGCGTACAGCCAAGCAGACCAAGTTCGACTATCTGATAGACAACAACATCATAACATCCAAAGAGCTGGCTGATGCAATCACCACCGCCCGGGAGCGCAAGCTCTCCATAGAAAGCGTCTTGATACAGGAAATGGGCGTCAAAAAGGATGATGTAGGACACTCCTTGGCCGAGTACTACAACTGCGAGTACGTCCCGTTCGACCAAAACTACCCCATACCCACGGACCTCCTGGCGCGGCTCAAACAGGTATACCTGAGGAGCAATCTATGGGTGCCGCTGGAAAGAAGGGACGGCACGGTCAAGGTGCTCCTGGACAACCCTCAGCGCCTGGACAAGATAGACAGCGTGAAGTCGCTCATCCCGGCCGAGAAGTACGAATTCGCAGTGGGTCTAAAGGAGGACATCACCCGGTTCCTGGACTATTTCTACGGGAGCTCCTCGGCCGGAGCAATGGGCGAGGAGGGATCCATAGACGAGATTATCGGAAAGCTGGACGCCGCTGAAGAAGAGGAAGAGCACGAGGATGCGGTGGACATGCTGACCGAGGATGACAGCGCGATAGTCAAGCTGGTAAACAGAATAATTACCGATGGATACAAGAAAAACTGCTCTGACATACATATAGAGCCATATCCCGGCAAGCAAGGGGCTGAGATACGCTTCAGGATAGACGGTACCTGCCAGAAGTATCAGACCGTCCCCTACCACTACAAGAAGGCCGTGGCCTCCAGAATCAAGATCATGTCCGACCTGGACATCAGCGAGCGGCGCAAGCCCCAGGACGGCAAGATCAAGTTCAGGAAATTCTCGCCCCTGGACATCGAGCTCCGCGTGGCCACCATCCCCACAGTGGGCGGGGAGGAGGACGTGGTCATGCGCATCCTGGCCGCAGGAGAGCCCATACCCCTGGAAAAGCTGGGAATGAGCAAGCGGGACTACAGCCTCCTGATCGAATGCATCACCAAGCCGTACGGCATATTCCTGGTGGTGGGCCCCACAGGCAGCGGCAAGACCACCACCCTTCACGCCGCCCTTCACCACATCAACAAGCCGGAGACCAAGATCTGGACCGCGGAGGACCCGGTGGAAATCACCCAGAGAGGTCTCCGCCAGGTCCAGGTGCTCCCCAAGATCGGCTTTGACTTTGCAGCGGCCATGCGGGCCTTTCTGAGGGCGGACCCGGACGTGATCATGGTGGGAGAGATGCGGGACCATGAAACGGTTTCCACTGGCATCGAGGCCTCCCTCACCGGGCACCTGGTCTTCAGCACCCTGCATACGAACAGCGCACCCGAGACTATCATCCGGCTGCTGGACATGGGCATGGATCCATTCAATTTCGCGGACGCCTTGCTGGGCGTGCTGGCGCAGAGGCTCGTCCGGACCCTCTGCAAGGACTGCAAGGAGGCCTACCACCCGGACCGGGCCGAGTACGATCACCTCGCGCATGCCCACGGCCCGGGATTCGAGGAGTTGGGCACACCCTACTCAGAGGACCTGCGCCTATACAGGCCCAAAGGCTGCCAAAAATGCGCCAATACCGGTTACAGGGGGCGAACAGGGATAATGGAGCTCCTTTACGGGAGCGATGACATAAAGGGCCTGATACAAGGGCGGGCCAAGATGGAAGAGATCAGGTCCCAGGCGGTAAAGGACGGGATGACCACCCTGATGCAGGACGGGATACGCAAGGTGCTCCTCGGCCAGACCGAGTTCCAGCAGGTAAGGAAGGTCTGCATCAAGTAGGCGGCCGGCCGGGCCGGATCAAATCCGGATCAGCTCCCCCTGGATCTCGGCCCCCACCTCCAGTATGCCCACGCTCTTTCTTCCCAGGGCCGAGAGACCTCCGCAGAAGGCGCCCGGGTTGAAAAAAAAGACCCCGCGCCGATACCCGGCGAAACCCAGGTGGCTGTGGCCGTATATCAGGCAGTCTACATCCGGGATCCTTGAGAGGATGCGGGTCCTCAGCCCGAAGGGCCGCCCCCACCCGTGGAGCAATCCGATCCGGAACCCGCCCGCATGGAAAAGCTCACTCTCCGGCAGCCTGGTCTTGAGTTCTGCAGAGTCGTTGTTCCCCTTGACCGCCACGAGGTCCCTTCCGCTGAAGACCTCGAGCACCTCTTCGGTGTTGAAGTCCCCGGCATGGATGATCAGATCCACGTCCGAAAAAGCGGTCTCGAGGACCTTTTCCAAGTCGCTGGTGGGGCGCTTCAAGTGTGTGTCAGCGATCACGCCGATTTTCATGACTCGAAGCCGCCCTCCGGCGCCCGGGGAGTCCTCGCGGCCGACCCGCCTAGACCACCAGACCCGCCATGAAGCCTTCCTTTACGGCCTCCAGTGCGTTCCTGGGGCCCTTGGCGTCCCCGACAACGTGGAGCTCGGGCACGGTTCCTTCGAGCTCCGAGGCGAGCCGGTCCGAGGGGGCCGAGCCGGTTGCCAGCACTATGGAATCCGCCGGGATCAAAGAGGGGGATGGCCCGCCCCCTTCCTGCCCCACCTCCACGCCTTGATCGAGCAGCCGGAGCGCCCTGGTCCGGGTCATCACCTTCACCCCCAACCTGCGGAGCTCGGACTTGACCGTCCACCTGGTGGAGGGCCCTATATCCTTGCCTTCCCTGCCCTCCATCTCCAGGACGGTCAGCTCCTTGTTTCCTTTGTCAACCAGTCCCGACAAGGTCTCCCAGTCCTCGGCCCGGTTGGCGGTCAGGAAGTGCAGGACCTCCGGGGAAATAGTCCCCTGGTTGGCCACGAACAATGCGGTCTCAAGGCCCAGGGCGTTCCCGCCCACAATCACCACCCGGCGGCCCAAGTTGACGCCCCCCTCCAGGAGGTCCCAGGCGTGCACCACGTTGTCCCCGCCCACACCCTCTATCTCGGGCCACAAGGGCCGGGCTCCAGTGGCCACGATAACAGCGTCCGGCTCGGCCTGCCTGACCTCTCCGGCCCTGATCTCGCGTCCCAAGACCAGATCCACTTCCATGGCCCTGAGGTTCCTCTCCAGGTCTAGGGCGGCTGTGACCATCTCCCCGCGACCCGGGATCAGCCGGTTGAGCAGGATCTGCCCCCCCAGGCGCCCGCTCTTCTCCATCAGGGTAACCCTGTGTCCCCGCTCAGCAGCGGTGACCGCGGCCTTCATGCCGGCAAGACCTCCCCCCACCACCAGCACCTTTTTGGCTCGCGGGGCCGGCTCCACCCGGATTTCGCCCTCCCTCCCCGCCAGGGGGTTTACCAGGCAGCCGGCCGGCTTGAATGAGAATATGGAGTCAAAGCAGCCCTGGTTGCAGGCGATGCATCTATAGACACGGTCCGGTTTTCCGGACAGGGTCTTCTGCGGGAGGAAGGGATCCGCTATCAGGCCCCTGGCCATGGTCACCAGATCGGCCTCGCCGTCCCTCAGGATCTCCTCGGCCAGCCCGGGATCGTTGACGCGGTTGCTGGCCAGGACAGGGACGCCCACCACCGAGCGGATTCCCTGGGCCAGGTAGGTGAAGGCCCTTCTGGGCACGAAGGAGGAAAGCTGAGGGACCCTGGTCTCGTGCCACCCTCCTGTTACGTTGAAGCAGTCCACACCGGCCTTTTCCAGCTCCGAGGCGAAGATCCGAGCCTCCCGATTGGTGCAGCCCCCCTCCATGAAGTCGTTGCCCGCAAGTCTCATAAGGATGGGGTAGTCCGGGCCTACGGCCTCCCGGACCTTTTCCACCACCTCTATGCCGAATCGCATGCGGTTCTCCAGGGATCCGCCGTAGCGGTCCTCCCTCAAGTTGGTGATGGGGGAGAGGAACTGGCTTATCAGATAACCGGCGCTGCCCAGGATCTCAACGGCGTCGAAATCCGCCTTCCGGGCCCTGGCCGCGGCCTCTGCGAACCGATCCTGGACCTTGGGTATCTCTTCGAGCCCCAGTGCCCTAGGGGTCTCCCCGGTCAGCCTGGAGCGCACGGCGGAAGCTGAAAACGGCTTTTCCCCGCCGATCATGGAGGAATGGGTGTAGCGTCCGGCCTGGTAGAGCTGGGCTGCTATCTTGGCGCCCTCGGCCCTAACGGTGAAGGTCAATCGGGAAAGGCCCGGTATGTACTTGTCGTGGTTCATGGCGATCATTCCGGCCATACCCCCGTGCTCGTCCACCGGGCAGCCGCCCACCACGATCAACCCCACGCCTCCCTTGGCCCGGAGCCCGTAGAAGTCCACCAGGCGGTCCGTGACCTCGCCTTCAGGAGTATAGCCCAGGTGCATGGCCGTCATCACTATGCGGTTCTTGAGCTCCATGCCGTTTATGCTGATGGGAGAGAAGAGGTTGGGAAACAATGACTGCATTGATGGTATCCTCCTATTGCATGATCAGGACTCACCCCTGAATTTCCGAACCCGCTCCGCACTCATCCCCCGAAGTCCGGGTGGATCAGCTCCACGTCGTCCCCGGGCTCCACTCGGGTCTCTGCGTAAGTGGCGGGATATACGAAACCGCCGTTTCTCTCCACGATCAGATGGAGATCGCCTTCGCCGTGCTCTTCCACCAGTTGGGCTATGGTGGTTCCCTCTGCCACCCGCTCGTTGAAACCGTTGAGGCGTATCTCGATACTGCTATCCTTCATCAAGACTTCTTCCTCCCTTGCGCCCGGCGGCGCACACATTACAGCCGGGATCGGCCTCCACCCGAACCTCCCTGAACGACATCTCCAGGCCGTCCAGCAGGAGCAGCCGGCCCGCCAGCGACCGCCCCGCCCCGCATATCAGCTTTACGACCTCGAGTGCCTGCACTGAGGCCACCATGCCCGGGAGCGGCCCGAGGACCCCGATCTCTCTTTCCGCGCCGGGCGGCTCCCCCGGAAAGAGGCACTCCAGGCAGGCCGACCGCCCGGGGACCACCGTGGTGACCATGCCGTGAAACCCCTCCACTCCGCCCACCACGAACGGTATCCCCCGGGCCACTGCGTAGCGGTTGATCACTTTCCTGGCCGGCAGGTTGTCCGTGGCGTCCACAATTACCGAAGCGCCCGCTGCTATGCCGTCTATGGAGGCATCGGTCACCTCGGCCCGGATCATCTCCAGCTCGACCTCTGGGTTCAGGGCCCTCAGCTTTCGCCCGGCGGAAACCGTCTTGGCCTCTCCCAGGTCCTCGGTCCAATGGATGACCTGGCGGTTCAGGTTCCCCAATTCCACGCGGTCCCTGTCCACCGCACGGAGGCGGCCCACCCCGGAGGCCGCGAGGTACATGGCCGAAATGGACCCCAGTCCGCCCAGGCCCACCACGCAGACCAGGGCCTCCCGGAGCTTCAACTGGCCTGCTTCTCCTATCTCCGGAATGATCAGTTGGCGCCGATAGCGGGCCCTCTGATCCCGGGTGAGCCCGTGATCGTCCCTTCGGGCCTCACGGCCTGGGAGTATTTTTTCGTCGGCCATCACGGCAACCCTTGTCGCGGGGGCCTTGAGCGCATCCCGTACGGCGGCGTCAGGGTCCGCATGATAACACCGGGTCTGGAGTTGTCAAGCGCGGCCCGGGCCCCGTCCTCGGCCCAACGGGCTCGAACTCCAGGGATAACTTGCGCCCTTGACGCCTTTGCCTTAGTATACCCTATTATGACGATAGGGTTAAGGCCTACCTGACAAGAGAAGAGGGTGTAAGGGAGGGAAATGAGAGTGCGTATAGTATCCATAGCTGTCAGCCGCAAGAAGGGAACCCCGAAGCAGGTAGTGGACGAGGCCCTGGTGATCCAGGACCACGGAATAGAAGGAGACGCCCACGCAGGACCCTGGCACAGGCAGGTAAGCTTCCTCTCGGCCGAGGGCATCCGGCGCGCGCGGGCCAAAGGCATGGACGTGGACTACGGGGCTTTTGCCGAGAACATCGCCACCGAGGGGCTGGACTGGAGCCCACTGGGCCCGGGCAGCCGGCTTCGCCTTGGGAGCGACGTGCTGGTGGAGATCACCCAGGTGGGCAAGGAATGCCATGCCAAGTGCGCAGTCCACCGCAGGACCGGGGATTGCATCATGCCCAGGGAGGGGATCTTCGCCCGCGTCCTTGCCGGGGGACGCATAAGACGGGGCGATCCGATCGCCCTGGATTGAACGGCCGGCCGAGCCCCTCAGAACTTGACTTCGGGGGCCTGCTGCGCCTCTTTGGGCACCTCGAAGAACTCCTTCTTCTCAAACCCGAAGAGCGATGCCACCAGGTTGGTGGGGAAGGTCCTGATCTTGGTGTTGTATGCCCGCACCGCCTCATTGTAACGGCGCCTCTCCACCGCTATGCGGTTCTCGGTCCCGGCGAGTTCGTCCTGGAGCCTGATGAAGTTCTGGTTGGCCTTGAGATCCGGGTAGCGCTCAACCACCACCATGAGCCGGCTGAGCGCCGAAGTGAGCTGATTGTTGGCCTGTATCTGCTCCTCGACACCGCTTGCCCCGGCCACCTTGGAGCGCGCCTCAGTGACCTCGATCAAGACCTCTCTTTCGTGGGCCGCATACCCCTTGACCGTCTCCACATAGTTGGGTATGAGGTCGTAGCGCCGCTGGAGCTGGTTCTCCACCTGCGCCCACGCACCGTTCACCTGCTCCTCCATGGTGACCAGCTCATTATACGTCCCCTTGAGAAAAGAGAAGGGAAGAACCACCACAAGGAGCAGGATCACCCCCGCTGCGACCAGGATCTTCTGCGTCCGCGTCATCTCATCCTCCCCACGCATCCACCGTACGTGCAAGCTTTCGGATCTCCTCCATATATGCCCTGAAGAGATCCATCAACCGCTCCTTGCCGGGCCTTATGGTCTCTCCCCGCACTCCCAGCAGCTCCTGGAAAAGCGCTGCGTCAAGATCCATGGAAGCACATGCACTCCGCACCAGCTCCGCCCTGCCCCCTGGGACATCTTCTCCCTTGAGAAAGAGGAGCCCCTCGAATATGGCCCAGAATGCGGGAAGGGAGACCGAGATGAGCTCCTTGAGACCGCTCTCCTTGCCCCCGGTCCGAAGGAACCCCTCCCTTAGGTGGAGCAGCTTGCCCTTGATCTCCCGCTCGCACTGGAGCCGGATGTGCCTGGGCTCAAAGACCAGGTCGGCCAGCACGTCCTTTCCATGGACCAGTATGTGCCTGCGCTGCATCCCCAGGTACTCCACCGGGAATACGTCCAGTGACCTTGCCACATACTCCTCGGTCACGAAGAGGGGCACAGCCACCCTGCGCTTGCGCCAGCGCTCAACAGTCTTGAATGCCCGATCCAAGGAAGTGATCCCCTCCTCGCCGAGCACTATAAGGAAGTTGATGTCGGACCGTCCCGGGCGGTAATCCGGCCCGGCGCCGCTTCCATAAAGTATTATGCTGACGATCTCTTTGTCGAAAAGGCCCTTGTATTCCTCAGTTATCTCGGCAAAGATCTCTTTGGGGTCTTTCGGGTAACCGGCCATAACTCCTCCCAAACACTCACCTGCAGTCATCCCGGAGGCGCAACGCTAGAATCCTCCTCCTGCGCCGCCGCCACCGCTCATTCCTCCACCGAAACCGCCGAAGCCGCCGCTGAATCCGCCGAATCCGCCGCCTCCCCGGCCCATCCTCGGGCCCCCTCCACCCATGAGCAGGGGTAGGAGCAGCCATGCCGCACCCCCGCCCCCTCGCCGTCTGGACGAGAGGAGCAGAAAAACGACCACCAGCACTATGGGGAGAAAGGCCAAGCCCCCTCCACCTCCGGTATCCGGCCTTCCTTTGTCCGGAGGGGCCTGTCCGGTGAGCTCGATTCCCTCGTGGCGGGCGATCACCGAGGCCAGGGCCAGGGTCCCTCTCAGTATCCCTTCTCCGTACTTGTCCTCCTTGAGAAAGGGGATCATGTGGCGGTCTCTGATCTCGCCGGCCAGGCCGTCCGGGATTATGCCCTCCAGGCCGTAGCCCACTTCGATGCGCATCTTGCGCTCCTTGACCGTGACAAAGACCAGTATCCCCTTGTCAATCCCTTTCTTGCCTATCCCCCACGCCTCGTAGAGCCGGTTCGCGTACTGGTTGTACTCAGCCCCTCCGATATCGGGCATGGTCACCACCACTATCGGGATCTCGGTCTTGGACCAGAGCTCCGAGACCACGGCCCCGGTCTTTTGCTCTGCATCCGGCGGGATCACATCTGCAAAGTCGTTTATAAGCCCCTCCGGCTCGGGGAAAGACTCCTGCCCGGCGGCCTCGACCGCAGCCCAAAAAAATGCCAGGAGCCCCGCCAGGAGGACCCGCATCAGCCTCGACTTAAACCCTGAATCCATCAAACAGACACCTTCAACGAAGCGACGCCGCCCCGGGGAACCGATTCATCCATCAAACAGAAGCCTCGATCTTCTATACGGAAAACGCCCGAACATCTCACCTATACCACTAAGATCTTCATCAATCAATGAGGCTGTTCCACCTCTCTTGCACCGACTCGCATGCTGTGACCGGAATTCAAGATCACTACCGACATTGCAGTAAGAGGTCAAGGCGGTCTCCGGGCTCCGCGGCCGCAACCTCTTCCATGAGTTGATCTCACGGGGTGATCCGGTTAGGGCAGTTTTCACCTCTGTAATATCAACAGGTTAAAGCGTTTCCAGCGAAACTCGGACGGTTTCTTGGAGACCGCCAAAATTTTTCCTTGACAGAACCCCTTTTTAAACTGTATCGTATTTTTTAACTAATACTTAACACTGATCGATTAAGTCCATAAGGAGGATTTTTGCAGGAGGACAATGGCATAGGCCGCTTGCTGAACGAGTGGCGCACCCAGAAGGGCTTGACCCTCCAGCAGCTGGCAGGCGAGGTGGGGCTCTCGGCCGCCTTCCTCTCCCAGGTGGAAAACGGCAAGGCCTCGCCGTCCATCGCCAACCTGAGGGTCCTGGCCAAAGCCCTGGGCCGCCGGGTGGTCGACTTCTTCATCGACGAGCTGATCGACGATCCCATGGTCCTGCCCGAGGCCGTGTGGACGCACGTCGACATGCCGGGATGGGAGGCCACCATTCGTCAGATGGTGCGAATAGCCGGAAATAAGCAGATGCAGCCCTTCTATACAGTGATCAAGCCCGGCAAGGGCAGCCGCGACATATTTGCCCACCCGGGGGAGGAGTTCGGTGTCGTGCTTTCGGGCGAGATGACGCTGACCGTAGGGGAGGAGGTCCACCGGGTAAAGGCCCTTTCTTCGTTCTATTACTCGTGCCTGTTGCCCCACTCGTGGAGCAACGAGGGAGATGAGGACTGCGTGGTGGTCTGGGTCGTCAGCCCGCCTTCCTGGTAGGTCTTTATGAAGGAAAGGGCGGGCCATGGAGGGGCGCTCCCCGAATCAAGACAAGCCGCTTTTTGAGTCTAGGAGGGTGAGGGAAGACATGGCGATCAAGGATATCTATCAGGCGGTTCTGAGGTTCGATAAAGGCGGCATTGGAGTGCTGGTCCAAGGGGAGCTGGAGGCGGGGACCGACATCCAGTCGCTGTTGAACGAGGGGATCATCGCCGCACTGGACGAGGTGGGCGAGCGGTTCAGCCGGGGGGATCTGTTCATACCCGAGATGCTACAGGCGGCGCAGACCGCCCAGCAGGGGCTGGATATTCTGAAGCCCAGGCTGGCTGAGACCAGCAGTCGTTCGGCCGGGACCGTCGTAATCGGCACTGTAAAGGGGGACCTCCACGACATAGGCAAGAGCCTGGTCAAGATGATGCTCAAAGGCGCCGGCTTCCAGGTGGTCGATCTGGGGGTGGACGTGCCGGCGGAGCGTTTTGAGGAGGCCGTGGAAGAGAACCGGGCGGACATCCTTGCCCTGTCGGCTCTTCTCACGACCACAATGCCGGCCATGGGGGAGACGGTCGCTCGTTTCCGAGAGAACGGGAGTCCGGTCAAGGTGATGGTCGGCGGGGCCCCGGTGACCGAGGACTTCGCCGAACGGATCGGTGCGGATGGATACGCCGGGGATGCTTCCCAAGCGGTGTCTGTCGCCCGGAAGCTTATGGCGGGATGAAGGGAGAGGGCGGATCCATGATCATCGTTGGAGAGCTGATAAACGCTTCACGCCGGCCTGTGGCTGCCGCCCTCGAGGCCGGGGACCGGGAGACCGTCGAGCGCCTGGCAGGGGATCAGGTGGCGGCCGGAGCCGACTATTTGGACGTCAACGCCGGCCTGTTCGAGGACCGGGAGGTCGAGCTCCTCTGCTGGCTGGTGGAGACCGTGCAGTCGGCCGTGCAGGCGCCCTGCAGCCTGGACAGCCCGAATCCCGAGGCGATCGAGGCCGCAATGAGAATCCACCGGGGCGTCCCCATGATCAACTCCATATCCTTGGAAAAGGAGCGCTGGGAGCGGCTGCTGCCTGTAATTCGAGGGGCCGAGGCCAGGGTCGTGGCTCTTTGTATGTCAGACGACGGCATGCCGGAGACCTGCGATCAGCGCCTTTCCATAGCCGAGAAGCTGGTCGAGGGACTGACCGGCGCGGGGATTCCCCTGGACAACGTCTATCTGGATCCCCTGGTACAGCCGGTCTCCGTGAAGACATCCTACCCCCTCGAGTTCCTGGAGGCGGTGGAGGAAATCACGAAGCGCTGGCCCGGGGTGCACACCCTGTGCGGGATGAGCAACGTCTCCTTCGGGCTGCCCGAAAGAAGCCGCATCAACGAGACGTTCCTGGTCATGGCCGTCTCCCGGGGCCTGGACGGCGCCATTGTCAATCCGCTGGACCGGCGCATGAGGGCTGCCCTGGTTACAGCCGAGATGCTGGCCGGAAGGGACGAATACTGCGGGCGATACCTGGAGGCCTATCGTTCGGGGATGCTGGGGGTCCCCTGAACGGGTGTTCCTTCGCGGCCTCGAGGATTTCAGTCCAAGATCCGGTTGGGAGCCGGGTTTAGAAAAGACAAGGAGAGGATGAGTATGCAGAAGCTGATCGTGCCGGAAGCCGCTGACACGACCGCGGACGCCGTTGTGATCGGGGGAGGCGTGGTGGGCGCCGCCACGGCCTACTGGCTCTCGAGGTCAGGTTTGGACGTCATTGTCTTGGAGGCGAGGGACGGCCTGGGAACCCTCACATCGGGTGCGTCTGCTGAGTGCTTTCGCGCCCAGTTCACCGAGCCGGCCATGGCAAGCCTCGCCCTCGAGAGCATCGACTTTTTCGAGCACTTTGCCGAGCGGATGGGGCTGCCCGGGTATGACCTGAATATTCACCAGCAGGGGTACCTGTTCGTCACGGACGACAAGGCCATGCTCGCCGGCATGGAGGCCGCGGTCAGGGAGCAGCACCGGCTGGGAGTGACCGACTCGGAGTTCCTCTCAGGAGACGCTCTGCACGAGCGCTTTCCTTTCCTGTCCACTTCGACGGTGGGAGCGACTTTCCGCGGCTCAGACGGGTGGCTTTCTGTCCACGAGCTGATTCAGGGCTACGTCAAGGCGTCAACGGCCCGGTTTTTTCTAAAGACCCGGGTCCTCGACATCGAGACGGACGGGCAGGGTGTCAAAGCGGTAAAGACCGATCGGGGAATCGTTTCGACCCGGACCGTGGTAAACGCTGCCGGTCCGTTCGCCGGGGTCATCGCCCGGATGGTGGGCGTGGATCTGCCTCTTGAGCCGGTGCGCCGGCAGAAGGTGTTCATTACGACCGACGCGGTTCCCAAGGAGGCCCCTTTCACGGTGGATCTGGTGAACGGCTCCTACTGGCGGCCCGAGACCGGCGGGGCCCTTGTAGGATGGGTGGACCCGGACGAGCCCGTAACAGAGCCCATGGAAAACCCTTTGGGCGATTGGGATTTTCCGGCCATGGCTCTTGACAAGGCGAGCCGGCTGAACCCCTTCTGGCTGGACATCATCGGGGAGCTCAAGAAGACCGACCTCTCCCTTTCGGCAGGGCAGTACGTCTACACACCGGACGAACAGCCGCTGATCGGGCCTGTGGACGGGGTGCCCGGATTCCACCTGAACTGCGGCTACTGGATGGCGATCATGGTTTCCCCGGCCGTGGGAAGGCTCTGCGCCGACTTGATCACCGGCGGGCGGGAGAACAAGGACAACCCTCTCCGGCTCAGCCGGTACGAGGAGGGCGTCTCCGTCAAGGGGAGCAGCTTCTTGAGCGGGCACTGAAAACGAGCACCACGGCGGAGTGTTCATGAGCGGGCCTTATTTGATGGTAGAGATAACAAGGGGATTATAGAAGCGGCACCAAGAGAGTATCTTTGCCAGAGTCTTGGTTCAGCGTTGTAAGAGAGAGCAAAATATGGACGAATCGAACCTGCATGAGGAGAATAAGGGCACGCCGGCGTCCGATCCCGCGGGGGAGGCCCGGGCCGTTACCTCGGAGGCTCCCCGTAACGACACCGCGGAAGCGGCGGCAGCCGGGCTCCCGGAGCTTCGCATCAGGCCGCGCCAGAGGGTCTTGAGCGACGAACAGATCCTGCGAATCCACGAGGCCTCCCTCGAGCTCATGGCGCGGACCGGGATCCAGGTCAACCACGAAGGGGCGCGGGAGATGCTCCACGGCCACGGTTGCTCAGTGGACGGACTCCGCGTCCGGATCCCGGCGCGGGTCGTAGAGAAGGCCTTGGGGACGCTGGCGGACCGAGTGGTCCTCTACGACCGGAGCGGCGAGAAGACGGTTGATCTGATGGAGGACCAGACCTGGTACGGTCCCACGCTGGACGCCTATGACTACCTGGACCCGGGTGACGGGATCCGAAGGCCGTTCACCTTGGACGACTGCCGGGCGACCGCCGCCTTGGCCGACGCCCTGGAGAACTTCACATGGACGATGACCATCGGAACGGCCTCGGACGCGCCGCCGGCCACGGCGGACCGTCTCGTAGCCCGCCGGGCCCTCACTTACTGCGAGAAGCCCCTCCTCTTTTGCTGCGACAACCTACAGGCGGCCAAGGACATCGTGGAGATGGCCTCGGCCATAGTGGGGAGCGAGGAGCGACTCGTGGAAAGGCCCCTGGTGGTACTCTTCAATTCCCCCATCTCCCCCTTGGTCTACGAGACCCCGCTGGTGGATCGTCTGATCTATGCGGCGGAAAAGGGCCTCCCCCAGGTTTGCTACTCCGGCCCCCAGGCCGGGGCGACCTCGCCCGCCACCCTGGCCGGGACAGTGGTTCAGGGCAGCGTGGAGTCGCTGTTCGGGCTGGTTCTCAGCCAGCTCGTCCGGCCCGGCGCACCCTATATTTACGGGGCCTTCGCCACGATCATGGACATGAGGACGAGCATTTTCTCATACGGGGCCCCGGAGATGAATGTCATGGCCACGGCCATGGCCCAGATGTCCCAATTCTACCGGATCCCCTTCCTGGGCGTATCCGGGTGCTCGGACGCCAAGCTTCCCGACTCCCAGGCGGCCGTTGAGGCGACGTTCTCCTGTCTCTGCTCGGCCCTGAGCGGCGCAAACATGGTCCACGACAACGGCTGGCTGGATCATGCCACCCTGGTCTCCCCCGAGTACATGGTACTGGTAAACGAGATCGTGGAGATGGTCTACGGTTACATGGGCGGGATTCATGTGGACGATGGACGCCTGGCCTTGGATGTCATCGACCGGATCGGGCCGGGGGGCAACTTCCTGATGGAGGACCACACCATGAAACATTTTCGGGAGATCTGGTACTCAAAGCTCTTCGACCGATCGACCATGAACCAGTGGCGCGCCCGGGGCAAGCCGGAGTTCCACGAGCGGCTCCACGAGCAGACCAAGAAGATGATGCAGCACGAGCCCAAGCCCCTGCCGGCCGAGGTGGAGCGGGAGATCGAGCGCATGGCCGGGTACTGGGCGTAGGGGATTGAGCCTCCGGGCGTGCGGCTTCTCCCCCTACCGCCGGGGTGATGCCTATTAGGAAATGACCTGAAAGGAGAAGGACCATTGCAGTTTATTGTTCACCATGAGCGCTGTTCCGGTTGCAGGGCGTGCCTTCTGGCCTGCAGCGTCGCCAACTTCAGCGAGATCACAACCGCCCGGGCGGCCCTTAGGATAGAACCCAGGTTTCCGGCACCGGGAGACTTCCGTATTCATATCTGCGATAACTGCGGGACATGTGCGGAGTCCTGCCCGGAAGAGGCCATCGAGTGGAAGGAAGAGCGGTATGTACTTCGACAGGAGGATTGCTCGGCGTGCGGGATCTGCATCGAGGTGTGTCCAGTCGGCGCGCTCCGGACGAACACTGAGACTGACCTCCCCATCCTTTGCACCCGCTGCGGCGAGTGCGCCGGCATCTGCCCGCGGGACGCCATCGAGATCGAAGGGGAGACCATGAAGGAGGTGAGCCCATGAAGGGATATGCCGGAACCATACTAAGAATCGATTTGGGATCCGGACGCGTAGAGAAGCAGCCGCTTTCGCAGCGTCTGGCCGAGGACTACATCGGCGGCCGGGGATTCGTGGCACGCTTGATCTGGGAGGAGCTTCCCCCCGGGATAGATCCCTTCGATCCTGCAAACCCCTTCATCGTGGCCACGGGGCCCATGAGCGGCCACCTCCTTCCGGCGAGCGGCAAGACCCACTTCGGATGCAAGTCCGCTGCCACCGGAGGGTATGCGGACTCCAACATGGGCGGGCACTTCGGTCCCGCTCTCAAATACGCGGGATACGACGGCCTGGTCCTTACCGGCGCAGCAGCCGAGCCGAGCCTGCTGGTGATCGACGACGACTTCGTGGACATTCACCGCGCCGGGGATTTGTGGGGCATGGGCTCCCTCACACTCGAGAAGCGGCTGAAAGAGGACTTCGGGGAGGATTTCGAGATCCTCACCATCGGCCCCGCAGGAGAGAACCTCGTCAGGTTCGCCTGCATCTCACACGACTTCGGACGTCAGGCCGGCCGGACCGGGATCGGAGCGGTGTTGGGGAGCAAGCGGATCAAGGCGGTAGTGGTGCGCGGTACCGGATCACTGGAGGCGCACGATCTCCAGGGCCTGTTCGATGCGGCAAAACGGGCCTACGCGGGAGTCAGGGAAAAACCGGGCTTCCTGGGGTGGACCCCGGAAGGTACCGCCGGCATAACCAACTGGGTGAACGAAGTGGGAGCGTTTCCCACCCGCAATTTCCAGACGTCCTTCTCGGACCACTACGAGGACATCAACGGAAAGGCCGTGCTGGAGCGACTCAGGATCACGGACAAGGGCTGCTTCTGCTGCCCCACACCGTGCGGCAAGTACGGCCGTACGCGCACCTCCCTTGGACAGGCGGAGGTGGAGGGACCGGAGTTCGAGTCCATCGCGCTCCTGGGCGGCTGCTGCGATCTCCGCACCATCGAGGACGTGGCCTACGCCAACTACGCCTGCGACGAGCTGGGGCTGGACACCATATCGGGCGGGGTCGTCTCCGCCTGGGCCATTGAATGCTTCGAGAGGGGTATCCTGTCCCGGGAGGATCTCGGCCGGGAGGTCCGGTTCGGGGACCTCGAGTCGGTAATCCACCTCCTTGAGATCACCGCCCACCGAAAGGGCCTGGGGGACCTCCTGGCCGAGGGATCCAAGCGGGCCTCCGAGGTGGTCGGGCAAGGCTCCATGGACTTCGCCATCCAGGTGAAGGGGCTGGAGTGGTCGGGCTACGAGTGCCGAAACGCCCCCGGCATGATGCTCTCCTACATGACCGCGGACGTGGGGGCTCATCACAACCGCAGTTGGGTGCTGGGTCACGATGTGGTGGGTTCGGCCGCCAGTGTGCATGACCTGATCGCCGGCGGGGGGGAGGTCAAGAAACTCCCCAAAGCGGTTGTGGGCGGGCAGGCCAAGAACGTGATAAACTCCCAGCATCTGCGACCGGCATTCGATCTGCTGGGGGTCTGCCGGCTCCAGTTCATGGAGCTGGGCTTCGAGGTGGAACACTATGAGGAGCTGTTTCGACTCTGCACCGGCCGGTCCCTTTCCTGGCAGGAGCTCCTGGATACCTCGGAGAAGGTCTGGAATCTTACCCGCTCCATCTCGGTGCGGGAGGTGCCCGGCTTCGGCCGGGCTAACGACTATCCGCCGGCCAGGCTGATGAACGATCCGGTCCCCAACGGCCCGAACCAGGGCCATTGTCTGAGCCGCGAGGAGGTGGACCGGCTGTTGGACGAGTACTACGACGTCCGGGGCTGGGACCGGCAGGGGCGGCCTGCGGCCGAGACCCTGAAGCGCCTGGGTCTCGAGGATGTGGCCGGGAGTCTGAAGACATGACCGGAGTAAGGGTCAAGCTGCACCTTACACCCCTTCTCGAGGACATGTTGAAGGAGGTGCCCCACCGGCTCGACCTGGTGGTCCCGGCAGGGACCACCGTTCGAGGTCTCCTGCAAGAGGCCGCCATCCCGCCGCTGGTCGTTTACACGGTGATCCAAGGCCGTTCCGTCCTCCGTCAGGACGACGTCATATCCGCCGATACCGAGCTCACCCTCTTGGCCCCCGTGGCCGGGGGGTGAGGAGGCAGAACCCGGGCGGCTGCTCATTGCGGGCGTATACACCTAGCCTTCTCAAGAAGAAACCTTTGGCTGGAGGCGGCCCTTCGGCAACGGGGAATGCAGGAGACCCACTTGACATGGTTGAAAGCTCCAACTATGGTAAGCTAAAGTTTTCCCAGTATAAAGCCCCCGGTACAAACTGTTGTGCCGGAGAGGATTGCCTGCCGGCTCGCGCACCACCCTGTGCCGCCGATCGTTCCGGCCACAGGGCTTATAAGCGCCTTGTGGAAAGTTGCGCTTCACCTTCAGGAGGAATGGGAAAAAATGGCGACCATAGGCGTGGAACATGTGTACAAGATCTTCGGAGAAGACCCGGAGCGGGCGTTTCGACTGATGGAGCAGGGGAAACGCAAGGAAGCGATCCAGGCCGAGACCGGCCTGGTGGTCGGAGTCGAGGATGTGAGCTTCCGAATGGAGTCGGGGGCCCTCTTCGTGATCATGGGGCTCTCGGGAAGCGGGAAATCGACGCTCCTTCGCTGCATAAACCGGTTGATCGAGCCCACCCGGGGCGAGGTCTATCTGGAGTTCGAAGGGGATCGAATCGATGTCACATCGCTCAATAAGAGTGAGCTGCGGGAGGTCCGGGAGAAGAAAATCAGCATGATCTTTCAACACTTCGCCTTGTTCCCCTACCGGACAGTGGTGGACAACGTGGCCTTCCCCCTTGAGGTCCAGGGGGTGGACAAGTCGACCCGGCGGGGAAAGGCCTTGGAGATCTTGAAGCTGGTCGGCCTGGAGGTTTGGGCCGACTCGTTCCCCCCGAAGCTCTCCGGCGGCATGCAGCAGCGGGTGGGTCTGGCCCGGGCCCTGGCCTCGGAGGCCGAACTCCTTCTGATGGACGAGCCCTTCAGCGCCCTGGATCCCCTGATCCGCATGCACATGCAGGCGGAGCTCATAAACCTCCGAAACCGGGTCCGGCGGACCATCCTCTTCATCAGCCACGATCTGGACGAGGCCCTGAAGCTGGGCGACCGGATCGCCATTATGGAAGCCGGCCGGATCGTGCAGCTTGGGACGCCGGAAGAGATCATTGTGAATCCTAGGACGGAGTACGTGGCCAACTTCGTGGAGCACGCGGATGCCACCGGAGTCCTGACCGTAACCGCTGTGGCCAAGCAGGTGGAAGTGAGCAAGGAGCCTCCAGAGGGGCAGGACATCAGCGGGATGGACCCCCGGCCCGCCGCGTTCGCGCAGGAGGGCGGGCTCGTGATCTGCCTGGACGCCGACGGGAAGCCCATGGCCGCCTACCAGGACCAGCAGGCAATGGAGTTCAAGTACGTGACCGACGACCTCACCACCGTGGGCGACGAAACCGTTCTGCTGGCCGAGCACGACACAACCCTGCGGGAGGTAATGCGCGCCCGCCTATCCACCTCCAAGAACCCGGTGATTGCGCTGAAGGAAGACGGCGGGCTGGAGGGCATCATCACCGGGCAGGAGATCCTGCTCGGCGTGCTGGAGAAGGGAAGAAAGGAGGAGGCGGGATGAAACGAAGACCGGGAATGATTCCAACCGGTACAAAGGGTAGGTCGGCGGCGGTCCTCGTCTGCTCTCTGCTCTGTGCGTTTTTCCTGGCCGCCGTCCTGTGCTGTCCGGCCGAAGCAGCGAAGTACGGCGAGAGCCTATTCGACGAGATAGGCACACAGGGCAGCCTTATACCGGCGGAGGACTGGATCGATACGGGCATCGATTGGATCGCCCTGCATTTTGCCGAGGTGTTCGATCTAATCCAGGTGGTCATCAACAGCGTCAATGGAGGGCTCCTGGCGGCCCTCATGTGGCTTCCGGTCTGGGGGTTCGAGCTTGCGGGCAAGCTCATCGCCTTACCGCTCTTGGCATTGCTGATTGTCCCCTACCTCTGGTGGGCCTCGAATAAGGGGACAGGCATCTACGGCTTCGTGAGCCTGTGGCTTATCGCCAACCTGGGCCTCTGGGAGGCCACCATGGAGACCTTGTCCCTGACTCTTACCGCGGCCCTGCTCGCCCTGGCCATCGGCATTCCCATCGGCATCCTCTCCGGCAAGTCCGACATCGTGGAGGCGGTCGTCCGTCCGGTTCTGGATTTCATGCAGACCCTGCCCGTATTCGTGTATCTGATCCCCGCCGTGATCCTCTTCGGCCTTGGCGCCGCACCCGGAGTAGTGGCCACGGTGATCTTCGCGCTTCCACCGGCGGTGCGCCTCACCAGCCTGGGCATCAGGGGCGTTCCCAGGGAACTGGTCGAAGCGGGCGAGGCCTTCGGCTGCAGCTACTGGCAGTTGCTGTTCAAGGTGCAGCTGCCCATGGCCCGGCCCTCAATCATGGCCGGGGTGAACCAGACGATCATGCTTTCCCTCTCCATGGTGGTCATCGCTGCACTCATCGGCTCCGGCGGCCTCGGCGGAGAGGTGGTTCGAAGCATCCAGCGCATGCTCGTCGGCAAGGGGTTCGTCGCAGGTCTGGCCGTGGTCTTCATCGCGATAATCCTGGACCGGGCCAGCCGGTCCGTGGGCGAGAAGAAGACCTAGGAGGTGACCGGTCGGAACCCATTTCGGCGACTGGAGCGTTGTATGTACTGCTCGGGTCGCACATTGGAAAGGAGGTGATTCAAAAGGGGTTGTCCGCAGACAGGCTTTGACCGGCGAGGTTTTTGGTTTAGGACCCTCATTATCGTCTGACGCATCAGATGAAGGAAAGGAGGAATGGGTATGTTCAAGAATCGGTTTAAGTGGGTGGCTGTCCTAGCGGCGGTTGTGACGGCTTTCGCCCTTGCATCCGCTCCGGCTATGGCTGAGAAGAAGACCTTGAAGTTCGGAGTGGTGGCCTGGTCCGAGGCTCTGGCCCTCGGCAGCCTGATCGAGTACCTGATGGAGAATGAGATCGGGCAGGACGTTGAGATCATCAACCCGGACGCAGGCGTAGCCTACACGGCCCTCAAGAACAAGGAGCTCGACCTGTACATAGAGGCCTGGCTGCCCCTGACCCACGAGACTTATTGGGAAAAGGTCGCTTCGAGCGTTTGCGACTTCGGACCGATGTATGAAGACGCCAGCCTAGGCTGGGCTGTTCCAAACTACATCCCGAAGGACGTGCTCAGCTCCGTGGAGGACTTGGACAAGGAAGAGGTCAAAGAGAAGTGCGACGGCCGTATCGTGGGTATCGATCCCGGGTCCGGCCTGATGCAGCACTCCGCACTCATGATGAAGAAGTACCCGGAGCTGGAGGGATGGGAGCTCATAGAAGGCAGCGACGCCGCCATGGTTGCCGAGCTCAAGAGGAGCATCCAAAGGAAGAATTGGATTATCGTCACCCTGTGGAGGCCTCATCACGCCTTCGCCCGATTTGACATCCGCTACATCGACGAACCCAGGGGGATCTTGGGCGAGGAGGAGCGCTCCCACCTCGTAGGGCGCGAAGACTTCATGTCGGTCTTCCCGAACAAGGTGAGCCGCTTCTGCTCGCGGTTCACTATGCCGATCTCCGTGGTCGACGACCTAACCAACATGTATCAGGAAAACGAAAACACCGCGGCGCCCAAGTTCGTGGAGAAGTACCCCAAGCTGGTGAACTACTGGCTGAACGGCTTCTACGAATAACGACGCACCGGATGAACGCCTGCCGGCGGCAGGCGGGCCCCGGCCGCGCTGGTCATAACCCTCGCGGCCGGGGCCCTTCCCCCTGCCCTGAACAAGCTCGGACCGGGTTTTCCAGTCGCCCCGGACTTCACCGAAGAGCCGCAAGAGATTCCCGCTGCTGATTTCAAATTCCACCTAGCCGTCGCCGAGGCGTCCAACAACCAGGCCATCGTTGAGACGGTGAAGCTGGTGGTGGACAAGGCCTATGAACATGTCGATTCATGGATAATTTCCTGAAGACATTTGAACAGGCGCAGGTCGACAGAGCGATCAAGACCGCCCGGGATATCATTGATCACATCAGGAACGGGGACACCGAAGGCGCGGTGCAATCCATGAGCGCGCACCTGAACATCGTCAATTTCGAGCTGAACAAAGAGCTGCCCGGTTCCGCCGGGTGAAAAGGAGGCACCATGTACGATCCCGCCGTCAACCTGTCCCCGGTGGATGCGGACCCAGCCTATATGCGGCGTATCCGAAAGGCCAAGGCCCGGGTCATCGGCACCCGCCCCGGCATGGACCTGGAGAACGCGGTGCTGCTGACGGAGAGCTTCCGCCGGACCGAAGGCGAACCGCTGGTCATTCGAAAATCCAAGGCGTTTCGTGAACAGTGTACGAAAAAACCGGCCCCTTCCGCCGGGATTCACTGCATCCTCCACGCGGCCGGTACCCTGGACACCATCAATTGCGTCTCCTATGAGAAATTCGTCCTGGACGACGATCTCATCGGAATGGTGAAGCATATCCGGCGAGGCGTCGCGGTGGACGACGTGACCCTTGCTCTGGATGCGATTAAGGAGACCGGGCCCCGGGGGCATTTCCTGACCAAGACCCATACGTTACAGAATTGCCGCCGGTCTTTGTTTAGACCCCGGATTCCTCCCCAGCGGCCGGATGTCCGGTTCAGAGAAACAGAGGCCGCCTCCCACATCCAAAAGGCAACCGAACGGTGGAAGGCGATTTTGGAAGATTATCGACAGCCCGCACTTCCTGAATCCATCGATAGGGACATCCGGGACTGGATGGAACGACTCTGACACCGAACCGGAGGGCGGCGAATGCGGATTGAGGCGATTCACATCTACCGAAACGAGCTTCCGGTCCGGGGCGGGGAATATCGGACGGCGTCCAGCACCGTGTCGTCGCTCGATACGACCATCGTGGAGGTTGTCGCGGACACGGGGGTCAAAGGCTATGGCGAGGTCTGTCCGATCGGACCGGTCTACCAGCCCCAGCACGCATTGGGCGCCCGGAGCGCGCTTGAGGAGATGGCCCCCCATCTTATAGGACTCGATCCGTTGCAGATCGACTGCGTCTACGCCCAAATGGACGGTGCGCTCAACGGCCATGCCTATGCCAAGGCCGCGGTGGACATTGCCCTGTGGGACATGGCGGGAAAAACCTACGGAGTGCGGGTCTGTGATCTACTCGGCGGGGGCCGGCGGGCCTCGGTTCCCTCATATTACGCCATCGGCGTCACCGACCCCGACACAGCGGCGGAACAGGCGCGTGAAAAGCAGGCCCAGGGATTTCGGCGCTTGCAGCTCAAGGTCGGCGGCCGGGAACTCGAGGCCGATTTGGCGGCTATCCGCAAGGTGCACGAAGTGTTGCGGCCCGGAGTCAAATTGGCCGTAGACGCCAACCGCGGCTGGACCGTCCGGGACGCCCTGTGCGTTTCCATCGAATGCCGGGATCTCCCGTTCATCATGGAGCAGCCCTGTTCGACCCTGGAGGAGATCGCATCCATCAGGGGCCGCACCCATCAACCGATTTTTATCGACGAAGCCGCTGAGGGGCTCCTCGTCGTACTCAGGGCCGCCGGCCACGGGCTTTGCGACGGATTCGGGCTGAAAATCACCCGCATGGGCGGACTGAGCCCCATGAGGACCATCCGAGACGTCTGCAAGGCGTGCCGTCTGCCCTTCACCTGCGATGATTCATGGGGGGGCGACATCATCGCAGCGGCATGCGTTCACATAGCCGCGACGGTTCCCTCACCTCTGCTCGAAGGCGTATGGATAGCCGCATCGTATATCAACGGGCACTACGACCGGGTCAACGGAATTGAGATCGAAGAAGGGGCCATCCGGGTTCCCCAAGGGCCGGGATTGGGAATCACGCCCGAACCGGGCATCTGGGGCGATCCGGTCCTTTCGTTCGGATAGGGGAGGCGTTGCATGACATCCGTGCCTAAAACCATGGCCGCCGTATTGCTCACAGGGCACGGCGGATTCTACAAACTGACATACCGGACCGACGTGCCGGTCCCCACGCCGGGTCCCGGAGAAGTTCCGATCCGAGTGGCGGAGACGCGCTATTCCGCCGCCCTGCGTCGCCATGCGCATCGGTCCCATCGCCGTCTTCCCGGACGACAGCGGAGTGGGCCGGCGATTACACGGCCGCCATGGTCGGGGCCTTTTGCACAATGGTCAAAGGTTCGGAAGACGGAAACGGCGGCGTTGACGGCTCTCAGCCCTCCTCTTCGTATTCCCTGAGTGCTTTTCGCTTCTTGAGGATCGCGCGGACGAAGCCGGCGATCGCCAGGAGGGCGGCTAGGGCGAAGAGCCAGCCGTATATATGGCGGGCCAGGAACCCGAGCCATGCGGCCGGGCCTGAGAGGGAATCCCGCCAGTCCTGCTCGAGTTGGAACGCGGATTTCCCCAGGACCTCTTGAGCAGCGGCGGCGAAATCCCGCTCGGCCTTCATGGAGTGTAGTATTTCAATCAGGGATTCCCGACCGTAGTTCCTTACGAGATATGTCACAAAGCCCTTGCTCTGTTCGTAGGCCAGGCTCATTGCGGTCGGGCCACGCGGGAAGGAGTGTTCCAGGGACCCAAGAGGCGGGAGACGCCCTCGAATCACCGCTCTGTCCAGCGCCCCTTCGCCGCCGGCCACGATCTCCCCCAGCCCGTCGCTCGCCCATTGGCAGACGCCCTCCTCCAGCCAGCGCGGCAGCGAATCAGCCGGGATATGGCGGTGGAGAAGGAGGTGCAGGAGCTCGTGCATGACCACGCTGCGCAGGGTGAAGGGGTGGGACTGCAGCTTTTGGTAGTCGACGACGATCAGGTTGCGGCCGGGGACCGCGTAGGCGACGATGTGAGAGGTGCCGGCCGACATCTCGAAGAAGGAGGACTTGCCGACCAGCACTATGGATACGAGCCGGTCCATGTCCCAGCCGAGCACCTCTTCCGCGGCCGCCTTGATCTCAGGGTAGGAGGCCGAGAGACCCTCGGCCGGGCCGTGAAGCGCGGGAGGGAAATACACCTCCAGTCCGGGTGCGGTGATGACCACGTGCCCGTCCAGCCCGCCTGCAGGCACAGGGGCCGCGCCCAAGACCACCGAGGCTGCGATTACGGCGGCAAGGAAAAAGGCCCGGGGAAATCTGCACTCCATCTTCGTTTCAAGCCACCGGATGACAGCCGAGCGATGAATGAGACGGGGACTCCGCCGGCCAGGGAATCGGGAGGAGCACTCAATCCACAAGGAACAGCCAATCCTTGAACCGCTGGTCCCGGCCGGCCAGGATCTCGGTGAAGACCTCGGAGAGCAGCCTGCTCACCGGCCCCGGGACCGGGCTCAAGGTTCGGTCCTCCATCTGCCTGACCGGCAGGACCTTGTGGGGGGTGCCTGAGAAGAAGAGCTCCTCGGCCGTGTAGAGCCCTTCGGGTGGGATGCGCGTCTCGCGGGCTGCAAGGCCTTCCTCTCCGGCGATCTCCAGGACGGACAGCCTGGTGATGCTCCGGAGCACCGTCCCCGAAGCCGGGGTCAGGAGGGCGCCGTCGCTTACCAGGAACAAGGACTCCGTCCCGCCCTCGGCTACAAAGCCCTGGGTGTCCAGCATTATGGCGTGGTCATACCCCCTGTCCCTTGCCTCGGCCCTGGCCATCATCCCGTTGAGGTAGTTGGCCGCGGCCTTTGCCTCCACGGGAACGGTCTCCGGGTGGAGCTTCCTCCACTTGGAGACGCAGGCCCTGGTGCCCTGCTCCAAGGGGAAGCCCTGTCCCCCCAGGTCCTCCTTGGGGTCCACCGCAAAGATCGCCAGGTCCAGGGGCTCCTTGGGGGGCAGGATCTCAAAGGCGGGCTTGGAGTAGTAGCCCACCACCTTGATGAAACCTTCACCGAGGCTGTTCCGGCCCGCTGCTTCCAATACCGCCCGGGTGAGCTCTTCTCTTGAGAGTTGTAGGGAGGCGCCCACCAGCCCCACGGTCCTGAAAAGCCGATCCAGGTGGCGGTCCAATCTGAATACGGCCGGGCCATCGGGGGTGGCGTGGCAGCTCAGGACCTCGAACACGGCCGACCCCCGGCCGAAGCTGTGGCTCATCACGTGGACCGTAGCCCGGTCCCAGGGCAGGAACTCCCCGTTCAGGTATACGCTTCGCTTCTCCAACATGCAGTCTCCCTCCTCCACCATGGGTACCACGGGACCGATCTTATAGCTCAAAACCGGCTGCGGGTCAAAGCCATTCCCCGGCGGCCTCCTCGGGGTCCTGGGTGTTCAGCAAATCCGCCGGGCTCAGCCATCCCCTCCTGGCCACCATGACCCCGTAGCGCATGAACTCGAGCTCGGCCAGGCTGTGGGCGTCCGTGGCCAGGGCGAATCGGCAGCCGAGCTCCTTTGCCATCTTTACCTGGATGTCGGGGAGATCCAACCGGTCCGGCTGGGCGTTTATCTCCAGGGACACGCCCTCCTCCCGGCATGCCTCAAAGACCCTTTCCATATCAAAGTCCACTGAGTCCCTGGCCCCTATGATCCTGGCCAGGGGATGGCCGAGGCAATGGACCACGCCGCTTCTCACCGCGGCCAGTAGGCGGCCGGTCATAGCGTCCCTATCCATATCAAAGTAGGAATGGACGCTTGCCACCACCCAGTCCAGGTCCGCCAACACTTTCTCGTCCAGGTCCAGGGACCCGTCCTTGAGTATGTCCACCTCTATTCCGGTCATGACCTTCAGATCAGGTGTCTCCAGGTCCAGCTCCCGGATGCGCTCGGCATGCCCCCTGACAGCGTCCTCGTCCAGGCCCCCGGCCACTGAGACCGCCTTGGAATGCTCGGTCACGGCCAGGAACCGATAACCTCTCTCCCGGGCTCCTGCGATCATCTCCTCGAGGTCGTTCTTGCCGTCCGTGCGGGAGGTGTGGCAGTGAAAATCACCCTTGACGTGATCCATAGAGACCAGCTCAGGGAGCCGGCCCTCTTCGGCCGCCTCCACCTCCCCCCGGTCCTCTCTCAGCTCCGGGGGGATCCAGGGCAGGCCCAGCCGGTGATAGGCCGACTCCTCGGTGGCCCCGGCCAGGCGTACTTCTCCCTTGAAGAGGCCGTACTCGTTCAGCTTCCAGTCCTTGGCCTGGGCCCGCTTCCTGAGGGCTATGTTATGGGCCTTGGACCCCGTGAAATAGGCCAGGGCCGAGCCGAAGGAGGAGGGATCGAAGAAGCGGATATCCACCTGCAGCCCGCTTTCCAGCCGGATGCTCACCTTCTCCTCCCCGCGCCCCAGCACCTCGGCCACGGTCTCGTGTCCGGCCACCCGGCCCGCAACCTCCCCCCGGGCCTTTGTCTGAACCAAGACATCCAGGTCGCCCACGGTCTCTTTCCCCCGGCGGAAGCTGCCCGCAACCGCCCACTGCTCCACCGAGCCCGTCTCTTGCAGGAGCCTTCCCAGGGAGGCCGCATACTGCGCGGCGGTGTGGTAAAGGATGCGTCCGGCTGCCGAGGCCAGGGTCTTCAGTCCCCGGAGTATGTTCTCCTCGGTCTTGGCCCCCATGCCCGGGAGGCCCCTGATCCTGCCCTCCTCGGCCGCCTTCCTCAGATCCTCCAACGAACTCACCCCCAAGGCCTGGTGGAGCTGAGCGGCCTTCCTGGGCCCCAGCCGGGGGACCCTCAGGAGATCCACGAGCCCTTGGGGGACCTCCTTGCGCAGATCCTCCAGCCTCCTGCAGGTGCCCCGGTCCAGTATCTCCCGGATCTTGCCGGCCGTGCTCTTCCCTACATTGGGGAGCCCGGTGAGGTCCTCTCCCCTGGAGACCATGTCCTGCAGTCTCTCGGGAAGATCATCTATGGTGCGCGCCGCACTCCGGTAGGAGCGCACTCGGAACTGGTCGGCCCCCTCGAGCTCCAGCAAATCGGCGATTTCATTCAACAGCTTTGCAACGCGGGCGTTTTCCATCCTTTCCCAGCCTTTGACCGAATCTCCCCGGCGGCCTCACGGCTCAGGGCCCGGCAAACCGCGGGACCCCTCATTCCCCGATATGCTCCCGCACTATCCCCAGGAGCTTATCCGGGTCGAACGGCTTGCTCACTACGGCCGCAGCTTTGCGGATGGCCAGCTCCGGCCTGGCCAGGCCGCTTACCACGATCACGGGGATGTCCTTGAGCCGGGGGTTCTTGCTCATCTTCCTGTAGAACTGGGTCCCCCATACCCGGTCCATCTGCAGGTCCAGGGTGATCAGGTCGGGCACGGTCCGGTCCATCATGTCCAATGCATCGGATCCGTCCTCAGCGGCCATGACCTCGTATCCATTGTCCTCGAAAAGCGTCTTCAGATACTTGACCACTGCTGGATCGTCCTCCACCACCAGGATCTTCTTGGCCATCACATACCTCCTTCCCCCGGGGTTCGGCCCCCGGGACTCTCCTCCGGCATGCCCTCATCGGGTGCTTCGGCCTCGGCTGCCGGGGCCCTTCGGGGAATCCGGATCCTGAGGGCGGTCCCCAGCCCCGGTGCGGAATCCGCCTCCATGGCCCCCCCGTGCTGCTCCACGGTGCGATTGGTGATGTAGAGACCCAGGCCGGTGCCCTTTCTCCCCTTGGACGAGAAGAACAAGGTGCACATCCGCTCCTTGGTCTCCCGGTCCATGCCCACCCCGTCGTCCCGGACTTCGAGGACCACTTCCTCTCGCCCCGGCTGAACCCGCAATGCGATCCGGTGCCTGTCCCGGGCTCCTTCATCCTCTATGCAGGCGTCCACGGCGTTTTCCAGGACATTGATCAGGGCCGTTCTCAGCAAGCCGGCGTCCACCTCGAATCCCCCGGCATTTTCCGGGCATTCGAACTCAAAGGCGATGCCGTGCTCCTCCAGCAGCGGCCTCACCCCCTTGGCCGCGTCCTCGGCGAAATCGGCCACCCGGGTCCACTCCTTTTTCACGTCTCTGTCCTTGGAAAAGAGGAGGACGTCCAGGACCATGTTTCGAATCCGCCCTACCATCTGCTTGACCAGGCTCAGCCCCTCCTGGATCTGCTCGTGATTGTCCTTGCGGAGCCCGGAGTCCAGCATGTACATGCCCCCGTCCAGGCCGGTCAGCATCCCCTTGATGCTGTGGGAGATGGACCCGACCATCAGCCCCAGGGAGCTCAAGTGATCCTGCACCTTCTGGATCTGGGACATATCCGTGTAAAGTGCCAGGACGTGCGTAGGGGCTTCGGATGCCGCCCTCACCGGGGCTGTCCATACAAGGACCTCGCGGCTGGATCCGTCCGGCGCGATTATCTCGGCCTCCCCCTCCCGGCTCTCCCCGGTCTCCAAGGTGGCGATCACGGGGCACTCCGGGCACCGCTCGTCCACGCCCTTGAGAACCCGGTAGCAGGTCTCCCCGCAGCGTTCGCCGAAATCCCTGCGGAACTTGCGGTTGATGGCCGTGAGCACCAGTTGCTCGTCCATTACGGCCACGTAACAAGGCAGATCGTCGAACAGGCTCTGAAACCTCTCTATGACCCCCCTTATCCGCGGCTCCTTCCCTTCCTCCAGGAGCCGCTCCAGGTTGGCCAGTTTCTCCGACTTCTCGTAGACCATGCCCTCCAGGGAGTGCGTATACTCCCTCAACCGCTCCCTGGCGCTTATTCGCTCCTCCACCCTCTGGAGAGCGGCCTCCAGGTCGGTCACGTTGATCGGCTTGGTGATGAAGTCCGTGGCCTCGTGCTGAAAGCTCTCTATAGCCGTTTCCATGTCACCGTGACCCGTTATCATCACCACCTCTGTGTCAGGGTCTTCGTCCTTCATCTTCTTGAGGAGATCCACGCCGTCTATGTCCGGCATCTTGATATCGGTCACCACTATGGGGGGGCGTTCCTCGCTGAACAGGCGCAGACCCTCCCTGCCGTTCTCAGCGGTCAGGACCCGGTAGCCCATATCCGCCAGCGCCATACCCACCACGGAACGGATGTCCTCTTCGTCATCCACCAGCAGTATGGTCTTCTGAGTCATCCTGTTCCTCCGCAATGGGCAAACGGACCAAGAGGCAGGCCCCGGAGCCTTCCCTGGACGCCACCCTTATGTCACCCCCGCAGTCCTTTACAATACCATAGCTGATGGAAAGGCCCAACCCGGTACCCTTGCCCACCTCCTTGGTGGTAAAAAAGGGATCGAAGATCTTGTCCCGGTAGCCCGGGGCGATGCCCGGCCCGGTGTCCTCCACCTCCACGGCGACATAGCGGCCCCGGCGTCGGGTCCGGATGGTTATGGTCTTCTCGCCCGGGCCGCACTCCACGCCCTCCCAGCGCTCCTCTATGGCGTCGCGCGCGTTGATCAGGAGATTGATGAAGACCTGCTCCAGGCGATCGGCGTCTGCCAAGACCGGGGGGAGATCGGGCTCAAACTCGCGCACCACCTCGATGCCTCTTACCTTGAGCTGCTGCTTGAAGATATCGAATGACCGCTCCAGCACGTCCTCCACTTGGATACGGCCGAGCTTCAACGCGGATTTCCTGGCAAATATGCGCATGTGGGTGATTATCTTGGTAGCCCGGTCGACGTTGGTATCCACCTTGGAGAGCATCTGCCGGAGTGTGTCGGACGCTATTTCCTGCCCTGCATTAATCTTCTTCATGAAGAAGCTGGATACGGTCTTGATCACCGAGAGGGGTTGGTTGAGCTCGTGGGCGACCCCGGTGGCCATCTCGCCGAGAGTGGCGAGCTTGCTTGCCTGCGCTAGCTGCTCCTCGGTCTCCAGCCGCTTCGTGATGTCGCTGGTGGTCACCAGGAGCACCTTGTGCCCTGGGTACTCGGACGGGGATATGCGGATGTTGACGAAAATGGTACGCCTTGACTTGTGCAGGTGCCTTACGCGGTTGAGCACTTCGGAGCTCCTCAGGGATTCAGCGTAATGCTCCCTTTCCTCGGGGTCGTGAAGATCCAAGAAGGACCTCCCCAGGAGCTCCGGCCGCTCGTATCCGTAAACCGGCGACATGCTCTCGTTGCAGTCCAGGATCTCCAGGGAATCGGGGTCCAGTACGAACACCGGATTGGGGATATTGTTGAATATGGCGTGGTATTTCTGCTCGGACTTCTCCAGCTCCTGCTCCAGGAGCCGCCTGTCCGTTATGTCCAGGCTGATCTCCATGGCCGCATCGATCCGGCCGGAATCCTCCCAGACCGGCGAGGCGATCACGATCCAGTGGCTCATGGTCCCGTCCCTTTGGTAGCCGGACTCCTCGCTGCGGTGGATCTCTCCGTCCTCAAAAACCTTCTCCACCGGACAAGGCTCGCACTTGCTCTCGCGGCCCTTGTATGCGTGATAGCAGTAGTCCCCGGAAACCGGATCGAACTTCTCGGAGAACTCCCGGTTGTAATTGATCAGGCGATAGTCCCGGCCCTGGACCGTTATTATGCAGGGAACCAGCTCAAACAGGTTCTGGTACTCCTTGCGCTGCTTGGTCAGCGCCGCCTGCTTACGGGCTATCTCCCCGCCCATGGAGGTGATGGCATCGGCGAGCTGACCCATCTCGTCGGCCTGATCGACCTCCACCCGCACGTCGTGATCGCCCCCGGCGATCCGCCGTGTGGCCAGTATCATCCTGCTCACCGGGCGGTTGACAAAGCGGAGCACGAACAGGAGCACCGCCAGGGAGGTGATCAAGAGGACCATGAAGGCGCCCAGTATAGTCCGGTTCGTGTAAGCGGAGATCTCCTTTTCCGCCGGGGCCAGGGTGAGGACCACGTCCAGGGCGCCCAGGACCTTCTTGTCCTCGGGATGGACGTGGCAGTCGGCCGATGCGCAGCCCGGCTCGTTGTATATGGCACTCAGGATCCCCAGCAGGCGGGTGCCCTCGTCGGAATGGAAAATGCGCGTCCTCTCGGAGAGGTCCAGTTGGACCAGAGGCGGGTCGGTGCCGTGGCAGACATAGCAGGCCTCGTCCTTGATGTTGGTGGTGCGGCCTATCTCCCGGCGGTCGTCCGAGTAAGTGATCTGCCCGGCCTTGTTGTATATTCGGATGGCCTTGATCTCGGGCTGGCGGCTTATGTTTCGTATGGTCTCGGCTATGTCCTCCCGGGAGTTGAGCATCATGGCATAGTGGGTGCCGAGCTTTATGGTGGTGCTCAAGCGGTCCGCCTCGGCGGCGAGGTTGCGCATGGTCTCGTCGACCTTATAGCGGATATTGTAATAGGACCACGCCGAGATCCCCACCAGGATGCTCAGGCCCACGGTGAGGATGAGCTTGGAAACCAGCCTGTGCCAAAGTCCTTTTATCCGGTCCAGGGCCATGGGTCGTTTTCCGCCTAGGCGGCCTGTTTCAGGAAATGCTTGTCAAGGGACAGGTTCAGGTCGAGGCGGAGGTCCCGGCCCGGGAGTCCCAGGGCCAAGCCCAGGAGCTGGGGAAGGTACAGGACGTTGATTCCGAGGTCCAGGCCCCGGGCCGCCGAAGCCCTTTCCTGGTATGCCTCCAGGTTCATCTGGCACATGGGACAGACGCTGACCAGCGCATCCGCACCGCGGGCGGCCTCGAGGATGTCGGCCACCAGCTCGATGCCTATGTCCGGCTTGGTGGTCATGTGGGACCCACCGCAACACCGGGCCCCCATGGTCCATTGATGAACTTCCGCGCCGGCCGTCGCTATAAGGCCCTCCATGGAGACAGGGGCCTCGGGGTCGTCGAAGACCCTGTAGGGGCGGAGGCACTGGCACCCGTAATAGGGCGCCACCTTGAGCCCCTTGAGCGGGCGTTTGACTCGGGGAAGCAGGTGCTCCGGCCCCATGTCCCGGGTAAGCACGTCCAGTAGATGCCTCACCCGCACGAGCCCCTTGAACCCGAGACCCGCCTGGGCGAGGATCTCCCTGACCGCGGCCGCGGTTCGAGGATCCGACTTCACCTCCTCTTCCGCGGCCTTCAGGTTCAAGTAGCATGCGCTGCACGGGACCAGGAGATCGAGGCCGGGGCCCTGGGCCTCTGCCAGGGCCAGGTTGCGGGCGGAAAGGGCCAAGGCCAGGAGACGGCTGACCGGGCGGGCCGCCGTAGCCCCGCAGCAGGTCCAATCCTCCAGGTCCACCACCTCGGCCCCGGCCGCCCCCAGCAAGGCCCGGGTGCCGGCGTCGTACTCCAGGGCCGTCCCCTCAAGGGAGCATCCGGGGTAATAGAGATACTTCATTAGAGACCCTCCAATTCCTCCACCTTACGGAATATGGGCTCCAGTCGTTCTGAGGTCTTCCTGCCCGGGACGCCCGGCTTTATCTTTCCCCTGGCCGCGAGCTTCAGGCCGAGGGGTGCGAACCTGAAGGGCATGAAGAGGTTCTTGCGGCGCAGGAAGTAGAAGAGCATGAACTCCATCTCACTCACCCGCCCGTGCCGCCGCACACTCTCCATAAAGCTGGTGTAAAAGGCGTTGCTCGGCTTGAACCGTTCCGGCCGGAGCTTCACCGCGGCCCGCTTGAGCGCGGCCATTGCCTCGGTCACCCGGATGCCCCTCGGGCAGCGCAGGGTGCAGGTGTAGCAGGAAGAACAGAGGGCGAAGGTTTGACTGTCAAAGACCTCGTCCGCCTCACCCCTCATCACCATCAGCCACAGCCTGCGGGGGGTGTAGTCCATGGCAAAGGCGTTCGGGCAGGACCCGGTACACGTACCGCACTGGATGCAAGGCAGGACCAGACTGCGGACCTCTGCCAGGAGCCCTTCACCCGGCTCTCCGGCTGGCGCCTCACCGGACCGGCTTATGTCCTTGGGTTCATTCTCAACCATCGGATCCTCCTCCAGCTCCGTATCCTCAACCAAGAGCGGCCCATACCGCGGATTCAATGCCTTCCATCATCCCGTGCTCGTCAAAGCCGTCCAATACCGCGGCGCTGTTGGGACAGATCGCTGCGCACGAGCCGCATCCCTGGCACATCACCGGATCCACCCTGACCTCCTCCTCGTCCTCGTCCAAGAAACGAGCGCCATACGGGCAGGCATCCAGGCACAGCCTGCAAAGAGAGCAAAAGGCATGCCTCACCCTTGCCGTCACTCCGTCGGCGGTTATGGATTCGCGGGCAAGGATCCTCAAGGCCCTCATGGCCGCGGCGGCCGCAGAGGCCGAGGATTCCCCGGCGGTTCCCGGAGAAAGGGCCAGCCCGCAGGCGAATACGCCTTCCCGCATCCCGTCCACCGGCCGCCACTTGGGGTCCGCCTCCTTGAAGAATCCGTCCCGGTCGGTCTCCGCTCCCAACAGCCCCGCCAGTTCACCGGAGAGGGCCGGCTCCACACCGCCCGCCAGCACCACCAGATCCGGCTTTACTAATATGTCCCTGCCCAGGACCGGCTCCCACCCCCTGACCGCGATTTCCCCGTCCCCGGCCTCCACCTCGGGTCCGCGGTCCGCGTCATAGCGAATGAAGGTCACGCCGGCCCTGCGGGCCTCGGTGGCGTACAACTCAGCCATGCCCGGAGTCATCAAGTCTCTGAAAAAGATGCGCACCTCCACCCCGGGGTTCTTCTCCTTGAGGTAGAGCGCATGTTTGACGGCCGCCGGGCAGCAGACCCGGCTGCAATAGTTGCGCGGCTCCCGGCGGGTGCCCGCGCACTGGATCATGACCACCGAGCCCAGGGCTTCAGGGTCGATGCTACCATCGGCCAAGCCCTGCTCCAGTTGCTGCTGGGTCACCACGCGATCGCTCTCGGAGGCTCCGTAGCCCTCGGGGCGGTGTTCCCTCCCGCCTGTGGCCAGTATGGTAACCCCGTGGGACACCGTACGGACTCCGCCCTCTGAGTCACGGATCTTGGTGTTGAACCGGCCCACCCTGCCGCTGGAGGCGCAGACCTCGGAGCCGGTCAACAGGGTGATCAGTGGGTGCTTCCGCACCCTTCCCAGGACCTCGTCCAAGTGCGCCCCGGGGTCCTCGCCCTCCAAGGTCCGGCTCAGCCAGAGCATGTTGCCGCCCGGCTGATGGGCCTTTTCGACCAGGACCACCTCGTGGCCGTGATCCGCTATCATCAGGGAGGCGGTGAGGCCCGCAATGCCTGCGCCTACCACAAGGGCCCTCTGCTCCACCGGTACCGGCTCTCGGGCCGGGGCCCTGGGCCTGCGAATCCCGGCAAGGGCCACGCCCAGAGAGGCGACCGCCTGCTCCAGGCCCGAGCCTTGCCCCGGACCCCCGCCTCCCGGGGCATGAATGCTCACCACTTCCATGCAGCTATCCTCCAACCCGAGGGCATCGGCGAGCTCTTGGCGTTTTCCCGCGTAAAGGCACGGGAGGCAGGCGCCTATGACGAGCCGGTTGGGGTGTATGCCCCTGACCGATTCCTCCAGCTCCTCCCACCCTTTTTGGGTGCATATCTCATCTGCCAGGTGGACCTCCACCACTCCCGGATCCGCCGCCAGCCGCCGGGCCAGGCCGTCCCAGTCCTCTTCCCGGTTTCCCCGGATCCCGCAGCAGCAGAGCGCCATCATGACCCTGGGCTGCTCCCCTGGGCCGGCCCTGCTTACCCGGCGGGCCTCGGCCCCCTCTTCGGTTGACAGGCCGCCTCCTGCCTCGTGTATCACCCGGGAGGCCTCGGCCGCCGCGGCTCCGGCCAGGATTACGGAACCCGCGATATCCCTGGGCCCCGGAAAGGAGCCGGAGAGCACCACCCCCTTTCTCCGGGAGAGAGCCGGAGCAAGGGCCCCGTGAGTTATAAAGCCCGATTGATCGGTCTCCAGCTCCATTATCCTGGATAGGCCTTCGGTCTCAGCCGCCGGTCCGGCCCCGACCGAGAGTACCGCCATGTCGAAAAACTCCTCGTGGAGACCGCCGTCTTCACCCGCGTAAGTGATCTTGAGCTCATCGCCTTCGGGATCGGCAATGACCGAGTGGACCCTCACGCGCAGGAAGCGCGCCCCGTCCGATTCGACGCTGTCCCTGTAGCGCTGCCCCGCCCGCCCGAAGGTGCGCATGTCCATAAAAAAGACCGCGGTATCAAGGTCGGGGCCGCACTTTTCTCTGCAAAGCCCGGCCTGCTTTACCGCGATCATGCAGCAGACGGAAGAGCAGTACTCGGTTCCTGCGTGGGCGTCCCTCGAGCCCACGCACTGGAGCCACGCCATTTTTCTCACCGGGGCTTGGTCGGAGGGGCGGACGAGCTCTCCGGCCGTGGGCCCGCAGCCGGAGAGGATCCGCTCCAGCTCCAGGGAGGTGACCACGTTGGGGTGCCGGCCGTAGCCGGTCCACTCGAACCCTTCGGAGGGGTCCACCCAGCTCGCACCGCAGGCGAGCACAATGGCCCCGACCTCCAGGGTCTCACGGCCCGGGGCCCTCCGCTCCTGATACACCGCCTCCACCATAGGGGCCAGGGTTTCGGGATCAAAGGGCTTTACCAGGTAATCCACCGCCCCCATCTTCATGGCCTCCACAGCGGTATCCACCGTGGCGTAGGCGGTGATCATGATCACGGCTATATCCGGGTATCCTTCCCTGGTGCGGCGGAGGATTTCCACTCCGTCCATGCCGGGCATCTTGATATCCACCAGCAGGAGATCGTACCGGGCCCGGCCCAGCAACTCCAAGGCCTCCTCTCCTGATGCGGACGAGTCCACTGAGAAGCCGTCCAGCTCCAGCCACTCCTTCAGGGAGTCCCTGACGACCTGCTCGTCATCCACCACCAGGAGGCGGAAATCCCTCCTTTCCTCCTCGCTCAGGCGCACCGCCCCGGTGGGGCAGACCTTTTCGCAATCCCCGCAGCGGATGCAGGCCTGGTGGTCGATGCGGTAGGAGTTTGGAAGCATATGAGGGGTGGGAAGATAAATCGCCTTGCGGCGGGTAAGTCCTTGGTTGAAAGGATCGGCGGTTTCCACCATGCAGGCCTCCTCGCATAGCCCGCAGCCTATGCACCTGGACGGATCCACACCGCTTGAAAGAGTCCGGAGGGTGACTTGGAAATCGCCAGCCTCTCCTCCCACGGATACCACCTCGGTCCCCAGCCGCAGTGCGACCCGGCTGTGAAAAAGGCCCCTGCGCAGGCAGTACTGGCCCGAGGAGTCCCGCTCCAGCATGGGCAGCATGCGGCACATCCCGCAGGAGTCGGTCGGAAACTGCCGGTCCAGCAGGGCCAGGAGGCCTCCCGGGTGATCCCCGCGGTCAACCAGGGTCACGCCGTATCCTGTCTCGGCAAGGTCCAGGGCGCTCCTCAGACCGGCAACGCCCGCCCCCACCACCAATGCTTTCCCTGTCTTGGGTCTCATAGCCCCACCACCTCGGCCAGCTCCTGCTCCTGGAAGACCGCCAGGGGAGGCGGCTCGCCCTGGTCGCGGCCGGGCTCATAGCCGAACCCCTCCTGGACACCCAAGGAAACGGCGGTAAAGAGTTCAGCCAGCGGGATGCCGCTGGGGCATGCATTGGAGCATTGCCCGCAGCCCACGCAGGAAAGGGCCATGTGCGCCATGCGCGTGAGGTGATAGAAGAGGGTGTCTGCGGGCATTTTCACAGCCTTCTTCCTGCGCACCCAGTTCAGATACTCCCTCGGCTCGTGGTCGAATATGTCTGTCGCAAAAACGCACTCCCTGCAGTAGCAGACCGGACAGGCCACCCGGCAGTTCAGGCAGTTTACGCACAAGGAGAAGTATGAGGAAAGGCCTTCCAGGGTGGAGGTGCTCTCCCTTGTGTTCGCAACCACCTGGTCCCTGATCGCGGTGCGGGACTCGGCCAGGTCTTCCAACCGCCCGGAGCGGGCTTCGGGCTCCTCTTCCCCGGCCAGCCCCAGGCCCTCCAGCACGACCGAGCCCGCTTCGGTCCCTGGAGAGACCCAGAGCGCCCTGTCCAGGTCCAGGCCGTGGAGCCCGACCACGATATCCGCGCCCTCCGGCGAGACGCGCCCGCACATCCGGCACGCAGGCGCGAGCTCCAACCCGGCCGGGTCTTCCTTGCCCTCGAACGCTTCCCGGATGAAGCGCGTGGACCACTCGCCGGACGGGTCCTCTGCTGAGGCGTCCTTGAAAGTGCGATTCTGGACCGCGCCGGCGCAGTCCAGGCCGACGATCAAGAGCTCCCCGCGGCTCCCCTGGTGGAATTTTTCCAGCTCCGTAAAGGCCCTCAGCTCGCAAGGCCTGACCACTGCGGCTACCCTCCCGCCCGACTCGGTCCTGCTCAGGCGGCTTAGCAGGCGGGCGGAATTCAAGGGAAAGGCCGGTGTCAGGGGCTCTGCCGCCTCCAGGCCGCCGGTGTCGGCAAGCAGGACCGGCATTACCGAGCTCCCATCCGGAAGCCTTGCAGGGGTAAGGACCGCGGAGACATCCCCGCGCTCCAACAGCGACCCCAAGAACCGCCTTAGCGTCTCCTGAGGATCCCGGTCCTTCACTTCCAGTCCATACCCGGCACTCATACCATCCTCCTGCCTCTCAGATGACCATGGCCCGGCGGGCCTGGGTGGGCCCCAGCTCCTTGAGCGCATCCGTGAAACCTTTGACCGTATGGGCCAGCTCCAGGCCGTCACTGGCCCCTATCCAGGTGAGCTTCAGGCGTTCAGGCTCGAATCCGAACATGGGCAGGATGGTCTTCAGGAGCTTGATCCGCCTGCGCGCCTTCAAGTTTCCGTTTATGTAGTGGCAGTCCCCGGGGTGGCACCCGCTGACCAGGACCCCGTCCGCTCCTTCCAGGAACGCCTTGATCACGTACTTTGGGTCCACCATGCCGGTGCACATGACCCTTATCATCCTCACGTTTATGGGGTAGGCGAGCCTGGAAGTCCCGGCCAGGTCGGCGGCCGTATATGTGCACCAGTTGCAGACAAAGGCGATGATGACAGGTTCGAATCCGCTCATGGTCTTCCCTCCCGTATTCTCCCGGCCGAGGTCATTCAGCGGCCCAGCGCGTGTATGGCCTCGAAGATCCCCTCCATCTCGGCGAAGATCTGGGGATTCTTGAAACCGGCGCACCTGGCGGCCTGGCTGGGGCAGAAGGCGGCGCAGCTCCCGCAACCCTTGCAAAGGGCGTCATTGACCACCGAGACCCGCCGCTCGGGATCGAAATCAATGGCCCCATATGGGCAAAGATCTATGCAGATCCGGCAACCGGCGCAAATGTCGGGGTCTATCCAGCTCGTAGTGGGCTCGATTTCCACCTCGCCGCGGCCGGCCAGGGAGAGGGCCTTGGATGCGGCCCCTGAGGCCTGGGCCACGGTGTCGGGCACGTCCCGCGGGGCCTGGCAGCTCCCTGCCAGGAAGACCCCGTCCGAGGCCGTTGAAAGCGGCCCGAGCTTGGGGTGCTCCTCCAGGAAAAAACCGTCGCCGCTCTGGGTTATGCCGAAGAGGCGCCCCACCTCGGCCGCATCCGCCCTGGGCTCCATGGCCGCGCAAAGGATCACCATGTCCACCTCGACATTGTATGAACGGCCCGCCAGGGTGTCCTCCCCCACCAGGACCAGCTTCCCGTTCTTCCGCCTTATCTCCGCCGGCTTCCCGCGGATGAACTGTATGCCCTCCTCCTGGCAGCGGCGGTAGAACTCCTCGTAGCCCTTGCCGAAACACCTCATGTCAATATAGAAATTATAGACCTCCACCTGCGGGCCCACCTTGTCATGGATCAGGTGGCCGTACTTGAGCGCGTACATGCAGCAGACCCTGGAGCAATACTCGTGGTAGTTGTCGTCGCGGCTGCCCACGCAGTGTACTATCCCGACGCTCCCGGGAGGGCCCTGGAAGCGACCGTCCCGGTCACGCATGAGGATCCTGCCGCCGGTGGGCCCGGTGGCATTGTTAAGCCTCTCGAACTCAAGGCTGGTGAAGACGTTCGGGAACCTGCCGTAACCGAACTGGGTGATCACCCCGGGATCCATAAGGTCATAGCCCGTTGCCAGGATGAGGCTCCCCACCTCCACCCGGACCTCTTCCGCCTCCATACCGTGATCTATGGCAGCGGGCTCGCATACGCGCACGCACTCCATGCATTCGGAGCACCCGCCGCAGTTCAGGCAGCGCGCCGCCTCCCGCGGCGCTTCGTCCTCGTCCAGGGCCTTTTCCACCTCTTCGAAGCCGCGGGCCGCGACCTCCGGGCTCAGGTGTTCCGGGACCGCGCGGGGAAGGGACTCCAGGCCCCTGGGGACGGGATTCCAATCTCCCTTGTGCTCCTCCGGGCGGTCACGGGGCTCCGCCCGGGCGGCCGGGCTCTCGCCGTCCAAGAAACGTCGTATGGACCGGGCGGCGCGGCGCGCCCCGGCTACGGCCTCCACTACAGTGGCCGGTCCGGTTACTGAGTCCCCTGCAGCGAACACCCAGGGGATGCTTGTCTGCATGGTCTCAGGATCCACCCGGATAGTCCCGCGACTTGTCCATTCCAGATCGGGCTCGCTCTCCGCCCACGGCGCCGCCACCCTCTGGCCCACCGCGGCGATTATGCTATCGGCCTTGTAGACGCGCTCTGTCCCCTCCACCGGCTCAGGCCGCCTGCGGCCGCTGGAATCCGGCTCGCCAAGGCGGGTCTCCACGCACTCGAGCCCGGCTGCGCAACCCCCGTCCAGCACCACCCTGACCGGGGAGGTCAGGTAGGAGAACTTCACGCCCTCGAGCTCGGCCTCCTCGATCTCTTCGGCATGGGCCGGCATCTCCTCAGAGGAGCGCCGGTACACGATCGTCACATCCTTTCCCCCCAGGCGCAGGGCCACCCGGGCCGCATCAAGGGCCACGTTCCCGCCCCCGATCACCACCACCCGCGGCCCCACCTCGACGTCACGGCCCAGATTCACTTCCCTCAGGAATCCCACCGCCTCCATCGCCCCGGGGGAGTCCTCGGCCTCGATCCCCAGAGCCGCACCCTGCTGCGCCCCTATGGCCAGGAACGCGGCTGAGAATCCGTCGCCGCTGAGGGTCTCCAGGGTGAAATCCTCCCCAAAGGAAACCCCTGTCCGGGCTTCGACCCCCGAATCAAGGATCAGCCCTATTTCACGGTCCAGGACCTCGGTTGGGAGGCGGAAGTCCGGGATGCCCGACCGGAGCATCCCTCCCAGGCGCTCCGAGGCCTCGAAAAGGGTCACCCGGAATCCGTCTCGGCGAAGGAAACACGCAGCCGCCAGCCCGGCCGGTCCCGAGCCCACGACCGCCACCCTCTCCTCGCGCTCCTCTTCAGGGGGGGGCTGCGGCGCTGCCGGGGCATGGTCCGCGGCGAACCTCTTGAGCGCCCTTAAGGCCACCGGGGAGTCCACCTCGCTCCGGCGGCATTCCCCCTCGCACGGATGGGGGCAGACCCGCCCGAGGACGCCCGGCAGGGGCAGGCGCTCGCGGATCAGGCCGAGCGCCTCCTCGTACTTGCCCTGTCCTATCAACTGCACATAGCCCTGGACATTCACCCCGGCCGGGCAGGCCTTGGTGCAAGGGGCACGGTCTCGCTTGTCGATACAAAAGGTGATGGGCACCGCCTGAGGGAACGGCCGGTATACGGCCTTTCTCTCGCAAAGTCTCTCGTCCCATTCACTGGGGATGGAAACTGGGCAGACGCCGGCACATTCGCCGCAGCCCGTGCACACCCCCTCGATCACATACCTGGGCTTCTTGAGGACGGTCACAGTATAGTTGCCGATAAAGCCGGAGACGTCCGTCACCTCGGAGTAGCTGAAGAGCTTTACATTGGGGTTCTGCGCCACCTCCACCATCTTGGGGGTTCCGATGCAGGCGGCGCAGTCCAGGGTGGGGAAGGTCTTGTCGAACTGGAGCATGTGCCCGCCGATGGTGGGCGCCCGCTCCACCAGGTAGGCGGTCCGTCCGGACTGGCCGATGTCCAGGGCCGCCTGGATGCCCGCGATCCCGCCGCCCAGGACCAGCACGTCCGGCTTGACCTCAGCCCGGCGGGCATAGAGCTTTTCGTGTCTGCGCACCCTGTTAACGGCCGCTGCAGCCAGGCTCTTTGCCTTGTCAGTGGCCTGGTCCGGGTCCTCAGTGACCCAAGAGACCTGCTCGCGCACCGAGGCCATCTGGAAGCAGTAGGGGTTCATGCCCGCGCGCCGGCATACCCCCATGAAGGTCTTGCCGTGCAGCCTGGGCGAGCAAGAGGCCACCACCACACGGTTGAGCCGGAACTCCCCGATATCCTCTATGATCATCTCCTGCCCGGGGTCAGAACACATGAACTTGTAGTCCCTGGAGACAACCACGCCCGGGAGGTCCCGGATGAACCCCGCCACCTCCTCCACGTCCACCTTGCCCGCTATGTTGACCCCGCAGTGACAGATGTAGAACCCGATTCTGGTTTCCATGAATCCACCCTTCACTCGGTTGCCGGCCTGACAGGCCTTTGCCCCCCGCTCAGGCTGCGCAGCAGCCCGAGGAGATCGTCCGCCTCCGGGGGCTTGGCCAGGATTCCGTCGGGCCGGGGCAGAAACCCCCTCCTGGAGACTCCCGGCAGTGCCCTGAGCTTGTACAAGGTCTTTTGGTCGATGCTGGAGACAAGGACCACGGGTATACGCCTGAAACGCTCGTCTTCCTTTAGGTCCTCGAGCATCTGCAAGCGCCCTTCCCGATCGAACATCACGGCCAGCACGATCAGGTCGGGCCTGTCCCGGGCCAATATCTCGAAGCCTTCTGCGGCGCTTCCCGCGGAAATGGGTTCGTAGCCGCCCAGTTCCAGCAGACGCGCCAGGAAGATACGCATGTCGGGTTCGTCGTCCACCACCAGGACCTTCTTTTTCTTGGAGGAAAGATCCATGGCCGCCCGCCTTTGCTCGTTTCATGCAGCAGAAAGCATGCCACCGAGGCGGTCGGAAAAAAATGATTTGAATTTCAATGGCTTGAACTGAAGCATGACCCCAGGGGAGGCGCGGGCGGAAGGATTGATGTTGCAAGCGCCTGCAACATGTGGCTGCTTGAAACAGGCAAGGCTTTTCCCTGCCATGACTTTCAGGCGTTGCAAACCGTGGCGTGCAACGCTGGATGCAACAAGTTGCACGGTATGAGCGGCCGCCTCCTCACGTGCTCAGGCCGTACCTCTTCATCTTGCGCCAAAGCGTGGTGCGGTCGATGCCCAAGTCTTTCGCGGTGCTTTTCTTGTGCCAGCCATGGCGCTCCAGCGCCTTAAGAATGCGCTGCTTCTCCTCTCTTTCCTCTTCAGCGGCCGGACCGCCCCGCCTTGGCTGCGGGCATCGGTCCACCCAATCCGTCCGGGTATGCACATAGGGCTGGATGTGCTCCGGCTCAATGGTATGGCCCCTGCAGGTGAGAAGAGCGTACTCTATTATGTTTTCCAGCTCTCGCACGTTCCCGGGGTAATGATAGCCGAGGAGGATCTCCATGGCCCCTGCCGAGATCTCGGGCGGGCGCAGGCCCTGGGCCGCGGAGAATCGCCTTAGCACGTGGCGGATCAGCAGCGGCAGATCCGCCCTGCGGTCCTTGAGCGGAGGTAGCTCCACCCGGCAGACGTTCAAGCGGTAGAAGAGGTCCTCCCTGAACACCCGCCTGGCCATCAGCTCCTCCAGGTTGCTGTTGGTGGCCGCTATGATCCTTACGTCCACCTTGACCACGTGAAGGCCGCCCAGGGGATAGAACTCCCGGTCCTCCAGGACCCGCAGGAGCTTTCCCTGCAGGGGCAGGGGCAGATCGCCTATCTCGTCCAGGAAAATGGTACCCTCGTCCGCCTCCTGGAACCTCCCCGGCTTGTCCCTGACCGCGCCCGTAAAGGCCCCCTTGGTGTAGCCGAACATCTCGGACTCCAGGAGGTCATGGGGAAGCGCAGCACAGTTGACTTTGACCAGGGGCCGGTCCCGGCGAAGGCTGGCCGAGTGAATGGCCTTGGCCAGGTGATCCTTGCCCGTGCCCGTCGCACCCTCGATGAGGACCGTGGCGTCACTGGGGGCGATCTGCTCTATCATCTCGAAGATCTTCTGCATACGGGGCTCCCGGCCCACCATGCTGTGGAAGGATGTCTGTTCAGCCATGACCTCGTCGAGCTGCCTGGCAAGGGTCAAGTCATGGAGGGTGACCAGTCCCCCCACCTGTTCTTCACGGTCATTGGTAAGCGGCATGAAATCCACCTTGACGTCCAAGACCTCGCCCCCGGCCGTGAGGACCTTGGCCGGACCCGTGCTGCCGGAGCGGCCCTGTCTCAGGCAGGCCTCCACCTCCTTCCAGGCATGGGTCTCCCCGGGGCCGAGCAGGGCGCTGCAAGGCTTGCCCAGGACCTGCTCCCTCTTGTATCCGGTCACCGACTCGGCCGCGTCGTTGAAAAACGTGACGTATCCTCCTCGATTTACGGTAAAAATCGCCAGATCCAGGTGATCCAGGATTATCTTCAGGCTCTTCTCGCCATAGCGGACCTGGTTGAGCAGCTCTGCAAGGGAGAGGCGGTCCTGGATCAGTATCAGATGGCCGGCCAACTCCTGGTCCTGGCCGTAGATGGGGGCTGTAAGGCGGGTGACCAGCTGCGGTTGATTCTCCGCGTCCAAGAGTTCGACTTCTATCTCCTTTGGGGCTGTGCTGTCTTCCCTGTAGGGGCAGCAGGTGGCGCAGGGGGCCCCGCGGAACACCTCCCGGCAGTCACGGCCCAGGATCTCGCCGGCACCGAGCCCCAGCAGCGCCTGGGCGCACTGATTGCAGGACGTGATACGGCGGTTGAGGTCTATGGTGAATGCTCCGATCTTGAGGAGATCCAAGAGACCCAGCCATTGCTCGGAAAGGATGGTGCGCCCCGAAGCTCGGTCCTTGCCAGCGGGCTTCATTCCGGAGACCTCCTTTCGCCCTGGGGACCCCCATCCAGAGGAGCGGTGGAGCGACCTCAAAGCACTATTAGAATACTAGGGAAAAGTCCTCCCGGCAACCGGCCCTCAAGTCGGGAGCTTTATCCGAAACTCGGTCCCCTTGCCCGGCCCGGTTTCCACATCCACCACCCCCCGGTGCCGCTCCACTATCCCGTAGACTGTGGAAAGTCCCAGCCCTACTCCTGTACCCTCCTGCTTGGTCGTGTAAAAGGGCTCGAATATATGGGAAAGGATATCCTCGTCTATACCGGGTCCCGTATCCCTCACCCGAAGCACCACCCAGCGGCCCGTTTGATCCGACTCCGCCCCCAGGTAGAGCCTGCCTCCCTGAGGCATCACATCCGCGGCATTGAAGATGAGGTTTATCAGGCACTGCTGTAGCTGGTTCATGTCACCCTTGATCCGCGGCAGATTGTCGGGCGATGAGACCTCCAGCTCTATCCCTTGGAGCTCCAGCTTGTGCCTGCTGAGTAGAGCCGATCGCTCCAAGAGCTCGCCCGGGTCCACCTCCCTGAACTCCTCCCCGGCGCGCCTTGAGAAGGACAGCAGATTGGACACTATCCTGCTGCATCGCCCGGTCTCGCCTTCCACCACGTCCAGGTACCGCCGGAACTTGTCAAGGGTCTCGGCCTCGAGTTCTCCGCGCTCCAAGAGTCGCTTCATGAGGCGCGCGTAGTTGAGTATGCCCGAGAGGGGGTTGTTTATCTCGTGGACCACGCTGGCGGCCAGCCTGCCCAGGCTCATCATCTTGTCCTGGTGAAGGATCCTGGCCTGGTCGGCCATTTCCCGCTCCAGGCGCCGGATGTCCCTCAAATCTCTGAAAAAAAAGACCAGACCGTATCTCTGCTCCCGGCCCACGATCTCGGTGCCGGAGACCTGGACCGGGATGGCCGTCCCGTCGGAGGCCGCCAGGTGGGTCTCGTAGAGGAAGACCCGGCCCCGGCCCCCGTAGGAATCGGAGGCCAGCACCCGCCTCAGGGCTTCCTCGTCCGAATCGCTGAGAAAATCCCCGAGCCGCTTCCGGCCTAGTGCATCGTGGCGGGACATCCCCACCATGCCCTCCAGCGCCCTGTTGAAGGTGACCACGGTCTCGTCGTTGTCCACGGCCAGTATCCCGTCCATGGAGCTGTCTATGAGGCGGCGCTGGAAGGTTATGCTCTCCATGAGCTCCCTGGTGGTCTCCACGTTCTCCTGCTCGAGGAGCGCCGTATACTCGGCGATTCGCCGCCTGGCCTGATAGCGCTCCTTGGCCCGCTCCAGCGCGAGCTCCAGGGCCTCCTCGCCCACGGGCTTTGTTATGAAGTCGGATGCGTCCAGCCGGAGGGCCCTCACGGCCACGTCCATCTCCCCGAAGGCGGTCACCACGACCACCTCGATATCCGGGTACTCCCCTTTCACCGCCTCCAGCAGCTCCAGCCCGTCCATGCCCGGCATCCGGATGTCCGTTACCAGGATATGCGGCTTGAAGCTCCGGCAAATCTCCAGACCCGACTCCCCGTCAGAGGCGGTCTCCACTTGATATCCCGCGTCCCTGAGGGAGATGCCCAGGACCTCCCTGATATCCGCCTCGTCGTCGACCAGAACGAGCCTCCAAGGGTCTTCTCGAGTCACTTCCTCCCCCCTGATGGAGATTCCTCCTTGTTATGGGCGGGGCTTTCCCCTACCATCGATCCCTGCCTCCGGCGCGCCGGGGATAGGAGTAACGGGAAAAGAGGTTCGACCGCGTGCCCAAAAACGTCCTGATCACCCTGCTCGGGTCCATCTTTATAGCGCTCATGGGTATCGGCATCATCGCCCCCTTGATGCCCATCTATGCCACTGATCTGGGGGCCACGGGCGTCGGCCTGGGCCTGATGGTGGCCGGGTTCTCCATCAGCAGGGGAGTGCTCCAACCCTTTGTCGGCGGTGCCTCCGACAGGTACGGCAGAAAGCGCTTCCTGGTCGCCGGACTCCTCATCTACGCCCTGGCCGGTGTGACATACACGTTCGCCCGATCCGTGGAACATCTGGTGGTGATACGCGTCTTCCACGGTGTCGGCTCCGCCATGGTCATCCCCATCGCCATGGCGTACATCGGAGACCTGGCACCGGTGGGGGAAGAGGGCCGATACATGGGCATGCTCAACATCGCCCTATTCTCCGGTGTCGGCGGAGGGCCGATAATCGGGGGGATATTCCTGGACACCCTGGGCATGAACTCCGCCTTTTATGCAATGGCCCTCTTCAGCGCCCTCTCCACCCTCCTGGTGGTCATGTTCCTGCCGCCCCGGAGCCCCGAGCAGCAAGCCCAGGGCTCACCGCGCCTCCTGGCCGCCTTCATGGACATGGCCAAGGACATCCGCATCCTGGGGATGCTCCTCTCCCGCATGGCCACCATGCTCATACTGGTCCCATCAATGGCCTTCCTGCCCATCCTCATGACCCGATTCATGGAGGCCACCGGGACCGAGGTTGGGATGGTCGTGGCCAGCCGCACTCTGGTCAACGCAGGTCTCCAAAGGCCTTTCGGAAGGATGGTGGACAAACACAGCAAGGTCGTCCTCCTGGTTGCAGGGAGCATGGTGGTGAGCTGCGCCGTGATCCTGGTCCCCTTGGCCCGGGGCCTTGGAGAATTGATCGCTCTTTTTACGGCCATGGGCGTGGGAGAGGCCGTGGTTTGGCCCACCCTCGGCGCCCTGGCCGTGGAAGGCGGCCGGCGCTACGGCCAGGGCTCGGTCATGGGCGTTTTCAACATGGCCATGAGCGCCGGAGTGCTCCTCGGCTCCATAGGCGCCGGTGCGGTGATGGATCTCCTGGGGCTGAGCTACGCCTTTTTCATGACCGGCGCATTTCTGGCCGCGGCGACCGCGGCAGCCGCTTTCATGATCCGGAGGCCGGGCCCCGCCTGGTAAGCTGCCCGCTCATACCTCCTTCGCCCCTTCCAGGATCTCCCTGAAGATGATCATCCGCTGTATCTGGTTCGCGCCCTCGAAGATCTGGGTAAGCTTCGCATCCCTGAACATACGCTCCACCTGGAACTCCCGTATGTAGCCGTACCCGCCCAGTATTTGAACCATGTCCGTTGTGACCGCCATGGCGGCGTCGCTGCAGAAGCACTTAGCCATTGAGGCCAGGCGCGTGTTCCTCTCCCCCGTGTCAAAGGCCAGAGCGGCCCTTTCCATCAGCCCCCTCCCCGCTTCGACCCTGGTGGCCGCATCCGCCATCATGAACTGGAGGCCCTGGTGATCCAGCAAACGCCTGCCGAAGGTCTCTCGCTCTCTTGCATAGGACAGGGCCAGGGCCAGCGCGCCCCGCGCTATCCCCAAAGCCAGTGCGGCCACTGCAGGCCGGGACATGTCGAAATCGGCCATGGCTATGGCGAAGCCCTCTCCTTCCACTCCCAGGAGGTTCTCAGCCGGGACCTCCACTTGATCCAGGATCACCTCCGTGGTGTTGCTCCCCCGGAACCCGCACTTCTCCTCGGTCCTGCCTATGTAAACACCCTCCATTCCCCTCTCCACCAAGAAGAAAGAAAGGTCCTTATCTCCTTCCCCTGTCCGGGCGAGGGCCGAGTAGAGCCCGGCCACTCCGCCGTTGGTGGCGAAGGTCTTTCGGCCGCTCAGAACGTACTTCCCGCCTCTCCGCTCGGCCCTGGTCCTGACCGCCGCCACGTCCGACCCCGCTCCGGGCTCGGTCACCAGGTAGCCGGCCAGGGTGCGCCCCTCGGAGAGGAGCGGTAGGTACCTGGCTTTCTGCTCCTCGCTCCCGGCAGCCGCCAGGGGAAAGCTCCCCACGGCCTGGATCAGGAGCATCAAGGCGGAAGAGGCGCAAGCCCGGGCTATTTCCTCTATGCACAGGCACAGGGTATGACAAGGCGAATCCGGCCACCCGCCGTACTCCTCGGGCAGCATTATTCGAAGAAGACCCAGGTCCCAGAACAAGCCGGCTGTCTCGTGGTCGAATACGCCCTTCCGATCGGTCTCCACAGCGCGCGGGGCGATCCTTTCCTTGACCGCCCTGCGGACGCTTTCGAGCAGCATGCCCTGCTCCTCGGTGAGAACAGCCATTCCCTCGTGCTCCCTGCACTAAATCAGTAGAGGGTTGAACCTGGTTTCACGGTCGTAGGCGTCCACGCCCTCCTTCTTCTTCAAGGCGCCCACCACCCAATAGGTGACAGGGGTTGCGGCGGCTTCATACGCCGACTTCGCCAGCCACTGAACCACCACGGCCGTAGCCAGCGCGCCGCCTGGAATGGTCCCGGCAAAGGCCGCGGTCATGAAGACCAGGGAATCCAGACCCTGTCCCACCAGAGTTGACCCGATGGTCCTCATCCAGAGCCACCTGCCCATGGTAAGGACCTTTAGCCTGGCCAAGACGTAAGCGTTGGCGAACTCCCCGGCCAGGTAGGCCAGGAACGAGGCTGCGAGGAGCCTCGGCGTATAGCCCAGGATGCGGGCATAGGCGTCCTGGCCTTCCCAGAAATCGGCGGCGGGAAGCACCTGCCCCAGTCCTATGGCGGCGACGGCGACCAGGTTGCAGAGAAAGCCAAGCCAGATAACCCGCCTGGCGCGCACATACCCGTATACCTCCGTGAGCACGTCGCCCACGATGTAGCTCACCGGGAAGACCACTACGGCCGCCGGGAGCACCAGCCCCCCCAGGGAGACCAGCTTGACGGCAATGATGTTGGCGGTTATGAGACAGGTGACGAATACCGCCACCAGGGCGGCGAACCATGCCGAGTATCCGCCTGCGCCGCCCAGACTCCCTTTGTTCATGCTTGTATGCAACGCCCGGTCCCCTTGTCCAGATGCGGCCGCCCCCGGGGCTCAGGCTTGAGCTCCCCGGTGTCGGCTCATGTTTATCATTTTACCAGAATACGACTGAAAAGTGAATCGGTGGCCGGGGTTCAACGGCCGCCCGGGCGGGCTCGCAGGTCGGATTGATCGCCGGCCGCCCGGACCAGCGCCTGAAAGAGCTTTTTGGAAGGAGTGTCTTTCCTCCAGGTCCCCTCCGGGTGCCACTGGACGCCCAGGACAAAGCGCCGCTCAGGCCATTCCACCGCCTCAATCACCTGATCCCTGGCCCGGGCCGCAATGCGCAGCCCGGGTGCGACCTCCTTGATCGCCTGGTGATGCTTGCCGTTGACCCTTATCGCACCGCTCCCCAGGATCCCTGAGAGCATTGACCCCCGCTCCACGCGGACCTCATGGGTGGTCACGGTCTTTGGGGCGAGTTGGACGTGATTGATGGCCCCTTCCACCTGGCTGGAGATATCCTGGATCAAGGTGCCGCCCAGGGCCACGTTGAGCACCTGGATCCCGCGGCATACCGCAAACAGCGGCATGTCCCTTTCCATCACCGCCCCGGCCAGTTCCAGCTCCATTCGATCCAGATCCTCGTCCACGTTCCCCAGCCCCGGAAGCGGCTCTTCCCCGTAAAACCCGGGGTGGACATCCGGGCCCCCGGTGAGGACCACCCCGTCCAGGCGGTCAAGGATGACCTCGAGGCTCTCCCGCTCCTGAGCCACCGGTATGAGAACAGGAGCCCCGCCGCAATGGAGCACGGCGCGGCTGTAATCGTCCAGGGTGTAGTCCATGGGGTATCCCGCATCGTACTCCCCCCAAGCCCCGCCTATCAGACGTGAACAGCTAAGCCCTATCAAAGGTCGCATTCATTCACCTCTCAGGTCTCGAAGACTCCCCTCACCAATAGCTCTCCGTGCTCCATCAAGACCCTCCCCCTTGAGATCACAGTCTCCACCGAGAGCTCCCGGTCCAGGATTACCAGATCCGCGTCTTTCCCTTCCTCCACTGATCCCTTCATCCGTCCCACACCTGCTCGCAGGGCCGGGTTTCGGGTCACGAACAAGAGCGCGGTTTCCAAGGCAAGCCCCTTTTCCACCAGCCCCCTCCACTCTGCGTGGAGATTGGCGATTTGCCCCACGGCCAGCCGGACCACCTCTCCGCGCGAATCAAAGACCGGCATGGATCCATTGGAGTCCGAGCTCATGGTGATCCTCTCCGGGGACACCCCCTCGGCAAGGGCCCGGAGAACGGCCTCTCCCGTGTCCGCTTCAAAGCTAAGGCCGCGCCCGCCGGCGGTGAAGTCGATGTTCCCGCCCGCCTGGGCGAATGCGACGGCCTGCTCCATCAAGTTTTCGTTCCGGCTCACATGGGTGGGTAGGAACTGGCCGATGGGTATCTCGGTCTGCCTCGCCATCCTCAGGATCGGTTCCAGGCCGCCGGGGCCGTCACCCATGTGAACATGCACCACGCCTGGCTTGCCACCGAGCATCCCCCCCACCCGGGCCTCGGCTGACAGGCGGCACAGCTCCTCATAGGAGGGTTGGCTGGAGCGGTGATCGCTCACCGCCACCTCGCCCACGCCTATCATCTTGGGGATCAGGGCCACGTCCTTTTGTACGCTGCCGGTGATCGTCCTTGGCGGCACCCTGTAGGAGCCCGTATAGATGAACGTGGAGATCCCTTCCTCTTCCAGTTGATAGGCCTTGGCAAGAAGGGACTCCGGAAAGCGGGCCACATCGTCCGTGCCAAGGCACCCCACGACAGTGGTCACACCCGCCCTTACGATGGAGGAAAAGGCTATCTCCGGGGTCCTGCTGCTGAACCCGGCCTCTCCTCCCCCGCCCAGCAGGTGGACGTGGAGGTCGAAAAATCCGGGCACCAAACACCCTCCCCGGGCATCCACCACCCGCACGTCAAACCCCGGTGGCGGATCCATCCCTCCCCCTATCCGTACGATCCTATCCCCGCAGATCAGGATGTCCCGCCTGCCCATGGGCTCAGGCGCGTACAGGTCACCCCCTCGGATAAGCGTGAACATGGCTCCTGCTCCTCCCTGCCTTTAGCAGACCAATAAGAACCGCTTATTCATTCCCCATGCCCGGGGTCGCTGTCAAGCAGAGAACCCTGGATCCAGATCCTCGATCCGCCGGAACAAGACCGCGGCCAAGACATAAAGGCCGCAGCCCAAAAGC
>CAZYJR010000026.1:0-54097 GCA_964647905.1 uncultured Desulfobacterales bacterium | reverse complement strand
ATGGGTCATCGGGATGAAGGAGCGTGGGGAGTGAATGGTCTTCCCCCCTGGCTTTGCGTTTTCCCCTGCAGACGTTGCTGTAGTAGCCGTAGTATCTCACCATCTGTTCGCCTTTGTTGGGGACATGGGAGCACATGGCCGCGAGCCATTCCAGGGCGTCGAAGGTTTTGGTGCGCTTTCCGTCTCTGGATTCATAGATGACCTGGGCTTCCCGAGGAAGATAGGTTATCCGGTCTTGGGCAAAGGATGCGCGAATGATGTACCGGGCCAGGTTTTCCATGGGCCCGGCATGACGGGGCAGGATGCGGGGGCCGGCGTGGACATGGAATCCTGAATGTCGCCACCCCATGAGGTTTTCGATGAGTTCCGGGCGGATCTTTCGGCGACGCAGGAGCATCCGGAACACCTTATGGCGAAAAATCTCTTCGATGGGCTTGATCTCCGGTCGGGGCGCAACCCGGAACATGTCCTTGCCGTAGAATCCACCGTCGGCAAGAAGGATGTGGCAGTGGGGGTTGAACTCCAGCAGTCCCCCGAAGGTCTGCACTGCGATGATCGCGCCGGGCTGGAAATCTGCACCCGGCAAGACCTCCTGGAGGTACTGCTTGAGTGTCTCCCAGGCGCACCGGCTGAGATCGCAAAGGAGCTTTCGGTCATACAGAAAAGACCGGCGGAGGATTTTCGGGATGCTTAAGACCCAGTGGCGGTGGGGTACGGCCTTGACGACCTCCTCGAGGAGCCACTGGCCGAATTCGACCACACGCTTCTGGTGGCAGGAGGGGCAGAAGTGCCATCGCTTGCAAGAGAAGGCCAGGAGGTACTCGTGGCCGCAGGAATCGCAGCGGACCCGGGCGAAGCCGTTGTGGAGGATGCCGCAGTCGAGAAACCGGTAGATGACGTTTCGAAGATAGGGCCTGAAGAATCCGTATTTCCGTGAAAAGCGTTCATCGTGGACCTGTTCCAGGGTCTCGAAGTGATCTTCTACGCACTGATAGAAGGCGGCGGCCTGCGGTTTCCTGGTGCGGTAGGGTGTGGGTTGCGAGGAGGCACGGTTTAGGGTGCACATGCCCCAAGAAATACTGTAAGTTTAACAGAAAGTCAATGCCGGAGCATCCTATGGCAGGTTGGTTTGCTATTCCTGAACCCTCCGTCAAGGACCCTTATGTCCTGGAGTTTCTCGGCCTCAAGGATGAATATTCGGAAAACGACCTGGAAGAGGCCCTGATCCATCATCTGGAAACCTTTCTCCTGGAACTGGGCGGTGATTTCTGCTTTGTGGGCCGCCAGAAACGGCTGCGGATCGGCACGGAACGATCTGGTCTTTTATCCTCGCCGGCTGCGCTGTCTGATACTCATCGACCTGAAGCTGGGCCGCTTTACCCATGCTGACGCCGGCAGATGCATCTCTACCTCAATTACGCCCGGGGGCATTGGACCCATGCGGACGAAAATCCGCCCGTCGGCCTGATTCTCTGCTCGTACAAGGAATCCGCCGTGGTCAAGTATGCACTGTGCAAGGACTGGCCAACAAGGTCATGGCTGCGGAATACCGTACCGCGCTTCCCGACGAGGGCCGCCTGGCAAAGGATATTGAGAACACCCGGCGGTTACTGGATGAAAGGGCGCAACGAAAAACGGGAGATGCGCCATGAGCGAGCCGTACCATTCACCCATCCCCTCTCTCGACCCCGACCCGCAGCGGGAGACCCCCAACGAGTGGACCATGGTGGAGCGCCCGCTCGTGGTGCAGTTGGCCGCCATGGGCTGGGAGTACCCAGTATGGACTGTAAAAGACTTTTTGGAGTGTGCGGTCAGTTTAAGAGGCCCTTTGATTTCCCTAGACCAAGGGATGAGGAAAATTGCTCAGGAAATGCGCATATTAGTATTAGAGTAGTATTATGAAAGGTTTTACTTATTCAGAAGTATGGCGACGTGTTTCCGAAGTTCTAAATATCGTTAGAACTGAAGAAGTTATTATAAGGCCGAGAAGGGAGAAATAGTTTCTATTACTTTTAAAAAAGTGATAGATCACCCTTTGGTGTAGCTGGAAGTAAAACTCGCGCGACTATGAAAGACATTCGCGAAGCAGTTAAAGAATCAAGATCAAGAAGTTGAGCGCTCTGATCAGCTATGAAGAAATGATCAGAAGGCTCAAAAACGATGGCCGAACTATCCGTCCGGATCCTGCTTGGTGAGGCGGAGAAAGGCCCTGGCCGCTGGTGAGAGGGTCACGTCGCGGGGATGGATGATCACCGTTTGAACGAGGATCGGCCCCTCCCGCATGCGGTGGGGGATTAGGAGCCCCATCCGGGACTCCAGGTCCACTTCCGGCATGTAGAGGAATGAGACCCCGCGGCCTTGCATTACGTACTCCTTGATGAATTCCACGCTCCCGGCCTCGATCAAGACTGATGGTGTTATCCCGTAAGAGCCGAGTAGGGCCAGGACGGCCTCCCTTGAGCCGGATCCCTCCTCCCTGATTATGATTGGTTCATCTTTGAGTTCCAGAAAGGATATCTCCTCCCTGCCCGTGAATCGGTGTTCAGGGGCCGTGACCAGGCAGAACTCCTCTTTGGTGTACTCCATGACCTTCAGGCGGCTGCTGAAGTGGAGCCTGCCTATGATCCCGAGGTCGTATTTGTACTCCATTATGCCCTGGGATATCTCCTGAGAGCTCCCTTCCTTCAGTGAGATCTTCACGCCAGGGTGGGCCGCCTGGAACCGGGAGAGGAGACCGGGCATGAGGTGGCGGGCGAAGCTCCTGGTGGTACCGATGGTCAGCGCCCCCGCCGAGAGATCGGCGTGGCGAGCCATCACCGCTTCCATTTCGTCCACGACCAGGAATATGCGCCTGGCATAGCCGAAAAGGGCTCGGCCGGCCTCGGTCAGCCGCAGGGCCTTGCCCCTCCGCTTGAAGAGCTTCAATGAGAGATGCTCCTCGAGAGCCCGGATCTGCATGGTCACCGCAGGCTGTGTGACAAAGAGCTTCTCCGCCGCCCTGCTGATGCTCTTCTCCCGGGCGACGTAGTAGAATACCCTGATTTGATTCAAGTTCACCTGCATGGGGAGCCCTCATGGACATAAGAAAAGCTTATGCTTATATAAAATCAATTGCTTTGACATGTCAAACCCTATTGTTTCATAAGGGAATCAACATAGACTAACGCTCCTTCACAGGACAGGGGCGGAGCGCCCCAAGGAGAAAGGAGGATATCAGGCCCCGGAGATTACAGAGTGTATGGACCGTGAATTGGAGCCTGAAGCGAACCGTTCCCGCTCCCTAACCGCAGTGCAAGCGGCATCTCTCCCTCCCCGATTCTTGTCTTCATGGTCCCGGATCAGAGCAGCCCCCTTCAACAGGTTCGTCCACTGTGGATTGCACGCCGGCGGCCCCGCCGGATGCATCTTCGGTGCGGTCACAAGAAAACCACCAAAATCAGGAGGGCACCATGAAGGTCTATGACGTGGTTCCGGGATTGGAATTCGATCCGGAACAAGATTTCGAGCAATCCCCGGCATGGTTTCTGGACGCCACTCACTCCGTCCCTCCGTGGACCCCGATGTTCGGCTGGTTTTGGATCAATTTCTGCCGCCACGGGATGCAATACGGGGCGGAGAAGCTGAGCCTTCCCACAGTCAAGGGGTGGGACTGGCGATTCATGAACGGCGGTGGTTATCTCACACTCCTCCTGGTCAAGAGCGAGGAGGAAAAGCAGAGGAGAGAGGCCGAGTTCCGCAAGGCGATACTCCCATTTGTGGAGGACTACGACGGCCTCTGGGGCGGCTTTGTGAAAGAAATCCTGGATCGATACGCCAAGCTCAAGCTTCTGGATCCGGATACGGCCGGCAACATCGAGCTCCTGGAAAACTTCGAAGAGACCATCAACACCTGCCGCCGCATGTGGGAGATCCACATGTATATGATGTACGGTACATATACCGCCTATATCCTTTTCGAGAACATGTGCCGTCAGTTGGCGCAGATAGACGATACCTCGCCTCTTTTTCACAAGCTGGTCTCGGGGTTTGACAACAAGGTCTTTCAAGTGGATCGAACGCTCTGGGAGTTCTCCAAACGAGCCGAACAAGAGGGCCTCGCGGATGTCTTCCTGGACAACGACGCCCAGGAGATAAGGGAGAAGCTGGAGGTTACGGAAGAAGGCGCTGCCTTTATGAAGGACTTCATGGCCTTCATGAATGAAGACGGATGGCGGATGCAGCGTATGAGCGAGATCAACCTCCCCACCTGGGTGGAGGATCCCGCTCCAGCACTGGCCAATGTCAGGCAGTTCCTCCAGAAAGGCGGGGACTTCAACCTGGAGAAGGAGAGGGCCAAGATAGAAGAAGAACGCAAGGCGGCGGAAAAGGAAGTCCTGGCCAAGGTCCCGCAGGAGCAGAGAGGATGGCTCGAGCAGCTCATGGAGCTGGCCCAGAAAAGCGGCATCTTCAGTGAGGAGCACGACCACTATCTGGATCTCTACACCCATGCCATGATGCGGAGAAGCGCAGTGGGCCTGGGCCGGCGATTCGTGCAACTCGGAGCGATGGACGACCCCGAGGACATATTCTTCCTCATCCCCGACGAGGTGCGCCGCGCCGGAATCAATCCGGATCAGTTCAATCTAAGACCAATTGTGGACCGGAGAAAATCTGAGTGGGAAGAGTGGAAGAAGAATCCGAATCCGCCCGCCATGCTGAAGGAGGGATTCGACCTGGATCAGGCAATGGGTGTCCTGGTCCAGTCCAATGACCCCATAGCCCTGAAGGTGGTGGTCGGATCCATGCCGCAGGTCAGGCCCGAGCTCAAAGCGGACCTTTACGGCACCTGCGGTTCGCCCGGGGTGGCAGAGGGGCCGGCCAGGGTCATCATGAGCGAGGACGAGCTCTACCGGGTCCAGGAGGGGGACATCCTGGTGGCGGCGAGCACTTCGCCCAGTTGGACGCCCATCTTCTCCATGATCCAAGGCGTGATCGTGGACCGCGGGGCGAGTCTTTCCCATGCGGCCATCGTGGGCCGGGAGTACGGCATCCCCGTGGTCATGAACGTATTCGAGGGGACGGCCAAGATCAAGAGCGGGCAGCGGGTCAAGGTGGATGCAAACCTGGGCGTTGTCTACATCCTTGACAAATGATGAAACCGCCCCCCGGGGCGGGTTGCTCGACTGGAATTCCCGCCCCGGGGGCTGCAGGGGGTAGAAGGTCATGGGGGAAAAGTGGATCTATGGTCTGGAAGAACTCCGCAGCCAACACAACGACCTGGTCGGCAAGAAGTGCGCCAACTTGGGCGAAATGACCCACCTGGGAATGCGGGTCCCGCCGGGTTTCGCCGTCTCTGTTGACGGTTATGAAAGGTTCATGGAGGAGACCGGTGCGGGCGAAGCGATAAGGAAGTATGTTCGGGAAAACGAGGGTCGCCTGAGAAAAAACGTGGGGGCCCAGGTGGAGGCCAGCCGGTTCATTCGCAATCTGATCCAGTCCAGGGAAATGCCTCGGGCCATGAGACAGGAGCTCTGGGAGCACTATGACCGGGTCTGCGAGGAGTCAGGCTGCCCGGACGTGGCCGTGGCCGCCCGCTCGAGCGGGGCCGTCAGCATGCCGGGTCAGATGGAGACCTACTTGAATGTGCAAGGCAAGGAGGAGGTCGTCCGGAAGGTCATCCAGGTCTGGGGGAGCGCTTTCACCACCAGGGCCATCGCCTTCCGGCTGGAGAAGGACATGCCCATGGACAAGGCCCCCACCGGGGTCGCGGTCTTGAAGATGGTCAATGCGAGGTGCGCCGGTGTGGCCCTCACTGTTCTTCCTACGACCGGGGACTTCTCCAAAGTGGTGATAGAAGGGAACTGGGGGCTCGGTGAGAGTGTTGTCAGCGGAGAAATCACACCGGACAGGTTCGTGGTGGACAAGGAGACCGGAGAGGTTCACGCCACCATCAACCCGAAGCCCAAGATGGTCGCTTACAAGGAGCGGGGGATAGCGGTCAAGAGTGTGCCCAAGGAGCTCCAGGACCGGCCATGCCTGGAAGACAAAGAGGTGCGGGAGATCGTTCGAATAGCCCTGGGGGTAGAGGCACATTTCGACACCCCCCAGGACATGGAGTGGGTGATCGACCAGGATCTTTCGTTTCCGGAGAGCTTGTTCTGGGTTCAGACCCGGCCTGCCAAGTTCTCCAAGAAAAAGGACAAGGACTCGGAATATCTCGCCGAGCTCATGACCCGGGTCTTCAGGATGTGAAGGCCGGCGCGAATGATCTCGAACGCGAGCCGATAGGGAGCTCAGCATGACCATCCTCTTCACCCAGTATTGGGACGTAAAGACCGGCAGCTTTGATGAGTATTCCACCTTTGTGACCAACGAGTACAACCCAACCCTGGAACGGCTGGGGATCCGGCTCTTGGGCGGATACTATGTGGCCGTGGGGGAGGGCCCTCGCGTGGTGGCGGTGGCCACCGTGGATCATGGCGAGAGCCTGATCCAGGCCCTGGCAAGGAGGGAGTACAGAGTCGTCTTCCACAGGCTGAATCAACTGGTTTCAGCTTACAGCAGCAAGGTGTGGGCCCCCACAGGGCGGATTAGTCAAGATCCGTATAAGATACAAACAGGGGCATGGAAATTCAATCAGTATTACAATATAGTCCCCGGCCGGGAGGAGGATCACTACAGCTTCGTCAAGGAGGAGTGCATCCCGGCAATGAGGGAGTTGAAAGTCCCTGTAACAGGGGGGTGGAGGCTGGCTATCGGGTCCGGCCCTCGTACATTGGCCGAGTGTACGGCCAAGGACATAAAGGACATAGCAGCCGCCATCGACACCTCGGAGTTCCGGCGGCTGGTGAGGACGTTGAAGAAGGATTACGGTACGGACTACAGCAGCCGAATCCTGGCCCCCACCGGGCGGATCGAGGTTCCCTACATTATGCGGGAGATGATGAAGGGCTTTTAGGCCCCTCACACCGGACCCTTCGGTTCGGTGCCGGGTGCTGTCAGCTCTCGGGGCTCTCCATCGCCACTTCGTAGGACTTTTTCAGCGCCGCCGACAGGGCGTAGGCCCCTTCCTCCGCCGCTTGCCGGATCTCTTCGTTGAGCTTATGAAGCCTTTCAATGAACCTCAGGATGGGCCCCAGCGATTCCAGGTAGGAAGCCGCCGCCGTCTTCCCGCTCTCGGCCGAACAGGCCAGGGCCCCGGCCGCCGAGAGCCCGCTAAGGAGCGCGGTCCCGATCCCCTCGAAGGTGACCGGCAGTATCAAGCCGGCCGCGTCCCCCACAAGGAGCACGTTCCCGCGGGCCGGGGCAAGGGCCCCGGAGATCAAATCATGGTGGAGCAGAGGCACCAGGCACCCGTCCCGCCACAGGGGTCTTCGCCCCCTTTCAAAGCCGTACTCGGCGAGGACTCCCGGAATTTCCTCCTTCAATTCCCGGAGACCGCTGCCCTCGAGCACGAAGCCGTCTCCCTTGTGGACCAGGTCGAACCGGGGCCTGGCTGCCGCCCGGGGAAAGAACCAGTGTGCCGTGCCCGGTTCGATATCCAGCTTTCCCAGGTGAAACTCGCGGAGCGGGGCGGAGTACTCAACCCGCAGCTCGGGGAAAAGGAGCTTTCTTATCGCCGATGCACCGCCGTCCGCCCCGATGACGAATCGCGCCCTTATCCGCGCGAGCCCGTGGCCCGTCTTTACATGGAGTATGCAGGAGCCTTGATCTTCCTGCAGGCCGACCGCCTTGGCCCCTTCCCGTATCACCGCGCCCCTTTTCACCGCTTGTCCGGTCATCCAGTAGTCAAGGTCCTTCCGCCAGGCAATGGGGGTGGGACAAGCGATCAGGGCCGGGGGCGCTCCGGGTACGTGAATCCTATGTCCTTCGAGACGGTAGGGGGTGGTCAGCACCTCCTGAGGGATTCCCCCGAACTCGGACGTGATGAGCTCCCTGCACCAAGGGGCCATGATCATGCCCGTGCAGACCTTGTCGCGGGGGAGCCGCCTCTTTTCCACTATCAGGGTCCTGAACCCTTGCTCGGCGCACTTCTTGGCGGCCATGGACCCTCCCGGGCCTGCGCCGACCACCACCACGTCGAAAGTACCGCCGGATGCCATATACCGAACCTTTGTGGAGCCCTGTTGATCTCCTTCTAATAAGGGTTTCGAGTCCCGGTGTAAATGCAAATCAAGGGGGGAGCTGGAACATTGATGAGTCCGGAAGAACTGATAAAGGAGAAGGCCTTGGCCCTGGGGGCGAGAGCGGCCGGGATAGCGTCGGCCGAGGACATTGGGCGTTTGGCCCCTGAGGGCCACAGGCCCGGGGATCTCCTTAAGGGGGCGGAGAGCGTCATCGTCCTGGGGGGTAACGAGCCGACGCTGGGGGCCTGGAAATCCTCCACCAACAGGGTGCTCGGGAGCATAGGCTATAACCGGAGCCTTCTGGCCTCTGCGGCCAGGAAGCTGGCCTACTATGTGGAGGAGGAGCACGGCCGGTTCGCCATACCCGTCCCCTCGGGTCTCTGGATCGGACACTACCCTTACATCAGCCTGAAGCTCTGCGCGGAAATGGCCGGCCTGGGCACCCGCTCAATGGCGGCGGGCATCATCCTCAATCACTCATACGGCCTCCTTTACTACAACGCCGTCGTCACCACCATGCCGCTTCAAAAGGACGGCCCGCTGGAAAAGCCCGTGTGCCCCAGCGAGGCCTGCCTCCGGTTGTGGGAGAAGAGGCGAACCACGCCCTGCCTGGCCTCTTGCCCGGACTGCCTGAGCGGGGAGCTCAGGGACGGAAAAATCGGATGGATGGAGTACGACCAGGATCTCTGCTATACCCGGGCACAGACCACGGCCATGGACACCTTTCAGAAGCTGCTCCTGGCGGCCCTGGATGAACCCGACCCCTGGAAGCGGAAGGCGATCGTCTTGGGCAGCGGTTTTTCCAGGGCTGTTCGCAGCCTGGCCTACTCGAACGAGCTCTCGGCTCAATGCTTCAACTGCCTCAAGAGGTGCCCCATCATCTTGAGATTGTTAAAGAGGTGTGATTGACGGCCCGCCAAGAACTATTTCATCAGGGATGATAAAGGACAAAATTATGAACCCAATAATTTCAAAAAATCTTTATGATAAGTATAATAATATGGTAACAACCATGACCAACGCCAAGCAGCGATTGGAGCCGGGAAGACCCCGGCGGGGTCTATCGGATAGGGAGATCGCTGAGAGACTGGACCTCTCTGTCGAGGAGGTGATAGAGATAAGGTCAATTGCTGAGAACGAAAGGATCCCTCTGGAATCTTATATGGCCGCTGAAAAGGTCAAAGAGGATCGGTTCGAAAGGATCCCGGGCAGGAAGGGGTCCTCTGATGAGGACAACAGTGGAGACTAGGAAGACCCTGTGCAGAATGTGTGACCACGGCTGCGGGATGGAGGTGGAGGTTCAAAACGGGCGTCCGGTCGCGATCAGGGGCTGGAAGGGGCATCCCTTCAGCAAGGGATGGCTCTGCGTAAAGGGACTCGCGGCCCTGGATCTGTTCCACTCTCCCATGAGGCTCGAGGCCCCCCTTGTTAGGAGGGAAGGGCGGCTGGTGGAGGCGACCTGGGAAGAGGCCTTGAGCTTGGCGGCGGACAGACTCCTGTCGCTGAAGCGGAAATTCGGCCCGGAGTGTCTGGCGGTCTATCACGGGGAAGGCGTCGGCCACCAGGAGATCAAGGCCTATATGAAGCGGTTTGCCAATGTCTATGGAACACCCAACTTCTGCGGAGTGGGGTCCATCTGCAACGCCTCCAGGACCTTGGCCGAGGCGCTTACGCTGGGGGCGCTGACCAAACCGGATGTCGCCGGCACGAGCTTCCTGATAGTCTGGGGCGGGAATCCCATGGTCTCTCACGAGCCGTGCATCCCGGCCGAGATAGCCGGGCTGAAGAGGAGGGGCGGGCGGGTGGTGGTGATCGACCCCCGAAGGACCGAGACCGCGGCCAGGGCCCATGAACACCTGGCGATAAGGCCCGGGACGGACGACGTCCTGGCCTTGAATCTGCTGCACGTGATATTCCGCCAGGGCCTGTGGGACAAGGCGTTTTCGGAGAAGTGGGTCGCCGGGTTCGAAGAGTTTTGTGCCTCGGTCTCAGGAGAAGAGTTTTCCCCCGAAAGAGGCGCGGAGCTCACCGGTATCCCCGGAAAGAACGTCAGGGATCTGGCCCACGCCTATTCCGCCAACAGACCCGCCTGCATATTCACCGGGAACGGGCTGGAGCACCACGGCCACGGAGTGGACACGGCCAGGTTGCTCTCCATTCTGAAGGCGGTCTCGGGAAACCTTGACGCGCCCGGGGGGGATCTTTTTACTCCGAGACCAAAGCTGAGAGACATCTCCTCCCCGCTGCCTCCCCCTGCCGCGCCTCCTCTGGGCCGGGATCGATTCCCCCTTTTCTGCCGGGCGAGGAAGGAGGCGCACGCACTGGCCGTCAATGAAGCCGTTCTCGAGGAGAGGCCCTATCCCATCAAGGGGATGGTAATTGCCGGCGGCAACCCCTCCCTGGAGTGGCCGGACAGCCGGCGCACGCGCCAAGCGCTGGAGCGGTTGGAGTTTCTCCTGGTAATCGATGTGGTCCGGTCCCCGGACTCCGGGTATGCCGATGTGGTCCTGCCGGCTTGCACGTTCCTCGAGCGGGATGAGCACCGGGTCAATGTTTATCAGAATCTAGCCTGCATCACTCTGAGGAGAAGAGTGGTGGAACCGCTCCACGGCCTCCCTGACCAGATGATCTGGGTGGAGCTGGCAAGGCGCATGGGAATGGAGGAATACTTCCCCTGGAAGACCTGCTCCGAGGGCATCGATGAGATCCTGGGGGACATGGGGATCACCTACAGGGATCTCCTGGCCGGGGGCGGAGTGTACGAGTACGAAGATAGGACCTATAGGAGGTATGAATCCCGAGGCTTCGCAACCCCGAGCGGGAAGGTGGAGATCCATCCGGAGCCGCTGATCCATGAGGGCATGGACCCCTCTCCGATAAGGAGGGAGGCGTTCCAGTCTCCCTTCCGAATCGATGAGTTTCCCCTCTTGCTGACCACAGGTGGCAACCTCCTCCCTTACACACACTGGCAGTACCGCTATGTCCCCAGGCTGAGGAGGATCCGCCCTGAACCCGAGGCCGAGATTCACCCGGAGACCGCCCGGCTGTACGGTATAGCGCACGGCGCTCTGGTGGAAGTCGCCACCAAGACGGGAAGCATCCGGGTCAAGGCCCGGCTCACGCCTTCGGTCCGGCCTGATACCATCCACATCCCCCAGGGCTGGGAGGATGCCAATGTGAACGAACTGACAGGAAGAGACGGAGTGGACCGGCTCTCAGGGTTTCCCAACCTAAAGGCGGTTCCTTGTGCCGTTGCCGCCCAGAGCCACAGCAAAGACCAATTCACCTGAATCGAGGGAGACAAGCCAAGCCATGAAACCCCATCCGGAATGCAGCCTGTGCATGCTCAAGTGGATCTACGAAAGAGCCACCAATTCACTGGAAGACGAGCGGCGCTTCCATATTGCCAAGAAGCTCATGCATGCCTTTGCTGAGGAGCTGCATCCCGCGGTCGAGCTGGGAATGCTCTGCAACAAGACCCTGGAAGCGGTCTACGATGTCCTCCCTGAGTCTTCCCGCCCTTATGGGGATCTAAAGAGAAAAAGCAATCAAGCGGCCGCCGGCCTGCTCGAGGACGCCAAAGACTTTGTTGATAAGAGCAAGACCCCTGAGGAACGATTGGAAAAGGCGTGCGCACTGGCGGCGGTCGGCAATGTGGCCCCCATCGGGGTGCCCTCGGCCCCTTTCGAGTTTTCCATGATAAAGGACATTATCACCGGAGCGGCCGCTCCTCCCGCACCCTCGGGAGATCTCCACCGGGCCGCTTCCAGGGCCCAAAACGTCTTCTATATCGCGGATAATGCAGGAGAGATAGCGTTTGACTCCCTGGTGATCGCTCTCCTCAAGGATATGGGATGCAAAGTGACCCTGCTGGTCAAGGAAGGCCCTTTCTTTGACGACGCCACCTTTGACGATGTCCGCTTCTTCGGCCTCGAGCGTACAGCCGACGCTGTTTACTGCGTCAAGAGGGGCTTCTTCGTCCCGGGCGCAGGAGGCGGGGACTTGGACTCCCTCTTTGATCGCAGTGACTTGGTGGTATCAAAGGGCACGGGGAACTTTGAGGCGGTCAAGGGAAACACCGGCGGCAAGCCCACCCTCTTTCTCCTGAAGTCCAAGTGCCCCCCGGTCGCTGAAGAGACCGGCACCCCCCAGGGTGAGTTCGTGGTCAGGCTGGAGACCACCGACGACCGGAGCTGAACAGGGGGACTTCTTTGTCTCTTGAACTGGATGGACTCACCTTCATATTGGATTTCGAAAACCTATACCCCAACATAGAGGCAAGTCCGGCTTTTGACATCCCGCTTTCTTTTCCATAGTATGAGCACTAATAACAACCTTAGCGAGGAGAGAATCATGAGCTTTGAATCCGTTGAAGAAATCGTACGCTTTGCCATCGATAAAGAACGCGAGGCCGTCGCCTTCTACGAAGATGCCGGTAAACAGGAAGAATATTCAGGGGCGAAGAAGCTGTTTGAGGAGTTCGCCAATGAGGAGCGAAAACACGAGGCGCTGCTGGAGGGGCTTCTCACAGGGGAAACCAGGCTCTCGGAGTACAAGTTTGAATGGATCACCGACATCAAGCGGAGCAACTATCTCGTTGATATGTTTCCTGAAAAAGGGATGTCGTATCCCGATATCCTGAGGCTTGCAATGAAAAGGGAAGAGAAAGCTCTTCAGCTTTATGAAGATCTATCTGAAAAGGCGGATGATCCTGAGCTGCTCAAGGTGTTGAAGGTGCTGCGGCAGGAGGAGGCCAAACACAAACTGGCATTAGAGACTCTTTATGACGATCACATGGCGAATCTCGGAGACTAAAAAGGAGACATCAGAAAGTGCCGGATAATACAGAAAAGAATCTCGCTTATGCCTTCGCAGCAGAATCCAAGGCCGCGGTCCGCAACGACGCCTTTGCCAAGAAGGCGGACGCGGACGGCTACTCCCAGATCGCCCGCCTTTTCCGGGCCATCGCCGATGCGGAATCGGTCCACGCCCGCAGGTACCTGCGAATGATGCGCGGCAAGATCGGTTCCACCGAAGAAAATATAAAGACGGCGTTTCAAAACGAGATCAAGGCCAATGTGGAGGAGTATCCCAAGCTGATCAAAGATGCGTCCGACGAGGGAAAGGAGAGCGTAATGAATGCCTTTTCCCAATCCCGCGACGTGGAAAGCCGCCATGCCGATCTGTACAAAAAGGCCATGAACGACATGCTGGCGGGCCGGCACTCCGCATACTACGTGTGTCAGGTCTGCGGCTATGTGAGCGAGGACGAGGCCCCGGAAAACTGCCCTGTATGCGGGGCAGTCAAGACCAAATTCAAGCGCGTGGATTAGCTTCCTCCTGAGTAGGCGTCAAGTTCATAAAGAGCCGAAAGGACTCAGCCGATCAACAAAAGCTCATCCGACTTATTGATCAGAGGGCCTGTGTCGCGGGCTAGGAGACGGGCTCTTCATCAACCAGGGTCAAGGCCTCCGGGGCGCACCACTTGACGCACTCCGGATCAGGGGGCTCCCCGCAGAAATCGCACTTGAGGGGAAGGCCTGTGCCCGGCTCCTTGAAGACCGACTTGATCGGGCACGACGCCCGGCACACCACACAGCCGTCCACCCGGACGCCGTTGATATGGTATGTGCCTCTGGAGTTGCACGCCGCTTCGGTAAAGGGCCCTGCGATCACCGGGATGCAAAGCTCCTCGGAAACGAAGACCCTGATTCTGGATCTGCGCGGGTTGACTCCGTCAGTGTGCTTCAGGGAGCAGGCCACCTGGCACATGCGGCATCCGGTGCAGCGGCTGGGGTCGATATGAATTCTCATCGGATGCCCGCCTCCCCGGTCAGTTCGAGCTCGCGGATTTTTTCCGGGCCGGGATCGCCTTCAGGGGTCCATCCCCTGAGCTCATAGTACCGGGCGAGCATCTCGTTCAGATGGACTACCTGCCCCTTGACCAGGGGCTCCTCGGTCATTCGCCCGGGGAGTTTGTCGTCCTTGCCGGTTATCCCCTCCCTCATGTTGAACAGCTTCTCCAGGTTCCAGATCCGCTCCCCGGTACGTGCCAGGTCCTGCTCTGAGTAGCCTGCATCCGTTACCAGGTTCAGCCAGACCTGCAGCTTTTCCGCCCAAAGCGGTCCGTGGTATATGATCCAGCAAAGGACGGCCGAGTCCACCAGGGCCACGAAGTCCTGGTCCTTGACGGTGAACTCGATGTGATGGGCCGGGTCCTTCCTTCCCTCGTAAAAGGGCAGGGTGGCCTTGGTGTGCGAGGCGCCCACATTGCTGGTAGCATACTGAAGCCCGATGACTTCGAACCCCTGGGGGTGCCAGGCGGGCATTCCGAGGCCCTTGACTCCCATGAAGAGATCGGGCCGGCCGAGCTTATCGGCCAGGAGGGCTCCTCCCTCGGCCACGAGGTCGCCGAAACCCTCGCGCACCGCGGTTTCCTTTATCAACCGGACCATGGCGTCCATGTCCCCGAAAGGGATCGCATAGCCGATCTCGCGTTCAGTGAGAAGACCCCTTTCAAAGAGCTCCATGACGCATGAGACCGTTGCGCCTGCGCTTATGGTATCCATACCCAACTCGTTACAAAGGTAGTTCGTGCGGCAGATATCGTCCAGCTCACCGACGCCGCAGTTGGAGCCCAGGAGGGCCATGCTCTCGTGCTCGGGGCCCTTGGCGGTACCCGGATACAGGGTATCCTGGATCCTGGTCCTCTTGCTGCAGGCAAAAGGGCATCCAAAACAACCCTCGTCCCTTACTCGTATTCGATCGCGTATGTTTGCCGGATCGGTGAACTTGGTGAAGGCTTCGAAAAAACCGGCCTGAAAATTCAATGCGGCCTGCGTGCCCGTGGCATTGGCGCGTCCCGGCAGGACCCAGGTCCCGTATAGGAGGCGGTTACGGAGCGTTCTGTTTTCCCTCCCCTCCCGGAAATAGTCCATAACCGCCCGTCGAAAACCGGTGGGGTCAGAGAGCATGACTGCGCCGCTTCCATGGGCGACGACGGCCTTGAGGTTCTTCGAGCCCATGACCGCGCCCAGCCCTGAGCGTCCGGCAGCCCGCCCGCCGTCGGCCATGATGCAGGCGAAACGCACACGGTTTTCACCGGCGGGGCCGACGGATACGATGCTGAGCTCGCTCAGCTCCCACTCGTCCAGGTCCTTGGAAAAGTCCCGCCTCAGGATCCTCTCGGTCTCGGAGGTCCATTTCCCCTGGATGTGTGAGGCAGGGCGGATCTCCACTTGATCATCCCTGATGTACAGATAAACAGGCTTTTCTGCGCGGCCTTCGACTATGAGAAGATCATATCCAGAGTACTTGAGGTGGGCGCCGAAGTACCCCCCGCAGCAGGGGTTGGCTATCCCGCCGCTGAGAGGGGATTTGGAGACCACGACGAACCTCCCTCCGGCAGGGACCCCGGCCCCGGTGAGGGGCCCGGTTGCAAAGATCAGCTTGTTTTCCGGCGACAAGGGGCCTATCCCCGGGGCGAGCTCGTCAAAGAGCATTCGAAGGCCCAGTCCACGGCCTCCCACGTATCGGACGGCAAGGTCCCGGGGGAGGTCTTCGACCGCGATATGCCCCCTGCTCAAGTCCACCCGCAATATGTTCCCTTTCCAGCCGTACATCTTCCACCTGTCTTTGGGGTCCATGCATTATGGACGTTCTTGCCCGGCGCGTCCGGTCTTCCGAGTCATGCGGCAAAGATCTGGGCAAAGGTCTGGGCGTCGCTAAAGCCTTGGATATCCAGCGCACCGCTCCTGCACGAGCTGGAACAGACTCCGCATCCCTTGCATACCGCCTCATTCAACACGGCAACGCTCCTTTCTTTGTCCAGGTCCAGCGCGCCGAAGGGACAGACCGAGACGCACACCCCGCAGCCGGTACAAAGACTCGGATCCAGGGATCCGACGATTCCTCCGGCTGTCCAGATATCGCGGGAGAGCACCGTCATGGCCCTGGCGGCTGCGGCCTTGGCCTGGACGATGGATTCATCCGTGAACTTGGGGCCGTGGGACATGCCGCAGACAAAGATCCCTTCCGTGGCGAAGTCCACCGGCCTGAGCTTCATGTGGGCCTCCATGAAAAAACCGTCTTGGTCCAGGGGCACCTTGAGGAGCGTGGAAAGGGCCTTATTGGATTCCGCCGGCACTATGGCGGCCGCAAGCACCAGCATGTCCGCGTCCAGGGCCAAGGGATATCCAAGGATAGGCTCGGCCACAGTGACCCTGAGGAAGGATGAGCCCGCCTCTTCAACGCGCTTCACCTCGGGCGGGTCTTGGGAATCGAAACGGACGAATTGGACGCCCCGCTCGCAGGCCTCTTTGTACAGGAGCTCCTTCAACCCGAAAGTGCGCATGTCCCTATACAGGACGGTTATCTCGGCTTCCCCGTTTCGCTCCTTCAAATCAAGGGCCGATCTCACCGAGTGTGTGCAGCAGACCCTGCTGCAATAGGGGCGTTCCGCATTTCTGGGTCCTATGCATTGGATGAAGACAACCCTTTGGCACTCATCCAATGCGGGGTCTTTGTCGCTCAGGGCCTCTTCCAGCTCCAAGAGCGTGAGTACGGCGGGGTCTTCACCATGGAGGAAGGTGTCCGGCGCCCACTGGCCGGCGCCGGTTGCCACGATGGTTATCCCGTGCGTGATTTCCTTCTCTGATCGGTTCGAACGGAGTATGCGGGCGGAAAAGTTTCCCACATATCCTTGATGGGCGATGAGCTCGGCGCCTGTGTGGACCTGTACATTGAGGTGGCGATTGACCCGGTCCACTAGATCCGTGAGACGCCTGCCAACCCCCGCTCCTCCCGGGGTCTTGCTTATCCTCAAAGAATTGCCGCCCAGCTCGGGTGACCTCTCGACCAAGTGAACCCTAATGCCCTGGTCCGCCAGGGCCAAGGCGCTCGTGATGCCGGCCAGACCGCCGCCGATTACCAGGGCGGCCCTTTTCACCGGATAGGAGCCGTACCCGAGTGGACCGAGGGTCAAGGCCTTTGCCACGGCCATTCTGACCAGATCCTTGGCCTTTTCCGTGGCCTCCCTCCTGGAGAGCATATGAACCAGGGAGCAGTGCTCCCGGATGTTGGCCATCTCGAGCAGCCCCGGATTGAGCCCGGCCTCCCTGAGGGCGTTTTGAAACACGGGCTCGTGCGTCCTGGGGGTGCAGGCCGCGACTACCGCCCTGTTCAGCCCCTTTTCTCTTATGGTCTCGATCATTCGGCCTACCGAGTCGATTGAGCAGGCAAAGGAGTCCTCCTCTGCGTGCAAAACGTTTTCCAGTCCGGCCGCATACCGAACCACCGAGGGCACATCAACTCCCCTCAATATGTTGGTCCCGCAATCGCACACAAAGACCCCCACCCGCGGCGCGGCCCCGGATACATCGGTCGCGGCCGGGTATTCCTTCTCGCCGGTCAAGGTGTGGCGACTTCCGGTGAGGAGTTCCATGACTCCCGAGGCGGCTCCGCCGGCCGTAACCACCGAGTCGGGTATATCCATCGGCCCGTGGAAGACCCCGCAGTGGAAGACTCCGGCCCGTGTGGTCTGGGCCGGTGCAAGATCGGAGCTCAGGCAGAATCCGTAATCATCGGTTTCCACGGACAGGCGGCGGGCAAGGGCTGTTGTTGATCGAGGAGAGGTGAGCCCGACTGAAAGAATCACCATATCAAAGGACTCTTCATGGGCTGATCCGTCCTCCCCGCGAAAGCGGAGCACCACCCCTCCGGTCTCCGGGTCCTCTCTCAAAACGGAGGCCTTGCTCCAGATGAAGCGCACCCCGGGGAGGGCCTTGGCCCTTTCCGCATATCTCTCGAAACCCTTGCCGTGGGCCCTTATGTCGTTGTGGAAGATCACCGCCTCGAGCTCGGGGTTGTGCTCCTTGCTCAGGATTACCTGCTTGACCGCGTACATGCAGCAGACACCCGAGCAGTAAGGGTTTCCCGCTGAGACGTCCCTCGAGCCCACACACTGGATCCAGGCGACCTTTGACGGCTGTCTTCCGTCTCCGGGTCTCACCAGCTCCCCGCGGAAGGGTCCGGAGGCGCTTAGAAGTCTCTCGTACTCGAGGCTGGTAACTACGTTGGCATAGTCCGAGTAGCGGTAATAGGATTGGGTCGAGGGATCAAATGCCTCATACCCGGGTGCCAGGATTATCCCTCCCACATCGAGTGAGAGCCGCGTCTCTTGCTGGTGAAAATCAATGGCCTTGTTGGCGCAGATCGGCTTACAGATCTGGCACTCTTGTCTCAGGAAAAAGAGGCAGGCGGAGGGGTCGATCGTTGAAACAAGCGGTACGGCCTGGGCGAATGGGAGATGGATGCACTTGGTGTTACCTATACCTGCGTTATAGTGATCAGTCACGCTTACGGGGCAGTACTCGGTGCAGATCGCGCAGCCCGTACACTTTTCCGGGTCCACATACCTCGGTGCCCGGATGACCGACGCGCGGAAGCGGCCCGCCTCCCCTTCCACGGATTCCACCTCGGCCTCTGTTATGATGGAGATATTGGGGTTGGTGGAGCACTCGATGAACTTCGGGGACAGGATGCACATTGAGCAGTCGTTTGTAGGAAAGGTCTTGTCCAGTTGGGCCATCTTGCCCCCTATGGAAGGCCCTTTTTCGATCAGGTAGACCCGAAAACCGGCGTTGGCCAGGTCCAGGGAGGCCTGGATCCCGCTCACCCCTCCTCCTATGACCATGGCCGCGCCCACGGGTTGGTCGTGCGGGGCGCTTTGGCCTCTCATGTCTCCCGCATCCGAGGCGGTCATTTTCAACACCCGCTGAAGGCCATATCAAAGGCCCTCATGCCTAAAGCGCCGCCCAAAGCAGCTCCGCCACATCCATGACCCGGACCCTGTTTTCCAGCTCCATGGTCCTGATGCTGTCACGGAAGTTAAGGATGCAATAAGGGCAGGAAGTGGTGAGAATATCAGCTCCTCGGGCGGCCGCCTGATCCACCAGGATATCCGAAAAGCGCTCCCCTTTCTTGGTCTCCATCCATATGCGGCCGCCCCCGCCCCCGCAGCACAAGCTGTCCTCGCGCGAGTCCGTCTCATCCATCAGCCGCAGGCCCGGGATGTGCTCCAGGACGTTCCTGGGCTCGTCGTATATGCCGGCGTAGCGGCCCAGGTAGCACGGGTCGTGATAAACGACCCTGTTATCCAGCCTTTTTGTAGGGTTGAGGATTCGGCTGTCAACCAATTCCGATAGGACCTGAGTCACATGCCTTGCCTCGAAAGAGCCTCCCAGTTCTCGATACTCATTTTGGAAGACATTCAAGCAGTGGGGCGAGCCTACCACTATACTCGCCACCCCTGCCTCTCGGAAGGACACGAGATTCTTCCCAGCGAGGCTCTCAAACAGGCCTCTGTTCCCGGCCTTGAGCGCGCTCTCCCCGCAGCACACCTCGCCGGCCTCCAGGATCGCCGGCCGGAGCCCCGCCCGCTCGAGCAGGGACGCCGAGGCTCGAGCCGCCCCTGCAAGCTCGGGATCATATGCAGGAGTGCAGCAGGGGAAGTACAGCAAATGGTTTTCGCCGGTGAAGGATTCGATACCCAGGCCCTCGGCCCATCCGGATCTCTTCGTCTTTTCCCCGCCCCATGGATTCCCATCGGCGCTGAGGCTCCCCATAGCGCTCCTCAGGCTTTCAGGGGCTGTGTGATATTGGTAATCCAGCATAATGGCCCTTACCGACCTGATGATCTCGGTGATGCCCACGCCCCTGGGGCAGCGGCTGACGCAGAGCCTGCAAGTGGTACAGAGCCACCAACCGTCGTCTTCCAGGTCGGCAAGGCCGAAACGCGCCTCGGTAATCAGGCGGTGCGGGGTGTAGCTCCTAACAACGTTCCAGGGGCAGCTTGCCGTGCACATCCCGCACTGGAAGCACAGGGAGAAGCTGTCCCCCCCGGCTTCCCTTATGAGATCCGATGCCTCTTTCAGTGGCGCAATCGCTTCCAACGCAAGAGACCTCTAGTGCATCACCCTGCCGCCGTCGACCAGGAGGGTCTGTCCGGTCATAAAGTCACTCTCCCCGGAGGCAAGGAATAGTAAAGCGCCTGCAATATCCTCGGGCCCGGCGACCCTTCCCAGCGGGGTCTTTGATGTGTCGTATTTCTCGACGTCCGCCAGGCTCCTGCTCGCCTCGGTATCGGTAAAACCCGGCGCAACCGCGTTGATGGTTATCCCGTGCGGCCCCAACTCCACTGCAAGGGCCCTTGTGAGTCCTATGACTCCGCCCTTGGAGGCTACATAATGGGCGAACCCTCTGGACCCGGTGAAGAACACTTCCGAAGCGATGTTGATTATCTTTCCGGCCCTTTGACGCTTCATGAACGGAAACACCGCGCGGACCGCCATGAAGACGCCTTTGACGTTGACGCGCATGACCAGGTCCCATTCATCCGGGTCGATCTCATAGAACGGCTTCCTCTCGATGCCGCCGTAGATTGCCGCGTTGTTTATCAGGATGTCCAGACGGCCGAATTCGGCCGCGGCCGCCTCGGCCGCAGCCCTGGTCTCCTGTTCGCTGGAGACATCCCCTTCAAATGCCAGGGCGCGGCCCCCGCCGGCCCTTATCCGTTCCACGGTCTCCCGGAGATCATCCCGGTCCTGGTCGGTCACGCCTATGTTCATGACCAGGACGCCGGCACCCTCGCGGGCCAGGGTCAGGGCGAAGGTCCGGCCCAACCCCCGGGCCCCTCCGGTCACAATGGCAGCCTTGTCTTGCAGTCGCATGATCTCTCTCCCCCATGACCCGAGCTGAAGTCCTTTCCGAATCGAGTGATTGTCAGTACGTGGGCTCAGGCAGTCCGTAGTCTTCGGCTATCACCTGGTAGCAGTTGTAGCTCGAGCCTCGGCCGATGGCCGGTCCGCCGGGCACACCCGAGGAGCACATGTAGAGACCCTTGACAAAGGTCCGCAGACCTCCGGGCAGGCCCCTGAAACGCCCGCTCTGGGAGCCGCCGCAGTTGCCCTCGGACCAGCCGCCCTCTCTCATATCCAGGTGCGTGTCTTGTATGTCGATGGGTGTGGTGATGCGCTCCGCTATAAAGTTCTCTTTTGTCATGTTGGGGGCGTGCTTCTGCCATTGCTCGATCATGGACTCGTAGAACTCGTCGTGCAGGCTGCGCCATTCCTTTCTGGAAAAGATCCGGGCCGGACAGGTGAACTCCTCCACGTGTATGCTGTGCTTGCCCTCAGGCACGCGGGATGGATCCCATATGCTGTCCGGTGCGGTCAGGAGGAAGAACTTGGACGGCATGCCGAACAGAAAGATCTCATGCATGTATTTGTCTTCCATGAAGGCCAGGTCCCTGGGTGCGATGTAGGTTCTGGGTGTCGCCTTGATATCCGGATTGTTCTTTGCCGCCTTGTAGTCCGGGAGCTCGTGTACGGCCACAGGCCCCCAGAATAGTTGGGCCCGGTCAAAGAAATACGTATCGACCTTGCGCCTCATCTGAGTGGTCAGGTGCTCTTCTCCTATCATGCGGAGGAAGAGCTGCGGGGTGGCGTTATCAGAGACCACCATCTTCTTGGCTTGGATCTCGGTCCCGTCCAGAAGCCTGATCCCCTTGGCCTTGCCGTTTTCAATGATCACCCTGTCCACTTCAGAGTTGATGTGATACTCCACCCCAAGCTTCTTCCCGGCCGAGACCAGCGCGTCGGTAATGGACTGGGTCCCGCCCTTGGCGATGGCGGCGGTCTCCCATCCCAGCACCAGGTGGAGCGTGGCGAACATATACATGATACCCGGGACGTCGTCCGCTTGGATGCCGCAGGAGGTGAGAAACCCCCTGAGGGTCAGCATCCGCAGCACATCGCTCTCAAAGAAGTAGTGGGCGGCCTCCTTGGCGGTCATGAAGTGCATGGATGGGTCGAGCCCGCTCTTGGGATTGTTGACCAAATCATCCAAAGGATCAGGCACCCCATAGGAGGTTGGTACCGAGTATCTATATTGGTGAAACGCCGGTCGAATTAGGTCCTTATATATTTCTGTCCAATACAGGTAAGCCTCTGCGTCCGCCTTGGAAAATTGCGCGATCTGATCATATGTCTTTTTTACGTTCTTTTCGCTGAACTCCGTCTTCCCCGTCTTGGGATCGACTACCGGAAATCCGGCATATGCCACATAGGAAGTTCCATCATCAAAGACTATGGCTTCGTTGGTATCAGGAAATACGTACTCCAGCCCTTCGTCGCGGAGGTTGAATTCCTTGTATGCGGGGTGACCGTAGTAGCGTGTAAAGTGAGCGCAGAAGTTACCCCGGAAGCCCGGCGCCGGATTGTCATCAAAAGATACTGCGCCGCCGCCCAGGTGGTCGAGGCGCTCAAAGACCCCTACTGTCAAACCCGCCTTTGCAAGGTAAGGCGCAATCGTAGTGCCGTGATGTCCACCGCCTATGACCACCGCATCATAAGACTTGTCCGCCATTGCATTCACCTCCTGTATATTTATGTAAATCGATCAAATCCCGTCTCGCTACTGCTGAGAAGTTATTGAAGTGATTTGAAAATGTCTGCCAGTTTTTGAGCTTTCTCTTCAGGGGCGCCTTCTATGAACTCACAATCCCTGCTCATGTCCGGCGGGGAAGAGATCTCTACAATGTCCATTCTCATAAGGGATCCCTTATCGGAGAGAAAATCATCACTGCTCCATGAAGGAATGGACCTGGCCTTTCTCATCATTTGCATCATCTTGGTCCTCGAGATATATCTCAGCTCTCCGATCTCATTGCTGACAGTCACCAATGCGGGCATCTCGGCCCGGACCTTTTCATACCCTATGGAAATGTTTTTCTTTACCACTAAGGTTCCGTTTTCCACCTCTATTTCCCGTGCCAGACTGATGCAGGGGAGTCCCAGGATTTCAGCCAAGATCAGGCCGACCTGGCCCGAGTCCCAGTCTCCGGCCTGCCTGCCTGTCAATATCAAATCGTATCCCCCTATCTTCCTGATCGCATCGGCCAGGGCAAAGGCGATGGATCGGCTGTCGAGCTTTTCAAAGGCGTGGTCTTGAAGGAGGATCAACTCGTCGGCACCGGCCGCCAGGCTCTTTCGCAGTACCGTGTCCGAGACCTTTTTGCCCAAACTGAGAACCGTCACCTTCCCTCCCACTTGTTCCTGAAGCCGGAGAGCCGCCTCCAGGGCGTTTTCATCAAACGGGTTGATGACGTCCGGTGCGTCCACGATCACTTCCTTGTCTTCGGCATCCACGCTTACGTCTGACAAAGGGGCTTCGGGGTCGGGAATCTGCTTGGCGCAGACGATTATCTTCAAGTCCGTCATGACGATTCCTCCAATCTTTTCAGGAGCTCCGGGATGACCTTTTCATAATCTTCGACCACCCCGTAATCGGCCACCTTGAACATGTTGCAGCCCTGATCGGTGTTGACGGCGATTATCTTCTTGGAGTGGATCATCCCGACCAGGTGTTGAATGGCACCCGATATACCAACTGCGATGTAAATATCAGGCGAAATCATGCTGCCTGTGAGACCCACCTGGTGGTCTGAAGAGATCCAGCCCTTGTCCACGGCCACTCTGCTGCACCCGATCATCACATTCCCGAATGGTTTTCTGAGCGCCTCGGCCAGCTCTTCCAGCAGCTCGAATCCCTCCTCCTCACCCAGCCCGGCCCCCCCTGCGACCACGACGTTTGCACTCTCCAGGGAGATCACATCCTCCTTGACCACTTCGATGGATTCCACCTTGTTCATGGATTCGTCCAGCTCGGGAGTGATATCCACGATCTCGGCCTTTCCCTCGCCCGGCTCGGCCGGCTTGAAGACCTTCGCCCTTATGGTCGCCATTTGCGGCTCCCCTGGGCATTTGAACACCGATATCGCGTTGCCCCCGGAGACCGGTTTGGTCCTCTTCAGCAGGCCGTCGGCGGGATCGATGGAAAGCGCGATGCAATCGGTGGTCAACCCCGTATTCAGCCGGAATGCCAACCTCGGGGCCAGTTCCATGCCTGTGGGGACATGGCTCATGATAAGAATCTGCGGGTTGATACGCTTGCAGGCCTGTTCCAAGGCCGCAAGCCAGAGATCAGGCAAAAAACCCTTCAACAGAGGGTGCTCGAGCTTGTAAATGCGATCCGGGCCGTAGGGCGCCGCATCTTCAGCCGCCCTTGAAACCGAATCCCCGGCCAACACCAGGGAAAGGCCCCCGCCTGCATCGCCGGCAAGCTCTCTCCCCGCCCCCAGCAGCTCGAGGGTTTTGGTGTCCATGGATCCCTCTTTCATCTCTCCCAGTATCAAGACATCTCCCATCGTCATCCTCCTCAAGCAATAACCGCCGGCTCAGGAGCCGATAGCTCCTTGGTCCTCCTGCAGGAACCTCACGACCAACTCATTGAGGTCCATTACCTGGAGTGTTTGAGTCAGGCCCGCGGCCTTGCGGGCGTCCTCCAGCATTATGCGGCAGAGAGGACATGCAGTGACCAGTATCCCCGCCCCGGTGGCCTCGGCCTCCCTGATACGGACCTCGCTCATCTTGACCTGTCCCCCGGGCAGGTCCTGCCACATTCTTCCTCCACCTCCACCGCAGCAGAGGCTGTCCGGGCCGTAATGGGCCATCTCCACCAGCTCCACCCCCGGTATGGAGCGTATAATGTCTCTTGGCATATCGAAGACCCGGTTGTAGCGGCCGAGATAGCAGGGATCATGGAATGTGACTGTGGTTTTCGGCCCTTCCCTGAGTCTTAGTCTTCCATCATTGATCAATTCACTGAGGAGCATTGTGTAGTGGCGGGTATTGAAAGACTTTTCAGGGTATTCATTTCTAAACGCATGAAAGCAATGGGGAGAAGAAGTCACCACTTCGGTAATGCCGTATTTATCAAAAAGATCCCGGCATTTTTCCATCTGCTCTACAAAGAGACCCACTTCACCTGAACGCCTGGCGATGTCTCCGCAGCAGGGCTCCTTTTTGCCCAAGATGCCGAAGTTGACCTGTGCCGCCCGTAGGATCCTGGAAAAGGAAAGTGCTATCCCCCGTGCAGTGTCATCAAAGGCGGTAGTGCATCCGACAAAGTAGCAAAGATCCCCTTCAGCCCCTCTCTTTGTCAGGTCAACCAGGTCCAGCCCCTCAGCCCAGGCCCCACGGTTCTTCTTTGATGACTCCCACGGATTGTCATACTTGAAGACTCTCTCCAGGGTCTGGTTCATGAGCTTGGGCACATGGGTACCGTCCTCTACGGCGGCGATCCTCCGCTTCATGACAGCGTCAAAAGCCGCTCCGTAAACAGGGCAGACCTCCAGGCAGGCACGGCAGGTGGTGCAGTACCATAAGCCGTCATTCCCATATCCCGGATCATTCCTTCCAAGAACCCTTATGTCTCCCCATGGAAAACTGTCTTTCCACAATGCTTCCCTCATGGCCTGGACAAAATCCCTTGGTGAAAAGGGTTCACCTGCACCTGCAGAAGGGCAGGCCTCCGCGCACCGGCCGCAACGCATACAGGCGTCGAAAAAGACCGCATCGCTCAGGTCGAATCCGGCGGCCCCTTGTTCCACGTCCAGATTGAGGGGCTTGGCGGCTCCTTGGAAGTAGACGGCTACCGGGGCCCCAAGGATATGGAAGAGCTTTGTGAAGGGGATTGCAGCTATGAAACCCAGGCTCAGGAGCGCGTGCCCCCACCAGAGATAGGGGTACAGGCCTTCAGCGGAAGAACGTGAGAACATCGAGCCGATCCACCAGCCTGCAAAGGACCACTCTCCCCAGGCGGGCTGCCGGGAGGCCAGTCTGAGCCCTTCCACCATAAAGCCGGAGAGCCCTGCCAGCAAAAGCCACACCGGTATCAGGGCGTCTTCGGTACTCCTCTCCAGGCGTGGAACACGCCGGATGTATCGGCGAACAAGGGCCCACAGGATCCCGCCTATGAGCATGAGGCCTCCGATCTCCAGGCAGAGTGAATAGACGAGGTAGGTGGTGCCTTTTAGGAGTGAAAATAGATACTCCTCTATAAACAATAAGCAAGTCCCTATAAAAAGAGACAGGAATCCCCAGAAGATGAGAAGATGCATGACGCCGGCGGCCCAATCACCTTTAAGAAGGCGCCGGCCGAGGAATGTATCCAGGGCAGCCCTTTTGAAGGCGTCACTCAGGAAAGAGAAATCCGCGGGCCTTGAGTTCTTTTTCCAAACCCAGATGTGGGCGGCCATACCCGTCCCAAAGATCGTCGCTGCCAGCACAGCCAGGAGATAGAAAAGGAAAACACCCTCTACCTGCCAGTACATTTCGCGGGATGGGATCATGTGAGCCGTCCTTTCTTGGCGCAAATCTTCTCTTCTCCTCCATTAGCCTGTCAAAGCAATTGATTTTATGCCTATATAAGCTTTGCTTATGGTGGGCAAGCGCCTTTTGATTCCCTGACAACCGGACAGCCCCGGCAGAGATTCTCCTGGCATGAAACTCGATTTCACAGTAAAATTAATAGGGTCGCATATGCGCCCGCACCGGGCGGGCCGGGGCCCGAGTCCGATCGATTATGTGTGAAGGTGTTTGGCGGGATAACCTCAAGCTTTTATAGGAGGTCGTTATGTTTGGTAAATTCATGGCTGGGAGTGTTCTGGGGACGGCGCTGGCGGTGATTCTGTGCATGCCCGCGTTCGGGCAGGAGAATGTTGAGGTTGCCAAGCCTGCGGCTTCAGAGGAGTCCTCTGACATCGATTACAATAAGCGTATGATGATGAAAAAGAAGAAAATGGCCGAAAAGATGCAGGCTGGTGAAATGAAACGTCCAGTATTAGCGGAAATGCAGAAGAAGCATGAAACCAAGATGCAGAAAATGAACAGGATGAAGGGAGAAAGAGCCCCATACAGGAAGCCGAGATTGGTCTCTTCTCTTCAGAGGGTCGTGGCCTGCATCCTGAACCACGGAGACGAGCTCAATCTCACGGGCGAGCAAAGGGACCGTATCGAGGATATGTTGACCTCGCATCTTGCGGCGGCAGCCCTGCACAGGGCCCGAATGCAGGGGCTCATGATGCAGGTCAATCGCTCGGTCAGGCGGATGGAGAGGATGCCGGATGACCTTGAAGCCATGTTGCAGGAAATGGCGGATGAAACTGCTGGGATCCGGAAGGAGGCGCTCGATCTTTACGCTGATGTACTCGACCTGCTCACGGATTCTCAACGCGACGCCGTGCGTGTGATCGTCCACGGGGCGTTTCCCCCGGCCTGGGAGTCGATGAGCCCGCCTTGGTGCGAGCTCGGCGAGGCCGTTGAAATCGCCCCGGAGGAGCCGGCTGCTGGTAGCGGGGAAGCTTCGCCCGAACTCCATCATTAGAAACCACTTTTTTCATTCTTTGGCCGCAGGCGTCTTGCAGGATGCCTGCGGTCCCTTTCCGCTGAACTGTTCTCGGCCCCCGAAAAAGAGCTTGCCGGGAAGTTGTATTATAGTATATACAATAAGATGTTTGAGGTTGACCATACTGGACCCGGGAGGCGGCTTATGAGCCAGGAGAAGACTATTGTGAGGGCGGGGCGTTTGATGCCCTCTTTTGACCAGCCAGCCGTGGAAGACGGGGCTGTGCTGATTGACGGGGAGACCATCGAACACGTTGGCCCATATGATCAGGTGAAATCGAGCCACCCTGATGCCAAGGAGATCGGCGGGCGGAGGTTCCTGCTCATCCCGGGCCTGGTAAACGGCCACAGCCACGGGCGGGGGTTGAGCGATTTTCAGCGGGGAGCCCTGGACAACACCCTGGAGAGCTGGCTCCTGGATACCAGGAAGTATAAACCGGTCTCGCCCTATGACGACTGCGCCCTGTCAGCCGTCCGGCTGCTCAAGTCCGGTGTGACCACCACCATGCACAACCACATCCCGGCAAACCCCGCGGACCACGAAAACGAGCACCTCCAGGCGATCCGGGCCTATGAGGACGCAGGGATGCGCCTTCAGTTCAACCCCGGGGTCCGGAACGACAACCCCTTCGTCTACGGTGACAACCAGGCGTTCCTGGAGGGCCTTCCCCTGGAGCTCCGGGAGGCGGTCACCCGCCCTGCTCCGGAAGGGGCATTGACAGGGGAAAATTTCGTGGAGGCGGTCAAGGAGCTCCACGGGCGGGTCGACTCCCCTATGTGCCGAATAGGCTTCGGGCCCCTGGCACCCCAGTGGGCCACCGAGGAGCTCCTGAGGTCGGTCAGGGCGGCGGCGGAAGAGCTGGATCGTCCCATCCACGTCCACGCGGTCCAGTCCGTTTTTCAAAAGGTCTATGGGCTGAAGTATCTGAAAGAGACTCTGATCGCGTGGATGGGGCGCATCGGCCTCCTGGGCCCCGGGCTGGTAATAGGGCACTGCGTCTGGCCCACCGAGGAGGACATAAGGCTCCTGGCCGAGACCCGGACATCGGTCACCCACCATCCCTCCTGCAACCTGCGGGTGAGAAACGGCATAGCCCCAGCGTTCCACATGCTCAAGGCCGGGGTGAACGTGGGCCTGGGCCTGGACGGAAAGTCCATCAATGACGACGACGACTTCATACAGGAGATGAAGGTCTGCTATCTGCTCCATCGGATCCCTTCCCTGGAGCTTCACTCCGAGCACTTGCAGGCAAGGGAAGTCTTCCGTATGGCGACTGCCAATTCAGCCGAGCTATTGGGCTTCGGAGGAATGATAGGGCGCCTGGAAAAGGGCCGCCTTGCCGACATGGCGCTCCTGGACTACGATGCCATGTGCTGGCCTTACACTGACCCGTCCCACGATCCCATTGATGTGCTTCTCTACCGGGGGGGCGGCCGTTACGTGGACACGGTCCTTGTCAACGGCCGCATTGTGGTCCAAGGAGGCGAGGTCAAGACCGTGGACGTGGAGGACCTTGGCATGCGCCTGGCCCGGGCCTCGGGCAGGCCGAGGACGGAGATGGAAGAGGCCATGGCCGGAGGTCTGGACGTACTGCAGGAGCATGTCATCCGGTACTACCGCGGCTGGTCCGGAGAGGTGGAAACCAGGCCCTATTTCCCGGTCAACTCCCGCATCGACGGGTTCGGGCCGAAATGACGCGCGCCTTTGTGAGTTGTTGAGCCCGGGGCTCTGTTCAATCGATATATTTTACAGAGCCCTTTCTGGTTCGCTCGCCGAGGGAGAACTTGTTCTCATCCGCGGTGTAGCCGACGATGACCGCGCACTGAAGCGTATGGGCGTCCGGGATGCCGGCCTCTCGAGCCAGGTCCCGGTTGGCCTCGCCGTTCAACGCCAGTGTGGGGGAAATCATGAAGCACGACCCGAGGCCCAATCCCGTTGCGGCAAGGAGCATGTTCTCCGCGGCAAGCGCCGTGTTGACGGCGCTGTAGGGGGCGTCTGCAGGCCCGGAGAGAAGGATCAGCACCGGCGCACCGTAGAGCGGCTGATACCCCTGCAGGGACGCCCTCTGCTGCAAGAACTCAATGCCCGAGTTGAGCATGGCCTCATGCGTCCGGTCATTGATCTTTTGTCGCAAATCAGGATTGCGAACCACTGAAATCTGGAATTCTCCTGCGTTCGGCGCCCACCTGCCGGCTTCGATGATCTTTTCCAGGTCATCGTTGGAAATCGGTTTGTTCAGATAGGCCCTGATACTCTTTCTCTTTGCTATTGCTTCTGAAACATCCATGGCTGCTCCCCTCCGACTTCGTCCCCTTGATCAAAGTCCTTCTTGATGCTGCTTCGTTTCCGCCCGGCCGAAGGCCTTCATAGGCTTCTGCGAAAAACATATATTTGTTACCGGGTAATATATGATAACGGCTCTTGGAGGGCAAGGGTAATCCCGCTCTATGGCGTGTTCCACGGGCTTTCCCCTGGGCGTGTCTTTGGGATTCCCCCTACGCGGTCACGGCCGCTTCAGAAGGCGCCTTGACATGGGGCCGGTGGGCCAATATATTCCTCAAGAGGAATTTAAGTTGGGGCCTTCATCGTGGTGAGGGTCTTTGCCAGAACCATGAAAGCCTTATAACACGCGAACCGGGTCAGGATCATTATGATGTTCAAGGGCAAAGAGATATGTGTATGCCGAATCCGGGAGTCCGGATTGGGGGAATACGCAAGCGGGGGCGCCGCTGCTCGGAATAGGCAGATGAATTGCTGTTTGGCTATATACTAAGTTGCGGTAAGGTATAATGGAGTTCAGGCGAGTCAACAAGGATCTAATCGAGATTATCCCGGGGTGGCGGTCCGAGGAAGAGGTCCTCGAAGAGGTGGCAAGGATCTCATACGAGACCGCTGAGTCCCCGCTTCCTTGGTTTATTCATCCTTTCGAGGTGCCGACTTCCAGGGTGGACTTCAGAAGCCTGGTGATGGATAATGGCCTTTATATGGACTACCTGAACGGCAGGCTGTGCAGTACTCACATAGAGAAAAGAGGCGGCCGGCTGATCTTCGATGCAAGACGCTTCAGGGAGGATAGGGGCCCACCCGAGGCCTTCCTGAACCTGGTGAAGGGGGCAATATGGAAAAGGAAAGAATCCACAAGTTAGTGACCGAGAAATACTCGGATATCGCCAAGGGGGATCAAGGCGGATGTGCGCTTTCATGCTGCGGCGGGGGACCCGGTTCCCTGGTGCAGATTCAGGAGGTCGGAAGCGCCCTCGACTACACGGAAGACGAGCTCCTCTTGGCTCCGGGTGAGGCGAACCTGGGTCTCGGCTGCGGGAACCCCCTGAGCCGGGCGGATTTGAGCCCCGGAGAGACCGTTTTGGACTTGGGAAGCGGAGCCGGGTTCGACGCATTTTTGGCCGCCAAGCAGGTAGGGGAATCGGGAAAAGTCATCGGGGTGGATATGACATCCGAGATGGTCCAAAAGGCCATGGACAATGCGGAGAAGTTGAATGTAACCAACGTGGATTTTCGCCTCGGGGAAATCGAGGGCCTCCCGGTCGACCCCGCCACCGTGGATGTGGTCATATCCAACTGCGTTATCAACCTTTCCCCGGACAAGTCCGCTGTTTTCAAGGAGATCCACCGAGTACTGAAACCGGGGGGCCGAATAGCGATCTCTGATGTGCTTCGCTCGGGCAGGATCCCGGATGAGATTCGAAAGGACCCGGTCGCCTATACCGGGTGAGTGGCCGGCGCGGTTTCACCCGGTGAGGTGAAAAGGATCCTCTCGGACCTGGGATTCGAGGACATAACAATCACCCCGAAGGAGCGGAGCGAAGAGATCATCCGGGGTTGGAATGTCGGTGAGGGCGCAGAGAAGGTGGTCTTCTCCGCCTACATACAGGCCGTTAAACCTTGAATCACTGAGCCGGAAGAGGTTATCAAATTTCTCTTCGCATGTGGTGATTCGGTCCTGCTCCGGGCCCGCCTACTCAGAAAAAAACACGCCCTGTGCACCCTCCGATCCCCTCGTTCGGTGCTCTGAAGCCGTGCGTGCTTCAGGACTGCTGCTCCAGAGGGGGTCTTGTTGGTCAGTGTAATTTTTATTACAGATTCTCACTAAAACCGCAACAATACTCCAGTCTTTTATCTACCCAGAATAATTCGTGATATTTATCACAAGCAAGGGCTAAAAATTCACGCTCAAGAATTGAAGATTTGGCTTGACAAGATTTCTGAAATTCCATATTCATTTTCAACAAGACATTGTAATTTGTGTTTCACCTATGTTTTTGGTAGGAAAAGGGGGGCGCTCATGGACAAGAAGGAAATCGAGGCGAGAATCAAAGAGCACGGGATCGATACCCTGAGAATCGACTTTCCGGACCTGCACGGCGTCAACCGCGGAAAAATAGTGCCCGCGAGCCGCCTGGACGAGGTCCTAGAGGAGGGTATCAACTGCGCCAAGCCCACCTTTTCGCTCGACCTGGCCTACAACATTCCACCGGGCACCGGCACGGCCGACGAGGTGGACTACGAGGACATGAACATCATCCCTGACCCCGAGACCTTTACCATTATGCCCTACCAGACAGCCACCGCCCGTTTCATCGGGGACATCTACGCGAATGGGAAACCCTTTCCCTATGCACCCCGATGGCTCCTCAAAAACGTGATGAAAAAGTATGAGGAAAGAAACCTCACGCCCATGGCGGCGACCGAGCTCGAGTTCTTCGCTTTCAGGCAGGAAGGGGATGACTTCCTCTATTACTGCGACAAGCCGAGCAACGTGTACACAACCGGACCGAGGGTGGACCCGCTGAACATGCTCCGCAATCTGCAGAACATACTCCTGGAGATGGGCATCGATGTACTCTACATCAACCACGAGTTTTTCCAGGGCCAGTACGAGATCAACTGGCGTCACGCCCCCGCCCTGAAGATGGCGGACCAGGCCTTTACCTTCAAGACCGTGTGCAAGGAGTTCGGCCATATGAACGACCTCCACATAACATTCATGGGCAGGCCCAAGGAGGTGATGGGAGGCAGCGGCCACCACCTGCACTTTTCCATGTCCGACCCGGTGAGCGGCAAGAACCTCTTCTTCGACCCGGAGGCTCCGGAGCAGATGTCCGAGCTGATGCGGCAGTGCATCGCCGGGCAGATGGCCCACGCCAAGGGCATGACCCTATTCTTTGCCCCGACCATAAATTCCTACAAGCGGCACCAGCTGAACAACTTCGCCCCGTACTACCTGGCCTGGGGGCTTGACAACCGGACCACCTACATCCGCGTGCCCAAGGAGCGGGGAGGTGCGACGCGCCTCGAAAACCGGGCGCCCTGCGCCTCGGCCAACCCCTATCTGGCGCTCGCCGTAGGGCTGCTTGCCTGCCTGGACGGAATCGACAACCGGATGGACCCCGGGGACTACTACGTGGGCGACGTCTACGGGGAGGAACCGGGAAAGTACGAGACGGTCCCTCTTTACATCCGCGATGCCATAGAGGCCCTCGAAAGCGACTCATACCTGTGCGACGCAGTGGGCCCGCATATCATCAAGAACTACTTGGCCCTCAAACGAAACGAAGAAGAACGCTTCCGGATCGCCGTTACCGACTGGGAGTTCAACGAGTACTTCTACCACCTGTAGCCCCGGTGGGGATGCTCCAACCAACACTTGGGAACCACAAGGGAGGGTAATCGTGTGCGGGATAGCAGGAATCATTGCCAAGCAGGCCCCGGACCTGGGCGGGGATCTTCTGAGCATGCTCAAGGAGCTCCTGCACAGGGGCAGGGACGCCACGGGGTTCGCCGTCTATGAGACGCGGGACCACGTCCGGGTGAGGGTCGCGCTGACCTCCCCCGCGTTCGAAAAGGACCTGCAGGAGATCATCAGCCGGTACGGCGGCGTCAAGAACTCGAGAATCTACCAGGGAGGCGGAGTGTTCACGTTTTACGAGGCCGCTGTCGACGTGGACCCGGCCAAGCTGTTCCTCCTCCACTGGGACATCGATACGCATCCGGAGCTGTGCGTGCACTCCATCGGCGGGCGCATCACGGTGTTCAAGGACCAGGGCTCGGCGGGAGATCTCCAGATGCGCCACAATATCCCGCCCCTCGAGGGCACCCACGGGATAGGGCACGTGCGGCTCGCCACCGAAAGCGTGGAAAACATCAACTTCGCACACCCCTTCGTATCTTATATCGACCCGGAGCTTGCCATCGTGCATAACGGGCAGTTCACCAACTACTTCAACACCAGAAGAAGGCTGGAGGCCTTGGGCGTCCGTTTCAAGACGAACAACGACTCGGAGATGGCGGCGCATTTCCTGGCATACCAGACGAAGGAAATGGGAATGGAGCTCGAGGAAGCCCTCCGCCTGGCCCTGGACGAGTTCGACGGTGTGTTCACCCTCCTGGTGAGCACGCCCACAAAGGTCGGCGCCCTCAGGGACAGGCTGGGAATCAAACCCATGCTCTACTTCGAAAAGGACGAGGACACTGTGCTCTTCGGCTCGGAGCAGATCTGTCTCACCCCCATCGTTTCCGACGTTTATGCCACGGAGATGGAACCGGGAGGCGTAATGACATGGTCCGTCTAGACTTAGCGGGAATGACCTCCACGGAGGTCAATCGCCGGCTCAAGGAGCTGATCAAGACCGAGGATGAGATCGAGGTCGTTAACACTCACTCAATCCACAACTTTGCCACCGCCCTGAAGGGCACCGGCCGGATCACCCTTCACGGGAGCACCGGGTTCTACACGGGAGGCTTCCTCCAGGGACCCACCCTGGTGATCCAGGGCAACACGGGATGGTACACCGGTGACAACATGTCCGCCGGCGAGATAATAGTGGAGATGAACACGGGCAGCAACGCCGCTCCCTCCATCCTGGGAGGCACGGTGCTGGTCCGGGGAAACAGCGGGAGCCGGGCCGGGTTCGGTATGAAGGGAGGAAACCTGATCGTCTGCGGAAACGTCGGGCGATGGACGGGCAAGATGACCCTTGGGGGCCGCATAGTTGTTCTGGGCGGTGTGGGGGAAGGAATCGGGGAGTCCATGTACAACGGAGTGATTCACGTGCTGGACCCCGACGTGGAGAACAAGCTGGGCGGCAACGTGAAGGTGGTCCCCATCGACGACAAGGAAAAGAAGGTCCTGGAGTCCCTGTTTTCCAAGTACGGAATCGAACGGGGAGTGGACGATTTCAGGAGCATCGTACCCAAGGTCTACGGCCGCCATGAGTACAGGCTCTTCACGCCCGGCCACAAGAAGGGGGTGCAGGCGCAATGACCAAGGAAGCAAAGAAGCCCAAGGCCAGAGACGCCCAGAGGGGTGTATGGACTCCGGAAACCATAGCGGAGATCAAGGACAAGGCGGAGAGTGGAAAGCACCGTATTCGGGGCTGCGGTACGCCGCGAAAGTTCGTGGGGTTCGACGATCTCCTTTTTCTGCCTTCCCAGCTGACCCGCATGTCCATCGACACCTACCGGGAGCCCTGCGAGACACGGACGGTCCTTGGAAAGCGGTTCGCCAAGAACCCCCTGGTAATCGAGACCCCGATCATGATATCAGGCATGTCCTACGGCGCTCTCAGCAAGGAAGCCAAGACCGCCTTGGCCAAAGCCACGGACATCATCGGGACCTCCATCAACAACGGCGAGGGCGGCCTGCTTCCGGAGGAGAGGGACAACTCCTACAAGCAGGTGGTACAGATCCTCCCGAGCCGGATCGGCTTCTCTCTCCACAACATCGAGGTGGCTGACGCCCTGGAGATCATCGTGGGGATCGGAGCAAAGCCGGGGCTGTCCGGCCACCTGATGGGCAGCAAGATCACCGAGGAGATCGCCAGGTTTCGGCAGCTTCCCCAGGGGATCGACCTTCACAGTCATCCCCGCCACGGGGATATCTTCGGCGCAGACGACCTCTGCCTCAAGATGGAGGAGCTGCGGGATGTAACGGACAGCCGGATTCCCATCTTCATAAAGATAGCGGCCGGCCGCGTATGGGAAGACGTGAAGATCGCCGTAAAGGCGGGCGTGGACGGGATCGTGATCGACGGGGCCGAAGGCGGGACGGGCGCCGCGCCCGTGGTCGCCTCAAACAACCTGGGCATCCCGTCTCTTCCAGCCCTTGTTCAGGCGGTGCGGGCCCTGGAGGACGCCGGGGTCAAGGACGAGATCAGCCTGGTGGTTTCCGGCGGCATCAAGGACGGCGCCGATGTGGCCAAGGCCCTGGCCCTGGGAGCGGACGCCGTTGCCATAGGCACCGGAGCCATGGTGGCCATGGGCTGCGTGGTCTGCATGCGCTGCCACGAGGGGAAGTGCGCCTTCGGAATCGGGACGCAGGACCCGGAGCGGAGGGCCCGGCTGGACATAGATGCGGCGGCCCAACGCGTGGCCAACTATATCCAGGGGATGACCTACGAGGCCGTCATCCTGGCCAAAGCGGCCGGCAAGACGAAGCTGCGAAGCCTGGAGCGCGAGGACCTGCGCTCACTGACCCTGGAGGCGTGCGCCACGACCGGCATTCCCCTGGTGGGCTCCAACTTCACCTTCGGCGAGCGTTTCGGGTTTTGCTAGGCGCGCGGACCGCCGGTTCAAACCCTGACCGGCACAGCAGGCGGTATCGACCATGAAGCGAATCGAGGAACACCCCATTCTCGGGGTTTTTGAAAAGGGGCCCAAGGTCGGTTTCACTTTCGACGGCAGGCCCATGGAGGGGTTTGCCGGAGAACCCATAGCCGTCGCCCTGAAGAGTAACGGTGTGATGGTGCACCGCTACACCATAAAGCGGAACGAGCCACGGGGCGTGTTTTGTGCCATCGGCCGTTGCACGGACTGCATCATGGTGGTTGACGGGGTTCCGAACGTCAGGACGTGCGTCGAGCCGTTGAGGGAAGGAATGGTGATTCAGACCCAAGTCGGGAAAGGGCCTGGAAAGGCGTCGGGGTGAGCCGTGCAAAGATGTGAGATGGTCAGTGTGGGAGCAGGGCCGGCCGGACTGGCCGCCGCGGTCGAGGCGGCCAGGAACGGGGTGCAGGTCGCCGTCTTCGACGAGAACGACAGGCCCGGGGGGCAGCTCTTCAAGCAGATCCACAAGTTTTTCGGATCCCGGGAGCACTACGCACAGGAGAGGGGGTTCCGCATAGGCCGGAGGTTTCTTGACGAGGCGCACCGGCTCGGGGTCGAGGTATCACTGAACACCACCGTCCTCGGTATCTACGAAAACGGGGCCATGAACGTGATGGTCCGGGACCGAATCGAGCAGGTGAAGGCGGAACGCATCCTCGTGGCCACCGGTGCATCCGAAAACATGATCCCTTTTCCCGGGTGGACCCTGCCCGGGGTGATCGGCGCCGGCGCCGCTCAGACCATGGCCAATATCCACGGCGTCAAGCCCGGAGAGAATCTTCTAATGGTGGGCTCCGGAAATGTCGGGGTGGTGGTGGCCTACCAGATGCTCCAGGCCGGATGCCGGGTGGCTGCCGTCATAGACGCCGCTCCGCGGATCGGAGGGTACGGAGTACACGCCGCGAAGGTGGCCCGCTACGGGGTACCCTTTCACATGTCGCATACAATAAAGGCGGTCCACGGAACGGAGCGCGTGGAAGGGGCCACCATCGTTCAGGTGGACGATAAGTGGCGGCAGATGCCCGGAACGGAGGCCGATCTGGATGTGGACACGGTGTGCCTGGCAGTGGGGCTCAACCCCATGACCCAGCTCCTGCAGATGGGGGGATGCGAAACCGCATTTGTGGGGAATCTCGGCGGCCGGGTACCCTTTCATGACGAGAATCAGGAGACCACCGTACCCGGGCTGTTCGTGGCCGGGGACGCCTCCGGCATCGAGGAGGCCAGCACGGCTATCATCGAAGGGCGTATCGCCGGGCTTGCCATCGCCCGGAGCCTCGGCTACATGGAGGAATACGCGTTCCGGGAGGAGAGGGACCGCCAGCTCGAGAGCATGAAGGGGTTACGCAGCGGGAGCCATGGAGAGGCGCGAAGGGCGGCCAAGGAGTATCTGAACGCGCTGATGAAAGGGTGAATCATGTCTCAGGGACTTTTGAAGAAGGGATACCTTTCACGGGAGGAGCTGGAGAACAGCCCGGGTGTTCCTTCCGGGGCGAGGCGTGAGCGTGGTTCGGTAGCGGTGATCGAATGCGTCCAGGATATTCCGTGCAATCCCTGCGAGACCAGCTGCAAGGCTGAGGCGATCACAGTGGGAGAGGACATAACCAACCTCCCCCGCCTGGACGAGGAAAAGTGCATCGGGTGCCGCACCTGTATCCCCATCTGCCCGGGTCAGGCCATATTTATGGTAGATGAGAGCCTTCCGGATGGCAGGGCTGCGGTCACGATGCCTTACGAGTTTCTTCCGCTGCCTGAGGAGGGGGAGGTGGTGACCGCTCTCGACCGTTCGGGCGCTGAGCTTGGTGATGCAACAGTCACGGCGGCGAGGAAAACGGAACGGATGGACAGGACCGCCCTCGTCACCATCGAGGTACCGAGAGACTGGTCCATGAGGGCCAGGGCTTTTCGATTGAAACGTTAAACAATCTACGAATCAGGAGGAAACGAAGGATGGCTGAACAAGCATTGGGTATGGTTGAGACCAGGGGTTTGGTGGGTGCCATTGAGGCGGCCGACGCAATGGTCAAGGCGGCCAAGGTGAGGTTCGTGGGCAGGGAGTTCGTAGGCGGGGGGCTCGTTACGATCTTCGTGCGCGGGGACGTCGGCGCCGTCAAGGCGGCAACAGACGCAGGAGGGGCCGCGGCCGAGCGTATAGGAGAGCTGGTGTCGGTCCACGTGATCCCGAGGCCCCACGGCGACGTGGAGCAGATCATCCCTAAGTCGGAAGAGTGATCGTTAGGGAAGCGTTCAGCCGGGTGCTCTGTTCGATCGGTTTGACGCATGTGGGCGGCCGTACCATGCATGATCGTCGCAGCCAAGACGGAGCCGGCCCGCCGAAAAGCCTTGTTGTAGACGGGGGAGCGGATAAGACATGGCACTGAACATCCAGTTCATCACCCATCCGGGCCCCGGGGTGATAGAGATGCTCTCGACCAGGATGGGCGCGACGGGCAAGAAGTCCCTTGAGATCATCGACTTCAGCGCGGTGGGGCTTGTTCAGGGCCGGCTGGTGGACATGATGTACGCCGCCGATGTCGCTGAGAAGACGGCCGACGTCCATGTCTTCGATCTCAAGGGGACATGCCCCCAGCACCTGACCATGATCGGGATCTTCGGCGACATTGCGGCGGTAAAGGCCAGCCTGGACGCCATCGAGGCGGAGGATAAGCTGTGAGCCTTTCCAACATCGAAACCAAGGACGGTAACCAATGATACTCGGCAAGGTCGTGGGGGACGTCTGGTCCACGAAAAAGAGCGACAAGATCCACGCCCTTCGATTTCTCTTCATCCAGCCCCTGGGCAGGGATCTGCATCCGAGCGGGAGCGTGATTATCGCCGCCGACGAGATGGGCGCAGGGGAAGGTGAGCTGGTGATGGTCACCCAGGGCGCCCCTGCCATGCAGGCCATAAGCAGGGAACATCCCGTGCCGGTGGATGCGGTGGTGGTCGGAATCGTGGACAACCTGTACATGGGTGAAGAAGAGCCCCAGGCGTAGCGAATGAGCCCGGATATCATAGACAAGGTACGCGCCGCAGGAGTTGTAGGCGCAGGAGGGGCCGGTTTTCCGACCCACGTCAAGCTCGAAGCCGAGGTGGACAGGGTTATCGGAAACGGGGCGTCGTGCGAGCCCCTTCTGATGAGCGATCCCTACCTCATGGAGTACGAAACCGCTGACGTACTCAAGGGCTTGGCGCACGTGATGAAGGCCACGGGAGCCCCGAAAGGCTCGATCTGCATCAAGCGCAAGCACGCCGGAGCGGCCCGTGCCCTCCAGGGAGCACTTAGCAGCGGAGCGTTCAGCGGGATCGACCTCATTGAGCTGGACGACTTCTACCCGGCCGGGGACGAACAAGTCCTGGTCTACGAGGTTATGAAGCGTGTGGTTCCCGAAGGGGGGCTTCCCCTTGAGGTGGGGGCAGTGGTGAGCAACGTCGAATCGCTTTTCAACGTTGCGGTGGCAGTAGACCGGGGCGAGCCTGTCACAGAGCGTTATCTCACGGTTTGCGGGGAAGTGGCCCGCCCGATGGTCCTGAAGGTCCCCGTCGGAACGCGGGTGGACGACGTTCTCCGCCTGGCCGGCGGCGCTGCCACGAACCCTTACCGGATCCTCCTGGGCGGCCCTATGATGGGCGGGGTCGTGGACGACCTCAAAACGCCCGTGACCAAGACCACGAGCGGGGTCATCGTGCTCCCTGCAAGCCACAACGTGATCGTGGGCAAGACCGGAGACCCGGATCGGGTTCGGCGGATCACCAGGACGGTCTGCTGCCAGTGCACCCGCTGTACCGACCTGTGTCCAAGGCGTCTCCTGGGGCACTCCCTGGAGCCCCACAAGATCATGCGACAGCTCGGCGCCGCAGGGGAATCATCTGCAGCGGTTATGGCGGACGCCCTCATCTGTTCCGAGTGCGGGATCTGCGAAAAGTACGCCTGTCCCATGATGATCTCACCCAGGGAGGTGAACGCCCGGATCAAGCAGGAGCTGCTCGCGGAGGGCGTAAGGCGCAGCCCCCGGCAGGAGGATTACCGGCCTTCCTCCTTCCGTAAGGTAAGGAAGATCCCCAGCTCCCGGCTGATGGCCAGGCTTCGGATAAGGAGGTACGACGTGCATCCGGAGTTCTTCAACGGACCGATTGATATCCCCGGCGTCTCCATAGCCTTGAAGCAGCATATCGGCGCGCCGGCGGTGCCGGTGGTCAAGGCCGGAGACCGGGTCAAAAGAGGGGACCTGATTGGAGAAATCCCGAAGGAGACCCTGGGCGCCGCTGTTCACGCCAGCATAGACGGGGTGGTAACCGGCGTCGACGGCGCCGTTCACATCAAGGCATAGGACATGGATCCGGTCATGGACATCAAATCAATAGGACTCCTGGAGACCAACAGCGTGGCCAAGGGCGTGGAATGCGCCGACGAGATGATCAAGACGGCCGACGTGGAGCTCCTCATGGCTCGCACTACCTGTCCGGGGCGTTACATGGCGATGATTGCCGGCGACGTGGCGGCGGTGCAGAACGCGGTGGACGTGGGAAAGGAAGCGGCGGGCGAGTTCCTGGTGGACACCTTCGTAATAGCCAACGTGCACGGCGCAGTGTTCCCGGCTCTGAGCTGCTCCGCTCCCGTCGGGGAGCTCGGCTCCCTGGGCATCATCGAGACCTACACTGTGGCCTCGTGCATCATGGCGGCCGACGCCGCGGCCAAGGCCGCCGAAGTCGACCTTATCGAGATCCGCTGCGCCGCCGGCCTCGCGGGAAAGAGCTTCGTGACCCTCACCGGGGACGTGGGATCGGTCCGGGCGGCCGTGGACGCAGGTGTGGGGGAGCTGGAGCATGAAGGGTTGATTCAAAGCTACGTGGTCATTCCTTCTCCCAGCCCTGAGCTTTACGAGACTCTGGTATGACGAAACGACTGGAAACCGTCCGCCGCCTCATGAACCGCCCCGATCGCTGGGACTTCAGCGGGGCCGGGACCCTGTATGCCGGGGTCGACCTGGGGACCTGGAAGGCCGTCGTGGTGGTGGTGGACGAAACCGGCCTGCCGCGCGCCGTGTCCATGAGACGCGCCGAGGTGGTTCGAAGCGGCATGATACTGGACTACTTCGGGGCACTCAGGCTCCTGCGGGAGATGCTCGAGGAAATCCGAATCGCCTCCCCCCTGCCGGTGGAGCTGGGGGCCACCTCATACCCGCCCCGGACCAGCTCGGCCAACGTGGACACGACGACCTACATCCTGGAAGGCGTCGGGCTGGACGTCCTGAACGTGCTGGATGAGCCTACTGCGGCCAATCGGGTGCTGGGGCTCAGCGACGGGGTCATCGTGGACGTGGGAGGGGGGACCACGGGCATCGCCGTCATAGAGCAAGGGCGCGTGATCTACACCAATGACGAAGCAACAGGGGGGCTTCACCTCTCGCTCGTCCTGGCCGGCCGTCTGGGTACCAGTGTGGAGGAGGCGGACGCCTACAAATCAGACCCACGAAGGAACGGCGACACGCTCCCGATCGTGAAGCCGGTGATCGAGAAGATGGCGAGCATAGTGGATGGCTGCCTGGAGGAGTGCGGGCGGAGGGATCGTATCTGGCTGGTCGGCGGGACCTGCGAGCTGGAAGGTTTTGCGGAGATCTTCGGCCGATCCCTTGGGGAGAAGGTTTCCCTGCCGCCGTTTTCCCAGGGAGTGACACCACTGGGAATCGCGCTGTCCTGCCTGGGCCAAGAAGACGAGGCGGAGGGGCTCTCGGAGGCTCCTCCCCTGAGGATCGTTTCCTGAGATGAGCGGACTGGATCGAGAAAACATCAGGAGGGTTGTCCTCGAGGTCATAGGGGAGCTCACGGACCGTGAGAGGGCTCGGCCCCGGACCCGGCCCTCCTCCGGGGCGAAGCCCCCGGATCTGAGGGTGCTTTTCCTGTTCAACGCCGGTATCCGCAAGCTGGACGAGGCGCTCGAGCAGGTCCGGCTCATAGAAGAATCCGGCGTTAAGTCGGGCGTGTACACGGGGCCTTCGGCGCGCGACCGGGTCTGCGGCGGGGATGTTCGAGATGCCACCGGCGCTCGGTGCATTCTGGACACGGTTGCACCGGAAGGCCTGGAGAAGGTGCTTCAGCGGGCTGACGTGCTCGTTCTTCCGACCCTGTGCCTCACAGTGGCGGCAAAGGTGGCCGGGCTCGCCTGCGACGACCAGGAGTCCAGGCTCGTGCTCTCGGCCCTGCTCCGGGGCAAGAAGGTCCTGGCGGCCCGGGACGGGTTCCTGCTCTGCGACGTGCCGGCCAACGACCGCATTCTAGACGAGATAGAGCGGGTGCTCGCCAAGCTGGAGTCCTTCGGCGCGGTCTTTTCATCAACGTCCCGGTTGAGCGAGGAGTTCCTGCGGCTGGTCGCGCCCGAGGCGGGTTCAAGAGAGCTGGAGACCCGTGCCGGGGACGGGGAAGACGGGGAAGCCCTCGTCCCGATTCGGCTGATTACTGCAAAGGTTATCACGAACGCCGTAAACCAGCGGCGGCAAACCGTCAACCTGGCCCCGGGCGGCCTGGTCACCCCCCTCGCGCGGGACCTGGCCGGGGAGTACGGGATCAACATTCAGAGGGATCCGAACCCCGGTCCTCCCGGGTCAGGGGCCGGCGGATCAAGACGCCGGTAAGCGGCGAGGAGAAAATTCATGGCTGAACTCAGAGCATACTGTCACCTGGATCGCCTGCAACCGCAGTTCGCCTCTCTTTTTGCCACGCGGTGCCGCGGGTTCCTCTCGGTGGAAGGAATGGCCTCGCTTTTCGTGGAGGTGGTGCCTGGAATCGAGATCAACCGCCTGACGGACACATCGCTGAAGCTGACCAGCTCCCGCCCCGGGGAGATGATCGTGGAGCGGCGTTACGGCATGCTGGAGATTCACTCGTTCGATCAGGAGGAGATCCTGCACGCCGGCCGCATGATCCTGGAAGAGCTCGGCCTCAAGGAAGAGGATCGCCTGGCCCCGAGCATCCTGGCCACAAGCGTCATCAACAAGGTCGATTCGTACCAGGCGGTCATCATCAACAGGAACAGCAAAGGTATGCTTATCCTGGGCGGGGACGACGTTTATCTCCTGGAGGTAACCCCGGCCGCCTATTCGTCCATCGCGGCCAACGAGGCCGAAAAGCACTGCAATGTCAAGCTGGTGGACATACGTTTCTTCGGCGCCGCCGGGCGGGTGTACCTGGCCGGAAGCCAGGCCGAGGTCCAGGCTGCGGCCAAAGTTGTCGAGGACACCCTTGCAAACGTAACCGGCAGGAAATCCTGAAGAAAGGACTGAGAACGTCATGCAGCAGGCACTGGGAATGATCGAAACGAGGGGACTGGTGGCGGCCGTAGAAGCCGCGGACGCCATGGTCAAGGCTGCCAGGGTTAAGCTGCTTGGGCTCCAGAGAGCCGGGGCCGGCCTGATCACGGTCATGGTCGCCGGAGACGTAGGCGCGGTCAAGGCGGCCACCGACGCCGGAGCCGCGGCCTGTGCAAGGGTGGGCCGGATGATATCCGCCCACGTGATCCCGAGACCCCACGGGGAGATCGACATGATGATCCCGCAGCCGCCCGTCGACGACCCTGAGAGTGCAGCAGCCGCGGAGAAACCGAAGGCCTCCGGCCGAAGCGCAAAGAAAAAAGGCAAGGGAAGGAAGCAGCCTGTTTCCAGGTAGAGCGGTTGCAGGACCATGACACAGGAGCAGTGAATGCCACGCGTTTTCGTGTTTGTCAAAGATGTTGAAGCGATCCTGCGGGAAGGGAAGCAGGAGATCCTGATCCCGGAAGGTGCCAAGATCTCGCCCGCCGCGCTCGACCTGATTCAGGAGCGGGGTATTCAAGTAATTCGCCGGGGCGAAGCCCAGCCCCTGCGCGGGCAGCCGGCCTCTGCACCCCCAACGGAGGCTTCGATCGAACAGCCCGCAACACCCGGCCGCAGTGAAGAGCCGGGAGAGCCGGGAGAGGCGGTCTCAGAGGACGAGCTCGAGGCCATTGTAGACCGCGTCGTCACGAGGCTTCGTCAGATCAAGGGAGAAACCCGGCAGGCAGCAGCAGAGGGCCGGGCCCCGGGTGATGACGACGACATTATCATCTGCCGCTGCGAGGAGATCACCAAGGGAGAGATCAAAGAGGCCATTAGAAACGGCATGGCGACGCTGAACGGAATCAAGCGCGTTACTCGCGCCGGCATGGGACTGTGCCAGGGTCAGACCTGCCAGAGGCTGGTGAGCCGGATCCTGGCCGGCGAGCTGGGCCTGTCCCCGGCCGAGATCGAGCCTTCCACGGCGCGGGCCCCGGTGAGGCCGGTTCGGCTGTCGGTCTTTGCAACCGGCTGAGTGAAGGAGACGAGATGCCCCAATTTGCAGACGTGGTCATTGTAGGCGGCGGCGTGATGGGATGTGCCATAGCATACAACCTGGCCAAGGAGGGCCTCAAGCCGGTGGTCGTCGACAAGTCGGATATCGGCGGCGAGGCCTCAGGCAGCAACGGAGGCGGAGTACGGCAGTCCGCAAGGAACCTCAAAGAGATGCCCCTGGCCATGGAGAGCGTTCGCATGTACGGCGAGCTCCACGAGGAGCTGGGCATGGACGTGGAGTACGTCCGAAAGGGAAACCTGAGGCTCTGCACGAACGAGGACGAGTTCGAGACCCTCCGCAAGTCCGTGGAGAACCAGAAAGCCGCCGGGCTCGAGCTGGAGATGCTCGACCGCAAGCAGGTGCTGGAGATCAACCCCTACATCGGCGATATGGTCGTGGGGGCCAGCTACTGCCCCACGGACGGGCATGTCAACCCTTTTCTGGTCACTTATGGGTTTTTCAAGCGCGCTCAGGAACGCGGCGCGCGGTTCCACACGGGAGAGCGGGTCCGGGACATCCGCATGCAAAAGGGGCGGGTCACGGGCGTGGTCACTGACAAGCGAACTCTGGAGACCGACACCGTGATCAACGCTGCCGGAGTGGCCGGACGGGAGATCTGCAACATGGTGGGCCTGGACATTCCCATGCGCCCCGTGTTCTCGGAGGCACTGATCACCGAGCCCTATCCTCCTCTCTTTCCCCAGATGTTCGGTCACGCCCGCGGCCTGTTCTATGGAAGGCAGACGGTTCACGGGCCCTTCTTCTGGGGCGGCTTCGTCGGAACCGAGCAGTACATTCACCGGGGAGGAAAGCCTCTTTTCCACTACATCGGCCCCGCCATATCCAGGGCCGTTATCGACTACTTCCCGGTGCTGAAGGACCTCCACGTCATTCGCATGTGGTCGGGGCTGATTGCGGCCATGTCCGACGGGCTGCCGGTCCTCGGGTTCACTGAGGAGGTCCCGGGCTTCGTCCTGTGCACGGGTTTCAGCGGGCATGGTTTTGGGCTGGCGCCCCTGATAGGCCGGCTCATGTCGGAGCTGATCATGGACTGCGAGGTCACCATGCCGATACACGACTTTTGCTATTCACGGTTCACCAAGGGCAAGGACCATGAGTGCACTTGTTCCGGGAACGCCACCTGCACCACCAACACTGCGGTATGCCCCAACAAGCGGGCGTTCCTTAAGAACATCTAACGAAAGCGGGATACCATGATCGACCTTCGGGCCTTTGCCATAATCGATAGACTGCAGCGCCAGTTCGTAGGCTTCATCGGCAGCACCGCTCTGGGGTACTACCCCGTTGCCGGGCAGTCCGCCTTTTTCGTGGAAATCGCTCCGGGCATCGAGATCAACTCCATCACCAACGTGGTGCTCAAAAGAGCCAACGTAAGGCCGGGCGCAATGGTGGTGGAAAGGACCTTCGGCATGCTGGAGGTCCACGGGGACACACCCGCGGATGTCAGGGAGGCCGCCGACGAGGTCCTGGCTTACCTCGATCTGAAAGAGGAGGACCGCCTCAAGCCCAAGATCGTGGCATCGGACATGATCGACCGCATGGAGGCCCACATGACCCAGATCGTAAACCGGTTCCGGAACGCCAGCATGATCCTGGAGGATGACGCCCTTTACGTACTGGAGATGGTTCCGGCGGGATACGCCGGGTTCGCCGCCAACGAAGCGGAAAAGGCGGCGGACGTCAAGCTGATACATGTAACGGTCTTCGGAGCAAGCGGCCGGCTCTACCTTGCGGGAGAGCGGTCGGACGTTCTGGCGGCCCGGGAGGCCGCCGAGGAAGCCCTGGCCTCGCTGGAAGGAAAAGAAGGGTAGACAGGTCACCATGAGCTCGGCAAAGAAGGAACTGATGGAGAAAATCGTTACTGCCTACCCATCCCTTTCCCCAAAGAAGAGGCGGGTGGCGGACCTGGTCATGAAGGACTACAAGGCCATCTTCTTCATGACCGCCAAGGAGCTCGCCCGCAAGTGCGATGTGAGCGAACCGACCATCGTCCGTTTCGCGGCCGATCTCGGTTTCTCCGGGTACACCGAGCTGCTTGATTACATGAAAGGGCTGCTGCATACAGAGCTGACCAGTGTGGAGCGGCTTCAGAGCACCCAGCACCGATTCGAGCAAGGCTCCACCCTTGAGAAGTATTGCCGGAACGCAATCCGAAACCTGGAGAATCTCATAAGCGGCTTCCCGGTGGAGGACATGAAGGAAATCGCCCGGGCCATCAGCGACGCCGAGGTGGTCTACGTGGCCGCTTACCGGGCCTCCGCCACCCTGGCCCACCACTTCGGATACCTCCTCAAGAAGGTCCGGAGCAACGTCTTCCTGGACACCAGTCTGTCCTGGGAGCTGATCGACGCCCTGTACACGGCCCCGGCCGGGACCCTGCTCTTTGCCATTGCCTTCCCCCGATACCCCAGGAAGACCATCGAGCTCATAGAGTACGCCCGCAAGTGCAACGTCCATGTGGTAGGTCTCAGCGACCACGCCCGATCGCCCGTGGTGACCGCGGCGGACAGGCACCTGATAGTGGACATCGAAGGGGTTTCGTTCATCGACCCCTTCGCCCACATCATTACGTTTCTGGGGGCCCTGGTGCACGAGATCACCTCGGTGGCAAGCGAACGGGCACTGAACGCCCTTTCCAGCTTCGATCGAGGAGTCAAGGTCGCGAACGAGTTCTACTCGGAGAGCGTGCCTCACGAGAGGCTCGAATACCAGGTGGAGGGACCGCAGGTCACATCGCTCTGGCCGCAGAAGGAAAGCGACCGCAAGTAGCGGCCGGGACGGGAGTATCCCGTCGAAACAGCTTTTGAGAGGATGCCCATGAATCTCGACGAGAAAACGGTCAGTAAAATCGTGGAAGCGGTGGTTCAGAGACTTACCGAGCAGCCTGGCGACGCAGGGGCCCCTGAAACCGGCGGCGCTCCTCCGGCTGCCGCACCCCACGGCATACGTGACGGCGTTTTTCAGGACATTGAGGATGCTATCGCCGCGGCCGAAGAGGCGCAGCTGGCCCTCGTCGCCCTGCCCCTGGCTGTGAGGGAGCGGATCATCCAATCGATTCGCGACCTGGCTCTTGCAAATGCAGAGGAGTACGGACGGATCGAGTACGATGACACCGGTCTCGGTTCCGCCGAGGACAACGCCAAGAAGATCATCGCCTCCGCTCAGGTGCTCGGCATGGAAGATCTAGAGCCGGAGGTGTTCACGGGGGACCAGGGCCTCACGCTCATCGAGAGCATCCCCATGGGCGTGATCGCCTCGGTGAACCCGGTAACCAACGGCGGGCCCACCATCATCTTCAATGCGATCATGATGATGGCGGGCGGCAACACTGTGGTCAACAACCCGCACCCCAAGACCGCCGCGATCTCCGCCCGGGTCATCCGGGACCTCAACCGGGTCATAGTGGGGGCTGGGGGACCGCCCAACTGCGTTTGCTGCCTGGAGGAGCCCTCGGTTCCGTCGGCGCAGGCCCTCATGACCCACCCCAGGATCCGGTTGATCGCCGTGACCGGCGGGCACGGTGTCGTCGCATTTGCCAGCCAGACCGGAAAGCGGGTGATCGCGGGCGGTCCCGGGAACCCCCCTGTGGTTGTTGATGAAACCGCCGACCTGGACAGGGCCGCGCGGAGCATTCTCGAAGGGGCTGCATTTTCAAACTGCATGGCCTGTGCAAGCGAGAAGGAGATCTTCGTGGTCGACTCCGTGGCCGACCGGCTCAAGGAACGCCTTGCAGCGCACGGGGCCTTCGAGCTCACACGTGAGCAGGGAGAAGCCCTGGTCAAGCATATCTTCAAGGAGATCAAGGGGCCAGGGGAGCCTGGCGTCATCAACATGGACTACATCGGCCGCTCGCCCGGTTTTATCCTGCACTCCATCGGCCTGGAGGTGGGCCCGGAGGCCCGCATAGCCGTGCTTGAGACGGACAAGGACCATCCACTGGTCTGGACGGAGCAGATCATGCCCGTGCTCCCCATCGTCCGCTGCCGCGACGCGGAGCAGGCCATAGACTGGGCGATCCAGGCGGAGCAGGGAAACGGACACACCATGGCTATTCACTCCAATGACATAGGAAACATCCGGAATATGGCCAGCCGGGCGCGGTGCGCCGCTTTCGTGAAAAACGGATCCACAGGGCTGGCCAGCGTAGGTGTCGCGGGCGAGGGGTACATTTCCTTTCACATCGCGACCAACGGAGAGGGCCACACGCGGCCGCGCATGTTCACCCTGACCCGCCGCTGCGTGCACAAAGATGACTTCCGCTACCGCTTCGGCGCCCAGACAGGGGAAAAGGATCAAAGGGGCGTCCCCTGAAAAAGAAAAGGTAAGGCCATGGAACTGTTGAGACGGGACAATTTCTCCTCCGGAGCGCCGTTAGAGGAGAAGGTGGGTTACAGCCGGGCGGTCCGCGTCGGGAACTGGGTGCTGGTGGGAGGAACCACCTCCACGAACTCCGAAGGGATCGTGGAAGGTGCGGGCGACCCCTACGAGCAGACCCGAATCGTGCTCCGGAAGATCGAGGAGGCCCTGACACGGGCCGGGGGGCGGATCTCGGAGGTGGTGCGAGTTCGCATGTACCTCACCGACATCAGCCTGGGGCAGGAGATACTGAAGGCATACTCCGAGTGGTTCAAGGACGTGAAGCCCGTCCTCACCGTGGCCGAGGTCTCCGGCCTTGCGCGGCCCGAGCACCTGGTGGAGATCGAGGCGGAAGCCCTCATCGGCTCGTATACGCTCAAGAAGCGATGATCGAAACCCCTCGTTTCGCTTCCGGGGCTGCGGGCCAAGCAAAGTCAAGCAAAGAAAACCGTTTCTGAAAGGAGGCAGATGAAGCCTGACCCGGCCTGAGGCTGTAAGGGCTGCTTATGGAATGATTTCATACCAACCCGGTAGGAGATCGTCCGGGAGCCCGGGCCCAAAACGAAAACGGGCGGCAGCGCCGCTAGGAGTGCACAGCGTGAGGATTGCCGCGGGTTTCTATCGCGGCAGGGTCAATACCCAAGGCACCCCAAAACAAAGGAGGCAGTTGATGAAAGGGAAACAGTTTTCCTGGATAGGTTCGATGGCGGTTGTTGCTGTTCTGGCAGTCACCCTTTTTGCGGGCCCCCTCTGCGGAGTGGCGAGCGCCGAGGTGTACCGCATGAAGATCCAGTCAGCCTTCCCGCGCGGAGACATCTCTATGGAGCTCCTGAAGGATATGGCTGAATGGGCGGACAAGCAGAGCGACGGGCGGATCAAGATCCGCGTCTTCGCTGAACCGGAGATCGTGCCGGCAGAGCAGCTGTTCGAGGCGACCCAGAAGGGAACGCTCGACATGCTCCACACCGTGGCCGCCATGTGGGGGGGCATCGTGCCCGTGAGCGAGGTTGAGTTCGGCCTCCCCTACGCTTACAACATCCCGGGCGAGATGCCCATTGACAAGACCTCGGCCAAGGTGAGGGAGTTCTTCCTGAAGACCGGCTTCGCCGACCTGCTGCGACAGGAATATGGGAAGCACGGCCTCCACTGGCTGGATATGCACTCCTACGGTCGAATATTCACCCTCTCCACCAAACCCGTAGAGGACTGCGCCGATATGCAGGGCATGAAGTTCAGGGTCGAGGGGTCTTGGGCCACCTACTACGACATGCTCGGTGCGCGTGGGACATTCATCCCCGGAACAGAGGCCTACATGGGGCTCAAGCTGGGGACCATCGATGCGTCCCAGTGGGACGTGAGCGCCATCACGGCGCTCAAGTGGCACGAGGTGGCTCCCTACTGGCTCATCGGCGGCCAGAACGACGTGGTGCCCGGGCAGATCCTGGTGAATCAGGACACCTGGAACAGCCTCCCCGACAACCTCAAGCAGGTGATGCGGGACGTGGCCGAGCAGTACTACCACGAGCTGCTCAAAATACACCTGGAGGAGATGGATAAGGTGGCCGAACGCGTGGACAAGGGGGAGGTGAAGAAGTCCTACCTGAGCGATTCCTGCGAGAAAAACCACCGGGAAGCCGCCTACAAGCTCTGGGACACCATTGCCGAGCGTGACGAGGCGGCTGCCGAAGCCATCGAGATGATCAAGGAATGGAGAAAGACGTTGCAATAAATAAACAACGTTCCCACTTTTGTAAGCCATCCTGAGAGGCGGGGTTGCCGGCGAACGCCTGGAACAAGAGCGCTCGGGCGACCCCGCCCCGTTGAAAGAGTGACCCCTTTTTCACCCCAAGGGAAAGGAAGGCGGATCATGGTTCAGGAGTTGAAGCGGATCGGGGACTTCATCGACGCAGCGAGCAACCGCATGGGGCACATCTTCTGCTACCTGGTGTTCGTCATCATGACGATCACCGCCATCGACGTGATCGCCAGGTACGCTTTCAATCAGCCCCTCCTCTGGGGATGGACCCTAAACCGCCTGCTCTTCGGGACGTTCATCCTCTTTGCCGGGATCTTCACCATGAGCAAGCGCGAGCATATCCGAATCGAGATCATCTACGATCATTTTCCTCCAAGGATCAAGTTCCTGGCCCGACTCATCGCGCTCGGGTGCTTTGTGATCTTCATGGGCGTGCTGATCTGGCAGTCCGCCTGGATGGGCTGGAACTCCCTGATGATCGCTGAAAAGGCGGCCGGCACCTTCAGAATCCCCATCTACCCGTTCAAAATCCTGATCCCGATCCTATCGTTTGTATTTCTACTTGAAGGGATAGTCATCCTGCTGCGACCCGAGGACGAGTAGAGACCGCCGGCATTTCGAGCCGAGGAGGATGGTAGCTTATGAGTATCGAGCTCGTAACGATTCTCTTGTTCAGCGGTCTCTTGTTTCTCTTGGCCATAGGCGTCCCAGTGGTATTCGCCCTTGGCGGGATCAGCGTGATCATCACCTTCCTCATCGGCGGGACCACTGATCTTTTCATCATCGCCACCACCACCTACAGACAGATCACGGACCCGAGCCTGATCGTGATCCCGCTGTTCCTGCTCATGGGAAACTTCCTGATCCACTCGGGGATCTCGGACCGGCTTTTCACCGCCCTGAACCACTGGCTTTCGGGCCTTAGGGGCGGTCTGGCGATCGTATCCATCGGGGTTTGCGTGGCGCTGGCCATGTGCGGGGGCTTCGGCCCAGGGATCCTCACCATGGGCCTCATTGCGGTGCCGGCCATGCTGAAGAACCGCTACAACAAGTCCCTGGCCCTCGGCAGTGTAATGGCGGGAGGCGTTCTGGGCGAGATCATCCCTCCCAGCATCATCATGATCATCTTCGCCTACATCTCCCGGATCTCCATCGGCAAGATCTTCTTCGGCGGTGCCATTCCGGGCCTCATCACGGCCTTTCTGTACATCGTTTACGTCCTGGTCCGCTGCCACCTCCAGCCCCACCTGGCACCCCCGGCCAAAGAGGCGGTCACCTGGGGCATGCGGTGGCGATCCCTCAAGGACATCGTGCTTCCAGCCCTGCTCGTGGTCCTTGTCCTGGGGTCCATCTTTACGGGCATGGCCACGCCCACCGAGGCCTCGGGGGTAGGCGCATCCGGTGCATTCATCATCTGCATCCTCTACCGCCGCCTGACATGGCAGGTGATCAAGGACTCCTGCCTCGAGACCATGAAGATCAGCGGCATGGCCTTATGGATCCTGGTGACCGCCACACTTTTCGGTGTCGTCTACACAAGCGCCGGCGCCCAGGACATGGTCATGGAGATAGTGGAGGGCGTATCGCTGAACAGGTGGATCATTCTCGCGGTGATGCAGGTGATTCTGCTTCTCTTCGGCATGTTTATGGACGACTACGCCGTTCTCACCATCTGCGCGCCCATATTCGTTCCCATTGCTGTTTTTCTGGGGTTTGATCCTACTTGGTTCGCAATCGTGTTCATCCTGAACATGCAGGTGGCGTACCTGACCCCGCCCTTTGGGTGGGCGCTTATCCTGATGCGGGGGGTGTCGCCGCCGGAGGTCCACACCAAGGACATATGGAGGGCGGTACCGCCCTTTGTTCTGATCCAGCTGCTCGTACTGATCCTGACCATGCTGTTTCCATGGCTGGCGACCTGGCTGCCGGAGCTGATGGTGTAAGACCCTTCTCCTGCAGGGCAGCTTTTGGGACGGAAAAAATGAATCATGAGGGGGCGGGCGGGCCCCGAAGCAGTCCGGAGGTTCAAGCATGCCTGAAACCAACCGATTGGAAGGAAAGCACATCCTCATAGTGGACGACGAACCCGACGTGCTGGACACCTTGAAGGAGCTCCTGTCCATGTGCCGGCTGGAGGTGGCCGCCACCTTCGAGGAGGCCAGGGACAAGCTGGAAACCCACTACTTCGACATCGCCATCCTCGACATCATGGGGGTCAAGGGCTACGACCTGCTGAAACTCGCATCCGAGAAGGACGTCATCAGCATCATGCTCACGGCCAACGCCATGACGCCACAGGACCTGGAGAGATCCTACCGGGAGGGAGCCGCATCTTTCCTGCCCAAGGAGAAGATGGCCGACATCCACGTGTTCCTGAACGATGTCTTAGAGGCCCGGGACAAGGGCAGGAGCTTATGGTGGCGCTGGTTCGACCGGCTGGCCGACTACTTCGAGCACAAGTTCGGTCCGGACTGGCAGAAGAAGCACCGAATCACGGTGAAGTAGTATTCACGCCCGGAGGTGCGGGCGCGATTCTCCGACTCACCCATCGAGAAAGGGAGGACGTCATGGCGGCAGATTCGGTTCTGTCCCCCTCTGTCCACGGGCCTGACCTATCCTGCGGTGCAGTCCATTCCCTTCCGGACATGGCGGAGGCACTCAAGGCCGAGGTAGCCGAGACCCCGGCGGCGGGGATCCTGTTTTGAGGCTTCACCTCCTGGAGCACGACGCCCTGGACATCCCGGCAACCAACATCGACAGGTGGGCCGAGGCGCGGGGCCATACGGTGGTGCGCACGTATGTGTGCAGCGGCGAGGTTCCTCCCCACCCGGATAACTTCGACTGGCTCCTGGTCATGGGCGGCTCGCCGCACGCATACGACGAGGTCTCCAACCCATGGCTTCCGGCGGAGAAAGCCTACGTCAAGAGTGCGCTCGAGCTGGACGTCCCCACCCTGGGAATCTGTTTCGGCGCTCAGGTTCTGGCCGAGGCCCTGGGTGGAGCAATCTTTCCCGCTGAACAGGCAGAGATCGGGTGGCATGAGGTGCGTCTGACCCCGGAAGGGAAAAGGAGCTTGGTCTTCCGGAACGTGCCGGATGTGTTCGAGACCTTTCACTGGCACGAGGATCACTTCACCCTTCCGCCCGCCTGCGTGAGGCTCGCTGCGAGCCGGGCTACGCCCAATCAGGCGTTTCTGTGCAAGAAACGCCCCGCAGCGGGCTTTCAGTTTCATCCCGAGTATACCCTGGAACTCGTGGACTATTTCGCCCGGGAGCACAGCGAGGAGTGGGTCCCGGATACGTTCGTCATGGGGCCGGAAACGGTGTTGCGCCGAAACCGCGCCATGAAGGGCACCTACTGGCTGATGGAAGCGATCCTGGACAACCTGGCCGAGCGGTTCCGCAGCCCTCCCTGAAGCCGGCGGAAAGCGTTACCGGCTCCGGGTCGAACCGGTGCTTCCCCTTGAGCACGGAGCGTGATCCGCCCGAGGAGCAGGGCTCTCGAAGAGCTTGAAGATCTTGATGACATGCGCTCTTACGACGCCTCAAAAAAAGGGGCTCGGGATGCCGTTCCATTCTCTGCTTAATGA